>MPMI01000033.1 GCA_002238415.1 Desulfurellaceae bacterium bin18 | reverse complement strand
CGCCGTCAGTTCGTCGTCGCTGTAGTCGAAGCGTGGCTTGCCTGCGGGGACGCACAGCCCACGCTGTACGGCCTCGCGGGCTTCGACGCGCGCCAGCCAGGCGGTCAGGTGGGTGAGGTCCGAGACATCCACGTTGGCCCACCGATACGCGCGCGCCCACGGAAAGGTAGCGATATCGACCATCGAATATTCGCCGCAGAGATACTCCTGGTCACGGAGCGCATCATTCAAGACGCCCAGCAGACGTTTCGATTCCGTGACGTACCGTTCGATCGCATATTCGTCGACAATGCCTTTCGGGGCTGCGATGCGCTGAAAAAACATTGCCTGTCCGAGCATCGGGCCGACCGCGCTCATCTGGAACATGAGCCACTGCATGGCCTGGTGACGAAGCTGGGGGTCTGTCGGCCAGAGTTTGCCGCTCCGCTCTGCGAGGTAGAGCAAGATCGCTCCCGATTCGGCCAGCACAAAGTCGTCATTATCATGGTCAACGATGACGGGAATGCGTCCATTCGGATTCAGTTTGAGAAAATCCGGCGTCTTCTGTTCATTTTTGTTGAAGTGGAGATACTCTACGTCGTAATCGATGCCGAGTTCTTCAAGGGCAATAGAGGCTTTCCACCCGTTCGCGGTCGGGGCGGTATACAAGGTGATTTCGCTCATAGGTCTGGTCCTCAAGATTCATTGAGAGTCGCGGAGCGAGCGGATTGCCTTGCTCCGGTGAGCATGGTTCCAAAAAATGGCGGGAGAAACAACCGGAGGAGTCATCATCGTATTGTCATGTTGTCGCGGAGCGAGCGAAAAGTGGTGCTGGGAGTGGGGAGAATATACGGCATGAGAATTCATCGCCCTTGACCTTCGCTTGACGTGCAGAAATTTCCGTGCTCGGGTAAAAAAATCTTTGGTCTAGGAGGGCATGCAATGGCAGATGTCGGGTCCGAAAAGGTCTTCGAGAACGACAAGGTAATTGTTTGGAACTTCGAGCTCGCCCCAGGCGAGGAAACGCCTGTGCACACGCACGAGCACAGCTATATGTGGTACGCGATCTCGGGCGCGCCCTTGCAGGTGACCGACGAGAACGAGAAGGACTTGGGCACAATGGAGGTGCCGACGGGCGCAATCTTTTCGCTGAAAGTGGAGAATGGCGAAATCGAGGTTGTATCCGGACCGGGCAAGGGGATGTGCGTCCCGGCACGTCATAAGGCACGCAACGCCGGGACAACGCCGTATCGGGAAGTCCTGGTCGAGTTTAAATAAATCCCGGTCGCTGCTCCGTCCGTTAAGGTATAGAAACTCCCGTCCCGATCATCCTGCTTCGACAGGCTCAGCACGAACGGGTCTGGATCGTCTCGCCGAGCCTCGCCCCGTTCGCCCCGAGCGCAGGGAAACCCCGTACAGGGCCCTACCGTTCTTGGGCTTGACGAGCCAGTCGCGCGTACCCGTCACGGGTCTGCGGTAAGCGGCGGTCTAAAATCCGCGCCGCGATGACCGTGCGCAGGATCTGGGCCGTGCCGCCTCCAATCGTGAACATGCGAGCGTCCCGCACCATGCGTTCAGCCGGCGTGTTGCGCGAATAGCCTTTGGCGCCAAACACCTGTAAGGCGTCATTTGTGACCTTAATTGCCATTTCCGAGGCGAACAGCTTTGCTTGCGCAGCCGCGTTCGGGTCCGGGAACGGGCTGTCGTCGGGGCCGCGCGAACGGGCCGCGCTGTGGATCATGAGCCGCGCCGCTTCGATCTGTGTCGACATATCGGCCAGCATCCACTGCAGGCCCTGAAACTCGGCAATCGGCCGGCCAAACTGTTCTCGGTCCAAAGCGTATTGTTTTGCCCCTTCATAGGCTCCGGTCGCCAGCCCTAAAGCAACCGTGCCCGCACCAACCCGTTGGGTGTTGTAGGCGTTCATTAATTCGGCAAAGCCACGCCTGAAGCCGCCCGGCGGCGTTAAGACCCGGTCGGCAGGCAGTTCGAGATCTTCGAAATGTATTTCGGCCTCAGGAATACCTCGTAAGCCCATCGTGGGTTCACGGTGACCGATGCGCAAGCCACGATCCTGATCGCGAACGGCAATAAAGCCACCGATACCCTGCTCCGTCCCTTGTCCGTCAAACACACGGGCGAAGATCAGATGGAGTCTCGAAACACCGCCCCCGGTAATCCAATGCTTCATGCCGTTCAGCACATACGTATCGCCGCGTTTATCAGCCCGCGTGGTCATCTCCGATGCAGCACTGCCGGCCTGAGGCTCGGTAATACAGATGGCGGGCTTATCCCCAGCCAGGACAAGAGCAGCCGCACGCTCTTTTTGCGCCGGCGTGCCGTAGTGCATGATGGCGGAAAGCGCCCCCATATTCGCTTCGACCGCAATGCGTCCGGTCACCCCGCACACTTTTGCCATCTCTTCGATGACGAGCACTACGTCGAGATAGCTCAGTCCGGCCCCACCAAACTCCGGCGGGATGGTCATGCCAAAGAATCCGGCCTCATTCAACGCACGCACATTTTCCCAGGGGTATTGTTCGCTGCGGTCAACCTCCGCGGCGCGCGGTGCGATCACGTCCCGTGCCAATTCGCGCGCCCGCGCCCGTAACGCAATCTGCGACTCAGTCAGCGTGTAATGCATTGCCGAAACCCTCCCTACGAATGCAAGCCAGCAGCTCTCTGCCGCGCGTGTTCCGCCCGCGAGTCGTCGCCGCACGCCTGTAACACGGTTGCGTACTTTTGCCAGCTCCCAAGACTGTTCGGTCTCAACAACGCCCGCTGCGCCAGCAGCGCCCGTGCCTGCTCATAGCGTTCGGCGCGAATGGCCGCCTCGACGAGAATCTGCGTAAAGATATCTCGCTGCGCATGCGATCCTCCGATCCCAAACCAGCGGTCGCGCAGCGGCCACAAGACATCGACCGCCCGAGCATACTCCTCGTTTTCAAACGCCAGCACGCCTTCACACATCGGCACCACCACATCCGCCATCAGCGAAGCGGAATAATTGTCTGGTGTATGGGCAAACGATTCGAGTGCATTGATATACGTCTGCGCGGTCTCCTTGTCGTCCGCGGATGCCAGCGCCATCAAGCTATGCAGATCGGTAAAAGCCAGCACATGATCATCGACCCGCTTCCGCGCATACTCCGCCAAGGGCTCCCAGCGATCACCAACATCAACCCCCAGCAATTCCAGGCGCTTGAGCAGCGAAGCACCGTTTTGCACATCCAGGAAGAATTCCGTGTTCGCGGTCAGTATCCTGTTGTCATAGACCTCCAACGTAAAATCATAGTCACCCCGCTCAAGCGCGAATAAGGCCAGGTGCCACCAATTATGGCCTTGAAATGGGTTGCGGTCAGCCCATTGCTCGACCGGCCGATCGATCAAGGCAATCCCTTCGTCCAGGCGCCCCTGCATCTCCATCACATGCGCGACCGAGTGGATCGCCCACAGGTCGTCCGGGTTCAGGTCGATTGACTGGCGACCAAAGGTTTCTGCTTGCGCATAATCGCCGCATTCTTCAAGCGCAAAGGCCAACATGCCGAGGACGAAGCTGTAACCGGGGATCGACTCATCCCACAAGTCGAACACGCCGGCGACGGTATTGCGAATGACATAACTCCGACCGGTCCAGAAAGTCGAATGGTGGTGCATTTTGAGCGCCAGCAGGTCGTGAGGATAGTCGGCCAGTATGGCCTCCCAAGCGGCACAGGCCCGTTCGAGATTGCCAGTTGCCAACCCTTCCAAGGCGTCGCAGTGCAGACGTTCGCGGCGAGTGTCGGCCGCAAGATGTTCGCGGGCGTGTGACGCGCTGGCCAGCATTTTCGGGCGGACCGCGACCGTCTCGAGCATGGACATCATATACCCTCGGACCACGTGTGCCATTGGAAAGTCCGGGTCGAGTTCGAGGACACGCTTCAGATTTTTTGGCGCCACGAGACGATAATTCCAGAGGTCGGTCAGCACCTTGTCATACTCGGTCAGAGCCTCGGCATTCGTCACTGTGATATCAAGACCGCGAACGTCGGTGGGCATGATATTTCTCCTTCGTGTTACGGCAGCATAGTGTTGGGTCAAATGAAAAAGGAATTATAAGTTATTTGTGTCGTTTCGGCCACGCACTATACGCTATGGCGTACCGGGCCATCATCCGTCTGATGTTGCTAACCCAATACCGCCAAGACTTCTTTGTCTCCACAGGATATATCAGCTGCGTAATGTCTGAACGAAGAGCCGAAGTTCATAAGGGAGGATCGGCATGAGTGTACTGGATGGACCGCGGACGGAATGGCGTCGGATTTTGCACGAAGGCCAGCCCAAGTGGGTCAAGCCGGACGGCGACGGGCTGCTGCTGGGCGATGGCCGAGCGATTCATGAGGCCGAGGCCACCTACCTGCCGCCGTGTGAACCAAGCAAGATCCTGTGCATTCACCTGAATTATGAATCGCGCCGTGCCGAGTTCCGCGTCCCACACATTGAGACGCCCACGTATTTTCAGAAGCCGACAACGGCGCTGAACAGTCATCGGGGTTCCCTCGTGCGTCCGCAAGGCACGAAGTATCTCAACTACGAAGGGGAGGTGGCGGTGATTGTTGGTAAACCGATGCGCAACGTGGGCCGCGATGAGGTGTGGGAGTATATCGCGGGCTTCGCACCCGGTAATGACGTGGGAAGCCAGGACTTTCGCGATACGGATGCGGGCTCGATGCTGCGCGTCAAGGGTATGGACGGCTTTTGCCCGATTGGTCCAGGGGTCGTGAGTGGGGTGGACATTCGCCAAGCCACGCTCCGGACCTACCTCAATGACGCGGTCGTACAGGAAGGCGCTCTGAGTGAGATGATCTTTCCGATCGACTATATCCTGGCCGATCTGTGTCGCTATATCACGCTACTGCCTGGAGATGTGATTATGTCGGGCACACCCAGAAACTCACGCCCAATGAATGTTGGAGATCTGGTCGAGGTTGAGGTCACCGGTCTGGGCCGACTCTCGAATCGGGTCGTCGAAGCGCCAGCACCCACATATCAGGTTGGACATCAACCGACCGACACCGACGCTGTCCGCCGCGTCGCATTAGGGTCGGATTGGCGGCGTGAGAAATGATGCAGGCGAGGTGGCGGTCGTAGCCCGCCATCATCGCCCCTGGCAATTCCAGAAATCAAAAAGGTCAAGAATGAAGGTCAAGACTCTTCTCTCTCATGGACGATCTGTGATACTTCTTTCGTTGACGTATGCTGAAAATATCTTCACCTCTCTTGCGGACTTGCCTCCTCGCCCTTCTGCTGCCAGTCCCGTTGCTGTTGCCGACTTTCCACACGCATCCTGAACAGCACCATGCGCATGGGCACGAGAGCACACATAGCCACTCGGCGATTGTCCACGTGGATTTCCTCGCCTCGCCTTCCCATGACCACGACGAGTATGACACGGGGCATAACGCTCCAGATGAACACTCCTCAAGGTCCGACTCTCACATAAGCCTCTCCGCGCTGCTCCCACGGAGCTTTGTGCTACTCGGCGTTGCCCTCGAACACCTCCCGCTTGCTCCTCCCACTGCACTTCCGGTCAACACTCGACGACCATCGACCGTGTCGTGGGTGTGTCAACCTGACCACCCACCGGCCAGAGAATCGGCCTGTTTCCCGGCCATTTCTCCTCGCTCTCCCCCCGGTCACGTATAGGTTTCGTATCCGACTGTCGTTTATCCCTTAAAGAATGAGCGGACTTCGGCATGGCGAACTCCCGCCATGCCCTCAGGAAGTCGTGTCTCTCTTATGGAGGACCGCGCCCATGTTGCGGAATTACTCTATGGGCTTCGGTGTGCTGATGTTGCTGACCAGCTGCCAGTTGGGCAACACTCGTCTACCCGAAGACCAAGCCCATGAACCGACCAGCATCACGAAGTGGACGACGAAGACTGAACTCTTTGTGGACTTTGCGCCGCTAGTCGTGGGCAAAGCCACGCCTTTTGCAGTACATCTGACATCCCTGGAGACAGCTCAGGCGGTCTCCAGGGATGTCGTCGTAACGACGCTGGAGGGCCGAGACGGCCAGCACCTTACCGTCCACTCGGGAACACCGACATCGCCGGGCATCTACCGCCCCGTGCTCACACCGACCGAACCCGGCACGTATCGTTTGCGGTTTACCCGGTCTCATCCCGACACCCAGACCGTGCTCGATACGATTGACGCGGGCGAAGTGGTCGTGGTGGCAACCGAGAAAGACCGCGTCAACCCAGTAGAAGAGCCGACGGGCGACGGCATTGCCTTTCTGAAAGAGCAGCAGTGGCAGATAGGATTAGCGACCCAGGCAGTCGCCACTCGGGAACTGCACCCCACGCTCCAACTCCACGCGGAAGTCAAACCCGCAGCCGGGGGAGAGGTCCATATCACGGCACCAATCATTGGGCGGGCGGTGGCCGTGGATAAAGGTGTTCCCACACCAGGACAGCGCGTTGAACCGGGCGAGCCACTCGCACTGCTGCTCCCCTTACCCACCAAGAGCCGCGCCGAACTCGTCTATGCCGTGCAGGCGAGCCAGTCTGAGCTTGAGGCCGCCCGACACGAGTTGGCACGCGTGCAGAACCTGTATGCAGACCGCATTGTTCCCAAGCGACGACTGGAGCAAGCCCAAAAAGACGTGGCCGTCCTCATAGCCCGACTGTCGGCCTCCCGCGCGGAACTCTCTCTGCTCGACGTGAATCCGACCAGCGCTGCGGCCCTCCAAACCTCTCGGGCTAAACGCTTTCTCCTGCGTGCACCGATGGCCGGGACAGTGGTCACGGTCAACTTTACTCCTGGGGCACTGATTGAAGCGGGTCATCGCCTGTTTACCATTATGAATCTGGAGCACGTCTGGATTAACGGGTACGTCTTTGAGGCGGACATCGCCAAAGTCCGCCATGTGGAGCGGGTCCGCTTTACCGCTCCGGCCCTCAGCTCGCCCCTACTCCTCTCTCCGCCAGATGTGCGGTTGGTGACCCTGGGCAGCGTGCTGCACCCCGAGAACCGCTCCGTCCCGCTTATCCTGGCGGTCAATAATGCTCAGGGCCACTTAAAAATTGGCATGCATGGCGAGCTTGGCGTGCCAACCGGAGAAGTCGTCCAGGCCCTTGCCGTCCCGGTCAGTGCCGTCGTGTATGACAGAGGCATCCCGCTTGCCTTTGTCCAGGTAGGGGGAGAGACGTTTGCGCGGCGAGAACTGGCGCTTGGCGTCCGGCAGGACGACTTTGTAGAAGTGCGGGCGGGGCTCAGCGCTGGTGAGCGAGTCGTGACTCGGGGGACGTATCGGGTGCATCTCGCGTCCCTCTCCACCACGCTTCCCGAACACGACCATGCGCACTAGCCCCAGGACACAGTCATGAATCGTCTTATTCGCTGGTCGTTGGCCAATCGCAATATTGTCCTGACGCTCGCCCTGGCGGTGTTACTCGGCGGCACACTGGTCGCCGTCCGCATGCCAGTCGATGTCTTCCCGGACCTGACCGCGCCAACGGTCACCGTCCTGGCCGAGGCGCATGGAATGGCGGCGGAAGAAGTGGAGATGCTCGTCACGCTTCCCCTCGAAACGGCGGTGAATGGGGCGGCAGGTGTGCGGCGTGTCCGCTCGTCGTCCGCGACCGGCATTTCCGTGGTGTGGGTCGAATTTGTCTGGGGCACGGATCTGTATCAGGCCCGGCAGGTGGTGAGTGAAAAACTCCAACTGGCCCGGGCCGCTCTCCCGCCAGAAGTCGCGTCGCCCATTCTTGCTCCGATCTCCTCCATTATGGGCGAAATCATGCTGGTGAGCCTCACGAGTGCGCAGCATTCGCCGCTTGACCTCCGTTCGGCCGCCGACTGGGTGATACGCCGACGGCTGCTTTCTGTCCCTGGGGTGTCGCAAGTCATCCCCATTGGCGGTGGGGTCAAACAGTATCAGGTGTTGCTGTCCCCGGAGCGAATGGCGGCGTATGGGGTGAGTCTGACCGCAGTGACGGAAGCCGTGCGCCTGACCAACCAGAACACCTCGGCGGGGTTCTACGTGGACGGTGGTCAAGAGTATCTCATTCATGGCGTAGGGCGGGTGCGGCAGTTAGCAGACATCGCGCAGACTGTTGTGGCCACGCACACTGAGCAGCCCGTGTTTCTCTCTCAAGTCGCTGACGTGCGGATCGGGCCAGCGCTGAAACGCGGCGAGGGGGCCGCCCAAGGCAAGCCAGCCGTGATTCTCAGTCTACAGAAACAGCCCGGGGCAAATACCCTGACCTTAACCCAGGCCTTGGACACGACCCTGAGCGCCATACAACGCACCCTTCCGGACGGAATGCGCATTAATGCTCATATCTTCCGCCAGGCTGACTTTATTGCGGTAGCGATTGAAAACGTCGTTGATGCCCTGCGAGACGGCGTGCTGGTGGTGGTCGGTATTCTCCTCCTCTTTCTCCTGAATATCCGTGCCACGCTCATCACACTGGTCGCCATTCCGCTCTCCTTGCTCGTCGCCGTCCTTTCGCTGTATCTCTTCGGCGGCACGATGAACACGATGACCCTGGGCGGTATGGCCATTGCCATTGGGGCACTGGTCGATGATGCCATTATCGATGTCGAGAACGTCTTTCGCCGACTGAGAGAGAACGCGGCGTTGCCGCAGTCGGCACGGGCGAACCCGCTGACCGTCACGCTGAAGGCATCCCTGGAGATTCGTCCGTCTATTACCTTTGCCACGGCCATCATTGCGCTGGTCTTTGTCCCGCTCTTCTTCCTCAGCGGCGTTGAAGGACGCTTGCTCGCTCCGTTGGGCGTAGCCTATCTGATCGCGCTGTTCGCCTCGCTCCTGGTTGCTCTGACCGTCACGCCCGTGCTCTGCTCGCTGCTCCTGCCTCATTCAAAGGGAGTCATCACGCGCAAGGAGAATCCCTTGGTGCGTCACCTCCAGCACGTCTATCAAAAACTGCTCACCCGCGTGTTGCCGCGTCCCGGTCTGGTTATCCTTACGTCTGTCATGCTGTTTGTCGCAACGCTTTCCCTCACCCCGTTCTTAGGGCGGACGTTTCTGCCGGAGTTTAATGAAGGCACGCTCACGATTAATACGGTTACGCTCCCAGGCACCTCCCTGGCCGAGTCTGATCGACTGGGGCAGATGATCGAAGAGATTCTCTTGTCGTTTCCGGAGGTAAAAACCACGGCGCGACGAACCGGGCGGGCCGAGCTCGACGAACATGCCCAAGGGGTCGAAGCCTCCGAAATCGATGTAGGACTCCAGATGCAAGCGCGCTCGAAAGCGGAGTTCCTCGCCGCGCTACGCCGCGCGCTGGTTGTGCCGGGTATGAGCATGACCATCGGTCAGCCGATATCTCACCGGATTGACCACATGCTGTCCGGCACGCGGGCGAATATCGCGGTGAAAGTCTTTGGCGATGATTTACAGCGCCTGCGCCGTCTGGCCCAAGTGGTCCGGGATACCATGGCCCAGGTTCGTGGTGTTGTGGACTTGGCTATTGAGCAACAGACCGACCTGCCGGTTCTTCACGTGCAACTCAGGCGGGAACGGATTGCCCGGATCGGGCTCACCGTTGGAGAGGTGGCTGAGGCCTTAGAAACGGCTTTTCTCGGGAAGACCGTTTCCCGCGTTTTGGAAGGCCAGCGAAGCTTTGACCTGGTCGTTCGCTACGAGGCCGCGACCCGGAAGGACCTCAACACGATTCTCTCCACGCTGATTGACACGCCACACGGGGGAAAAGTCCGGCTGCGGCTGTTGGCAGACGTCAGCCGGGCACTCGGGCCAAATACGATCGGGCGCGAGAATGTGCAGCGCCGCATAGTGGTGAGTTGCAATGTGGCGGGACGGGCTCTGCAGGAGGTCGTGCAGGAGATACAGCAACAGGTCGAAGCACAGGTCGCGCTGCCCCAGGGCTATCACCTTGTCTATGGTGGCCAGTTTGAAAGTGCCCAGGAAGCATCGCGCACGATCGGCCTGTTAAGCCTGCTGGTGTTGGGTGGCATTCTGTTCTTGCTCACTACGGCGCTGCGGTCTGGCCGCGATGCCCTCATTATCCTGGTCAATCTGCCCTTGGCGTTCATTGGCGGCGTCATGGGTGTGTTTCTGTCTGGCGGGATACTGAGCGTGGCCTCGCTGGTGGGACTGATTACGCTCTTTGGCATCGCCACCCGAAACGGCATTATGCTGGTCACCCATATTCGTCACCTGATGGAAGAGGAAGGCGAGCGATTCCGAGCGGCGGTGGAGCGCGGCGCGCTGGAAAGACTCTCGCCCATTCTGATGACCGCCCTTTCATCCGGGCTGGCCCTCCTGCCGCTGGTCGTGCGGGCTGGCGACCCAGGCAGCGAAATACTCACGCCAATGGCGATTGTCATTTTATGCGGTCTCATTACCTCGACCGCGCTCAACCTCGTTGTTGTTCCGGCCTTATACCTCAAGTTTGGCCGACCACTCACCACGCAAGGAGAAGGACGATGATACATACACGATGGGTGCTGTTTGCGTTGGTGTGGATGGTACTGCTGGTCGGCCAGATCACACAGGGAGCGGCGGAGGAGACAGACGCTCCCTTACGGGTGGATTTGCCAACCGCGCTTGGATTGGCCTTGCAGGGAAACCCCGACATGCAGGCAAAACGACACGCCCTCGGGCTGGCCGAGGGACGCGTCCAGCAGTCTGAGCTGGTGTTTCAAGAAAATCCCCGAGTCAGTATCGAGGCGGATTACCGCAACCGGCGGTTTCGTGCACCGACCGGGAGGTCAACCGCCGATGCCGCAGTCTCGCTCCTTCAGGAAGTCGAAATTGCGGGACAACCCGGACATCGCCGCCAGGCAGCCGCCTCTCACCTCAGCCATACGGAGTGGCGTATTGCCGATGCGGAACGGCTCCTCCGGCTGGAAGTCATGCACGTCTTTTATGAGTTGATGGCGGTACAGGAAAGAATCCAAGCGCACCAGGATATTCTGGAGACCCGTCGAGCACTGTTTCAAGTCGGCCGTGAGCGGTATGCGCAGGAAGATATCTCGGTGCTCGAACTCGACACGCTGCGCCTCGATACCGACGAGGCGCGCACACGTCTGCTCGCCAGCGAACAGGAGCGCGTGCACGCAGAAAAACGGCTCCGCTTGCTCCTCGGCCTTGAGGGCGGAAAGCCGCTCGTTGCGGCCGGAGACCTCATGAAGGTCTCTCGGCTGGAGGCGCTCCCGGACCCACTGCCATCGCAAGCGGAACTCATCGCATGTGCCCTGGAGCATCGGCCTGACTATCATGCCGCGCGCCTTAAAGTAGAAACCCGAGAAGCCGAACTGCGCCTCGCCCAGGCGAACCGGATGCCGAATGTCTCTCTTGGCCCAATGTATAAGCTCGATAATGAGGATCAGGTGGTGGGAGGAGCGCTGACCATTCCGCTGCCCCTCTTTAATCGCAATATGCACGCGATAACGGCGGCGGTGGCGGAGGTCGAGATGGCGCGGCAGGAGCTTGAATCCCGAACGCTTACCGTGCGTCACGAGGTCGCTGCTGCGTATGCTCACCTGGAGTTGGCCCGGCAGCATCGTGCCGCCTATGGAACGGACTACTTCGATGCTCTTACGCAGACAGGAGATTTTACCCGCCGGGCTTATGAGGCAGATGAGGTGAGTATTTTTGAGTTGAGTGTGGCGCTGGAACGGCTCACGCAGTCTCGTTCTCGGGCGGTTTACACGGCGCTCACCGTACTCCAGGCGCGGGCAACATTAGCGGCCCGGCTCGCCTTCCGCTGCCTCGATATGAACCACGAATGAGGTCGGACTGATGAATCTCGATACCATCAAGACTTCTTTGTTTCCACAGAATATGTTACCTCATAACGCTTGAACGAAGGGCTGAGTTTTCAAAAGGAGGACTGACAGAATGAGTCAAACCACAACCCAAACTGAACCGAGCCGTGTCCCGACTGCCGACGAGCTGGGCTTTGATCCCGGCGCCCTGCGTGAGAAATATGCCGCCGAGCGCGTGAAACGTCTGCGCACAGACGCGAACAATCAATACCAGGAAATTACCGGCCAGTTCGCACATTATAACGAAGACCACTATGTAGAGCCGGGCTTCACTCGCCCCGCGCTGCAAGAAGACATCGATGTCCTGATCGTCGGCGGCGGCTTTGGGGGCATGTTGGCGGCCGTCCGGCTGCAAGAGGCCGGGATTACCAATTTTCGCATCATCGAGAAAGCCGGAGATTTTGGCGGCACCTGGTACTGGAACCGCTATCCGGGCGCGCAGTGTGATATCGAAGGCTATCTCTACCTGCCCCTGCTCGAAGAGCTCAATTATATCCCGAAGGAACGTTACTCTTTTGCACCGGAGATATATGCCCACGCGCAGCGGATCGGGAAACACTACAATTTGTACGAACGCACCTGTTTCCAGACGAAAGTCAAAGAGGCCCGTTGGGATGAGGAAGCAGGACGTTGGATTGTCACCACTGACCGTGACGATGCGTTCAAGACGCGCTTTGTGATCATGTCGAGTGGGCCGCTGAACAAACCCAAATTGCCTGGGATTCCTGGGATCGAAAATTTCAAAGGACATACCTTCCATACCAGTCGCTGGGACTATGGCTACACGGGTGGTGATACCACCGGGGGCTTACACAAACTCCACGACAAGCGGGTCGGGATTATTGGGACGGGAGCCACGGCGATTCAGTGCATCCCTCATCTGGGCGAGCATGCACAGCAGCTCTACGTCTTTCAGCGTACGCCATCCTCGGTGGACGAACGTAATAACACCCCCACCAACCCGGAATGGGCGAAGACACTCAAGCCCGGCTGGCAGACGTATCGGAACCGCAACTTCACTGCGCTCTTGGATGGGGTGCAGCTTGAGGACGATCAGGTCCGCGACAAGTGGACCAGCCCGCTCAAGAAGCTCAGCGATCTGCTCTCAAGCCAGAATGACTCTGATCTCTCCGGCCAAGACAAGGCGCTCTTGGCGGAGATTGCCGACTTTCAGAAGATGAATGAGATTCGCGATCGTGTGTCCACAACCGTCCGCGACCCGCACACCGCCGAGTCGCTCAAGCCGTGGTTCGGCCAGTGGTGCAAACGTCCAACCTTCAATGACGAGTATCTGCCGACCTTTAACCGGCCGGGCGTCAAGCTGATCGATACCGGTGGAGAAGGTGTCGATCGCGTGACCGAGCACGGTGTCGTCGTGGATGGGGTTGAGTACGAAGTAGACTGTCTGATCTTCGCCACCGGCTTCGAGGTGGGAACCGCGTACACCCGGCGGGCCGAGTTTGGCATGTACGGCCGTGATGGGGTGTCGCTCGCCGATGCCTGGGCAGACGGGATGCGGACCTTCCACGGCTTCCTGAGCTGTGGGTTTCCAAACTGTTTCCACATGGGTCTGACGCAGACCGGCCTGACGGCAAACTTTACCTATATGCTCGATAATCAGGCCCAACACGTTGCCCAGCTCATCACGCTGGTGAATCGCCGCAACGCAAAATCAATCGAGCCGACCCCCGAAGCGGAGGCGGAGTGGGTGGAGATCGTCACCGGGCCGAACATGATGACGAACTACCAGAACGCCTGTACGCCGGGGTACTACAACGGCGAGGGGACCAACGAGGGGCAGGGCTTCCTCCAAACCGTATACCCCAAGGGCGCGCTGGCCTTTTATGACATGCTCGCCGAGTGGCGTGAAAAGGGAGACTTTCAAGGTCTTATTGTGAAATAGATGGGGAATACGATGCAACCTATCCTCTTGTATGGCGTGCCGTTTTCACAACCGGTGCGTGCGGTCATGTGGCTGATGCTGTATAAGCGGACGCCGTTTGAAATGGTCCTGATCAACCCTGGCTCAAAAGGGGAAACCGGCAGCCGCAATCCGGCCTATCTGGCCAAAAATCCCGGCGGGACGATTCCGACAATCGAAGAACCGGACACCGGCTTTGTGCTCAGCGAGGCGCACGCCATCATGTGTTATTTGAGCAATACGCACGGCTGGGAAGACGTCTACCCGACGGATTATCGGCTGCGCGCCAGGGTGGACTGGTATTTGCACTACCACCATCGCAATGTGCGCGACGCCTCCGTCGGACTGGTCGCACCGAAGATCCGCAAGGATCTGAATATTCCAGACGTCATTCAACAGTCCGCACGCGCGACCCTGACGCATGCACTCAACGCATTGGAGTCGGGTTGGCTGGCGGAATCCCGCTATGTGACGGGCGAACAACTCACCCTGGCCGACTTTGCCGCCTATGTGGAGATCGGGCAGTTGCAACCGGGTTTTACCAACGTCTTCGATTTCGCGCCCTTCCCCAACGTGCAACGCTGGTTAGGCGAGATGAAACAAGTGGACGGACACGACGACGTGCACGTCGTTCTGGCCGAGCTCGGCGACATCAGTGTTGAGCCACCCAGTATGGAAGCGATCAGAAGCGCCAACAAAAAAGCGCTCCGGGTCTTGAAGGAAAAACTCAGGGAGTTGACGCAGTGACTGACATTCCAAGAAAGGCGGTCTCCACGGACTAGTGCGGATGAGCCCTTGCGCGTGGACGAACGTTATGGACTGAGCATCGGGGGGAGGCGGTTTGTGTCTCGCGACACTGCTGCCTTCCATCGTTTTAAGAAGGAGCTGCACCCATAAGCTACAAAAAAGCCGACAAGGAGGGACGGAATGACAAGTTCTCGACAGTCAACGCCAGCAAACGGGACCGAGTTGGTTGAGCGCTATGACGCGGTTGTCATTGGCGCCGGGGTGTCCGGCCTATATCAGCTGTACCGCTTGCGGGAGCTTGGGCTCTCGGTACGCTGCTACGAGGATGGCGGCGACGTGGGTGGCACGTGGTATTGGAATCGCTACCCTGGCTGCCGCTTCGATTCCGAGAGCGAGACCTACGGCTATTCGTGGTCGGATGAATTGCTGCAAGAGTGGGATTGGAAGGAGCATTATTCCGGCCAGCCGGAGAACGAAAAATATCTCAACTATGTGGCGGACAAGTTCGACCTGCGCAAAGACATCCAATTCAATGCGCGGGTCGAGTCTGCGGTCTACAACGAGAAAACAAATCGCTGGGAGATCAAGTTGGAAAGCGGCCGGCGCGCCCAAGCGCAGTTTCTCATCGCTGCCGTCGGGCTCTTATCGGCTCGATATACTCCACCGTTTGAGGGAGTAGAGAGCTTTACGGGGGAATCGTTTCATACCTCCCGCTGGCCAAAGGCAAAAGTCGACTTTGCGGGTAAGCGCGTCGCGGTGATTGGAACAGGTGCTACCGCAGTGCAGCTCATCCCCGAAATCGCCCCAGAAGTTGGCCATCTCACAGTCTTCCAGCGCACTCCCAACTACTGTGCGCCGTGTCGAAACTCGGAGGTGAGGCCAGAGACCCAGCGCCAGTGGAAGGCGACCTACCCAGAGATTCACAAAAGGTGTCGTGAAACGACAGTCGGCATGAGGCACGAGTTTGACCGGCGCAAGGCTCTCGAAGTCCCGGAGGACGAGCGGCTCGCGTTCTATGAAGAGTTATGGGCAAAGCCCGGCTTCACCAAGTGGCTGAGTAATTTTCACGACATCATGACTGACGCGAAAGCCAATGAGGACTTCTCCGAGTTCGTACGCAATAAGATCCGTGCACGAGTCAAGGATCCCGTAGTCGCGGAAAAGCTCGTGCCCAAGGACCATCCCTTCGGTTCCAAACGCATTCCTTTGGAAACCAACTATTACGAGGCGTACAACCGAGACAACGTCCTGCTGGTTGACGTACGCGAGGCTCCAATCGAGGGCATCACCCCCAAAGGGATCAAGACCACTGAGAGGGAGTATGAATTCGATGTCATTATCTATGCCACGGGCTTTGATGCCGTGACTGGGTCGTTAACGCGGATCGATATTCGCGGCGAAGGCGGACAAACGATCAAGGACAAGTGGGCCAATGGACCGCGCAACTACCTGGGGATGCAAACCGCGGGCTTTCCGAACTTCTTCATTGCCATCAACTCAGCTTTTTGCAACTACACGGTCTGTGCCGAGTCAATCGTCGAATGGATTACCGATTGCATCCGCTATATGCGCGAGAAGGGTTTGCAGCGCATTGCTCCTAAGCCGCAGGTAGAAGACGAGTGGATAGCGTATATCAATAAAGTGGCCGAAGGGTCGATTATGACACAAGCCAAGTCGGCGTGGTTTATGGGAACGAATATTCCCGGGAAGCCCCGTTCGGTCCTCCTTAACCCCCTTCCAGCCCCGGCCTATCGGGCCAAGTGTGCCGAGGCAGCGGCCAATGGCTATGAGGGCTTTGTGCTGCAGTAAAGGAAAGCCATGATGGAGCCCCAGGGATACTGCGCAGACGCATTCGCGACCGTGCACGAGGCATTTCAGGAGAACTTCGCAACGGGCGAGGAGCTTGGTGCCAGTGCCTGTGTTGTACACGACGGAGAAGTGGTCGTTGATCTGTGGGGCGGTTCCTCAGCACCGGGGGGCGAGCCCTGGCAGCAGGACACCATCGTCAACGTGTACTCCACCACCAAAACCATGGCCGCCGTCTGCATGTTAATGCTCGCCGACCGAGGTCTCATTGAGTTCGACGCTCCCGTTGCGCGTTACTGGCCGGAGTTCGCTCAGAACGGTAAAGAGAGTGTCCTGGTTCGCCATGTAATGAGCCATTCGGCGGGGCTGGCCGGTTTCGACTCACGCGTCGAGATCGAGGAACTCTACAACTGGGATGACATCTGCGACAGGTTGGCTCGCCAGGCACCGTGGTGGGAGCCCGGAACCGCCTCGGGCTACCACGCCATTACGCAGGGCTACCTGCAGGGAGAAATCCTGCGCCGGGTCGACGGCCGCAGTCTCGGCACCTTCTTTCGCGAGGAGGTCGCAACCCCACTCAAGGTTGATTTTCATATCGGGCTGGATACCCAACACGATGATCGCGTTGGCGAGATGGTTCCGCCTTCGGCGACCATGGATGAGATGCCGGGCGATCCGGATTCGATTGCCACACGGACGTTTCGGTCTGCCGCGTTGACGGGCCGAGAGCCGCAGACGCGGGCTTGGCGGGCGGCGGAGATTCCGGCCGCGGGCGGGATCGGCAACGCGCGGGCCGTTGCCCGCGTGCATGGGGCGCTGGCCGCGGGTGGCGCTCTTGACGGCGTCCGGTTGATGGCACCCGAAACGGTGGCCATGGCCCAGCAACGACAGACCAACGGCAAGGATCTCGTGCTCGGCGTGTGGATGCTGTTTGGAATGGGCTTCGGCCTGATGAACCCGCGGATTCCGTTCACGCCGAGCCCCGGCGCCTTCTACTGGGGCGGCTGGGGTGGGTCAATTGCCGTGGTCGATCCCGATACCCGGACTTCGATCGCTTATGTGATGAACCGCATGGGTGAAAGCACGCTTGGCGATCAGCGCTCGGCACGGATTATCGCGGCGACCTATGCCTCGCTGCAACGGTGAGGCGTGGAGATGAACCAACGCGCTTTAAGCGATGGTATGACCACGGAAGAAGTGCTAGGCATTTGGGACATCACACAAAAGGAGGATTGGTAGATGTCAAACAGAGGACTTTCTCACATTGGCCTTTCGACGCTCGACCTGGACAAAACGCGGGAGTTCTATGAAGACCTGCTCGGTTTCAAGCCGGTGGTCTGCGATACCATTGAAATAGAAGAAGGGGGCAAAATTCGCCACATCTTCTTTGATACCGGTCATCACCAACTCCTGGCCTTCATGGAAGCGCGGGACGTGCCCGGCGTGCCGCGTGAATATGACGCCGGTATCAACAGCGGGCTCGGGGTGCCGGGCGGCTTTTATCACTTCGCGTTCGAGGCCGGCAACGAATCCGCCCTGGCGCAGAAACGCGACGAACTCCGCACTAAAGGCATTCAGGTCAGCGACGTCGTTGACCACAACTGGGCCAAATCGATCTATTTCAAAGATCCGAACGGCATCTCTTTAGAGTACTGCTGCTTGATGCGCGAGTTCACCGCCGACGATGCGCACATGCAGGATCGCTTTAAACTGCCGCTCAAAGCGCTTGACGATCCGATTAACGCGCTGCAGTCGCCGGATAAACACTAAACTGGTCCGACCGCCTGGACACGGCAGGTCCAGGTGGCGGCGCGTGGCGGTAACTAAATCGTCCGCGTCACAAGCCCGACACATAGAGAGAGGGGCCAAGACCGTATGAAAATCGGCGTGTTTTGTATTTTCGACCACTGGCCCGAGGTCAAGTCGGCCCGACAGTATTTGACGGATTTTCTCGATCTCACCCAGCGCGCCGAGGAGCTGGGTTTTGACTCGGCCTGGGTGTCGGAGCACCATTTCACCCGCTATGGCGGCATCCTGCCCCGCCCCCAGGTGCTGCTCGCAGCCATGGCCGAACGCACCAAGCGCATTCGTCTGGGTACGGCGGTAAGCCTCGTGCCCTTTGATAACCCCATCCGCGCCGCCGAGGACTTTGCCCTGGTTGACGTGCTGAGCGGTGGGCGGCTGAACTTTGGGGTCGGGCGGGGACTGTTTCCGTTTGAATATGACGGGATGGGCGTGTCGCAGGACGAAGGCCGCCAGCGGCTGGAAGAGGGCGTGGAGATGATCCTGCGCGCCTGGCAGGAGGCACCCCTCAGCTTTGCCGGACAATTCACCAATGTCACCGATCTCACGATCCTGCCGCGTCCTCTCCAAAAACCGCATCCGCCTCTGTACGCTGCCGCCCTCAGCCCCGAAAGCTATGACTGGGCCGCGCGCAAAGGCTATAGCATTCTACAGGTTCCCTATCCGCTGCCGATTGAAGTGACGCAGGGCCAGCTTGTCGCCTACAAGGATAAGCTCCGCCAGCATGGGCATGCCGACACAGAGGTCATCGCCCTGTTCCACACCTATGTGGGAGAGACGGCAGAAAAGGCCAAAGCCGAAGCCGAACAGGCGGTTATGGGCTATGTGGACCTGGCCAGCTCTCTCTTCCCCAAAAAGATCAAATCCGAGCAGTACAAGACGTACGCGCAGTTTGCGCCGACCATGAAAACGCTGACGTATGACGTCCTGTACAATGAGCGTACGCTGATTGGCGACCCCGACCAGGTCATTGCCAAACTGGAACGCTTTCAGAAAGACTTGCAGATGGACCAGTTCATCTATTTTCTCAACTGGGGCGGGATGGCTCACGAACTGGTCATGCAATCCATGGAGCGCTTCGCCAAATATGTCCTGCCCCATTTCCACACAGCCGCTGCCCGGTCAGAGAAAACGCCGGCAGCGTTATAGTGCCGGGGGTGACGAAATACGACCGGCCGAGTCTGTTGGAGTATTCCATTGAGGACAAATCCGACCCGTGCGCGGAGAGCTTTGCCCTAACCCGGAGGATATAATGGCCACGATTGATCTCTACGAAGCGATGCGAACCCTACGCGCAGTGCGGCGGCTGCGCCCGGACCCGATTCCAGAAGATGTGCTGTATCGAGTATTGGAGGCTGCCACCTGGGCGCCGTCCGGCGGCAACCGCCAAGCCTGGCGCATCATTGTGGTCAAAGACCCGGCCCGCAAACAACGTCTGGGCGAATTGTATAAGCAGGTCACGCTGCCCTATACCAAATCGTATATGGAGCGGTTGGCCGGTGCGCCCGAGGAGGAACGCAGAAAAGCCGAGCGGACGATCCGCGCCAGCAACTACCTGGCGGAACACTTTGGCGAGTCCCCGGTGCTGCTGGTCGTGTGTTTTAACCCGGACGGGCTTGCGGTCACCGACGCGAAGCTGGACAGACTGTCCGTTGTTGGCGGTGGGTCGATCTACCCGGCAGTCGAAAACCTCCTGCTTGCCTGCCGAGCCGAGGGTCTGGGGTGTGTGATCACGACGCTGCTATGTATGGAAGAGCCGGAGGTTCGCACCCTCTTGGGGATTCCCGATCCGTGGGGAACGGCGGCAGTCGTGCCGATTGGCTATCCCGTCTTGCGCGGGCACGGGCCGATCTCGCGTCGGTCGGTAGAAGAATTGACGTTTGCCGATGCCTGGGGAACACCGTTTTCTCGGGAGTAGCTGAGGAGACAATTCCCCTGTAGGGGCAACCCCCTGTGGTTGCCCGGTGGAGAGGGCTGCCCGGTCCAGGCAAAGAAATATGCCCTGCCGTACTGCGCCACCTGCGCTGGCGTGGGCATCAAAGTGTGCTCAGCTCGCCCAGTGCTGTAAATCCTTAGCAAAGTCGTGAATGCTGATCCGACGCTTGAGATTCAGCTCAGAGTCGAGCAGGTCGTAGATGTGGTCCGAGGTGCCACGCATCGAAAAGTACACGACAACCCCTTGCTCGCCTCCACCCTCGACATGCACGTCGTTCTCAACTCCGACGGTGTAGGTTCCCGCCGGTTTGACAGTGCGAAGCGTTTCACCACTACTGGTCTGGTCAAAAATATGTAGCTCGCCTTCCAACACCAAGCTGGTGGCCGGAGCGACGTGACGATGATACAGGCAGCGCGCGCCTGGCTCGAATTTGACCAACATATCAGCCGTGCGCGCCGCCACGTTCACGTCCAGCAGTTTGTAGTAACACCCTGTGGTAATGAAGTCTTTCCAATCCACATGGCTCGTATCAAAATGAAATTTTTCGAGGCCGCTTTGCTCATGCGTATCATTTGCATCGTGGGCAGTGGCAGTCATAGCGTTTCTCCTTTGCCGTAACAGAATGAAGGAGGAAGGAATCATAACGTGCTGACAATGAAAATCCCCTTTCTGATCTCGACGCTCTCTGGCAGCGCGATAGTTTTATCGCTATAAGCTGGAAAGCCAAGGTCAATGCGAGTCGTCAGCAGCGAGCCCATATCAAGGCGGGCCGCAACTGAGTCGTTTATCTTGCGGGGAGGAGTGATGCCGGACCAGACGAATTTGGACCCCTTCGTGCCTGAGGTGTTAGCCGAGCCCTACGCGGTCTACGCCGAGCTGCGGCGGCGGGGCGTCTATCAACTGCCTGACACCCCCATGTTCATCGCGACCCGTTTCCGCGATGTCGAGTATGTCCTGATGCATCCGGAGCTGTTTTCGGTCCACGGCCTCACGGAGGGACTCACCCGAGACACCCCGGAGATCCGGGAGATTGAGGCCCAGGGCTGGCCGGACGTCAATGTCCTCAGCAAGGCCGACCCACCCGAGCACACGGGCTATCGGAGTGTAGTCAACCGGCCCTTCTCCGCCCAGAGCGTAAAGAAGCTCGAACCCCGCTTACAGGAGATCGCCAACCGTTTGATTGACGCCTGCCTTGAGAGTAACGAGATCGAGTTTGTCAGCCAGTTTGCCCAGCCTTTTCCGCTCTACGTCTTTGCCGAGTTGATGGGGCTACCGGAGGAGGATATTCCCCAGGTGAAGCAGTGGTGTGACGCCCGGATTGAGCGTATGGGCGGGACCATGATCAGCCACGAGCGGGAACTTGCCTGCGTGCGCCTGGCAGTGGAGTTTCAGCACTATCTGTTTCGCCAGATCGAAGAGCGCCGGGCAGCGCCCCGCGACGACCTGATCTCCCATATGGTGATGTCTCCGGTAGAAAAATTCGGCGGTCGCACGCTGACAACCGAAGAACTGATCAGCATGATCGATATTATCCTGCTGGGGGGCAACGACACCACGATCAATCTGCTGAGTAGTGGCCTGGCGCTGCTGCTCCAGCACCCGGAGCAACTGGCGCTGGTGACGGCGGACCCTTCCCTGATTCCCAACTTCGTTGAAGAAGCGATGCGGATCGAATCTCCGGTCCAGTGTCTGTTCCGGACGGTCAAAGAGGACACCCAGGTGGATGGCGTCCGGCTGCCCAAAGGGTCCCGGGTGGCGGTCATGTATGGCGCGGCCAACCGGGACGCCGAGCAGTTTCCGGACCCGGACCGGTTTGACGTGCGGCGGCCGAATGCCAGGATGAGCGTAGCCTTTGGCGCGGGGGTACATTTCTGTCTGGGCGCTTCGTTGGCGCGCCTGGAAGGGAAAGTCGCCTTTGAGGCCCTTCTGAGGCGGCTGGGAACCATTCGTCTGGCCGAGGGCAAGAACGACTTCCGCTACGCCATCAACCCCGTTATCCGCGGTCTCAAAGAACTGCATATCGAGTGTGATCCATAGGGTGAAGCGATCGATGATGGGCGGGGGCCTGACGTATGACAAGCGGAGCTGAGGAAGAGAGCTCCGGTCAACGCAGAAACGATGAGGCATGTTCAGGTACGGGCACGAAGCGGAGGGCTCGTCCAGAGGCTTTGAGCAGACAATGTAGCATCCCACCGCCTGGTTTCAGGAGAATTCGCCGGCCCGCTGAGCACTGAGCGGTCGAATTTCGACTATGACAATCGACTCCTAGAAGAGCTCTCGAGCCCTGTATTTACGCTTGTTCTCTTGGCTGGAATGTGCCAAGAACGGAGCGTATGGCCGAGTACTTCCCAGATGAGCTGACGCTTGCGCCCTTTTTGAATGCCCTGGATGTGGGGGTGATTATCATTGACCAGACTGGGACAATGGTCTGGGCAAATGACAAGCTTTACCAACTCACCGATCTCACCCCAGCTCAGTTGGTCGGTCTCAAGACGAAGGAAATGGCGAAGCTGCCAGCCATTCAAGCAAGTGTCAATCCACAATGGGTTAAGGACTCGTTCTGGGAGGCTGCCCGCGAGAGCGGATACATCGCAGATAGCACCCAACCACGCTATGGCTACGCACAGATGGAAAATGGAGTCCAACTCCTGTCGGCAGAACACTATATCCGGAATGAAGCGGAAGGGCTGCGCTACATCGTCCTTACCGTCCAGGCCTCGACTGACCTGCTCACTGCCAGAGAAAAAATTGGTGAACTCGAACAGCGCACCGCGCTGTATCAAGAACAGCTCAGCGCCCTCCACACTCGCGTGTTAGGTCAGGATATCGTCTACCAGAGCGAAAGCCTGAGCCGAGTCTTTGAACGGGCACTCCGCCTGGCTCGCCTAGAGGGGAATATCTTCTTGACGGGTGAAACCGGCGTGGGCAAGAGCCTGTTAGCCCAGTACATCCATACTATGAGTGCGCGCTCCAGCGGTCCCTTTATTCACGTCAACTGTGCCAGCCTGCCAGCCTCACTGATTGAAGCCGAATTGTTTGGCTATGCCGAAGGGGCCTTCACCGGGGCAAAACGAAAAGGCCGCCGTGGGGTCATTGAGATGGGTCAAGACGGGACTGTTTTTTTGGATGAGATTGGCGACATGCCGGTCGAGATGCAGGCCAAGCTGCTGACCGTTTTAGAGGACAAAGAGATACGTCGCCTTGGAGCAGAACAGACAGTGAAAATAGACGTTCGCTTCCTCGCGGCGACAAACAGACAGCCCGAGACGTTGTTGCAGGAGCTGACCTTACGGAATGACTTGTACTACCGCTTAGCTATGAACCGGATTGACCTGCCGCCCTTGCGGGAACACCCGGAAGATATCCCGGCCTTGATAGGCGCGACTCTGGCCGAGTTTAACGAAAAGCATACGACAGCCCTGACCCTGCATCCTGAGCTCATAGAACACGTCCAGGCCCTTCCCTTCCCCGGTAATATTCGTGAGCTCAAGAATGTGGTGTGGCAGATCGCCTCGGAGAGCGGCCAGACCACAGGTAAGATCACGCTCCAGATGCTTCCCCCGGAACTCATGCCAACCATTCACAATTCAAGGGCCATCCCCTCTCAGACAGCCCTTCCCCCACGAGTCGTAGAGACCGGGACTGAGGAAGCGCAACACTGGCAGACATTTTGTGAGGAGCACCAGGGCGATGTGTACGCCATGGCGGACGCGCTCGGCGTTCACCGCACCACGGTTATCCGCAAGCTCAAGAAATACGGTCTGCCTTACGCCCGCAAGCCTCGGGTGCAGCGAGCTTCGCCCAAAACGGTCGCCCCATCGTAAACCCTGATGGCGAACCAAAGATTCAAATCTGTAACCGCCTTAAGTCTCCCTATCCAGGCAAGTCGTGTTTATGCGCTTCCATATAGGTACGGAGTACCGCTTGTATCTTCCGCTGATAGCCTTTCCCGTGTTGTTTGAACCAGTGCAGTACATCGGCATCGACTCGGATACTAATTTGCTGTTTGCGTTTGGGCAAAACGAGGCGCGATTTTGTCCAATCCGGGTCCGCTTCAGCTTCATCCGGGTCTTCAGCAATGAGCTGTTCCAGCTTCTCATCAGTCATCGCCTCGACCCTGGTCCAATCCGTCTGGTCTTCGCCGCGCCCGATAGCCTTGTCAATCTGCTTCGCGGTATATGTTTTGGTATGCTCGCCTTTCGTCATTGCGTGCACTCCTCATTGAAATGGGGCGACAACGCCCAGTTCGCATTGTAAAGACCACAGTCACAAATGGAAAGATTCTTTGTTGCAAGGGTCTTTTCAGTCCGCAGGGAAAACGCACACTGTGCGCACGGTGTGCAGCGTGCAGGAGATTGCGGCGCACACCGTTACCGTTTCGTCCCGCTCATCTGCCTCTGTCCTTTCTAAACGCCTGATTCCCTGAGAATTATTTCCTCACCCATTCTCGCAGGAGCGTTGGCACCGACATTGCTGTTCTCTAGGTCCATTGCGCATCAACCGGATAGGAGAAGAGCCATGGCGCCAAAAGCCAATCACACTGACCCAGCACATGTTCGTCCTCGCACCAGAGTGTCTCTGCAAAAAACCTTGCGCGCCCTTGGAGGACGCGAGATCAGCGCGGATGAGCCTTTGCGCGCAGACGAACGTTATGGACTGAGCATTGAGGGACGACGGTTTGTGTTTCGTGACCCGGCCACCTTCCACCGCTTTAAGGAGGAGTTACGCACATGAGCGACAAAAAAACGGACAAGGGGATTTTAGTGCGGAAGGTGCAATTCGAGTTTCCCAAGAACTTCAAA
This sequence comes from Desulfurellaceae bacterium bin18, assembly GCA_002238415.1. Lineage (GTDB taxonomy): Bacteria > Desulfobacterota > Binatia > Bin18 > Bin18 > Bin18. Next base: position 42,016 of record MPMI01000033.1, on the reverse strand, counting down.
CCTTACTGGAACCCCGCCAAGCCCGTCCTCAGCCAGTTAGCCAACGGCGCCTCCATGCTGCTGCCCTATATGGAGCCGTTTATCATTGACTCTATTCGGAAGGCGACGAAACACATCTCTGATCCTGCTTTGCTAGAAGAAGCCAAAGCTTGGATGGGCCAGGAAGCCCAGCACTTTAAACAACACCGCCGGTTCAACGAGGTGCTGATTGCCAAAGGCTATCCCCAGCTTCGCGAGCGGGAAAAGCAGATGGAGCGAGAGTATCAAGAACTCGGCAAACGCTCTCTCAAATACCAGGTCGCGTATACGGCCGGCTTTGAAGTTATGGCATTGTCGATTGCACATATGCTGATCGAACAGCGTAAACATTTTTTTGGTGAGGCCGATCGACCCGTAGCTTCCATGTGGCTGTGGCATTTGATCGAGGAAATCGAACACAAGAACCTTGCCTTTGATGTGTATCAACATCTGTATGGTGGACATTGGTATCGAGCCTACGGCATCCTGTGCGCTCTCATCCATATGATGGGCCTTATCCGGGGCACCTATATCGTGTTGCTCAAGGCTGATGGCCTATGGGGCAAGTGGAAGACCCGTTGGACAATCAAGAAGATTGCCTTCCGATTGTTTGTATCCTTCCTACCACGCACCATCCGTTACGCCATGCCGGGCCATCATCCGTCCCATGTCGCCAATCCGGAATGGATGAAGGAGTGGGTCGCGCTATTCGACAAAGGGGAAGTTGGGCTGACTAAGCTCGATACTACCAAGATGTCTTTGTCTCCAAAGGAGATGCTCCCTGCGCAATAGACAAGCTGACAGAAATCATTACCCATCGAGACGGCTTATGTGTCGTCGAAAAACGGACAGGAGGTAATAATGCATGATCTCATCGTTCAAGGCGGAACGATTGCTGACGGAACCGGACAACCCAGTTTCACTGGAGATATCGCAGTTACGGATGGCAAGATTAGCGGGGTCGGTTCGGATTTGGGCCAAGCGAAACGGACATTAAAGGCGGACGGACTGATAGTAGCCCCTGGCTGGGTGGATGTGCATACCCATTATGATGGCCAGGTATCGTGGGACCCGTTGCTGACTCCATCGCTGTGGCATGGAGTGTCTACGATCGTTATGGGTAATTGCGGTGTGGGCTTTGCGCCGGTTGTACCTGAGCGTCGTGAAGAACTGATTGGCATGATGGAAAGCGTTGAAGATATTCCGCGCCAATCCTTGTCGGCTGGTATCGACTGGCAGTGGGAAACCTTCCCAGAATATCTAGACGCGATCGACGCTATTCCCCGCACGATTGATGTTGGCACGCAGATACCGCATATCCCTTTGCGCCTATACGTCATGGGCGAGCGGGGAGCTGGCAAAGAATCAGCTGCCCCAGAAGATATCGAACAAATGGCGACCGTGGCTCGGGCTGCCATCGAAGCCGGTGCGTTAGGCTTCTCCACCTCTCGAACTATGGTCCATGCCACGCCAGAAGGCGTGCCCGTCCCTGGTACCTTCGCCAGCCCGGATGAGTTGTTAGGTATTGGTCGCGGGATTACCCAAACCGGACGTGGCCTTATGGAAGTCGTCTCAGACGCTGTACTTGGACAAAACATTGATAGCGAACTAGGTTGGATGCAGGAGCTGGCGGCAAGCGGCTGCCCGGTGACATTCTTGCTCGCGCAGACAAACCCACAACCTCATGTCTGGCGCGATATCTTACAGCGCTGTGAAACAGCCACGAATAACGGAGCACGGATTATTCCGCAGGTCTTTGCCCGACCGGTCACTATTCTGTTCAGTTTTCAAGGTGAAAATCCGTTCCAATATTTGCCGAGTTATGCACCGCTTAAGGCTCTCCCGCATGCAGAAAAAATGCAGGCCCTACGCAACCCTGATATGCGCAAACGCCTGCTGACCGAAGAAGACCCAAACACGGCTGGTATGTCTATCTTGTATCAACAGGAATCCACGTGGCGGATGACCTACCCCATGGGCCAGCCGCTCAACTACTTCCCTGATGGAGACACTAATGTCGCTGCCATAGCTGCCCGGCGTGGCTGTGATCCGCGTGAAGTTGTGTATGATCTGTTGTTAGAGGACGATGGACGCGCCTTCCTCATGTATGCCATTGCCGGCTATGCCGAGCAGAGTCGTGACCCGTTGTACGAAATGCTGACCCATCCCATGACCGTCATGGGTGGCAGTGACTCGGGTGCCCATATGCGCACGATCTGTGATGCCAGTGTCCAGACCTTTATGCTTATCGACTGGGTACGGAACCGCGCAGAAGACGATCCGTACCATCTCCCGATTGAGCTTGTGGTTAAGAAACAGAGCCGCGATACAGCCCGGCTGTTCGGTATGCATGATCGGGGCACCCTCGAACCCGGCATGAAAGCTGATTTGAACCTCATAGACCTGGATGCGCTCCACATTGAGAAGCCGGAAATGGTACACGATCTGCCTGCCGACATGCCCCGCCTGATGCAAACGGCCCGAGGCTATGTGGCCTCATTAGTCAGCGGAGAAGTCGTACAAGAAAACGGCGAAGCAACCGGGGCCCGTCCTGGAAAAGTCGTTAGAAGCGGCGAGTGTGCACAACAGCAGCGGGCAACTGCGTAATGGAGGAAACCTATGAGTACCTCAAAGAGTGGACTGATTGTCGATGCAGACGGGCATGTCTTAGAGCCTTTGGATACGTGGCAAAAATACATTGACCCCAAATACCGCGACCGGTCCGTGCGCATGGAGCACGATGAGAATGGCTGGGAAGTATTGTTGTTCGATAACAAGCCGTGTGAACTCGTCCGTGGCACGCTTGGCGCGATCGGTGGCGTGGGCTCAGATGCCGAGGAACTCGAAGCCTTTTTCACCCCAGGCAAGCGAACGTATGCTGATGGTGCTCCGCTGGGCAGTTACGATCCAACCGCGCGTATCAGAGTGATGGATGAAGAGCAGATCGATGTTGCCCTGTTGTATCCGACTCTTGGGATATTCTGGGAAGGTTGGGTCATGGAAGCCAAACTCGCCTCAGCCTATACGCATGCCTACAATCGCTGGATTATCGACTTCTGCAGCGACCACCCCAAGCGGCTGTTTCCAATTGCCCATATCTCCCTGCTCGACCCGGAAGGCGCAGTAGACGAAGTAAAATGGGCTAAGGAGCAAGGCTGTGTGGGCGTATATCTGTCGCCGGATATGCCTGCCCGAGGCGGCAAACATTTTGATGATTCGGCCTTTGTCCGTTTTTGGGAGACGGTGCAAGATTTAGACATGCCCGTTGGGTTTCATGTAGTCGTGCGTGATAACCCTTCGTTTCAAGAATGGCTCAAACCAGATGCGTCAGCTGGATTATTTACCTTTGCCTTTCTGGCCATTGATGTGATGGCTGCCTTCACCCAAATGATGTCGTTGGGTATGTTTGAGAAATATCCACGTCTGAAATGTACCGTCCTTGAATCCGGAGCCAACTGGATCTCGGCCTGGCTTGACCGCCTCGATCACAAGTATCGTCCCATGGCCAGCCGGACCTCTCTGAAAATGCCGCCGAGTGAGTATTTCTATCGTCAATGCCTGGTGTCAGCAGACCCTGATGAGACGCTAACCGCCAAGGTCATTGAGCATATTGGTGCCGATTACTTTCTGTGGGCGTCTGACTATCCGCATATTGATGCTGATTTTGGAGTCGTCAAGGAACTCAAGGAGCGCATCGCGCCGTTGCCAGAGGAGGATCAACACAAAGTCCTTGGAGAGAATGCGATCCGTTTCTATGGACTGAATGTGTAAAACCGAACGCTACGCAAAAGGAGGAGTGTAGTCGAACTCTAAATCACCCAAAATATAGGCCAAGAGTGAAACCCTTTTGAACAGGAGGGAAAGTATGTCAACGCGCGAGATGGTCTATGCAATTCTAGTTATTATAGGGGTTCTGATCCCCATGTATTACAACGTCCAATATATGGGTGCCGGCGGCAGTCTCCTGGTTGATTTCTTCACTGTGCCGATGGAGAGTGCAGTCACAGCCTCGCTCCTGTTCGACCTGCTGATTGCGTTTGTCGCGTATAACGTCTGGTTATTCTCCGAGGGGCGAACGCTGGGAGTGCGGAATTTTATTGTCTGTATCGTGGTTTCGTGGCTAGTGGCGTTTGCCGCCGGCCTACCATTATTCCTGTTGCTCCGCGAGCGACAGAAACGGCTCGGATAATATGGCTTTCGATTGCCTCGCTCATTGTCTGAAGCCCACAGACTTTACCGCTCCGATTTGATACAGCAGGAGCGTAAAGTCTGGACAAAAAAGGAGGACCAGCATGGCAGTCCAAGGAACGTGCGATCAAAAGTTTCAGGAAGTACGGCAGGAGTTCGAGCGCAATTTTGCCGAGCGGGGCGAAGTTGGCGCCTCGGCATGTGTGACCGTCGGTGGGCAAACCGTGGTCGATCTGTGGGGCGGGACGGCCAATACCGAGACCGATACGCCGTGGACCGATGAGACGGTCAGCATTGTCTTTTCCTCAACAAAAGGGGCGACGGCCATTTGCGCCCACGTCCTGGCCTCGCGCGGCGAACTCGACCTTGATGCGCCTGTGGCCAAATATTGGCCCGAGTTTGCCCAAGCCGGTAAGGAAAATATCCAGGTCAAGATGCTCCTCAATCACCAGGCTGGTCTGCCAGCCGTGCGTGAGGATTTACCGCAAGGTGCCTATGCGGATTGGGACCTGATGGTCAATGCGCTGGCTAAGGAAGAACCGTTTTGGGAGCCCGGCACGCGGAACGGCTATCATGCTCTCACGTATGGCTGGCTGATAGGCGAAGTTGTACGACGCGTCTCCGGCAAGTCGCTCGGCACCTTCTTTCGGGACGAGATCGCCCAGCCCCTTGGCCTGGACTTCTGGATCGGTCTACCCGAAGACAAAGAGCCCAGGGTTGCCCCCATGATTGCCGCCGAGCCCGACCCAAACAGCGCGCTCTTTCAGGAAATGGCCACACCGGGCACGCTGGCGGCATTAGCCATACTCAACGTTGGAGGTTATATGGGTGCCGTTCCCGAGTATGACACCCGGGCCGCGCACGCCGCGGAAATTGGCGGTGCGGGCGGGATCACCAACGCGCGCGGACTGGCCGGCATGTATGAACCGCTCGCCTTGGGTGGCAAAAAGGGTGCCGTCGAGCTGGTCAACGCCGATACTCTGGCGCGTATGGGCCGCGTGTCGTCTTCAACCGGTAGAGACGCCGTACTGGTCATGCCGACCCGGTTTGCCCTGGGTTTCATGAAAACCATGGACAACCGCAAGGAGCCGGCGGGCGTACAGGACAGTGTCCTGTTCTCCGAGGAGGCGTTCGGTCATGTTGGCGCGGGCGGCTCGTTTGGCTTTGCCGACCCCAAAGCCGGCATGTCGTTTGGCTATACCATGAACCGGATGGGTTCAGGCGCCTCGCTCAATGAGCGAGGGCAGAGCCTGGTCGATGCTGTCTACCGCGCGCTTGGCTACCAAACCAGCTCCTCGGGTGCGTGGCAATAAGAGCAGGGATTCATCCATTATTCAGGAGAGAGAGGAATCACATGGCAGGACTCTTAGACGGAAAAGTTGCTCTGATCACGGGTGCAAGTACTGGGATTGGCCGGGCGACTGCTCAGATTTTTGCTCGCGAAGGAGCAAAAGTTGCAGTGGCTGATGTGAATGTCGAAGGCGCCGAGGAAACCGTGCGCCTGATCAAAGACGCTGGTGGCGACGCGATCTTTATCCAGACCGACGTTTCCAAAACGGCTGATACCGAGGCCATGGTCAAGCAAGTGGTTGAGACCTATGGTCGGCTGGACTGCGCGTTTAATAATGCGGGTATCGAAGGAGACTTCGTACCGACCCCGGACTATCCTGAGGCGACCTGGGATAGAGTGATCGGCATTAACCTCAAAGGTGTATGGTTGAGTATGAAAGCAGAAATCCAGCAGATGCTCAGCCAAGGCGGGGGGGCGATTGTGAACACCGCCTCCGTGGCAGGTTTACAAGGCATACCGGCCGGGTCTGCCTATGTCGCAGCCAAACATGGGGTGGTCGGACTCACCAAGACGGCCGCCCTGGAGTACGCCAAGGCCGGCATTCGCGTGAATGCGGTCTGCCCAGGCGCTGTGGAGACGCCAATGCTCAAACGCGCCTTTGAAAAATTGCCAGAAATGGCCGAAGGGATTAGCGCTGCGGAACCCGTTGGTCGTATGGCGCAACCGAGTGAGATCGGCGAAGCCGTGGCCTGGTTGTGTTCCGAAGCGGCCTCGTTTGTGACCGGCCATCCTATGGCGGTGGATGGCGGCTATGTGGCGCAATAAAGGGGTAGCGACACCGGGCGGCTTGCTACGCCACGGGCGGGCTGTTTAGGACTGCTTTTCAGCAGATATATTCCGGGAGCGCGGGCAGAATGCCCGCGCTCCCGTCTCACACTGGCAAAAGTTACTTCAACCAAACCACTACACCGCTCACCCGCCATCGACACATATGAAGTCCGGCCTATAGTCGCGTCCGATACAGCTGCACGAGTCGGCAAGGAGCACACGAGCTGGTTGTCGTCTACGGTCCGGCTCTGCGTTTGACTCTGGCAGGTAATGGTCTTACGCTCGGCGTGACATTCCCAACCCGGACTCAAGAATAAGGAGGGTGAGATATGAGTCAGCAGCAGGCATACGCGCAACCGCCCGCTCCGCGTCCCTTTGAGCTGGACGTTGAGAAGTTACGAGACCTGGAACGCCAGAATAAGCTGCCGGTCTTTACCACCTTTCAGGATCATGCCGACGGAGATTTCACCGTTATTGTCGCAGGCAAAGGGGTCTATCTCTGGGATGCTGAGGGCAATCAGTATCTCGACGGCTGCTCCGGCATTGGCAATGTGGGCTTGGGCTATGACCAGACCGAGATTGCCGATGCGGTCCACGCGCAAATGAAGACCCTCCCGTTTCATTTAGGCGGCTGGAATTTCTCCACCCCGCCCTCCATTGAGCTGGCAGCAAAATTAACCCAGCATGCACCAGACGGGCTGAACCGGGTGATTTTTGTCTCAGGCGGTTCAGAAGCCAACGAGACGGTCATCAAGGTCAGTCGCCTCTATTTCCGGTTGCGCGGTTTTGAGAAGAAAACCACGGCAATTGCGCTGGACCGCAGCTATCATGGGGCAACGTATGGGGCCGCCAGCCTGACGGGACTCCCCCATATGCACGAACACTTTGAGCCTATGCTGTCAAAGGTTCGACATATCCCCACCCCGTACCGCTATCGCTGTGAGCAGTGTGGAACGCAGCCGGCCTGCACCCTCGCCTGTGCAGACATGCTGGAAAAGGTCATTCTCGAAGAAGGGCCGGAAACCGTTGCCTTCTTTATTGCCGAACCCGTTTTGGGAGGCGGTGGCGGCATCCCCCTTCCCCCGGAATACTTCCAGCGTATCCGGGCGATCTGTGACAAATATGATGTGCTCATGGTATCCGATGAGGTCATTACCGGTTTCGGACGGACGGGCAAGATGTTCGCCATTGAGCATGCGGGCGTCACCCCGGATATGATCAGCACGGCCAAGGGCATCAATAGCGGTTATCTGCCGCTCGGTGCCGTGCTCCTGCACGAGAAGATTTACGACACCTTTCTGCAGGCTCCCGAAGGCACCGATTTCTCCCACGGCTATACCAACTCCGGTCATCCGGTGTGCTGCGCGGCCGGGCTGAAGACGCTTGAAATTATGGAGCGAGACCAGCTCGTCGACCATGCGGCCCGGATGGGGGCGCTCTTTCACGAGGGGCTGGCCGAATTGCACTCCTCGCCCATTGTTGGTGACGTGCGGGGTCTGGGCTTAACCGCGGGCCTGGAGTTCGTCCAGAATAAAGAGACGCGCGAGCCTTTTCCGCCCGAGACCAATGTCGCGGACTACGTCCGTCGGGCGGCCATGAAACGCGGACTCCTGGTGCGGGAACTCGGGCCTGATATTATTTTTATGGCGCCGCCGCTGATTATTACCCAGCAGGAGGTCGGCCTGCTCCTGCAACGTCTGAAAGACACGCTAACCGAGACCGAAGCCTGGCTCGCCGCCAAGACGTAAGATTATAATGGGCCGTCGGCACCGCGCTAGTAGCCGCTGGCCTTGATCGGCATATCCCCAAGGGCTATATCTACTTCGCCATGGGCTTCTCGCTGGCTGTAGAAATCGTAAGCCTGCGGCTGGCCCACAAGAAAGCTCCGGCAAGCTCCTCATGAGCTCCGTGCGCCCCAACCCTCTGGCGCCGAGCGGAGCCCTGCGAGAGCTTTCCGGGAGGGACCGAGTGCGGTTTTGGGAGTTTCGGAGTAACAAGCTCAGATGATCAAGAAAGCCTACGCCGACACTCCGAGTGGCCAGATGCACTACTACTACGGCGGACCGCAGAAAAAGCCGCCGATCATTTTTCTGCACCAGAACGTTAGCAGTGCAAAGGCCTTCGAACCCACCCTCCGACTGCTGATTGACCAGTTTCACTGCATCGCCGTGGACCTGCCCGGCTTCGGAGGCTCCTTTGACCCGCCCGAATTCAATTCGATCAGTACGCTCACTGGCTACACCATGGAGTTCCTCGACACCCTCGGTTTCGAGAAATTTCACCTCTGCGGCAGCCACACCGGAGCCGGGATGTCCGCGGAAATATCGTCGCTCTATCCCGACCGGGCGCTGTCCTGCATGATGATCGGTGCGTTGTTGTTTACCGAAGAACAATCCGCGCGGTTCCGGAAGGAGTTCAGCGGCTCCGCCGCCCCGGGCTTCAACACCGCCTACCTGAAAGAGACCTGGGACTACGTCTACGACATCGGCGGCAAGCTTGATCTAGACAATATGCACGACGAGTTCACCGGGGCGTTACGCAACTGGAGGGTTCGCGACATGATCTTCCGCTGCGTTTGGGATTACCCCTTTGGCCAGTTCATTCCGAAGATCCAATGCCCAACTCTCTTGATTTGCGCCCCGGACGACGTTCTCTATCCGGGTCACCAGAACACGGCGGCGGCGATGCCGCAGGCGAAGGCCATCGATGTCAAAGGTATGGACATGGAACCGAACCTCGATCCGGAAGGGGTGAGCCGGGGCATCATCGATTTTCTGACCGAGAACGACCTGAGCTGAGCACCGGCGGCGACCGGCCGGTACGCTCGGGTAGGGAGACACGAATTGATGATCAAGAAGGCCTACGCAGATACGCCTAGTGGTCAAATGCACTATTACCATGGTGGCCCGCAGGAAAAGCCGCCGATTGTGTTTCTGCATCAGAACGTCAGTGGCGCTAAGGGGTATGAACGCACGCTCGAGAAGTTGATCGACCGCTGTCATTGCATTGCGGTCGACCTGCCCGGCTTCGGTGGCTCCTTTGACCCGCCGGAGTTCCATTCGATCAGCACGCTCACCCAATACACGATGGACTTTCTCGATACGCTCGGTATCGAGAAGTTCCATGCCTTCGGCAATCACACGGGTGCCGGTATGGCCGCCGAAATGGCGTCGCTCTATCCCGAGCGCGTGCTGTCTTGCATGATGGTCGGTGCACTGTTGCTGACCGAGGAACAGGCCGCGCCCTACCGCGACGAGTTCAGTGGCTCCGTCGGGCCGAGCCATGAAGCCGAATACCTCAAAATCACCTGGGACTACATCTATAACCTGGGCGGTAATCGCGATCTAGACAATATGAACGACGAGTTCTCAGGAGCACTGCGGGCCTGGAAGGTTCGCGGCATGATCTATCGATGCGTGTGGGATTACCGCTTCGATCTGTTCATTCAGGACATCAAGTGCCCGACCTTGTTGATGTGCGCTCCAGACGATGTCCTCTACCTCGGCCACCAAAACACCGCCGCCGCCATGCCAAAGGCGAAGGCCATCGATGTCAAAGGCACAAATTTCGAGCCATTCCTTGATCCGGAAGGAGTGAGCCAAGGCGTTATCGATTTCCTGACCGAGAACAACCTGAGCTAAGGGCGCCCGGCCGGACGATTTCTCCAGTTCGGAATCTAGGCTGCCCAGCACTAGACAGGTTTGAGTTGATACCGAATCGGCAAGTTCTTCAGTCCCCCCACGAAGGGTGTCTTCGAGGCAGATGCAGGGCCGGTGACTTCCAGCGACGCGAGCCGCGGGATGAGATGGCCGAATAGGGAACGGAGCTCCATGCGGGCGAGGTGGGATCCCAGACAGAAATGTACACCGTAGCCGAAGGCGATCTGCCGCTCGGCGCGGTGCTTTTGCACGAGAAGATTTACGACACCTTTCTACAGGCTCCCGAAGGCACCGATTTCTCCCACGGCTATACCAACTCCGGTCATCCGGTGTGCTGCGCGGTCGGGCTGAAGACGCTTGAAATTATTCAGCCCCTCGAAATCGCCCTGCGCGCCAAGCAGCGAGCATGTCGCGTCACGGGCCTCTGCCAGAGCGAGGAGGCCCTGCTACTGTACGTCCTCTCCTGTATGCAAGGTGTTGCCCCTTTCATCAAAGCCGAATGCGTATTTGAAGGGGACCGGGTCGAAGTACTCGCGGAAGAGCGTAATTTTTCCCTTTTTCACAAGGAACAGTCCACCATAACTCTGATGATACATACGGCCTGTCGGGACGATCTCTACCTGGCCCTTGAACTCAGCAAAAATCCATTCTGGGTCCTGCAACGGGTGGAAGACCAAGTCTGAGGTAAAATCGGCCTTTCCGCTGTTTTCCGGCCAAGCGGCGTAATGCTGAATCAGGGCTGCTCTACCGCTCACGCGTTCCGGGAAGCCTTTTGGCGCATAGGGCATCTCCTGCACGGCATCCTCGGCCCATACGCCGGCAAACTTCTCCATGTCCTTCTGCTCCAGGGCCGTGAGGAAATCCCGCACCGCTTTTTTCGTCTGCTGCCGCTTGATATACGACACGGGATTAGCGGCGGCATTCTTATCGGCTGGGCCGAATACATCACGGGTTCCGCTTTCCTCACGCAGGTTAAAGGTATGGCTGGTCACTCGCCATATCCCGTCGGTTTTTTGTAATTCATAGCGGTAATCACCCTGGACTTGCCAAAACAGGTCCCCCACATAATGGTCGGCGATAACATTGGCGGTCGCTTCGGCCCGTGTCCCGTTGAGTGTGACGGCAATGTCTGAGACCGCATGCCGAGTCCGGTCGAAACCCGGTAAGACCGAGGCCCACTGGGTCATCAGCGCCTGCGGGCCTATGCGTTCGACCTCACCGCCCGTGAGCGAGGTATAATCCATCTCGACTTCATCGGCATACAGCTTTTCGATTTCTTCAAAGTTGCCCTGGTCCGCTAAGATTCCAATACTTTCAATGGTAGTTTTAATAGCCGCCTCGTCTTGCGGATCACTCGCCGCGGGTACCGCGGGACTCGCCACGGTCAGTACGCTTATGAGCAATACTCCGGTGAGTACGTGATTCATGCCTGCTCCTTCTCTATTTCAGGATTGCGTTGAAATGCTCAGCTACCGCATCGCTTGCTGCTGTAATCGGACTCGGAGCGTCATAGAAATCAAACTGGCTCACATCGTCCAGCCACAGTTCTGTGACGTTGGAGTCCATACGGCGGGCATATTCGTGCGCTCCTTGCGGAATGGCGGCCGCTTCGGAATGGACGAGCAAAGTTGGTTTTTTCAGTTGCTCTGCGGTCTGGAGCGCATCGTAGGTGAGCCAGCCTTCCCACGAGGCCGCGTTAAACTTGTTATCGTATTCCGAGATAAGGCCCCGGTCCGTTTCCGTGTAATACGGCGCTTGATACATCACTGCCTTGTCATTCGTCAGGCTGGCCGCTTCCAGGATAACCGGTTGAGGCGACTGTTCCGCCTCCCGGCTCATTTGGATAAGATTTTTGACCCCTTCTTCACCGCCGTAGACGACTTTGACGATGTCCGCATTATGCAACCAGGGCGCTACGAGCGCCAAGGCTTTGATATGGCTATTGGCCAGCGTCGCATCGCTCATATAGCCGGACGAGGCGCAAATCCCCAAGCCGCCAATCCGGCCTGCCTCCACTTCGGGCCGCGTGGCCAGGTAGTTTACGGCTGCGTGAATATCTTCGGTTTTCCGCTTCGGATTTTCCAAATACTGAATCACGTCGGGCGATTGTCCCCAGCCGCGAAAGTCGAAAGCCAATGCGGCATACCCCCGGTCGGCCATTTCAGCGGCATACGTGCCGGCCATTTGTTCTTTCACAGTCGTCCAGGCTCCGGTGACGACCACACCCGGGAGCTTCTGACTGTTCGTATATCCATCGGGCAGGTACAAATTTCCAGCGAGGGTCTGTCCTTGGCTTTCAAACGTCACGGGCTTCAGCGTCGCAGCCTTTCCGTTTGTGGAGAGAAGGGCGAGGAGCAATACGATAGTTAAGCCTAGTGTTTTCATCGTGTTTCATCCTTTCCTGTTGGCGTTCATCTCTACGCTCTAGGCTGTACCATAAAGACGCTTGATCGATACTACAAATACTTTATATTCATAGGATTGATACTTTTGGAATATATCTATGGAGCTCCGCCATCTCCGTTACTTTGTGGCCGTCGCTGAGGAAGAAAACATCCGACGTGCGGCAAAGCGCTTACATATTGTCCAGCCCGCGCTGAGCCGGCAGATGCATCAGATGGAAGAAGAGATGGAATGCGTCCTGTTCGATCGCCTGCCGCGCGGTATACGCTTAAATGCTGCCGGCAAGGCGTTCCTTGGGTCAGCGCGCGAGATCCTCGGTCGCACCGATGAAGCAGTGGCACACGCGCGCCGAGTGGCCCAAGGGGAAGCCGGTCAGCTCCATATCGGATTCATAGAAAGCGCCTCCTGGTTTGGAGCCTTTCCCAAGTCGATCCAGCAATACCGCGTACGCTACCCAAATGTGAGTCTTGATCTCCGCCCAATGTTCTCAACCGCTCAATTTAAGGCAATCGTCGCAGGTGGGCTCGATGCTGGCTTTTGCTATACTTTCGAAGCCCTGCCCGAAGGCTGCCAGGCGTTACTGCTCCGAATGGACACGGTCGTACTCGCAGTGCCGCGACGCTATGGCTGGAAAAAGCGGGGCGACGTGCGCCTGGAAGATCTGAAGACCGAGGCGTTTGTGGGTCTCTCGCGGTCTATCGCCCCGGCGTATGTAGATCGCATCGTGTCAACGACATATGCGAGCGGGTTGTCACCCAATATCGTGCAGGAAGCCATCGACGAAAGAACACTACTCAGTTTGGTTTCTGCCGGAATTGGCGTCGGCTTTTGTAACTCGGCCAATGAAGGTCGCAAACCGAAGCTTGTAGACCTCGTGCCTGTGATCGATCTCGACCTCAAGCTCCCGCTCTGCTTCATATGGAAGCAGTCGAACTCATCCGCAGCACTGAGCGCGTTCCGCTCAATCGTATCGCGCCACCAAGATATGGATCGGCAGACATAAGGCTATGCGGTATCTAGAGCCATCGGAGCGACCGCTCCGGGACCAGCTAGATACCGATAGCCTAGACCTGTTTTGGTATTCTCCCACTCTGCCCTTTATTGCAAACGGGCGAGGTTCGGCTATGCCATCCCAGATCTACTTTACGATCAGCCCCTCGAAATCGCCCTGCGCGCGCCAGGCGGCGAGCATGTCGTAAAAGGGCACCGCGCCGTCGGGATACTGGGTCTCGATAAAACCATGCCCCTCGTTTTTTCCCTCTCCGTTGTAGTAACCCGGCGTACAGGTGTTCTGGTACTCGGTCATGAAGGTCGGGCCGGTCACCAGCTTCACCCACTCGTCCTCGGCTTCGAGGGTGGGCTCGATGGACTTCGCCTCGCGCGTGCCCACCTGGGTAATGAGGTGGGCGATGTGAACGGCCTGCCCGTTCAGCATATAGGTGAAGTTGGGCGCAAGGCCGGTCTGGGTGAGCCCCATATGAAAACAGTTCGGAAAACCGTTGCTCAGAAAACCGTGGTAGGTCTTCATGCCGTCGGCCCAGTAGTCGCTCAGCGACAGTCCGTCACGGCCGTACACCTCGAACTCGGCGCGGCGCGTGTAGGCCGTCCCAACCTCGAAGCCGGTCGCGTAGATCAGGCAGTCCACTTCGTACTCGACGCCGTCCACGACTACCGCATTCTCGGTGACGCGCTCGACGCCCTTGCCTTTGGTGTCCACTAGCTTGACGTTGGGGCGGTTGAAGGTCGGCAGATATTCGTCGTTAAAGGTCGGGCGCTTGCACCACTGGCCGTACCAGGGTTTGAGCGCTTCCGCGGTCTCAGGGTCGGTGACGGTCGAGGACACGCGCGTCCGAATCTCGTTCATCTTCTGGTAGTCGGCGATCTCCGACATGAGCGCCATACCTTCGTCGGAGAGGTCTGAATCCTCCTTGCCCGTAAGCAGTTCGGAGAGTTTCTTGAACAGGCTGGTCCACTTGTCGCCGACGAGGTCTTCCTCAACCGGAATCCCGGCCAGAATGGAGCAGAAGTTGTTGTTGCGGTAATCCTGCCAGCCGGGCTTCAGCGTCCGTACCCATTCCGGGTCGGTCGGCTTGTTGCCGCGCTCGTCCACCGAGGAGGGCGTGCGCTGGAACACGTAGAGCTGCTTGGCATGCTCGCCCAGGTGGGGTACGGACTGGATCGCGGTGGCTCCGGTGCCGATGATACCCACACGCTTGTCTTTGAGTTTGTGCATGCCGCCGGTCGTATCCCCACCGGTGTAGTCGTAGTCCCAGCGGCTGGTGTGGAAGGTATGCCCTTTGAACTTTTCGATGCCGGGAATCGCCGGCAGCTTGGGACGATTCAGGGGCCCGCTCGACATGATCACAAAGCGTGCCTGGAAGACATCGTCGCGATCGGTGGTAATCGTCCAGCGCCCGTCCTCATCGTTCCAGCGCGCCTCCCTGACCTGGGTCTGGAAGCAGGCCCGCTCATAGAGATTGAAGTGTTTCCCGATCCGCTGGGCGTGCTCAAAGATCTCCGGCGCAAAGGAGTATTTTTCCTTGGGTATATAGCCGGTCTCTTCGAGCAGGGGCAGATAGACGTAGGACTCGATGTCACACTGGGCGCCGGGGTAGCGGTTCCAGTACCAGGTCCCACCAAAATCTCCAGCCTTCTCGATGATGCGAATATTGGTGATCCCTTCCTTCTGCAGCCGCGCCGCCGCAAGCAGGCCGCCAAAGCCGCCACCAATAATCACCGCGTCGAGTTCTTCTTGCAGCGCGGGGCGGGTAAAGCCCGGCTCGACATAGGGGTCGGTATTGTAGTGTTCGTACTGACCGGTGATTTCCTGATACTGGTTGTTTCCGTCCGCGCGGATACGCTTGGTACGCTCTTCGACGTACTTCTGACGCAGGTCAGCCGGATCGAAGCCCAGTTCTGCGGGAGTCGGAATGCCGTTCGGTTGGGATTGCTCTACCGCTTCATTCATCTGTCAGCCCTCCTTCTTGATGCGGTGTCTTACGGGCAAGAGACTGTCTCCACCCGCGCGAAGTTTGGCATATCGATAAAATTTTGACAAGACAAAACACACAACCTGCGTTGATTCCCCCTCACAACTTCGCTACCTGGGTCGTACTCGATAGCGGAGCTTCTAAGAATTGTAGCGGAGTAAAGGGGCAACGGTATGTGTGCAATGAAACGCCTCCCCCGTGAGGAACCTACCCATGAGAGGAGAGGACATGACAAAACAACAGGCGATCGACACAGTGAATAGGTTTATGGGACTCCTCCTGACGGACTTCCCCGAGTGCGCCAAGATGATGGCGGACGAGTTCGCCTGGGAGAATTTTCTGCCGTCCCATATACCTTTTGGCGGCCGCTACGAGGGCGCGGCGGGAACGCAAAAGTATTTAGCCCAACTGGCAGAGACCTGGGTGATCGGCGAACTCGTCTTCCATGATTTTATTTTCGACCCGGAGACGCGCAGGATGGCGGCGACAGGAGTAGAAAAAAACGGCAAATCGGTCGTAACGGGTCGCGCCTGCGACATGCCGTTCGTCTGGGAATTCCGCTTCGCGCAGGATGGGAAGCTCACATACCTGCGCGAATACAACGACACGGCTGCTATTGGTGGGACATTCGATAGCTAGCAGTGCGCTTGTGTACTCAGGGCATTTGTAGCGGGAGGAGTCCTCCGTGAAAGCAGACAGTGAGCTATTCCAGACCGAATTGGCAGCCCGAGGGCTTGAGCTGGGCGATACGGTGCGGGTCAGTCACATTATTGAGACCGATTCAGAGAGCGTCTGGCAGGTGATCTCTCAACCCGGTCAACTCCCCCGCTATCATCCGTTCTGTCAGGCAACCACGGTTCTCAAATGGCCCGGGGTTGGGGCAAAAGACACGGTCTCCTACTACAGTGGCGTGCATTACGAACGCGATTTTGTGGGGTGGCTCGAGGGGGTGGGATTTGACATTGAAGTCGGGCCGTCCTCACGCAAGACGGCGCGCGTGGAGTGGCGCATCACAGCGCAGGGCGAGCGGCAGAGCGAGTTGGCCATTACCGTGATCCCCTACCTGAAAGCGGACTTGTCCATCCCTCAGAAGCGGGCCTATCAGCAACGGTTGTTTGGCGACACCATCGCCCAGTACCTCGACAGCGTCGTGCGGGGGGTCGGGCATGTGGCCACTACGGGGCAGGCCGTGCAAAAAAATCAGTTCGGGTCACATCCCCTGTACTCGGATTAAGCAGCCTGGAGGGCAGGGAGTCACGATGCCCCTGCCCCATAGAGAGTCATTACCCCATGCGCCGCTTCCCCGCTGCGCCATGGCTCTGTTATACTCGGCCAGTCTCAAGAACGACCAGTGCTAACGTACGGAGGACTGAATACATGTCTGAAGCGCAGGAGAAGCCCCTGATTGGCACCATGGACGGACTCTCGAAGCCGAAAAAACCGCAGTCGTACTACGATGCCATCAAGCAGAAGTTTACCGAGGAGCGTGATCTCAGGCTGGACTACCGACCGGAAGGGACGCAGCAATATACGTCTGACCTGACCGGTTCTTTCGCCAGGTACGAGACCGACCCCTACGGCGGCGAGATCGTTCCCCGCGAGCCCATTAACGATACGGTCGAGTGCTTATTCATTGGCGGTGGGTTCTCGGCACTGCTCACCTCAGCGCGGCTGCGTGAATATGGCGTTGAGAGTATCCGCCTCGTCGAGCGGGGAGCCGATGTGGGTGGCACGTGGTACTGGAATCGCTACCCCGGAGTGGCCTGCGATGTGATCTCGTATGACTATCTCCCGCTACTCGACGAGATGGACTACGTACCCAAGAACCATTACGCCAGGGGCCCGGAAATCCTGGCCCACTGTCAGGCCATTGCCAGAAGATACAATCTGTACGAGCTGGCGGTTTTTCAGACCACGGTCACCTCCACCATATGGAACGAGGAAGAAGAAATGTGGCAGCTCACCACAGACCGAGGCGACCACATGAAGGCGCGCTTCGTTATCTGCGCCAACGGCACGCTGTCCAAACCCAAGCTGTCCAAAATCAAGGGCATGGAGTCCTTCAAAGGCCACTCCTTTCATACCTCGCGCTGGGACTATGATTATACCAGGGAAGACTTGTCCGGCCTGGAGGATAAGGTCGTCGGCATTATCGGCACGGGCGCGACCGCGGTGCAGGCCATTCCCGGTCTGGGCGCATCATCGAAAGAGCTGTACGTGTTCCAACGCACACCGTCTTCAATAGATATCCGGGACGACTGGCCGACCGATCCCAACTGGGCGCGCAAACTGGAGCCGGGCTGGCAAGCCAAGCGGCGCGAACGCGCCATGCGCGGGCCGCGACTGACCGAAGAGCAGCGGGCCGAGCGCGCAGCCATGTCTCGCGAGGAGAAAATCCGGCGGCAGGAGAACGCCAATATCGACTATATGATGCGCATTCACAAACGAATCGACGAGGTCGTGAAGGACAAAGCCACGGCGGAGGCGCTCAAGCCGTGGTATATGTTCATGTGCAAGCGGCCCTGCTTTCACAACGACTATCTGCCGACCTTCAACCGCCCCAACGTGCACCTGGTCGATACCCACGGGAAAGGTATCACCGAGATTAATGAAAAGGGACCGGTGTTTGACGGGACACAGTACGAGCTCGATGTCCTGATCTATGCCACCGGCTTCGAGGTGCAGAAAACGGGCATTTACAATCAGATCAGAGGAGAAAACGGTCTCGACCTGAACGATAAATACAGCACCGGCATCCGCACCCTGCTCGGCATTCACTCACAGGGCTATCCCAACCTGTTTATCATGGGTGGCTATCAGGCATCGTTTCAGTTCAACCTAACGGACATGCTGCAATCCCAGGGTGATCATATTGCGGCGTGTATCGACCATGTGCGGCGGCATGACTATCAGTCCATCGATGTGACCCCCGAGGCAGAAGAGTGGTGGGTCCAGGAAGTGATCCATCATCGCGGCAAAACCACCCGCAACCAGGACTGTACACCGGGCTATTATAATTTCGAGGGCGAATTTCAGCGCCGTCAGGACGGCAATTATAACGGCGGCTTTCCCAAATACGTAACGCACCTCAAAGAAGTCCGGGCGCAAATGGCAGAGAATTTTATGTTTACAAAAAGATAGCTCCGACTCAAAGGAGAGGAGCAGTATGTCATACGAAACATTTACCCTCGAACGCTCCGGTCCCATTGTCACCGTCTCTTTCAATCGACCGGCAAAACTCAATCCCCTCAACGAGCAGGTGCTGCGCGAGTTTCTGGCCATTACCTACGAGTTGCAAGAGGATGAAGACTCACGCGTTGTGGTTCTGACCGGCAAGGGTCGCTCGTTCAGCGTTGGCGCGGATATGAACGCCCTGTCCAATAGCGCCAAAGCGGAAACCCAGGCCACGCTCACCGATAGCGCCAGGCTGCGGATGGCAAAGCTCGGCTGGCGGGTGATGGACGAGTGGGAACGCCTGGACCAGATCAGCATCGCCGCGGTCAATGGTTTTGCGGTGGGCGGTGGCGTGTCCTTGGCTATGGCGTGTGATTTTCGCATTGCCGCCAGTGGCGCCCGCATGTGGTTGCCCGAGGTGCGTCTCGGTGTGCCGTATATGTGGGGCTCGATTACCCGCATGATCAATTTGATCGGCATGGCCAAGGCCAAAGAACTGGTGATGACCTGTGATGAGCTGACCGCGGAAGAAGCCTGTGAGGTCGGCCTGGTCAATCAGGTCGTGCCGTTGGAGGAGCTGCACGACGCGGTCCACGCCTTTGCCCAGAAGCTGCTCAACAAGCCGCCCATGGCGCTGCGTCGGACAAAGGAATTTTTCAAAGCGCTGAGCACCAACAAGGCTGGCGATATTACCTATGCCGACGCCCATCTGGGGCTGGCCTGCACGCTGGGAGACGATATGCGCGAGGCCGTGGCTGCGTTCCGAGAGAAACGCGACCCGGTGTTTGCCAATCGCTAGGCGGAGTCAGAGAGTTGAGTCGGAGGGACTCGTATGCAACAGACTGCCATTGATCCGATCCGGTACGACACCCTTGTCCAAAACGAGCGGGTCCACAGGTCGCTGTACACCGACCCGCATATTTTTACCGATGAGTTGGAAAAGATTTTCTACCACGGCTGGGTGTTTATTGGTCACGACAGTGAAATCCCCCAGCCGGGGGACTTTATTACGCGCCAGGTCGGCACCCAGTCGGTCATCCTGGTGCGCGGCACAGATAACAGTATATCGGCCCTCCTCAACCGCTGCGCGCATCGTGGCACGACCGTCTGCCCGGCGGAGCGCGGCCACACTCGCACGTTTACCTGTCCCTATCATGGCTGGAGCTATGACCTGACTGGCGCCTTGCAAGGTGTCCCCTACCCGGCCGGATATGGGGAGTCTTTTGATAAAAAAGAGTACGGGCTGACGCGCGTGCCACGGCTGGAGAGCTATCGGGGGTTTGTGTTCGTCAGTTTGAGTCCGAGCGGTATCTCGCTGGCCGATCATCTTGGCACGGCGGCGCAATTGATCGACCGGGCGTGCGATCTCTCGCCGGAGGGCGAGATCGAACTTGGCGCCGGCTGGATCAAGCATCGCTACCCGTCCAACTGGAAAATGCTGCCCGAAAACGACACGGACGGCTATCATCTCGGCTTTGTGCACCGTTCCATATTGAAAGCGGTCGGCTCGCAGTATCGGCGTTTTGTGGGTGAGGAAAAAAGCATCAAGTCCGTCCTGCGCGACTGGGGGCAGGGACACACGGAAATTGACTTTGTCCCGGCCTACCAACAGCCGTTCGAGTGGTTTGGCGGCGTTTCGGAAGGTCTGGCCGCATCCTATCTGGCAGCCATGGAACGTAGCTACGGCAAAGAGAAAACCCAGCGCCGGGTTTTCGACGGCCCGCCGCACGCCTTCATTTTTCCCAACCTTTTTTTGGCCGAGATGAATATCGCCATCATGCAACCCGTCAGCGTTGACGAATGCGTCCAGTGGCATACGCCGATGTTTCTCAAGGGAGTGCCAGAATTCAACAAGCGCCTGTTACGGCAGAGCGAAGCGGCAATGGGGCCGGGGTCATTTCTGCTGCCCGAAGATGTGACGATTGCGAGTCGCAACCAAGTCGGATTAGTCACGCGGAACGCCGAGTGGCTGGAACTGAGTCGCGGCCTGAATCGTGAGTATGTCGATAGCCAACAGCAGCGCGTCGGGCATATGACCGACGAGACAACAAACCGGGCGTTCTGGTTGCACTATCGCAGCGTGATGCAGAACGGCCGGGCCTAGCAGCTATGGTGTCCGACGCCGAGTATAGAGCGGTTGAGACATTCCTGTATAAAGAAGCGCGTTATGCGGATGAAGCGCGCTATGCGGACTGGGAAGCCTTGTGGACGGACGACGTCGTATACTGGGTGCCGGCGACAACCGACCCCGGGGTTGATCCCAACACCCACATCTCGCACATCTACGACAACCGGCAGAGGATTGCCACGCGCATCAAACTCCTGCAAAGCGGCCATCGCTACAGCCAGGAACCGGCCTCGTCCATGCGCCGGTTGATTTCCAATATCGAAGTCGAGAAAAATGAGCGCGATGAATTCGTTGTGGGCTCGAATTTCCTCTTGGTCGAGCTCTCGATTCAGGCCAAACATGAGACCCATATGTGGGCCGGACGCACGACGCATACCCTTCGGTGGGTTGACGGTGAGCTCAGGATGAGTCGCAAAAAAATCGTCCTGGTCAACGCCGCCGAACCGCTGCCGAATATGTCATTCCTGATATAGCCAGTAGCGGTGTGGACGCCCGTAGAACCGGCACAATTCAAGTTCATTGGGCCGGCTCGATCATGGTCACCAACTTTTCAGCGGCTGTCGCCAATTCGGTCCCTACCGTCGAAGCTCCATTTTTTCCGTACACGCCAAAGACCTGGCGGTCCGGCCGTAGGATGACGGCCTGGCCTCCGCCTATGCGTTTGAACCACGCGGCAAGGTCACCGTCCGTATCGACAACCGTGGTCGCGGGTGAAGCCGTGTTATGGGTGCGGGTCGGTGCGACGTGGACGAAGCGCGTCTTGAGCGTAGAAAATGTCTGGGCGGTTGCCTCGGCGATTGTATCCGCAGGGTTCATATTGAGTCCAAGCACTGTAAAGTCGTCACCCAGGACCGTATCAAGCGCTATCCGCTCGCCTGACGTGGTTGCTACGACGGGCTGGTCGATCTGATGACCATGGGTGGTCTGCGCGCTCGGAGGCGTGGTCGCGTCGAAAAACCCGGGGCCGAGCGGCCAGGCAGGTTCCCACAGAAAGGGCTTTTGCAGAACGGGAAAGATTCTCGCCAACGAGAAAAAGGAGTCGCGCAGGAAGGCAGCGATAGGATTTCGGGTTTGAATAACGCTTCCCGTGCGGATGGCCTGCTCGATTATTGTCCGGGCATGCGGGGCACGCTCGGACGGATAGGTGTCTAGCAGCTTCGAGGTATAGCGACCGGCCAGCACGCCTTCGAGCTTCCAGCACAGGTTATAGGCATCACGGATGCCGGCACACATGCCTTGTCCGAGAAAGGGCGGAGTTTGATGGGCTGCATCGCCCAGCAGCAAGACGCGTCCCAACCGCCACGACCGGGCAATCAGTCCGTGAAAAGTATATACCTTCTTACGAATAAGAGAGCACTGCTCCGGCTTGAGGTCGTCGTGCAGACGATGCAGGTGGGGTGCCATCAGGGCAAGAACCGTCTCTTCGCGTTCAAGCTCCTCAGGGTCATCGTCAGGCCGGAGCATAAACTCCCAACGGATGTGGCGGCCTTCGCAGGGAACCAGCGTCGTTGGTCTGCGTCGGTCACACACTTGATAGACCCGTTTGCGAAACTCAAAGTCTCCCTCTAAGAGAATGTCACATACCAACCACGGCTCGTCGGCATTCAGCGTATCGAGCGGAATATCAACCAACTCGCGGGCCGTACTCGTCGCGCCGTCGCAACCGAGGAGGTAAGAGCTCGTCACCTCGTCGCGGTTGCTACTCTCCCGGTGCGAGAGGGTGATGTGCAGGCCGGCGTCATCCTGATCGAATGTCTCCAGGGTCCAGCCGAGTCGGACCTCAACCGGGGGATAGCGTTCCACCCCACGCCGCAGATACGCTTCAAGGGCAGGTTGATTAAAGAAATTCCCATTTGGCCAGCCATGACGTCTCGGCATATCGCGAAAGTCCAGGGCCATGAGCGTTCGCCCACTCCCGTTGACGAAGGCCGCCTCGGTCGCTGGGATTGAAACACTTTTGATCTCATCCGCCAGCCCCAGGAACTGAAAGATCCGCATGGTCTCGCCGTCAAAGTGCACGGCCCGCGGGATGTCGTAGATCTCGGTATTCTGCTCAACGACCAACACCCGCACGCCACGCCGACCGAGCAGGTTCGCGGCTACCGCCCCGGTCGGGCCGTAGCCACAGATCACGACATCGTAGTGCACGCTGAGTTACCTTCCCCGGCTCCGGCAGACCGTCCGCCGTCCCGGAGTCGATGAGCGTTTAGCCGTGGGCCTTGTTCCAGCCTTCGATGACGGCCGGCATGTCCGGGGGTTGAAAGAATACTTCGGGCTGACGTGTTTCGCCCCAGAGCGACCAGGAGTCCTCCATTGGCCAATCCTCTCGGACCTGCCACCCCGCGTCGTCGAGAATCCGATCCATATCGGCAAAGTACTCAAAGAAGGTGCCGCTCGGGTCACGCATATACCAGAACATATTTCCGCCAATGGGATGACGGCCAGGACCGGCGATTTGCGCGTCTTCGTGCTCGCGCAAATACAGGGTTGCTGCACGGCATACGGAATCGATGTCATCGTGTTCGATGGCGTAGTGGTTCAGATACGGCACCGGACCGGGGGCGAGCAGTAAATTATGATGATCGGGTGAGCAACGCAGAAAAAATGCTATCCCGCCAACGATATCGGATACGCGATAGTCTATGCCCTCGGTATAAAATTTGAGACTCGCTGCCACATCGGGTGACCCAACGACAATATGCCCAAGCCGACGCGGTGGATGTGGTGTTGCTTCGGTCAGTAAAGAATGCCGAGCATCGAGACGATTGCGTTCGCCCGGTCGGTTCATAATGCGCTGTGGTTGGGTTGGGGTGTCAGCCACTTCTGCCGGCTCGATTACGACATCCCATTTGTTGACCGGATCAGGAACGCGAAGCGCGCCATTGCTGCGTTGTGAGGCAATGCCCAGCCCCTCAAGGTTCTTTACAATCCTGTCGAGGTCTTCTTCGCTTTCACACCCAACCCGCATTTCTCGCAATTGACGAAACGGGGCTTCATTGATTTTGATTTGGCCCGGCTGATCCGTCGGTCCCCAACTCCGGGACCCGCCGGTGAAACCAATCTCTTGGTAAAACGCATCGAGCATAGCCGGGGCGGGCACTCCGATCTCCATTCCGAGCAGTCGGTGCAAGGCCATAGTCTACAATCTCCTCTTTGGTTTTTTGGGACATATGTGTTGTGGGTCTGGGTTGCCATATGCGAGGCAGGTATCTACCATTTGCCCAGCCATCCACCTCAACCTGAGACCGGGCATATCATGAAAGGGATTTTCATCAAACGAGACAGCGGCAATGCAGGACGGTTGGCATGGTGACGATTCTCCTCTTGCTGGGTGCGATTCCGGTTGTCTGGTACGTATGGGAGCGGCGGCAGCGGAAGACGCAAGCCATGCCGGGCGGCATTCATGAGGACCTCACCCTTCCCCACGCTGAAGAGTGGGAGCTCTATCACAATGCCTTTTCACTCTGCTCGAAGAAGACTCGGGTGTGTTTGGCCGAGCTTGGCATTCCGTATAAGAGCCATCACATCGACCTGATCGAGACCGGCGCCTACGAAAACATCTCGCGCCATTTCCTCCGAGTGAACCCCGCCGCACTGGTCCCTGTCCTCGTCCATAACGGCCACCCGATTTACGAGTCCCACGAGCAACTCGCCTACGCGGCTCAGCATGCCGGCCAATCGGCTGCGCTTGTGCCAGAGAACAAAGAGCAGCGCAACTTCATGGAGTATTGGGTTCACAAATCTTCGCTGGTCGGAGACGACCCCCTCGCCAGCATCAATGAAACCGCGGGCAACGCTGTCCCTGGGCTCACCATCCCCATCTTTGCCGCAATGATCGAGCACATTCCGGTCTCGCGGATTGTGGAGGGGCTGTTGTTCCATCGATTGAAAAAACGAACCCTGTTTTTCCTGTTGCTGAAATTCCGAGGGGTCCGAGGTCTGCCTCGATTAAAACCGATTGTGAAGCTCATCCGCAGCAGCCGTACCGCGATGCATACCCATCTGGATGAGTTAGAACGCGCCCTCGCCCAGAGCGGCGGTCCGTGGATCGTGGGCGAGCAATTCACGCTGGCTGATGTGGGAATGATGGTCATCCTGGAACGTCTGCGTGAAGTGGACTGGCTCGAAGAGTTCCTGGGGGAGCGTAGACCCCACGTCAGCCGCTATTGGGAGGCACTCCAGGCGCGGCCCTGCTATCAGGCCGGAGTCAGCGCGTTTGCGCATCCCACCGTAACCCAAGGGGCAGAGAAGGTTGTTGAGCTCAAACAAACGGAGCCCACCTTTCGTGAGGCGCTCGTCGGAGCGCTGTAAGCGAGTTCAAGAATCGACAATCGCTGGTAGGGCAATCGTTTCGGGATCAATCCTGCAACTCGCTGGATCCCATACGTCGGTTGTGCCTTCTCATGCCTCGGCCATCGTCCTCGCCAAGGTATGACCCCGCAAACGCTGGAATCCACTGTAGAAGCTCAAGATAAGGCCGGGCAATCCCGGAGTCGTAATCTCTTGGGCAAAAGACGGCCGTTTCAGGAGGCTTTCATAGTGTGTCTTGAGTCGCGGGTGACGCTTGATGGGGTAACCGGCACACACCAGCCGATGGAGAGAGATAAACCAGGCGATTTCGAGCACGGAGATCCGTTGTCCGATCAGCCAGGTATTCGCCCGTAACCACTGCTCAAGCGTATCAAAAGCCGCGGCAAAGGCCCGGAGAGATGCCCGAGCCTGGTCCGGTGGCACTCCGTCCTTGGCAAAGGCGCGCCACCAGGCGACTTCTTTGTCTCGCTTAGTGTCCGGCGCGCCGCTTTGCTCATAGGCTTCCAGCACCTTGGGAGACTTTTTTGCCAGGGCGTACGGCACCAAAAACCCCATGGTAATCGTCCGCAGGTCCATATGGAGCGAGTCTTCAAGCGCCAAGGATTCCCGGACTCGTGCTCGCTCGGATGCATTCTGAGGGAAAAACGATGGCACCGGTGAGGGCAGTTCATCAAGGTATTCCATGATGTCATTACTCTCGACATGGACAACACCATCGTGGACCAACACCGGGACAACGCCTCTGGGATTGATGCCGAGAAACCACGGGGTAGCATGCGCCTGGCGGAGCAAATCGACCGGGTGAGACTCCCACGTAATCCCCTTTTCCGCCAAGAAAATCCGGACTTTCTGTGAACACGCGGAACCCTGGAAGTGTAAGAGGTGGAGGCCTTGCCAGCTCTTGACCTCTGGTGTGGTGACGGCTTCATCAGAAAGCTGCATCAGACTGCTCCTCGTTTATGGTATGCGGGGAAAGATAGTACAGCAACACGGTGAACGCCAGTCTATACAGGCTGATCCCAGTGTGACACCGGCTACGTTGCCACGCCGGCGGACAGTGACCCGGCCCCTCACCCATTGCCCCGCGTCAGCGTATCCCCTGCGGACTGTGCGCGTTTTCCCGCGGCCGCAATGCCGCCGAGCATACCGGCAAACACCAATTGGTGCAGCGGGTAAACCCCGTACCAGTAGACAAGGCCAGAGAGACCGAGCGGATCGAAGATGGCGGTTTGGCGAATGGTGGCCTGGTGCGCATCGCCTTCAACAACAAACTCCAACCAGGCCCGGCCGGGCAGCTTCATCTCAGCCTGTAGACGTAAGAGACGGTCGGGTTCGATCGCCTCAACCCGCCAGCAGTCCAGCGTGTCGCCGACCTTGAGGTGGTCGGGATGAGGTCGGCCACGGCGCATACCGACTCCGCCGAGCAGCAGGTCGAAAAAGCCGCGCAGTTGCCACAACCAGTTGCCGTAATACCAGCCCATCTCCCCACCAATACGGAGAATCGGACGAAAGGCCACTGCCGGTGAGACGGGAACACGAACAGTCCGAGCGTCAATCAGGCGGGGACCAAACCGAACGCCGCCCCACGTCCGGAGCGGGCCGGCCATCGAGAGGGCGTCAGACCAGCGGGACTCGGCAAGCTCCCGGTCTTCGCGCTGAAGGGCCTGGGCAATGGCCTTACTCACCCCGATGGGCCGAATGGCAAAATGCTGCAAGGCTGAGTCGTCTTGCACAATGGTTGGATGTCGTAAACTCTCGACCAGTTTGCGGCCAACGCGGGCATACAGCGGCGTGACCAGCCCCAGCCACAGACTCGACAGACGCGGCGTCAGGACCGGCACAGAGAGCATCCAGCGCCGGACCCCCCGCTGCCGGGCATACTCCTGCATCAATTCCCGATACGAGACTTGGTCGGCTCCTCCAATTTCAAAGACTCGGTTTCCCGCACAGCGCAACTCAAGCGCGGCGGTCAGATAGGCGAGCAAATCCGTGATGGCAATCGGTTGGGCCTGGACCGACACCCAGCGCGGCGTGAGCATGACAGGTAGGCGTTCGACCAGAGCCCGGATCATTTCAAAAGACAGGCTGCCGGAGCCGATGACAATCGACGCGCGCAGTTCAATCGTCTGGACGCCTGAGGTGCGCAGGATGCGGCCGACTTCCTGCCTGCTCCGTAGGTGGGATGAGAGCGGACCGGCGCTGTCGCCCAGACCGCCAAGATAGATCAGGCGTCGCACTCCAGCCTGACGTGCCGCCCGTCCGAAATTGTGGGCCGCCTGACGGTCCTGTGCCTCGAATGCTCCGGCCGACCCCATCGAGTGGACGAGGTAGTAGGCCGTATGCACCTGCTGGAGTGCGGCGTCCAGGGAAGCCGGATTCAGAACGTCGCCGGCGACAACTTCAGTCTGCGTACCAACACGAGGTTGCAGGAATGCGGGCTGACGCGCCAGACAGCGAACGGCATGGCCTTGCCGTTCCAGGGATTTGAGCAAGCGCCCACCGACATAGCCCGTTGCGCCGGTGAGCAGAATACGGGAGGAAGACTCGCCCACGAGCAACCTCGGAGGGTAGCCGCTGACTACCGCTGCGATTCAAAAAGATACACGCGTCCGACGTTGACCTCGCCCATGATGTGCTGACCAGGGGTGCTCATGGCGAACTCAGGAATACCATCCTGATTCAGGTCGCCCGGCGAGAGTACGGTGTAGCCGAATTTTGAGCCCTGGTGGCCCCAGGGATTATCGAGCGTCATGAGGTGCCGGCCGTCGCGCCCATTATAGACAAACACCTCACCCTGAATGTCGAACGCATCCACCGCCTGAAATGGCGCTCCAACTAAAATCTCGGGCACCTCGTCCGCGTTCACGTCCATGCTGGTAGCCAGCGCCCAGCCAAAGCCGGCGTGTTTGCGCGGAAACGGGTCCTTGAGGGTATAGATCACGGAACCGTCCTTCCCGCTGATAGCGTAGGCAACGCCCTGACCCTGATAAGCCCCAACATCGTGGTAGGGCGCGCCGACCAGCAGGTCGGGTGTCCCGTCTTTATTCAGATCCCCGGCACCGACCACCCGCCAGCCAAAGGTCGATCCTTCTTTTGGCTCCGGGTTGTCGATCGTGAGCAATAACTGGCCATCTGCGCCGTTATAGATATACGCTCGCCCTTGGACACTCAGCTTGCCGACCGTGGTGTAAGGAGCGCCCACCGCAATCTCCTGGACGCCATCCTGATTGAAATCCCCGGCTGCGTTGACAAACCATCCAAACGCAGAGCCACCCCGGTCGGTGGGCGGCGCAAGTGTGTAGACGAGTGATCCGTCCTGACCGCTGTAGACAAACGCCCTGCCCTCTCCGTCCTGGTTATAGGCACCCACGACCAACTCGGGGATAGTATCGCCTGTGACATCCCCAATGCCGGTGACCGACCAGCCGAATCCCGCGCCAGGCTGGGACTGAGGCGGTTTGAGCGTGAGCAAATACGCCCCGTTCGTGCCGCTGAAGACGTAGGCTTGGCCGCCTTTATTCTGGCCAAAGGCGCCGATCAACAAATCCGGTATCCCGTCCCGGTCCACATCACCAGCCGCGGCCACCGAGCAGGCAAACGCCGCGGCCTTTTGCGGAAACGGATGATCGAGGGTGTAGAACAGCTTGGCCGTCTGTCCGTCAAAGACAAAGGCCCGGCCTTGATGGTCCACATTTTCTCCGACCTTTTCGGCGCCGCCGAAGCCAACCTCTTTCCCGGTCATGCCTTTCCTGGCATAGGGTTGGTCATACGCACCAACGAGATAATCCGGGATGCCGTCGCCCGTCACATCGTCCAGCATGGCCAGTGAGGTCGAAAAACTGGAAAACCGCATCCGGATGGGATTATCCAGGATTTTAATATTCGGGCCGGCCCACACAGCAGAACTCACCAGCAGGAGAGCGGTGAGAGAAAGACTCACCAGCGGAAGAGATACTGAAAAACGAAACGGCCCGAACATGCTGAAACTCCTTACTCCGGTCGATACGATCACTATATTTTTCATGCGCGCCTCTTCAAGTCACCTTCTCGGGAAAAACTATTCCCTCTCCCTCAAGGGGAGAGGAACAGGGTGAGGGGAAGGAGAGGAGGCCAGACCTATACTCCCTGAGCCGCCTCCACAACGGGCGCGACAGTGTCTATGCAGGCCATGGCTTGGCCGGTCGCGATCGCTTTGGCAAAAGGCTGGGAGAAGAGCACGATCCGGCTTGCCCCGGCATCGCGATAGGCTTTCATCTCATCGGCCGAGAGTGTCCCGTCTTTGGGATCAATAAAGGCCGACATCTGCAACGCGTCCGGGTCACGCCCAAACTCTCTGGCCATGGTACGGATCGATTCGACCTTGGTTTTATAGTCCTCAGGGTCAAACGCCAGCGGACACCAGCCATCATAGGACCGGGCGACCCGCTCCAGCGCCTTGGGCACGTGGCCGCCCAGGAATATGGGCGGACCGGCCTTTTGGACGGGCTTGGGATCGCAGAACACAGGCGGGAACTGGACCATTTCGCCTTGATAGCTGGGCTCTTTTTCGGTCCAGCAAATGCGCAATGCTTCGGTCGTTTCGCGCAAGCGCCGCCAGCGCAGCCGGAAGTTGGTACCCATAACTTCGGTTTCTTCGCGCAGCCAGCCGGCCCCGACACCAATGATAGTCCGGCCGCCGGAATAGAGATCGAGGGTGGCGATCACCTTTGCGGTGATGAGCGGTTCTCGCTCCGGGAATAAACAAATGCCGGTGGCCAGCTTGAGCGTGGTGGTGGCAGCGGCGGCCATCGTCAGCGCAATAAACGGGTCGGCCCAGCGGTTGTAGTGCTCGGGTAGGGTCCCACCCCCAGGCACCTCGGTTTTGAATCCGACGGGAATCACGGGATGTTCGGGGATCCAGAGGGATTCGAAGCCCAAGCCTTCGACCCGTTGCGCGATTCCAGTAATATCCTGCGTCTCTACCGTTGCCGGCACAAGGATACCAATATCCATACCTTGCCCTCCTTACGATTCATACGACCACGATGGGGATTATCAGCTCTGGGGAAGGGAAGCGGGAGCGGGCTGCCCGCCCACTCCCATCATCAGCAGACAAAGCGCTTTACACACTGCGGACAATACGGCCTGGCCGTGCACCCGTGTCTTTTCCGTTTTCCTGAACGACTTCTCCGCTCACATAGGTTTTCTCGTAGCCTTGAGCAGTCTGCATCAGACGCGGCATCCCGGCCGGCAGATCGTAGATCATCTCGGGATGGCTGACGCTCAGATTGTCGTAATCGATCAGGTTCACATCCGCCTTGGCCCCTGGCTCAAGCGTGCCACGGTCTTGCATGCCAAACAGACGCGCGCCATCGTGGGTGAGTTTCTTCACCACAAACTCAAGCGGCAAGCGCTTGGGATCGTCCTCGGCTTTGTCCCGCGCCCAGTGGGTCAGGGCATAGGTCGGGACACCGGCGTCAATAATCTGACGCACATGGGCGCCCGCATCGCTGCCGCCCATGACCGTAATGGGATCACAGATCAGTTCATGGAGCGGCTCGGCGTTGCCATCCGCATAGCCGGCCGCAGCATACATCAAAAAGGCCCGGCCGTTTTGTTCGAGCATCAAGTCATAGACCACCTCGCGCGGGCTGCGGCCTTCGCGGGCGGCAAGGGCGGCAATGCTCTTGTCGGCACTCGGCTCATAGCTCAGCTCTTCGCCCATGGGATAGGTCCGCTCCCAGACCCGCTCGTTCTGATACAGCAGGGACATGCCGGTGGTGTTGGGGTCCTGTTCCGTGACCAGCTTGTGGCGTAGCTCAGGATTACGCAGCGCGGCCATCTTTTCGTCGTGAGACAGTTTTTTCAGGGGTTGAAAACTCGGCAGATATTCAAATGGATTATCCCCCTGAAAGCTGAACAGCACACACACCGGACGGGCAAACACCATCGGCGTGATCGGGACGCCACCTTCAACCGCGGCGGTACATTTGGCCATAACCTCACGCCATTGGGCGGGATAGGTATTATTCTGGGCCAGGAGGAAAGTCAGCGGACAGCCCGTCGCCCGGGAGATCCGAATCATCATATCCACTTCTGGCAGCAGGTCCGGGTCTTCGCCGGCAATACCGCGCGGCACCATCTCCAGAATGCCGCGGCCGGTTGAGCGCACAGCCTGGGCAATTCCGATCAACTCGTTTTCATGGGCGAACGTGCCGGGGACGGGTTCGCCGTCATTAGCCGTATGCACCAGAGTCCGTGAACTCGAAAAGCCCAAGGCACCGGCGAGGACGGCATCTTTGACAATAGCGCCCATCTTGGCAATGTCCTCTTCGGTCGCGGGTTCGTTCTTTGCGCCGCGTTCACCCATGACAAAGGCCCGCACCGCGCCGTGCGTAATCATGCCGCCCGCGTCCAGGGTGCGGGGCATCTTATCCAGCACATCAAGGTATTCGGCAAAGCTCTGCCAGCCCCACGGCAGCCCGGCCGACAGCGACGGAGCGGGAATGTCTTCCACCCCCTCCATGAGACCAATCAGCCACTCGTGGCGATCTGGCGTGGCCGGAGCAAAGCCCACCCCGCAGTTCCCCATGACCACGGTCGAAACGCCGTGCCAGAGTGACGGGGTCATTTGTTCGTCCCAGGCCACCTGACCGTCATAGTGGGTATGCGCATCGACCCAGGCCGGCGTCACCAGCAGCCCATCGGCATTCACCGTCTGCTTGGCGCTTCCCAGGTCTTTACCGACCGCGGCAATGCGTCCAT
Source organism: Desulfurellaceae bacterium bin18 (assembly GCA_002238415.1). Lineage (GTDB taxonomy): Bacteria > Desulfobacterota > Binatia > Bin18 > Bin18 > Bin18. The sequence goes on along the minus strand of MPMI01000033.1, from coordinate 10,282 downwards.
CGGCAATGGCCACGTCGCCCATAAAAGCCGGCTTCCCCGTTCCGTCAACAATTTTTCCACCACGAATGACTATCTCATGCATGCAGAAACCTCCTTCGATTTGTCTGGTGGTTGATTAACCGGGAGCAGCATATAGGGTTCACCGCCGGTATGGCAAGCGGCTTGAGAGTGCGGCGCGCGTAGCGACGACGCGGGGTTGCGAGGCCAGCCCTGGGGGGCTAGGTAACAAGGAGGCAAGCAGGGATTGGAGAAACCGCAAACCAACAGGAGGAGAAAGGATGAGCGAGAACACCTATAACGGGAGTTGTTTTTGTGGGGCCGTGCAGTTGACCGTCAGCGGCGCCCCCGCGGCCATGGGCTACTGCCACTGTGAGTCGTGCCGCCACTGGTCGGCGGGACCGGTCAATGCCTTTACCTTATGGCCGCCCGATGCAGTCCAGGTCACCCAAGGGGCGGACAAGCTCGGCAGTTATGCCAAGACCGACAATAGTCACCGCAAATGGTGCACTGCCTGTGGCGGCCACATGTTTACCGAGCATCCCGGTATGGGCCTGACCGATGTGTATGCGGCCGTGATCCCGGACTTTCCTTTTCAGCCCGGCGTGCACGTCTTCTACGGCGAAACCGTGCTGCGTATCCACGACGGCGTTGTCAAACAGAAAGATGTGCCGGCCGAAATGGGCGGCTCCGGCGAAGTGCTGCCGGAATAATCAATCCTCAGCAGCCCCACCCTCAGGTGGGGCTGGTAATCGGGCCAGGGCAGAGCATCGCGGCCACCAATACGACGCGCCTGGGTTCAGGCCGCCAGCAAGCCCTGGCGCGTGACCCAGTCCAGGGTCTCGTTCAGCCCCTTTGTATAGCGTACGAAGATCTCGTCCACCTCGTCCGCGGAAACAACGAGCGGCGGACACAGCGCCAGCGTATCGCCGATGGCCCGGGAAATCAGACCGTTGTCTTTCATGCGGGCCAGACTGTATTTCCCGACTGCCGCGTCCGGATCAAAAGCCTGACCGGTCGCCTTGTCCATCACCAGCTCGCACGCACCGACCAGTCCCTTGCCGCGTACCTCGCCGACCAGCGGATGGTCGGCCAGCTGTTGCAGGTGAGCCTGAAACTGCTCACCGAGTCGGGCCGCCCGCTCGAAAATGCCGTCTCTTTCGTAGATTTCGAGTACCCTGAGCCCCAACGCAGCCGAAACGGGATGACCGCTATAGGTAAAGCCATGACCAAATATCCCCCATTCTTTGCTCACCTCGGCAACCGCCTGATAGATGAACTCGGGGATCATGACCGCGCTCAACGGCAGATAGGCCGAGGTCAGCGACTTGGCCAGAGATATGGTGGCCGGCTGGAGATCAAAGGTCTGGGCGGCAAAAGGGTTGCCTGTGCGGCCAAAGCCAGTGATGACCTCGTCGTCGATGAACAGGACATCGTATTTTTTCAGCACCCGCTGGATCTTCGGGAAATACGAATCCGGCGGCACCAGTACACCCCCCGCGCCCATAATCGGTTCGGCAATAAACGCCGCAACCGTGTCCGGGTTTTCCGCCAGGATGAGCTGTTCCAGATTATCGGCCAGCCGGGAGGTAAAGTCCTCTTCACTTTCACCGGGCTCATGAAAGCGGTAGTAGTGTGGGCAGTCGGTATGCAGAAAACTCTCGACCGGCAGATCAAACCCCTGATGAAAGGGAGCTAAGCCGGTTGCACTGGCCGCGGCGAACGTCACCCCGTGGTAGGCTTTGTTCCGGGCAATGATTTTTTTCTTCTCGGGTCGCCCGACGGCATTGTTGTAATAGCGCATGAGCTTGATCTGCGTATCGTTCGCGTCAGAGCCCGAGAGACCGAAAAAGACTTTGGAAAATCCACCCGGCACCACCGCTTTGAGCTTTTCCGCGAGCTGCATGGCAGCGTCGTGGCTCTTGTCGGCAAAAAGATGGCCATAGGACAGCTTCTTGATCTGCTCGTAGGCAGTCTGGGCGAGCTCTTCGTTGCCATAGCCGAGCGACGTGCACCAGAGCCCGGCCAGCCCGTCAATATACTGCTTACCGTCTTCATCCCACACATAAATCCCTTCACCCCGCACGATCATCAGAGGACCCTGTTCGTTCAGGGTAGCGATCTGGGCCATAGGGTGAAACACGCTGGCAAGGTCGCGCTTGCCGAGCGGCGTTAGTGTTCCTGGCTCGTTCATGGTTCGCTCCTCCGTTGGTCTATACGCTCATTAGTAATACATCTGCCTCCTCTCAGCCACCATCTAAGGAAAATCGGTTGAGAATTTCGCCTCCAGGGCGACAATCGCATTCAGGCCGGGCGCGTTAATCCCGGAGCCGTGTTCGCGGTCGGCGCAGTAGAATTGCCAGCATCTTGTTCAGAATATACATATGTCCAAAGAGCATGTTTTAGTGCTGATATGAATTCTGGTATGCCTATACCACATAAGGAAAAGGAAACAACGATGAGCGAATCTCCCGCGACCCATAAGCAACTGGAACAGCAAAATCCCTGGTCCTGGCGAAGCGAAACGCCCGGCGCAAACAGCTGGCCACGTACCGCCCGTGCCGATGACCCGAGTAAGTACTTCATGGTGTCGGCTGATTGTCACGCCAACGAACCGTCAACCTTATGGCACGAGCGTATAGATAAGACGTATACGGAGCGCCTGCCGCGTATGCAGACAGGGCGCGACGGCGCGACCGTTCAGGCCGGTGAGGGCTTCCGCCCGGTGCGCGTTCGCCATATTGTCTTCGAGGGTGAAGACCGAGAACGCAATCGAGCTGGACGAACGCCGGAAGAACGTCTGCGGGACCATGCGCGCGACGGCATTGACGCTGAGCTTATCTTTCCCAATAAGGGGCTGTCGATGTGGGCGACATCCGACCCCCTCTTCGCAGACGCAATGTGCCGAGTGTGGAACGATTGGGCCTGGGAGACCTTTGGCCCTTACAAGGAGCGACTGGCACCGCTGGGCTGTATCGCCACTGCGAACATTGAGACCGCAATCTCCGAGATCGAGCGCGTAGCCAAGCTCGGGTTTCGCGGTTTAACGCTTCCCTGTAAACCGATTTGGGGCCCGCCCGATCATGAGCAGTCCAACTACAACCTGCCCGAATACGATCCGTTGTGGGCCGCTATTCAAAACGTTGATCTCCCTATTACTTTTCACATTGCGACGGGCCGCGACCCCCGCACATCCCGGGGCAACGGTGGCGCGGTCATTAACTACGCGGCCCACGCGCTGACACAAGCAATCGAACCGGTAGCGAATCTCTGCTCTTCCGGGGTGCTCGAGCGCTTTCCAAAATTACGCTTCGGGACGATCGAAGCCGGCATCGGCTGGCTGCCGTGGACGCTCGACGCCATGGATGAGGCATACAAGAAGCATCATATGTACGCCCGGCCAAAGCTCAAAAACCTGCCCAGCGAATACTTCCGAGCCCATGGGTTCGCAACCTTCGGTGAAGACCCTTCGGGGCTCGCCTTGGCGCGCGAACACCGACTCGTCGACAACTTTATGTGGGCCAACGACTATCCCCATCACGAAGGGACCTGGCCGCACTCAGCCGCGGCGATCGAGCGGACCATGGGGATGCTCAATGACAACGAACGTGCCAAGGTCCTCGGGCTCAACGCAGCCCGGATATTTGGCTTCGAGGTACGCGAGAGAAACTGATGCCACCATTCTGAGCGTACCAACCCTGACCGGACCTCACGGACGTGAGTTCTTAGCCGGCCCCTCTCTTCCCTGGATTCTCGTTTCCACGGGAATGACGGCCCGTATTATGTCATACCTGCCAAGGCAGCATCCAGACCTACGGATAGGATGGAATTTTACGAATGGCTCTTCGGGCTGCACGCCGTAATACGGGGAGACCTCTCTGTCATCGCTAAGCCGTGGACTCGCAGTATGATTGACCTGCTCATCGTGCTGGCGTTCGTCGCCTATGCCGTTTCGGCAGGATTTCACGCGCGCCGGCGGGCCTCCAGAAGTTTACAGGAGTATTTTCTCGCCGGAAAAACGCTCACTGGCTGGAAGGCCGGCGTGAGCATGGCCGCTACTCAATATGGCGCTGATACACCGCTCTTAGTCACCGGCCTGATTGCGACCGGCGGTATCTTTGTTGTGTGGCGCTTATGGATCTATGCCGTTGCCTTCTTACTCATGGGCTTTGTGTTCGCCGTTGGCTGGCGGCGGGCCGGTGTGCTTACCGATGCAGAACTGACTGAAATACGCTACAGCGGCTCCGGCGTCTTACTGCTTCGCGTGCTCAAAGCTGTGTATTTTGGCACCATCATTAACTGTGTGGTGATGGCCATGGTGTTAGTGGCCGCCCTGCGGATTGCTGAAGTTTTTTTACCGTGGCATGCCTGGTTGCCCGTCAGGTTCTACCAGGGGCTTATAGGCACTGTTGAGGCGCTGGGCATCTCCCTCACCTCGGGCGCAACCGACCTCGCGCCTGCGGTGGCGACTATCAATAATACGCTGAGCATTCTTGCTCTGGTCGGGTTTACCACACTGTATTCTATGACTGGTGGACTGCGTAGCGTGGTGGCGACTGACATTGTGCAATTAAGCATAGCCATGGGAGGAACCCTGCTCTATGCCTGTATCGTCTGGTATCACGTCGGCGGTTTCGGCGCGCTGACCGAGCAGCTCGTAGAGTTATACGGGGCAGAAGCCGCCAGCAGCATGTTGTCGTTTGCCCCGCCCGGTGGCGAGATGTTGCTGCCCTTTCTCGCCGTTATTGGCATGCAATGGTTCTTTCAAGTGAACAGTGATGGCAGCGGATACCTGGCCCAACGCGCGCTGGCCTGTGCCACGGACCGCGATGCTCGGATCGCTAGCCTCGTATTCACCTGGGTACAGATCGTGGCACGCAGCCTGCTCTGGTTGGTGATTGGGGTGGGCCTCCTGGTGATCTATCCGTTCGCGCCGCTTACGCCAAACCTCAGTAGCGACGCTGCGTTCACTACGAGTCGAGAAATGCTGTTTGTGACGGGCATCAATGATCTGCTTCCCGTTGGTATTCGTGGCGTCATGTTCGTCGGCCTCTTAGCCGCCTTGGCCTCGACGATTGATACCCATCTGAACTGGGGCGCAAGCTATTGGAGTAATGATATTTACCAACGGTTGATTTGCCACCACTGGCTGAGGCGTAAGCCTGATAACCATGAGTTGGTCGTTGTCGCCCGTCTCTCGAATGTCCTTATTTTGGTCATCGCCCTCACGCTGATGGCCCACCTCGGCTCCATTCAGCAAGCCTGGTTTGTCTCGTTGTTATTTGGTGCGGGCGTGGGTTCTGTGCTGGTATTGCGCTGGCTCTGGGAACGCATCACTCTCTTTTCCGAATTAGCGGCAATGGCGGTCTCATTGGTCGTCGCGCCGATCTTACTGATAACCACCGATGCCGAATGGCTTCACTTAGCGGTGATGGGGGTAGTCTCAACCGGGGTAGCGATTGGCATCACGTATGTGACACCAGGCACTACGGATGACGTGTTAAATCGGTTTTACCAACAGGTGCGGCCAATGGGATTCTGGAGCAACACCGCGCGGCGCATGGGTGATCCTCCCCATCTGCCGGTGAGACAGCTAGGGCAGGCCCTTAAAATCACCCTCCTGTTGGCGCTATCAGTTTTTTTGACGCTGATTGGGCTCGGGAAACTTATGATGCGCTTACCCGGAGAGTCGAGTCTATGGGCCTGGACAGCCCTCGGGATTGCAGTAGGGCTTATTCCTCTCTGGTGGCGAGACGCGGTGAGCCCACGTCTCACACATATCACGCGTCAAAATCGACCCCTCTGAAGACGGTCCCAGCAGGTTTGGCAGACCTCAAGAGAACCAGGTGTGGTATCAAATACCATAGGACAGTCTGTCATGGATGCTTCCTCGGTGTGATGGATACTCCACACAAAAGGGGCACCTACAAGCCTAGGCGACGGCCTTGGATGTCACCCTGAGCGGCAGACGGGTCAGACCAACGAGACGGTTATTATTCGTCCATTCGAGATCGCCGACAATCTCGAAGTCCGCGTAGCGGGCCAGGAGTTCTTCAAACACCACCCGGATTTCGAGCCGCGCCAGGTTGGCCCCCAAACAGAAGTGGGTGCCCAGACCAAAGCCAATATGAAAATTGGGGCTACGTCCGATATCGAATCGGAACGGTTCAGCAAACTCATCTTCGTCCCGGTTGGCCGACATCTCCCAGATGGTGACCTTCTGCCCCCGGCGGATGGGCTGTCCGCGCAGTTCGACATCGCGCGTCGTCGTCCGGCGCTTGTACACGGACGGCGAGGTCCAGCGTACGATTTCTTCGACCGCGCTCTTTATCAGGGTCGGGTCGGTACGCAGTCGTTGCAGTTCGTGCGGGTTTTCAATCAGCGCAACCAGGCCGCCGGCAATGGAACTGCGCGTGGTCTCGGCCCCCGCGGGAAAGAGCAGGGCAAAAAAGGCGCGTAATTCACGATTGTCGAGTTGCGGTGAGCCGTCCTCTAACTGGGCGTGAACAATCACGGACAGAATGTCGTCCGCGGGTTCACCGCGTTTCTGCTCCACGATCCTATCCGCGTACGCGCCCAGACGTTTGATGTGCTCCAGGGCCAGGGCTTCGCCCGTCCCGGCGCCGATGGCCAAGTCAACAATATGCCCCAGCTCTTCTCGATCTTCCTGCGGAATCCCGAGAATAATGCAGATAGCCTGCAGGGGCAGCTCTCGCGCCACAGTCGGCACGAAATCGAACGGCTCTCCGGGCGAGATACCGTCAAGAATATGGCGGGTCCGTTCTCTGAGCTGGGCTTCCAGGCGGCCGATCATGCGCGGCAGGAAACCGGTATTGACCAAGTCCCGCAGGCGTCGATGCTTGGGGTCGTCCGTCTGGTTCAGTTGATAGCCGGCTCCCCTGCCATCGAAAATCTGGGTCCCCCCCAGTTCGGAAGAAAATGTCTCGGCATCCTTAAAAACGTCCACCACGTCGGCGTAGCGACTCACCACCCAGAACCCCTCACCGCCCGGCGTGTGCTCGGTCGGCGCATGCCACCAAACCGGGGCCTCACGCCGCAGGTGAGAAAAAAATTCGTGCGGAAACCCGCTGGCAAACGAACGGCCATACGACAGATCAACAGACTCCATAGCGCTCTCTCGTCAGTGGACTTGTTTATATATGGTAGATATCCAACACACCCTCAATAACATCGTTCAAGAGGGTAGTCTTCTTTTTGGCGATCCGATAGCCCGCTGGCGTCCGCCGGAGCAGGTGCTCATAAAAGCCGTAATAGAGAAACGACTCCTGTTTCCCAGGCTTATAGGCATTCACCTGCCAGTTCGACGCCACGACCGGCCGCTCCGCGTCCTCGTTGGTGAGACGGATATTGGTAATCAGGTGGCAGGTCCGGTCCAGGGGCTGGGAGGCCGGTGACAAGCCCGATTCGATCCGCCAGACCCGGTCTTCCAGGCCGGTCCTGCTGTTGTAGTAGATCAGCGACAACTCGGTCCGCGGATCGTTCGTGGGCCGGCCGTCATCAGTCCAGGCAGGCACCCAGTATTCCGCATCGTCGGCATAGAGGGTCAGCCAGTCCGCCCAGCGGTGCTGGTCCAGGCAGGCGGCCTCGTCAAACAACACCTGGGTACAGCGCACCAGCAGCTCAGCCGTCATGGCCGTTTCCATGCGCGGCTCTCTGGCCCTGGCTCATGAGGGACAGCCAGCGCCGGTACTGGCCCTGAAAGATGATCTCATCCTGAAAGTTGCTGCTGCTGGCAACTGGTTGCAGGCCAGCCGAGCGGGCTTCATCATCGGCACCCGAGACGGCTCGGCCGGTGCCGCGCACATAGCCCTGCTGCCAGCGCACCTGGTGACCGTTAAAGCCGCGTTGGCAGGCCTCGAACGCGGCCAGGTCGTCCGGGGTGCCAACCCCGCTGGCGTTGAAGAAGTCTTCGTACTGGCGCAGCCGGTGCGCTCGCGTCTCGGGGGCCTCGCCCACCGGCGCAAGGCAATAGGTCGAGACCAGGGTCCTATCGACCGCCAGCGGGATCACGACCCGAATCTGGGCCGAGATCTGATCCATCAGAAATACGTTCGGGTAGAGCAACAGGTTGCGCAGCCGTTCGACCATCCAGCGCGCCCGCGCTTCTCCATATTGGGTACGCAGGGCGTCCCGCTGGGCGTACGAGGGTCGGACCTGCGGGTTAGGGTAGTCGGTCCACAGCAGGGTGTGGCCGTTACCCAAGTCGTAACAGCCGGTCGCATTGGTCGGGGCGTCCAGGCGTTCGGCGTCCAGAGACTGCACCTCGTCCGAGCCCGACTGTGCACGGCGCTGGACGACACCCACAAAGGTGCGGTGAACCACATCGAAATGATAGCCATCCACACCGTTTTCCACCTGGAGTTTCCAGTTGCCGTGATAGGTGTAATCCGCGCTGCCGGCGACCACCTCCCAGCCGTCCGGAGCCTGGTCGGCCAGCATGTCAATGATCGGCAGGGCCGCGGCCAGATGGTCTTCGAGGGCGGGCACGTCGTCATTGAGCGAGCCGAACAGAAAGCCTCTGTAATTGGCCAGCCTGGCAATGGGCGTGAGGCCGTGCGACTGCTCCTCGAATGCGGCCGGATAGGCACCGTTGGCATGGTCCTTGACGCTGATCAGCGCGCCGGCAGTATTGAACGACCAGCCGTGATACGGACAAGTCAACACCCGCTGGTTGCCACGTTTGAGCTGGCATACGGTGGCCCCTCGGTGCGGGCAGGCGTTAACAAATGCGCCGATCTGGCCGGCCTTGTCGCGCATGAGGAGGACCGGCTGGCGGCCCATGCTGGTCGTAAAGAAGTCGTGCGGTCGGGCAAGCTGGCTCTCGTGCGCCAGGTAGATCCAACTGCCCTCGAAGATATGCTGCATCTCCAAGTCAAAGACGCGCGGGTCCCGGAATACGTCCCGGTCCACCGTAAATACGCCCTGCTCGGGCTGGTCCATAATGTAGTCGTGCACGTCCCGCTCAAGGTCTCCAATCGGTTGCCGGCCGTTCAGACCGGTACCGGATGCAACTGAGCCGACAGTCTGGATACTCATGTCTGCAATTCCTCCCGAATCATGACGTTCCCGGTTACAATCCCTTATCGGACGTTGTGTCTCGGTTCAGACTGACTGTCAAGCAGGAATGGCAAACGCAGGCAACGCAGGCGGTACCCCACACCGCAGTCTGCGCTAGGCCACGTCATAGGCTTCGAGTTTGGGCGCGGCCATTTCTTCGTCAAAATGGGCCTGGGACCAGGGCCAGCTTGCCGGTACACCGTGCTTGTCCAGGTACCAGCTATTACAGCCCGTCGCCCAAATCGATTTCTTGGCGGCCTGCGTACGGGACTGCTCATAGTCATCCGTAGCTGGGCGGCTGGCGCTGATTTCCCGGCACTCCCCCCTGCGTATTCTTTCCATGAGTTGCAGGATATAGCCCAGTTGCAGTTCGGCAATGCGGATCAGAGAGAAGTTGCCGACCGGACCGTTGGGGCCGTTCAGCATAAAGAAGTTCGGGAACTCCGGAATGGAAATCGAGAGATAGGCAACCGGATGGTCCGTCCATACGTCGTCAAGATCGACACCGCCCCGGCCACGCACCAGGGTCGGTCGAATAAAACGGTCGGCCCGAAAACCGGTCGCCAGCACGAGGACATCCAGCTCGTGCAGTTTTCCGTCCTGAGTCCTGACACCCTTGGGTTCAACGGTTTCAATGCCGGAGACCACGAGTTCGGCGTTCGGATGCTGAATGGACTCATAGAAATTGGGCGAAAGAATGAGACGCTTACAGGCCGCCCGATAATCTGGCCGGAGTTTCTCACGTAATGCCGGGTCTTTCACCGTATCTTCAAGGTTGGCCAGACAGACGGCTTCAATCTCCTTCATCTCGGGGGAATCAGAATCAATGACCGCCTTACTGAAATTTTCAAAAAACTCTTTCTGTTCTTCGCGCAGCGCGTAGATTTTCTGTAGGTCGTTGGCAAACGCGGCTCGCTCGGCAGCCGCGTAGGCGTCGTTCTCCATTTTGAAGACCCACTGCGCGGTCCGCTGGAATAATGTGTAGCGGGCCACCCGCTCGCCCAGGGCGGTGGGAATCTGGATTGGGGGCGGGGCGGTGGCAATCGGGATTGCGGTGGAGCCGGTGCCGACCACGCCAACCCGCGCGCCGTCGAGCGGGACGCTGTGGTCCCACTCGGCACTGTGGAAGTGTGCGCCCTCGAAGGTGTCGAGACCGGGGATGGCTGCCCGATTGGGATGGTGCAGCACGCCGGTGGCGGCAATGATG
>MPMI01000032.1 GCA_002238415.1 Desulfurellaceae bacterium bin18 | reverse complement strand
TGGGGCCGTTGAGGGCCCCCAAGAAGGCCCCCACAATGAGGCCGGAGCGGAAGGCGCTGGCGGGCGGGGCGAGGAGGAGTGCCCTATTTCATGAGCGGTGAAATTTCACGAAATCTGAAATATCAGCCCTCCCTTGTGCAGTTCGGGCAGGGGCAAAATGGGGGGCTGGTGGCCCGGCTGTGCCGGTGTGCGCGGCGGGTCTCCCCATCGCTGAGCAAAGTCCGTTCTCGGGCGCGGTGCCGGGCGCGGGCGGCGCGCCTGGGGAGTGTCTCCCTGTGCAGTAGTTCTTCGCCGCTTCCGCCCCGTCCTTTCCTTCCGTTCGCGCGGCGGGGCGCGTAGCGCCCGGCTCCCGCCTTGAGCGCCCCGGCCCGGCGCCGGGGCGGAGCAGGGAAATTTTTTCTATCATTTGCATTTTTCTATCATTTGATAGGGACAAGCGCGCGCCCGGTGTGGTATGGGAACGGAACGCTTCGCGCAGGCGTCAGCGTCACCCACGGGCGCCGAGAGCAGGTTTCGACGTGTTTCCTGAGCAGCAGTTTTCAACATGAGACACGACCGAAAGCCGCCTCCTCTGGGGTCTCGTGGTTGTGGGCGCGCGCGTTGTGGTCTGCTGGCTGATGGTGACGTAGGCGGAGGCGTGGGTGAAGGGTACGCGGCTCTTTCCCGAAGGCGAAGTGACGGTGGTGCTGTATCGTTTCTGTCGCGCTGATTTCGGAACCGAGCGTGATTTCCCTTGGTCTCAGGAGAGATGGCAAGGGTTGATTCAATCCACTCTGACTCAGTGGAATGAGGCTGGGACCAAACCCTCTCACAATGGCAAAAGGAGGCGTTTTTGTATGGGTATCCTGGTAGACATTTTTGACGAAGAGAGACGGCACCTCTCTGAGAGGATTGAAGCACGGCCCGGCAAACCCAACTGTCGCGGTCGTGCTTTCTGTAGGTGAGAGCGCGCTATGCGATGCCGTCTTTTTCTTGCTATCAGCACCGTGCTGATGGGTCTGTGGAGTTGTGTTGCTTTTGCCACCACCGTTCTGGAGAAATCCTTTCCGGATCTTGTGCATGAGGCCGACACCATTGTGGTCGGCACGGTGGCGGCTATCGAAAGCGGAGGGCAGACCCCACCGCGCACACTCATTACCTTCACCGATCTGGATGTCCTCAAGGGCAACCCCCAGGACGAACTGACCGTAGAAGTGCTCGGGGGACCCGCCCCCGATGGGCTGCGGTTGCATATCGCGGGCGTCCCAGAGTTTCATCTGGGCGACCGCATGGTCGTCTTCGTCGTGGGCAACGAGACCCAGGCCGTCCCCTTTGTCGGTATGTGGCAAGGGGTCTACCGCGTGGTCCGCGACGCCGAGACCGATACCGAGGTCATAGCGGATCACGCCGGGCAGCCGCTCACGGCCTTCCCCCAGCGCTCTCAGCGGGGCATCGTGCATGACGGAGAACCGTCGCGCCAAGCGCAAACCGGCCCCGCACTCACGTTGGAGGCATTCACACAATCAATTGTGGAGGAGTTGCAAGGTGGCAAGTGAAGAAGAAAAACTCAGGGCAGAAGTCCATGCCGTCCATCAGGTCCTGCGCCTCCTCTGTCAATTGATCGGCGCTAACGCGCTGACTCGCGAGCAGTTGTCCCATGCTTTGGGCCTGTTGATTGATCATAGCGACCTTCAGGTCGAGACGGACGACCCGACGAGGAAAACCCTCACGGTGGAGGAACTGCCATACTACGAAGTCCACCTAAAGGCGTTTCAGGACATCGTAGACCGCAGGTAAATCAATAAGGGAGCGAAAGAACCGCTGGAGGGGGAGGATGATGCCCCGTAGGCATCGCTTCCACCATGGGCGGGCCGATATCAAGCACTGCGCCTGGAGCAGTTTCTCGGTATCAACAATCCCTATGGTTTCGATAATGTCCGGATCGCTGAGTCTACCATGATCCATACTGACATAAATAAAGAAGGAGAGGCGGACACGTCAAAAGCAGAATCATAGCCCGAGAACGCCCCGTGCAGCGTCACCTGCCCAGGGCTGACAACCAGACTGCGGGGTGTGGATTGGAGACCCCAACGCCCGCAGGGAAAGGATGTACAGCGGTGAATACGTCACAAAAGAGTGGCGAACACAAGGACGGACACCATCAGGCGCTCAAGGAGAAGGATGGCATCGAACAGTTGGAGGAGTGGCTTGCGACACAGGAGTTCGCGTACCACCCGTGGGAGGATAATGGCTTCCTACGGGCACTCAAGGATATTGGATTCGGGCTGTGTGTCGTGGTCGGGATTCTCGTCGTGTGTTCCCTGCTGGCCGGCATCCTCTTGATCTTCCGGGACTATCCCCACCTTGTCGGGGAAGCTCACGGGTGGGTGCAAACGGACAACAATCCCTATGGCAAGCTGCACTGGCGGCAGAAACGCGCCACCCTCAACCTGCGCCTCGGTTGTCCCACCAATGAACCCTGCTGGGATGCAGTCGCCCGCGAAGTGGCTGAAGAATGGAACGATGCCGGCAGTCGCTTCCGGTTTCGTTTGCTCGACTCCAGCCGTCCCGGCAAGCTGTCGTGTACCCGTGCCGACAATATCAACACGGTCCTGTGGGCCGCCCGCAACTGTGGGAGACTCATCCAGCCCGATACGCTCGCCTTCACCTCAAGTTGGACCTGGGATAACGGGCGGATTGCCGATTTCGATGTCGTATTTAATACGGCTTTCACCTGGGATGTGTACACGGGTCCCTATCAATACGACCGTCCCGACTTCCGGCGCATCGCCCTCCACGAGTTCGGCCATGCGCTCGGCCTCGACCATCCCGACGACTATGGGCAACAGGTGGAGGCGATTATGAATGCGATTGCCGACAACATTGATACGCTCCAACCCGACGATATCGCCGGCGTGCAAGCCATCTACGGGGTGGACCCGGACTATGAGCCGCCTGTGGTCGGCTTCCTAGAGAACCCTGGGCTACGGTCCTTCAGGAGTGGGGTGGGCATCCTATCGGGCTGGGTGTGTGCGGCCAAGCAGGTGGAGGTCCAGATTGGCGCCACGCGGTATCTGATGGCCTACGGGACTGATCGGCCTGACACCAGGGGCGAGTGTGGCGACGCCAACAATGGCTTCGTCACCCTGTTCAACTACAATATCCTAGGCACTGGCACGCATACGGCGCGGCTGCTGGTGAATGGGCGGCAACATGGCGATCCGGTTGAGTTCAAAGTTACCACCTTCGGCCGAGAGTTTCTGCGGAACGCACAGGGGGCATATACCGTGTTGGATTTCCCGCGCTCTGGGACGAATCCCATCCTCATCTGGGATCAGAATGCGCAGAACTTTATGATTAGTGGATTTGAGTAAGGAGTAAACGCACACGGGGGCGGGATAGCAGCCCGCCCCCGTGACCAACCATCAACCCTGGCAGGAGGATTGATATGACGGAGGCAAAGAGAATTGAACGGCTCGAAGGAGAAGTGCTCGGATTACATCTCACCGTGAAGGTTCTGTTATCCAAACTTGATATGGGAGACGATTTTGATCTGGCGCTGAAAGAGGAGATTGGAAAAATAACGGGTGTTCCCGCAGATCAAGTTGATTCTAGCCTTCCCTTGCAAATCAAAGAAAGAGGCGCAGCCTTTACCACTGAGATGGTGCTGTCTTTCTTGAAGGCCAACCCATGACCGGCCCACGGCAGTTTGACCGCTTCCGCTTAACGCCTGAGGCTCAGAGGCTCCGGGCTGAGGGAGGATGGGGTGTCCGGGAAGGCAGCAAAATCAAGCGATTCCTGGACGCCGCCGAGGCGGCAGGGGCAGTCGGGGAAGTCCTGCATCGTGAGCACTTCCCCGACCTCACCAATCGCTATGCCTACTGGCTCAAGAGCGAAGGCTACCTAGAGCCAGTTCCATCACATGTCACGCCACAAGGGAAAAGAACATGCAAGAAAAATTCTCTTCAAAAGAGCGGACCTTGATTGAGCGGACCGCATAAGGAAAGGGAAAACGTCATGAAGCGAGATATGGATCTCATACGCGCTATCTTGATTGTCGCGGAAGACCAAGAGGAGGCTATTGTCGAGTCCCATGTTATCTCCCTCGCCCTGCGGGAGCGGTTTCCAGAGATATCCATGGATGATGGCAAGCTAGTTGAGCACGTGCAGCAGATGTATGAATCTGGTTTTGTGGAGACCACGATAGATGCAACCATGGGGGAAGGGCGGTTTTTTACCTTCCTTCGGCTGACATCGCATGGGCATGACTTCCTGGCCGATGCCCGGAATGAGAAGGTATGGGAACAGGCAAAAAGTCGGGCAGGCAATGCAAGCATCGAGGTGTTCACAAAGGTGCTAGCAGAAGTTGTGAAAAACGTGATTGGGCTGTGAGAATAAAGGTAAGAGGGAATCTCTGCCGTGAAATGCCTCCGGTGCGGATATTACAATTGGCACGCGCTCTCTGGCCACGCCTGTGAACGGTGCCAGGGGATATTACGCACACGGCAAGAAATCAAGGACTGGGAGGATATACTCTCTGGCTGCTTGATTCCATTGGGATTCTTTTCAGTGGCCTGCCTGTTCTGAGGGTGTTGACGCAGAGAAAAGGCCCGCCCCTCAGAGTGAGCATCAAGCCCCTCAGTGCTAATTGCGTTCCCAACAGAAAAGGAGGTGTGGAATGGGTGATGCCACCCCGGCCATTATTCAAGTGCTCAAGAAACAATCTGGAGATATCGAAGCGCTACAGACGGTAGCCCTGCTGCTCGTCTCTGCTTTGGTCTCGGTCGATCCCAGGGCCGGGCCGACCCGACGATCCCGGACCATGAAGGGAATCGGTATGTCTGTCATACGGATGCGTGTCGGGCGTTGCAGGGTGGACAGTGAGAATGGCCAGAAAACAGAAGACAAAACCAGTAACAAATGACGAGTTTCGTAGAATGGTAGGAGATGCGAGAGCCTTCTTGGATGCAGCCCGTCTTGTGGAGCATCATATTAGCGCTCTGAATGTCACGCCCCATTCTACCTCTCCTATTTATGGAGACAAAGGATGGCCCTCCAGCGAGGTATGGATGTCCCTAAAAACGGCCAGCCATTTTAATTTACAAAATGCGTTAGAACTCGGATTCAAAGCTTTTTTGGGTTCTGTCGGTCAGTCATTTGCTAATACACATCGGCTCAAGGGATTATATAGTCAGATACCAGACAAAGAGAAAAGAAAAGTCAATGCACTTTTTAAGAAGGCGTCAGAGGAATGTCCGGCGTTTCAACTCATCGCGTTAATTCGCTCTAAAGAACCCCCTAAAGGGCCTCAAAATATACGTTTAAGGGGACTGAAAGAATTTCTTGAGTATTTCGATAAGGATGTAGCCCTCTGGAATAAACGGTATTCTTGGGAAGACACATCACAGGAAAAATGGACACATTATCTCGATAAATTAGATGTGTTTCTGGTGTTCCTCGATAAACTAGAAGCATTGAATATTGAGAACTGGAAAAAAACTAATCCAGATGGGTGAGAAAAAGTCGATGTCTGAACGTTTCACGGCGCTTATGTTTTTTCTTCCGATTGCGTATCTCCTTTGGCCCGGCCCTGATTATTTCAGACAACGAATAGACGCACAGAAACGCCGCCTTGATCGGGAACGGGAAGAGGCACGAAAGAAGCCACTGACGGAAGGGAAAAAACTATGGCGTGCAGCAAAGCGGAATCAGGTTCCGCTCATTCTTATTGGGTTCTACATCTTCATACCTATGGGGGATTTCCTGCTCACTGGATGCGCCATATTCATAACCCTCTGCATGCTCGTTGAAGTTGAGGTGCGGCAGCGTGTCATTGAGTCGGAGTCAAGACCTTAAACACGGCGAAGCGGTTTTCGGTTAGGCCCCAGCGTTGAAGGGGTGATAGATGAAACTCAGGGAAATGACGCTTGCAGAACTGTTGGCGCTCCATGTGCAGATAGGAGAAGAACTCCGAGCGCGGGGTATCTCACGGAGCGCTAACAGCCTCACTAGCGATTTTGCAGAGTACCTCTTCTGTTCTGCATTTGGATGGGAACAAGAGCCGAATTCAAAGCGTGGCTACGATGCCAAGGACAGCAACGGGATACGCTATCAGATTAAAGGATGTTGGCTGCACCGGCGAAGAAAAGACCGACAGCTTTCGGCTCTCCGCAATCTCAAGAAGCGTCCGTTTGACATGCTCGCGGGGATTCTCTTCGCGGATGATTATCAGGTACTCCGCGCCGCGCTGATTCCTTGGGCTGTTGTTAATGAACATGCTCGCTACAATGCCCATACGAATAGCGCCATATTTCATTTGCGTGATGGAGTCTGGTTACTGGATGGTGTGCGAGACGTGACAGACACGCTCAAGACCTTAAACTAGGCAATTCCGATTCATTGACAGGTAAGATGGCCGCCTATAAGATTTGGGATGATCGATAATGCTCCAAGAACAGCTCGGAAAGGGAATATAATATGAACCTCTCCAGTCCGAAAGTTAGACAAGCTGTGTGGGACAAGGCTATCCCCATTTCAAGAAGGTTACGCGCCGCCTTGCGGATGGATAAGCACCACACATTGATAAAACGGAATCACTACGGCAATAGAAAATCCCTGTACGGATGGGAGATGGATCATATCAAGCCGAAGTCTCAAGGAGGACGGGACATCCTTAGCAACTTGCGGCCGCTTCATTGGCGAAACAACGTCAATCGTAGCCTTCTCTCGTTGCAAAATAAGCGACCTAATCGAGGCTTGATATCGCGCAGGACCGGACGATATATCCGACTTCCTGGATCTCGCTGATACATTGCATCACTGTTCCCTGCGTGAGGTATGCAGGGAACTCCACCGGATAGGGAAACATATAAACGATAGTCACATCTGCTTGTGAGAGTGCTCGCGGACGCTGGCGGGCTACGAGGGCATTTCATAAAACGTGAAATTTCAGCTTTCATGAAATTTCATCCAAAGTGAAATATGGAAATCCTCCTCACCACGCCCGCCCTGGCCTTCACCGCCAGCCTCCTTCCCGGCAGTTTTTTGGTCTACGCAAACTGCCCGTAAAACCCCCGCAAACACGTTCCAAAACCAGAATAGGGCTGCTTTAAGCGTGAATTTTAAGTGAAATTCTTATGAAACACCGAAAAAATTTCATTTAACGTGAAACACGCCTAAGTGACTGCACAAGCTGGACTTTTCGCGATTTCGGCCAAAATCTTTATGAAATATCCCGCGAAATTTCATATCCTGAGTTTTGGGGTGGCGCTGAATTCTGGAAATCCGCACCTTCCCTTACCTCGACCAATTCGATGAAAGATACCGGATTTCGGCTTCTGCTGGAATAATGAGGGGCCGGTGCGGCCTTTCCAGGCTGGGAGAGTCAAGCTAGGCTGCATCCACCCAACTGACGGGAGGGATGTATGCACCGAACAATAGTCGGTCTGTTTCTCGGTCTCTTAATACTGGCCTGTCCCACTGCCCAGAGCTTTGCTCAGGACTCCGATCCACAACTCTATGCCACAGCCGTTGATACGGTAGGACGGGCTGAACATCTCGTCCTGACCAAAAAGGCCGAGTATGATTTCATCTGCTACAAGATTGACGAAGTAGCGGCTATGGTCGAGAAAATGAGGGGACTCAGGGACCAAGCCAAAGCCAGCGGAGACCCGCAAAAACATCTCTTTCAGCAAGAAGCACTGAACGACATGCTGCGTACACAGCTCAATATGATTTCACTCCGCAAAGAAGCTAAGGCCAAACTTGACAGGGCCACACAAGCGTTACTGGATGCGCGTGAAGTACGCAGAAAACTTGAAGCGCAAATGGGAATCACACCCCTGTCTCAGAACTGACTTGCTGTGCTGAAATTGAGCCCATATAGTCTCTGAAACGCCAAGACCCCGGTTTTATCCGGGGTCTTGAAAACTACATACCACCCTCTGTTGAGAGCAGGGGGCGGAAAAGGGGGCCACCTGTGGCAAACCATGCAGGCCCGTCCGCGATTCGTCAAGCCATCCGTACCTTCCTCACCCAACACCAGCCTTGTGAACAGGCAGAACTTCTTGCAGGTCTTCATGTCTGGCCTGGTCGAGACGTACTCCGCCAGCTCATACCAATGTGGGTCTAAAGCTGGTTTCCTAATAGGCTTCTGACCTCTAATTCCCCTTCAAAGCTGGCTTACACGAACCGCCCCGACCTCTAATTCCCCTTCAAAGCTGGTCCTAACTTATGCCATTGACCTCTAATTCCCCTTCAAAGCTGGTTACGGCCATCGGGAAAAGCCTCTAATTCCCCTTCAAAGCTGGTGGCTGTTGCAATCGGCTGCCTCTAATTCCCCTTCAAAGCTGGTCTTTTACCAGGTAACTTATTGTATTACAAATCTTTTCCTATTTGTTTAAAAGGCTATTTATGACTGAAATTAATGAATTTCAACATCCAGATTCAATTTGGACATGGAAATCGAATAGGCGAGGTGGAAAGGCAACCTTGTGGTTGCCCTATGTCTCTCAGGTCGAGAAACTTAGGAAGAATACTTGGCGGTTCTCGTACAACGGAGGCGAGGTCGATACCGATTTGTCGAAGCTCGACTGCGTTATGTTCTACGGTGCGTCTGGACAAATTCCGGTCACGCTCATTGATGAACTTGCGGTTCGACGTGTTCCGCTCCTTGTCCATCGGCGCAATATCGGGCGACCCGCGATTTTCCTGCCGGCGCCCCGCGCCGATTCTGAAGATATTCTGACAAAACAGATCATTACCCGGACAAACCGGACGAAACGCGTCTATATTGCGCGTACTTTGGTGCGTGAACGTTTTCGAGCAGTCGAGCATAAGCTTCCCACACCGAGTGCCGTCTATGGACGGCTCGCACGGGCGCGCAGCCTCGGGCAGGTGCGTGTCTGGGAGGCTGAACAATCACGGAGGTACTGGCGGATATATTTCAGCCAACTGGGCCACCCGAACGTAACTCGCAGGGAGAAGGGGCCGTTGGCAGCCGCGCTCGATGCAGGGTCCATGTTTCTTGCCGGCGTCATTTTACGATGGTTGTTGATACACCGCCTGTCGCCCAGTCACGGATTTCTCCATGAGGGAACCGACTACATGGGACTGGTCTACGACCTCATGGAGCCTGCCCGGTATATGATTGAAGAAGCTCTTGCTGCGGCGTGCGGCACGCAGAGTGTGGATGGCGACTCCGACATGCTGACAAAGGCCTCCTTATCTATGCTGAAAAACCAGTTAGAGAAAGTTGTCTACGTTCCCGCGACACGGCAGCGCGTGCGTCGTAAAAATCTGTTGCACGGCAACGTGCTGGCTTTACGGGCGTATCTTACCGGTGACATGCGGCGGCTTGTCATCCCTTCCGAAGGCGAACGAAAGGGCGGGCGGCCTCCGAAGGTTTCTTATCGATTACCCGGAGATATGCCTGTCAGATAGGAAGAAGGGGAAGTGCCTCCCCTTTTTGAAGGGCGTCCGGGGAGGCGTGGACGCCTTCCAGGTTGAGGTATGGATGATCAGTCCTTTGGACCTGGAAGGGAATGGGGGGCATGGTCGTTCATTCCCGCGCTGCGGTCAAGTCCCGTCACGTCCTGCTCGACGCTTCGATGTCAATCCGTTCAAGGAACCGGCGTCCGATATTGACCGCGGCGTTTTCGTCCGCATGGCCCTCGAACCCGCAGTCCGTATACACGCAGGTGAAGCGTGCCTGGGTGGTGTCGGGCGACATTTCGGATTGAGGCTGTTGCCGCATATTACGCCTGAGGACACGTTCCAGTTGGTCACGTGGCCGTGCTCCCTCTGGGACAGGCATATTGAGCGGCGGACGTTGCTTGCGGCGTTTGAACGTCTTTAGCTCGCGGTCTGAATAATCAGCACGCTCCAGTAGCCGGATCGTACTATCCGCTAGAACTATCAAGCCATCCTTTCCCACCCTAATTGTTCTATCCGGCATGTTGCGCAGCGCGCGGAGGGCGTTCCGACCACAGCGATGACAGATTTGGCTTGTGCCGGCGGGATGAATCGTGACACCGGGATAGATTGCCAAGGGTTTGGCGGAGCCTGTAAATGTGCGTTGCGCCTTGTTCCACTCCCGCACGAATAGGTAGGGATGCTGCCATCTATTCGCCGAATACCAATAGGCGCTACGGGCAGACTTGTGGGCATCTACGTTTGAAAAGGTGTAGCGCCGGAGGACCGTGCCGTAGATCAGCTTCAGTTGGTTAGCGCCTGTCTCAAAATTGGCGACCGAGCTCTCAAGTACCGGAAAGGCACGATACCGCTCACACAGTGTATCTATGCGATTGCACACATCACCGACCACGTTTTCACGAAACTGTTGAAGGGCTGTTGAGTAGGTTTGGCTCACTTTCTGGTTGGGCTGTCGTGAACCGCGATGTCGTCGCACTGCGGCCATCAATCTTCTGAAGGCGGGAATTGCGACAGAGCCGACTACGGTTGGTTTCACCCGCGTCGGGTTGCCGCTTTTGAGCAGAGCTGGGAGTGAGAAGACCGCGTATCCGATTCGCCGTTCGCCAAGGTCTATGCCGATGATATTGTCAAACAGCGCTTCGGCTTCAGTCTCGGGGAACGGTCGGGCATCAATCACGGGAACAGCGATCTCTGCTTTGATCCCTGCTGGTTCAGCCGAAAGACGCACTTCCCCGTCCTCGACCCGCAAAGACTGCTTGAAGGATTGGTCGAGAATGAGCGTATAGTCGCCAAGCTTCACGGCCGTGCTTGTCAAAGCGCGGTCGAGCCACGTCTTGAAGGAAGGTGGGCCAGCCAGCCGAAAGGTCGGCCTTCTCCGGGCTCGCCAACCTTTGAGCCCGTCTGCATTCATCTTGACGGGCAAACCGGCCAACTGTGGCATCTTATCATGGCGAAGGTCCAGTTCGACGAACCAGTCATGCGGCGCCTGACTCAACAGGGCGTGCGAGCCCTCGGGAAACTTTGCCCTGCTCAACCCCTGCGTGGTTTCACGGGGAAGAATGGAGCCTGCTTCGTTTCGCTTGACCGCGGGGAGCGCCAAGCCTTTGGATATCTTCCCCTTAGCCGAACGATAGTCAGCCGGCGGCTTCCAAGCGCGGGCCTTCGGGACATAAAACAACTCGTCGTGTCCGAGGCGCAGAAATTTCGTGCGCACGATAAAGCTGTCGCGGAATGCACGAAACGACAGTCCGTTGATAGCGCTGTTGAACAGATTGAAGGCGCGCAGGGCAACATCGCGGGAAACCTCGTCAACGTCGAGTTGCGCAGCGAGCAAGGGAGGAATGTTGGTAAGGTCGCTCTTTGGTTTTGCCAGGTATCCTGGCACCTGAGCAGGCAGACCGCTGAGCCGCGTCGTAAAAACAAAGGTTTCGATGGACAAAAGATCACGCAAATACTCGTGATTCGCGGGCGCGCCCGAGCCGAGGAGCCCAAGCATTTCTCTGGCTCGCTCCTCCAGCCACGCCAGCCAGTCGGTTGCGCGGGCGCGGTTCAGGTCGATGCTATACGGCTGATGTCGTGAGTTGCTGAAAGGGTGGCGGTAGAGAGCCCCAGCACGATTATGGAAATACAGATTCGCTTCTCGCTTTTTGAGAAAGAGCGGTGTCATGGTCTCTCGAACCCGCTTGGCTTCGTTTGGCGACAGCCGACGCGCCATGCCAGCAATGCGATGAAGCAGACGCCGTAGCGCGTATTCGTCCGCCTCCGCCAACGTGGGGTCCATACCTCGGTCGGTGAGCGCTTTCCGCTCGCGTTCAGCCAGAGCGGGTAAGGGGTCAAGCGAAGCAGTGTTACCTGTCCATTCTGCGAGCCGATAAAAGTGCTCGCGACGTGCCCGTATGAGGTCGTTCAGACTGGTTTCCAGACGTGCTAGTTCGCCGGCGGCATCAGCAGTTCCGCCGGATATCCTATTCAGTTTTGGCGGCTCTTTCAGTTCCTTGGTGGGATTGGGTCTGAGCGAGGCGAGGCTTCCCACTCGCCCTTCGTCGTTTGCATCTTGGGCGCGTTCTATTTCTTGTTGAATACGATTGTCGAGCATGGCGAGTTGGCCCGTGAGTTCGGCTAATTCGCCGGCGACATCCTCTACCGTGGCTATGTCATCCGCGCGGGGAACACCGTCCCCGCTCAAGACGAAGAGCGCCTTACCCGCGTCCCTGACTTGTGAGGGAAGCCGTGCGGAGAGAGCCACTAGGCCGGCGGCAGCAGTGTGCTGACCCGAAAACAGGGTAGCGTTCTCGGAGGCCAACAGTCCTTCAGGGATGGTAATGTCAGGTGGCTGAGAATGCAGCACGGTCAGTTCACAAATACGCTTCCAGTAGTTTGAAACCCATGAGGATATCTTGCCACCGACCGACCCGCGAAACTCTGCGTAGCCATCGGTGGCGAAAAAGGGATTAACAGGAATCGCGTCCGCGAACTCTTTTAGTTGTTCAACCCGGCGGTGCTCGTTCTGTGAGACAGAGAGGGTTTCAGCAATCTGCGCGATACTCGATTGTCGAAGGAAACGCAGGCCGTTGCCGAACAACCAGGACAAACCATTATTCTGACTGCTCACGATACTGTCAGTGAGACGGGAGGCAAATTTGCGCGAGGATGGATCGATTTCAGGCATGTACCGTTTCAGTCTGCCAGCACAGACCGCAACGACCTGATGCAGCCAGATATCTTCGTTGCCGGTCATGTTGAGAAACGGCGATTCTGGATCAAAGGCGAGCGTACCGGTCTGGGTGCTGCCTGCGGTGAGGGGCGGCAGGTCGCTGAGCTTCGGAAAGCGGTTTCCGAGAGTCGCTAAATAATTGTCGGCGCAAGTCAGGGCATGGACCGCGTTGTCAGCGAGTTCCTTCCACCCGGAAAACGCTTTGGTCACTGCACGAGCGATACCCTGGGCCAGAAGTAGTTCCGGGTGATTCCTCTCACCTTCCCTTGGCGAACGATTATTCCAGGTTTGAAACAGTCGCTTGGCAAGTTCGTCAGCCGACCACAGACGCGCGACGCCATCTTGCTTTCGTGGGGGTGTGACGAAAACGCTTTCAATCGACTGGACTGTCACGCTGGGATTTTCGATTTCGGTGTGGGCGGCAAGCGCTTGGGCAAATTCGTTTTCGGGATAGCGGCTCCGGTTCAGGAATTGGCGCGTCTCCGCGACCTTGGAAAACAGACGGAACCCGGACAGATGGACTGCGCATACCAAGCCGATTAAGCTCCCCCGTTCAATACCTTCAGTAATGTCGTATGTCCGGGCAGCCGCGTCGAAGTCGAAATCGCCGTCATTGACGCTCAGCCCGAATTTATAGGTGAAGACACTTTCTTTCTGTCTAAGTGCTGCCGCTGCTACCTTGCGCCGCCAGTCACGCGCATTCTGTCCACCGTGATGTTGTCGTCTCATGTTCGTCCTTCTCGTCCGGTCGAAAGTCCCCCCACGATACATCAAAAAGCAGAGGGCGGGTATGCCGACCCTCTTAAATGGCTGGTGCTGGTACACTTTCACCCCCACTGGTACAGCTTGACCGATGGAGTGGTACTTGTCCAAAGAAGCTGCTCGGGAGGCCATTGTGGAAGCTGTCAAATGGCTGTTCGGCTTCAGGCTTTCCTTCCCTTTTCCCCCCTTTCCCTCTCCAGGGGTTACAGTGCCCCTGGGCGACCATAAAACGCGCTCCTTTCCTGGCTCCTGTCATTCGTACCACCCTGCATCAGGACATGTCCGGCTTCTGCTGGAATAATGAGGAGGCCGGTGCGGCCTTTCCAGGCTGGGAGAGTCAGGCTAGGCTGCTGTTGCCACTCTTGTCGAGCAGTCAAAGTTTCGCTGACTCCCAAGGCTCGAACTGACCGCGAGTCGTTGCAGAGCAGGGGGCTTCCATCTATTCCCGGAACTTGACAATGCGAAATCCAACCAGATAATAAACTAGTTCTTTTCAAGGAGATATGGGATGCGGAAGGTCGGCGCGTTCGAGGCAAAAACGAATCTCTCGGCTCTTCTCGATGCGGTTGCGCAAGGTGAGACTATCACTATTACCAAACGTGGGCGTCCCGTGGCTCGGTTAGTGCCGCCCGAGGCGCCGGACCATTACCGGGCCGCTGAGGCTGCCAAGAACATCCGAAAGCTGCGCGAACAATTCGGAGGGGCCCCGATTGATGAAATACTCCAGATGCGTGACGAGGGCAGGCCTTGAGCGCCTTGGTGCTGGATTGCTCGGTTGCTGTGGCTTGGTTGCTCGGGGATGAGGGCTCGCCGGAAGCCGACGCCGTCCTTGACAGGGTTGTTGCTTCAGGGGCGGTGGCGCCAGATCTCTGGTGGGCAGAGGTACGCAATGTGCTCGTGATGAGCGAACGCCGGGGCCGCCTGACGGTGGCGGGAACCGCTACGGCCCAGGCGGAAATCAGCGCGTTGGATGTCCGCCTGGATTACTCTCCAGAAAGCGCCCTGGTACTGCGATTGGCCCGAGAGCACCGTCTCACCGTGTACGACTCGCTCTATCTTGAACTTGCGATCCGCGAACGGCGGCCCCTTGCGACGCTGGACCGGAAGCTTCGACTGGCTGCTGAAGCGGAAGGGGTGCAACACGGCTGATCCTTGTATGTCGGCCGCTGAAAGATGCTGAGTCTGGGCCCATGCTGGAATAATGAGGAGAGCGGTTGGCCTTTCCAGGCTGGGAGAGGCAGGCTAGGCTGCGATATCTATGCAGCGTGTGTGGCCCGTTCTGCTCGCCGGCGTGAGTGGTGTTCTGCTTGCCCTGGCCTTCCCGAAAGTCGATTGGAATATCCTGGCCTGGGTGGCTTTTATCCCGCTGCTCTGGCTGACGCAGGGGCAGACGCTGCGCCGGGCTTTCGGCCTGGGCTGGCTTGCCGGTATGGGATTCTATCTGTGTACGCTGTATTGGATCGTCGATACGATTGGCCTGTACAGCAATATCCCTCATATTATTGCCGTCGGTCCGCTGCTCCTGGCGTGCACCATTCTGTCGGCTTACACCGGTGTCTTTGCTGCCGGTCTGAGCGTCTATCACCAGAGCGGACCGCACAGCAGCGGTTGGTCGCTGCTGGTGTTTGGACCGATGCTCTGGGTTGCCCTGGAGTGGGTCCGCTCATTCTTTTTTATTGGGTTTCCCTGGGTCAGTCTGGGCTATTCGCAGTACAACTTCCTCAACCTGATTCAGTTTGTCGAATACACCGGCGTCTACGGGCTGTCGGCGCTGGTGATCTTTGGCAATATCGTTCTCTTTCTCGCTTTTTCCCGTCCGGGCCGCGGTCGCTTGCTGCTGGTCCTGCTCCTGATTATCACCGGACTGTGGGGCTGGGGAAACTGGCGTCGCAGCCAGTTGGCCGCGCTGCCCACGGCCCATACGCTGAACGTCGGGATCGCCCAGGGGAATATTGCCCAGGATCAAAAATGGGACCCCGATTATCAAGAGCTGACCCTGGCTCGCTATGAGCAGCTCACGCGCCAGATAACACAGCAAACCGTTGACCTCGTTATTTGGCCGGAGGCAGCAGTACCCTTTTTCTTTCAATCCGATGTGACCTATCGCGGCCGGCTGCTGGACCTCGCCCAGGACACCAAGACCCCTATTCTGTTTGGCAGTCCTGCCTTTCGAACCGATAAGACGGATCTCACGCTGTTCAACCGGGCCTATCTCCTGTCCCCGGACACGACGATCCTGGGGCATTACGACAAGATGATCCTCACCCCCTTTGGCGAATATATCCCTTTTCAAGACAGCGTGCTCTTCTTCCTGGATAAGTTCGTGGAAGGGATAGGCGACTTTGCGCCAGGGACGACGCCGACCGTTTTTTCTCTTCCCTTAAAGCGTCAACGCGACCTCCACGCGGACGACGAAGCTGGGGACGATGACTCTTTTGAGACCTTTGGGGTGCTTATCTGCTATGAGGGCGTGTTTCCTGACCTGGCGCGTCGCTTCGTTCATAACGGCGCGCGGCTACTGATCAATGTGACCAACGATGCCTGGTTCGGAGAGACCTCGGCGCCCTATCAACATCAGGCAATGGAGGCCATGCGGGCCGTCGAGAATCGAGTGCCCCTGGTGCGGTCCGCGAATACCGGGATTTCGGCCATCGTGAATATCGATGGACAGATTCAGGCCCAAACAGCGCTCCTGGAGACCACCTTTATTGCCGATCAGCTTGCCTGGCCCCACGTGACTTCTTTCTACACCCGGTACGGTGATTGGTTTGTGACGTTGTGCGTCGCGGGGACTCTCGTTATGTTGAGCTACGCAGGGATAACCGTATTATTCATCAAGCGAACCGGAGGAGGCGGAGATGCTCGCGGAAATCGGAGAAAAACTACACGATCTGAGCGCACGTATTGAGAGTCTTGGGAGGCATCTTTGACATCCCGGATAAAGAAGCCCGGGCCACCGTACTGGAAGAACACACGCTGGCCGACGGATTCTGGCAAGATCAGGAGAAGGCGCAGGCCATCCTCAAGGAGCGAGCAAACCTACTCGACACGGTGACGGAATGGAAAAAGCAGACGCAGGCCGCCTCTGACGCGTTGATCTTTCTGGAACTGGCCGAAGCTGGTGACGCCGAGGCGGTTGAAGAAGTAGAACGGGCGGTTCCCGAGCTTGAGGCAGCGGTGAGCCGGGCCGAATTGCAGCGGATGCTGGGCGGAGAACACGACGCGCAGAGCGCGATTGTCAGCCTCCACCCTGGTGCCGGTGGCCTTGAGGCCCAAGACTGGGCCGATATGCTCCTCCGCCTGTATCTGCGCTGGGCAGAACGCCGCAGCTATACCGTAGAGATGGCCGAACACCTGCTCGGTGAAGGCGGTGGAGTAAAGAGTGCAACCTTTACTGTTGAGGGGACCTACGCCTACGGCTATCTGCAGGCAGAGGCGGGCATTCATCGGCTGGTGCGGATTTCACCGTTTGACGCCAATGCTCGGCGGCATACCTCCTTTGCGTCTGTCTTTGTCTATCCGGATATTGATGAGACTGTTGAAGTCGATATCCGGCCCGAAGATTTGCGAGTCGATACCTACCGCGCCAGTGGAGCCGGGGGGCAGCACGTCAACAAAACCGACTCAGCGATCCGTCTGACCCACCTCCCAAGTGGGATCGTAGTCGCGTGTCAGAACGAACGTTCCCAACATCGGAATCGAACCATGGCGATGAAAATTCTCCGCGCCCGTTTATACGAGTTGGAGATGGAGAAACAAAAGGAGAAGATGGAGGGTCTGCATAAAAGTAAAAAGGATATTGCCTGGGGGAGTCAGATTCGCTCCTATGTCCTCCATCCCTACCGGATGGTCAAAGACCATCGCACCGGCGTGGAGGTCGGGAACACCGACGCCGTTCTGGATGGCGATATCGATCAGTTTATTGAAGCCTATCTGCTCCAGCAATCGACGGCAGCCGAGTAACGGTTTCGACCGTTCTCGGGTCCGTGAACCGGGTCACGAGGCCAGCACAATCTCTTGGCAATCATCCGGGAAGCAGGTACACTCCTGCGACGCTGGAGTATGGAGAGGGGAGATAGGGGAAATGGCCCGTGCTCTCTATCTCTCGTCTCTAGGGGGAAACCATGAACGCATTGACAATTGAACGAATTCCGGAACTGAACGACCCCGTCCTGATTGTGGCCTTTGCCGGCTGGAACGATGCCGGCAGTGCGGCGACACACGCCACGCAATTCCTTATCAAACGACTCCAGGCCCAGCGTTTCGCCACGATCGATCCTGAAGAATTCTATAATTTCAGCGAGGTCCGGCCCCAGGTGCGCCTGCGAGACGGGCTCTACCGGGAGATTCGCTGGCCGGCAAACGAGTTCTTTGCGAGCAACACCGCGTCGCTCAAACGCGACATGGTCCTCGGGCTGGGCATTGAGCCGAATCTGCGCTGGAAGGCGTATTCGGCGGCCTGCCTGGATGTTGCCAAGCAGTGTGGGGTAGGCCTGGTTATTACCCTGGGTGCGCTCTTGGCCGATGTTGCTTACTCCAGACCGGTACGCGTGGTCGGCTTCAGTAGCGACCCCGATATTGCGACCCAACTCCAGCTCACCCCGTCCCGCTACGAGGGGCCAACCGGCATTGTCGGGGTGCTGAATGATGCTTGCCGTCAGGCGGGACTGACCTCCATCAGTTTCTGGGCCAACGTGCCGCACTATATTTCCGCGGCGCCAAACCCCAAGGCCGCCCTCGCCCTGGTCAGCCGTCTCGAATCCTTTCTCCACATCGCCCTGGATACCACCGAGTTGGTGACGGGCGCGGCGGAGTTTGACGCCCAGGTCGCAAAGGCGATTGCCGACAATCCCAACCTGGCCGCGTATGTCAAACGGCTGGAAGAGCAGGAGCAGGAAGAGGGGCCGGAACCGGAGAGCGCTGCCCAGGACAAAGCCGGTAACGGACACGGCAACGGCAATGGGCATGCCAACGGCAAAGATATGGCCGAAGAACTCCAGCGTTTTTTGCAGCAGCGTAAGGACCGCAAAGATGATGAATAAGGCCCGGTCCGGCCCGGACAAGTCCGTGTATCTGGTGAATCTGGGTTGTCCCAAAAATCTCGTGGACGGCGAGGTCATGCTTGGCCTGCTGGCGGATGCGGGCTACACGCTGAGCCTCGATCCGGAACAGGCCGGGGTCCTGATGGTCAATACGTGCAGCTTTATTGATGAGGCCAAGGAAGAGTCGATTGAGACGATCTTGGACCTGGCGGCCTATAAGGAGACAGCGGCCCAGAAGCAGCTCATCGTGACCGGTTGTTTAGCCCAGCGCTACGGCCGGGAGTTGCGCGAAGTATTGCCCGAAGTTGACGTTTTTGTGGGAACGGGAGAGTTTCTGCGGATCACTCAGATATTGGAACAGAAGCGGCGCGCGCTCGAAAAGAGGGAACGTATCCTCCAATCGTCCAAAAAAGCCGGACACGTTCCCTCTTCTGGTCCCGCCCTGTATCTGGGGGCTGCCCACGTTCTGCCGGACCATACCGTTCCGCGTATCCCGACCACCCATTTTTACTCGGCCTATCTCAAGGTTGCCGAGGGCTGCAATCATAAATGCGCCTTTTGTATTATTCCGAAAATTCGCGGCTTACAGGAAAGTCGGCCGATCGCCTCTCTCGTGGCGGAAGCCGCCGGACTGGTTGCGCAAGGGGTAAGGGAAATCAATCTTATTGCACAGGACCTGACCGCCTACGGACGAGAGCGCCGCGATGGGACGACCCTGCTCGCTCTGCTCAAGTCCCTTGTGCGCGTGGAGGGCCTGGACTGGATTCGGCTGCTGTATTGCTATCCGAATTATCTTGATGAAACCCTGCTGCGTTTCATTGCTGAAGAAGAACAGGTGTGCCCGTATATTGATATGCCGCTCCAGCACATCAGCGACCGGATGTTGAGGCGGATGAAGCGCGAGAAAAGCGGGGATGGCATTCGACGCATATTGGGCCGGATTCGGGCCGCTATTCCCGGCGTGGTCGTACGCTCGTCCTTTATTGTTGGCTTTCCCGGTGAGCAAGAGGACGATTTCCAACAACTGTGTGATTTCGTGACCGAAGCGGCGCTCGACCACGTGGGGGTGTTTCGCTATTCCCAGGAGGAAGGGACGGCCGCTGGCACGATGGCCGACCAGGTCAGCGCAGAGCTCAAAGAAGACCGCTGGCACAAGTTGATGGCCTGCCAGGCCGAGGTCGTGCGTAAAAAAAATATGGCACTGGTGGGTGAGGAACGATCGGTACTCGTCTGTGGCCAGGACGATCACGGCCGCTGGTGGGGACGGACGCAGGGCCAGGCTCCGGATATCGACGGCACCGTCTTCCTGGAACAGTGCCAGGCTGACAGCGGTGACATGATCCGCGCCCGGCTTACCGGGGCGTCCGGCTACGACCTGCAAGCTTTGTGTCTTTCCGAACAGCCGCTCCAACCGCATACAGCTCTTGACTTGGACGCCGCTTCTCCCTAAGGTGTCCGTCCTTTTTATCTCGACCGTGGTGAAAAAGCCGGATACATTTGTTCTTTGGAGAAGGTGTCATGAGAAAAGCGTTCCTCAAAAAAATGCGGACGACGCTCGGCGGACAAAAACAGCAAATCCTGCTGCAGCTCGACGAAGAAATCCGAGAGGGTAAAGAGAGTGCGCTGGACGAGGGGATGGATACCTATGACCTCGCCAGTGAGGAGCGCGACCGGGAAATCCATCTGATCTTGAGTGACCGCGATCGGGATAAGCTGCAAGCCATAGAAAACGCACTGGAGCGGATCGAAGACGGTGAATACGGCATTTGTGAAGACTGCGAAGAGGAGATCGCCCAAGCCCGTCTCGAAGCCTTGCCGTTCACCCGATTGTGTGTTGCCTGCCAAGAGGAACGCGAAAAGGAAGCGCGCTTTCAACGCCGTATTGATGACGGGGGTGGATTCGGCCGGTCCAACCTGGTTGATCTTGACGACAGCTAAGCTCAGTTCCACCCTTTTCCTCGGCCTATTCTGATTGCCTGCGCAATGCGCCCCATCTGTCGGCCTGCTGTGCTGAGATGCGACCCGACGACCGATACACGCTGCTCACTGCGCTTTTTCGGACGGCCGTTGATGCGGTCCATCCGCGCCATCTCATTCCACAGACCGTTACGATTGAAAATGAGCGGCTGATCGTCCAGCCACGGGACAAAGAGGAAACGTGTCCAGCTTTTTTAGATGATAAGAGGACACGTTCCCTCTTCGAGACTGTTGACGCGTTGACGCTCGCGTTGACGGGTCGCCTCTTCCTGATTGGGGCAGGTAAGGGGGCGGGTAGCATGGCCCAGGCGCTGATGCCTGCGCTGGGCCAGAGGAGAATAGGCGGCTGTATTATCATTCCGAGCGAGCAAGCGGTCTCTGACCTGTTTCTGCCTGGAGTGCGGGTTGTGCAAGGAGAGCATCCATTGCCCGGACCGGGCAGTGAGTACGCGACCCAAGTGCTTGTGGAGAGCCTCTCTCAGGTCCAACCCCACGACCTCGTCCTGGTGTGTCTGACCGGCGGGGCCTCCAGTCTGCTGGTACGTCCCGCGGTCGGGCTGACGCTTGCAGACAAGACCGCCACCAATGCTGTTTTATTGGAATGCGGGGCGGACATCCTGGCGCTGAACACCGTGCGCAAACATGTATCCCAGGTAAAAGGCGGCTGGCTCGCACACCACGCGCAGCCCGCGACTGTGGTCAGTCTGATTCTGTCGGACGTGATTGGTGACGATCTGAGCGTGATCGGCTCAGGCCCGACCGTCGCTGATCCAACGACGTTTATGGACGCGTGGCGGGTGGTGGAGCAGTACGGCATCGCACCGCGGCTCCCCCAGTCCGTGTGCACGCACCTGCAGCAAGGCGTCCGCGGGAGCATACCTGAGACGCCAAAACCCGGAGACTCGCTCTTCTCTCGCGTCCACAATATGCTGATTGGGTCGAATCATCTGGCGTTGCAGGCTGTCCGCGAGGCTGCCGCGCACCGAGGGCTACGCTCTCACCTGATTGCTCAGCCTCTCGCCGGTGACTCACTCGTGGCCGGACATGATTTTGCCCAAACTCTGCGTGCCGTTCGTCAGCACTGTTCTGGCCCGACGTGTCTGCTGGCTGGTGGCGAGACAACGGTACAGGTCCGAGGCACAGGGAAAGGAGGGCGCAATCAGGAGTTTGCGCTGGCTGTCGCCCAGGAACTCGCCGGAGAAGCCGGGTGGAGCCTGCTGAGTGCGGGAACGGACGGCATAGATGGTCCGACCAACGCTGCCGGAGCCTTTGTGGACGGCCGGACGCTGGATCGAGCGCGTCGTAAAAATCTCGACCCCGTTCAATTCCTGCGTAATAATGACACTTATACCTTCTTTTCTGCTCTCGGTGACTTGTTTCGTCCAGGCTCAACGGGCACAAACGTGATGGATATGAAAATTGCGCTTGTGTATCCTCCCGGCGCTGAAGAGTGCCACGGCAAACAGGACAGCGAGTAGAGTATGTCTCGGCTCCTGTTGTTACGCGGAGTGGCGGCTTTTAACGCGGGCCGTTTCCTTACCGCGCATGAAATCTGGGAAGCTGTCTGGAATGAGACGGTTGGCGAAGAGAAACGTTTTGTCCAGGGGCTTGTGCAGTTGGCCGCCGGTTACCTCAAGCTTTCCAGCGCCCAGTATCAAGGCGCCCTCAAACTTCTCACGCGTGGTTGCCAGACTCTACGGACATATCCGCCATTATATGCCGGCCTCCGGATCAGCCTGCTGTCTGAGGCCAGCCTCACCGTTATCCGTCAACTGGAAACGGGGAGGACGGGGACAGATATTCAGCTCCCGCAAATCCAAACGGTGTCATAAGAACCCCCACCCCTCGTGTCCTGAATGGACATTCAGTCAGTTTTTCTTGACAAAACCCAACCGTCAGTAGTATGACTGTATGTCTGGACAGTATGAGGGTGGAGGGGAAAAGGTTGAGGTCTATGTCCGAAGAAGTCTGCATGGCTGTCTACACCGTCCTCGACCGCAAAGCAGTGAATCGTCTTGTCAAAGACTATGGATTAGGGCGCTTGTCAACCGTTCAAGGCATTTCTGCCGGGTCGGTAAACACCCATTATTTCCTTGAGTCCGCTAAGGGGAAATTCGTTCTGCGGATTGATGAGGTCAAAGACGCGAGCGATGCGCAGCGCGAAATCGACTTCCTGATCTTTTTACGTCAACAAGGCTTTCCATGCCCACGGCCGATGGCCGATAAAAATGGTTCCTATCTCCAGCACTACGACAAGAAGGCGGTCTCACTCTACCGTCATCTGTCCGGCAAGGAATTCTCGGCAGCAACGCTCACCAATGTGCATATAGAAAAAATAGGACAGACCCTGGCCCGGCTCCATCTCATGGGCCAGGCATATGAGACCCCGATCAGAAACCGGTTTGCTTTTGATCGCGTCCGCGGCATCCATCAAAACCTGCGCGGACGTATTGCGGTCCATCTGAAGCATCTCGGTCACATCCTGGATGACGAAATCGCGCATCAGGAAGAATATCGCGAGGAAAAGCTCCCAAAAGGCATGATCCACGGAGACCTCTTTCCTGATAACGTCCTGTTTCGTGGTGGGAGAGTCGTTGGGGTGCTCGACTTTGAAGCGGCCTGTTTTGGAAAGTTCATTGCTGACCTGGCAACTGCCGTAAACGCCCTGTGCTATTACGAGGAGCGCTACCATATTGGCCGGTTCAACGCCCTCCTTGATGGCTATCAGTCGGAGCGCACGCTTTCACTGTCCGAGTGGGACGCCTTTCCGAATGAACTCCGCTTTTCCGCCTTCCGCTTTACCCTTACCCGTCTGCGCGATTTTTTCTTCCGCCACATGGATGAAAAACGACGGGTGAATAAGGATTATCGGGAATTCTTCAACCGCCTCAGAATCCTCCGCCGGGAGCGGAGCGGTGGGATGGACCAGATGCTCCTCACGATGGCAACCGGATATGATTACCGCAAGTATCAAAAGATCCATGCCGAGGAAAAAGGCGTAAGCGTCTAATGGTCTGTCCGGTGCAGGCCCCTGCGCCCTGACAGCATTGAGAAGGCATCTGGACCGCTGTGTTTTCGAAGATTCTCATTGCGAACCGAGGTGAGATCGCCACTCGTATCGCCCGAACCTGTCGCGAAATGGGTATTGCGACAGTGGCTGTGTACTCAGAGGCCGACCGTTCTTCACCCCATCTGTATGCGGCGGACGAGGCCGTATGTGTGGGGCTGGCTCAGGCAAGCGAGAGCTATCTGCACGGGGAGTCCATACTGGCTGCGGCCCGCCGGACCGGAGCCGACGCGATCCATCCTGGCTATGGCTTTTTATCGGAGAATGCGACCTTTGCTCGGGCCGTGGCTGATGCCGGCCTGACCTTTATCGGTCCGGCTCCGGATGCCCTGTCCGCGGTCGGAAACAAGATTGTTGCGCGCCGGACAGTGGCCCAACTCGGCGTGCCGGTGATCCCCGCGCTTGAAGACCTGGCGACCGACCCCGAGGCCGTGCGTGCGCAAGTCGCATCACTCGGCTACCCCCTGCTGATTAAAGCCGCGGCGGGTGGAGGCGGTAAGGGGATGCGCATTGTGCGTGAGGAAGCCGAGTTGGTTGAGGCCTTGTCCGCAGCGCAGCGCGAAGCTGCAGCGGCCTTTGCCGAAGGCACGGTGTATGTCGAGCGTTTTCTCGAACGCCCACACCATGTAGAAGTCCAGATTCTTGGTGACACGGCCGGCAATATCGTCCATCTCGGTGAACGGGAGTGCTCCATCCAGCGCCGCTATCAGAAAATAGTCGAAGAGACCCCCTCGCCCGCCGTGTCCGAGTCCCTGCGCCGGGAGATGACGCGGGCCGCGCTGACCGTGGCCAGGGCAGCGGGCTACGACAATGCCGGAACCGTAGAGTTCATCCTCGACAACGACGGGAATTTCTATTTCCTTGAAGTCAACGCGCGCCTCCAGGTTGAGCATCCGATCACCGAGTGGATTACCGGTCTGGATCTGGTGCATGAACAAATCCGGATTGCCGCCGGGGAAGCGCTGGGCTTCCAGCAAGACGATATCCGCCGCAACGGCCACGCCCTTGAGTGCCGTTTGTATGCGGAAGACGCCGCGCACGGGTTCCTGCCGTCGCCCGGCCATATACTGGCCTGGCATGCGCCCCAAGGGCCGGGGGTACGGGTTGATTCCGGGGTCGAGTCGCAGACCGAGGTGCCGATATATTACGATCCCATGATTGCCAAGATTTCGACCTGGGGAGCGGATCGTGAGCAAGCCCGGAGACGCATGGCTGGGGCACTTCGTCAAACGGCCATTCTGGGCCTCACGACTAATCTGCCTTTTTTGATTGATCTCGTGGACCACCCTGCCTTTGCCGCAGGCGATACCCACACCGGCTTTTTGCCCGAGCATTTTCCGAACTGGCAACCTGGAGAGCAGCCGCATAGGCTTGCGGCCGCGTTGGCCGCAAGCCTGCACCGTGATCCACATCGAAACGGTGATGGACAGACTTCTTTGCCCGCGCAGGACCCCCCCACACCGTGGCGACAGCTTGGCGGCTGGCGCCTCGGTTCCTGATACCCGAAGTATTCTGAAATGAAGACCTTACTCTATGTTGAGGGTGAAGAACTGGCGCTGGAATATAACCAACACGGCGATAGTGACGATGTATACGACTTGGTCTGGAACGGACAGGCTCAGCAACCGGCACACGTGGCCGCTATTCGGGATGATACGATCACCTTCCTCGTTGATGGTCATCCTCTTCATGCCTATGTGGTCCGGGATGGCGACCGCAGCCTGATATCCATCGAGGGCCGGACCTACGAATTCAATCACACTCCTCCCAGACACGCCCGCGCCCGTCAGCGGGGGACGAGCGGGAGCTTTGAGCCTGAGATCCGCTCTCCTATGCCGGGTAAAATTCTCGACGTCAAAGTCGTCACAGGCGAGGTCGTCGAAGACGGTCAAACCCTCGTGCTGCTCGAAGCGATGAAAATGGAGAATGCCCTGGCTGCCGAGGGGCATGCCCGTGTGGCGAGCATCCATGTGGCCGACGGAGACCTCGTCGAACTTGGTCAGGTTCTGGTCGAGCTTGAGCCCATCGAAGCAGAGTAGATGGGGAAAGACGAGGACCGTGTGCGCGTACACGTATTCTCGTGAATCCGTAGGGGCAAGCCGCGTTGCCCCTACGCACTGACATGGCTCTCAGCCGAGTTGGGACCCGACCTCAAGTCCAATATGCCCGGCGAGTTCATCGGCGGCGATTTTGCCCTGCTCACCACGCAATTTCTTGGCTACGACCGTGCCACCGTTCAGGGCAATACTGACAGTCCCGTCCCCAAGAGCGACCACTTGTCCCGGTGTCGCCGGCCCACCGGTAGGCTGCAGGCGACAGTCATACAGGCGAATTTTCTGCCCCTGCCAGAGTGTCGATGCGCCGGGCTGCGGGTCGCAGCCGCGTATATGATCGAAGACGGCTTGCGCTGGCTGGGACCAGTCAATGCCGGAGTGTTCATCCCGACACAACGGATCGTAATTGGCTTGGGATTCGTCTTGGACAATACGTGGCGGACTGCCAGCGTGGATCAGATCGATCGCTTCACCAGCAGCCTCAATACCGAGCGGGAAGAGCTTATTGAAGTACAGGGTTCCGGTTGTATCCTCTGGGCCGATCTCGACTTCTTTTTGAATCAGTATCGGACCGGTATCAATGCCCTCGTCTACCCAGAACCAGGAGATGCCGGTCTTTTTCTCACCATTGATCAGGGTCCAGTTAATCGCACTCCCGCCGCGATACTTGGGTAAAAGCGAAGGGTGAAAACAAATACTGCCGAGTTTGGGCGCGCCAAACACTGGGGGCGGGACAATTTGGGTCACAAATGCCAACACTGCAAGATCAGCGTCGAGTGCTTGAAATTGTTCCAGGACCTCAGGGCCCTTCATGGAGCGGTGTTGATACACGGGAATATCGAGTTCCCCTGCCCGCTTCTTGACCGGATCAAACTTTCCCTCGACTCTATCCGGCGGGCAGAACACCGCCAGGACGTCCTCGCCCTTATCTCTGAGCTTATCGAGTGTTTTCTCCGCAAACGCGGCTTGACCGATGAGAATAATACGCATGGGGGTTCTCCTTTCCGTACGGTACGTTTGACCGTCTGTTGGCAAAGAGTAAACGTGTCCAGCTTTTTTATCTGATTGGAGGATACGTTTATTCTTTGGGGTGTTTTCAGCGTGAAGGAAACACGGCCGTGAGCACCTGGCTCAGCTTTTGACCCATTGCGGCAATATTCGTCCTGTCCAGCAACAAGCCGTTATTGATTTCGATTTCGAGATAGACAAGATTATGACGCTCGCCATGACTCCGGGCGCTGAAGATAAGACCCTCATAACCAGAGTAGGGCTCGTTAGAGCGCACCCGATAGCCGGCATGGCTCAGCCCTTGTCCAAACTCCCGAGCGAGGTCTTCGTAGCGGTCAAATAAAATGCCCAAATCAAACGATCTTTTTTTCTCACCGAGGACCGGAGTAAAGCTGTGAACACTGAGCAGAAGAACAGGCGCTGGTATTTTTTGCGCCAGCGCGT
Source organism: Desulfurellaceae bacterium bin18 (assembly GCA_002238415.1). Taxonomy (GTDB): domain Bacteria; phylum Desulfobacterota; class Binatia; order Bin18; family Bin18; genus Bin18. The sequence continues at coordinate 41,857 of MPMI01000032.1, read as the reverse complement.
GGTCAATAGCCGCATGATAGGGCTGATAGAATTGCCTGATACGCCGCCGTTGCTCTGCCTCGGTCAGATGCATATTGGCAGGAACGCGCGTGCCATCGCTCTCGGGAATAATGAGGTCGTCGTCTGACAGGTCACGGTTGCAGTCAATCAAGAGGCGTGAGTATTGCGATAAAATAGCCGTGGAATCAATATGTTGAATGATCTCTTGGACAACCGCTCGCGCACCGATGTCCCAGCCGATATGTCGCCGCAACTCGTCGGCAGGAATTCCGAGCGTCCCGTATTCGGGCGGGAGCGCGTAGGACGCGTGTTCACAAGTGAGCACCACCGGAAAGGTGCCGTTCGGGTTGAGAATCGTGAAGGAAGACGCTGCGCTCACGTCGAAAATCCCTGCAAAACAATTTTATAACTCTGTTGACAACCGAATGGGGTTTAAATTAGAACAGTTTTTCCATTAGAAAACCGTTCGCGTTTCCGGCTAAGGAGATACCGTGGTGCGACGAGAAAAAAGCAATTATATTATCCAAGCGGTCGCCCATGCCCTTGATGTTCTTGAGCAATTCCATACCGATGCGGAGCTCGGTGTGACCGAACTGAGCAAACGGCTCACCCTTCACAAAAACAATGTCTTCCGAATCCTAGCAACATTGGAATCACGCGGCTATATCGAACAGAACCGTTCGACTGAAAACTATCGTCTGGGCACAAAGTGCTTGCAACTCGGGCAGACCTATATCCAACACATGGGGCTGTTGCAACAAGCCAAGCCGGTTCTGGGTGAGGTTGTCCAGTCCTGTCGTGAGACGGCCTATGTGACCGTTATGCGGCAGGGAAAAGTTGTGCCGGTTGACATGGTTGAACCCGACCAAGCCGTTCGCATTGTCTCGCATATTGGGGAGAGCCTGCCACTGCACTGTACGGCTGCGGGGAAAATCCATTTAGCCTTTGAGACCAGAGAAGATGCACAACGTGCACTGCTCGATTCGCTCCAGACGCATACCGAGCGAACCATTACCGACCGCACGTTGCTCGAAGCCCAACTCAACGAGGTGGCACAGAAAGGCTATGCGCTTGAAAACGGTGAGCACCTGACCGATGTGCGAACGGTGGCCGTACCGATCAGAGATTACACCCGGACGGTCGTCGGGAGCCTAGCGGTCAGCGGCCCTGCCTATCGGATTGGGCTGGAGCGGCTTGAACAAGAGTTGGTCCCTCTGGCCATCCAGGCGGGGAAAGAACTCTCCAGCCGTCTTGGTCATCCGATTTCCTGAGTTGGACAGGTCGGGGCAGATAGCCCGGCCTAACGGTCTGTGCACGCTTGACAGCCAGGGTGTGAAGCGTTGAACTAGAGGCCGCGCCTGAAGCGAGCCATACTTGCGCAATTTATGACAGGAGGAAAACGCTGGTGAAAGTACTTGTGACGGTCAAACGGGTCCCTGACCCGGAGACAACGATCCGTGTGAAATCTGATGGATCTGGCATTGAGACAGATAATATCAAATATGTCATCAACCCGTTTGATGAGATCGCTCTTGAGGAAGCCCTGCGCATCAAGGAAAAAATGGGCTCTGGTGAGGTGGTGTTAGTCAGTATTGGCGATAGTGTGGTGACCGAGCAGCTCAGGACCGGACTGGCGATGGGCGCTGATCGAGCCATCTTGGTTGGCTGTGACCAAGACTTGGATTCCTTGGCCGTTGCCCGAATCCTGGCCAAAATTGTTGAAGACGAAAGCCCTCAACTTGTTCTCATGGGCAAACAGGCGATTGACGACGACGCCAATCAAGCCGGCCAGATGCTGGCGGCGCTGTTGGGCTGGCCCCAAGCGACCTTTGCCTCTGAAGTTGTGCTGTCCGATGACCAACAAGCCGTCAAGGTTACGCGCGAAGTGGACGGGGGGCTGGAGACAATCGGCTTTGCCCTGCCCGGTATTATTACCTCTGATTTACGACTCAACGAGCCCCGCTACGCCTCCCTGCCGGGAATTATGAAGGCGCGCAAAAAAGAGATCAAAGAAATTGTCGCGACAGACCTCGGCGTTGATATTGCCCCTCGCTTGATGATCAATAGCCTTGAGCCGCCAACCCAGAAAGAGGCCGGCAAAAAAGTGGAGACCGTGGAAGAGTTGATTGGTCTGCTGCACGACGAGGCGAAAGTGCTCTAACGGTACTGTGCGGTGTATGTTGGGTCTGGCACCATGCGATGACATCTGGAGACGAAAAGAATGGGAAATATACTGATTTTTGCAGAAACTCAAAAAGGGCGTGTCCCCAAGAGTTCGTTGATTGCCATTCAAGCCGGTAAAGACGCGGCAAGTAAACTCGGCGGTGACGTACTCGTGGCCGTCTTGGGCGCGGACACCGCTGACGCCGCAAGCGAAGCAGCCGGCTACGGGGCGGCCAAGGTCTTGGCCGTCAATGATGTGGCATTGGAGAACTATCTCGCGGACGCCTATGCGGCCACGCTCGAACAGCTCGTGCAGGCAAACGATGTTACGCTGTTGGCGGCGACGGCGACGGCGGTGGGCAAAGATCTTTTGCCGCGTGTGGCGGCCCGACTGGGAGTGGGCATGGCCAGCGATGTGGTGAGCTTTCATGACGATGGAACCTTGCAGCGGCCCATGTATGCCGGCAATACGACGGCAACCGTGACGCTTGCGGACACGATCAAAGTCGTGTCTGTTCGCAGTACCGCCTTTGACGCCGCTCAGCCAGGAGATCAGTCCGTAGTGGAACAGGTCAGTGTCAGCCTCGACGCAGACGCAACCAAAATGCAGTTTGTTGAATTTAATGAAACCAAGTCCGACCGGCCCAACCTGACGGAAGCCAGCATTGTCGTGTCGGGCGGGCGTGGGCTGAAGTCGGGCGAGAATTTCACCACCTATCTGGAGCCGTTGGTGAACGAGCTGAATGCGGCCATGGGTGCCAGTCGGGCCGCAGTTGATGCTGGCTTTGTCCCCAACGATCTGCAAGTCGGGCAGACCGGGAAGGTCGTGGCGCCGGAGTTGTATATTGCGGTGGGGATTTCCGGTGCGATTCAGCACTTAGCCGGCATGAAGGACTCGAAGGTCATTGTGGCGGTGAATAAAGACCCTGACGCCCCGATTTTCAATGTGGCTGACTACGGCTTGATCGCGGACCTGTTCAAGGCCGTGCCCGAGTTGACCGAGGCGGTAAAAAAAGCCAAGGAGTAGACGCTATATCAAAGGGGCATGCAATAAAAACCCCTTGCTGGTCATAGAATTCTCTGCGGTCCCATCTATACATTACATTTTGGGTAGATCCGTTCAGTACTCCTCGTCGTATGAAAGAATTATAGTGCTACCATATGATCGAATTGTGGTCTTGCGCCAGGCCCTGATAGATCATATGATTGGTCCTGATGGAATCTCGCCAAAACGCATGGAATGGTCGCTCCTGTGAGTATCGACGACTCGATAAGGCACCAACTTGTTGTCCTCGCAAGGCGAAGCAATGCTCGCGTGACCGAGTTCAGCCGCGACCGTCCGACAGACTGGCGGCCTGGAAAGGTTCGTGACCCGGCTGGAAGGCTCTGGACCCATTTTACTCATGCCTCGGCATGGGAACTGATTGCCGACAAGTTAGAAGACGGGCACGATGTGGAAACTATTGAACTCCAAAAGCCTCCGGGAGCCAAAGGCTATGTCATGAAAATCGATCTTGAGCCAAACAGCCCACCTCTGTACGTCAAGCTCCAATTGGGCTCTGGAAAAATCATCGGGCGTAGCTTTCATTATTCAGAGCCGGAATAAGGGATTTGCGAATGGAATCTCGCACCTCGACAACCCCGATGTCTACAGAGAACAGAGACTACGCCTGCCCACAGTGCGGAGAGACAGGCGCGGTTACGACCTCACCATACCGCCATACGTTTCGCTACGGCTCTGGAGAATCAACTGTTGATTTGACAGTTGAATTGCCGCTACGCCGATGTAGTACCTGTGAGTTTGAATTCTTAGACGATGAAGCCGAGCACCTTGAGCATGAGGCGATTTGTGCACATCTCGGTGTACTATCACCGAAAGAGATACGTGGGATTCGAGAGGCGTACGACCTATCTCGTAACGAATTCGCGCAGGTCACCGGACTTGGAGAGGCAACGCTCAATCGTTGGGAAAACAGCATCAAGATTCAGACTCTTGCGAATGATCGGTATCTCCGCCTTCTCGCTTTACCTCTGAACATGCAAAGGCTTAAAAGGTTTGGTTCATCTGCACAGACATCGTCATCTAGTGTGAATCCTAACGGCGGTAAATTCCAGGCGTTGAGTGAGTCCGATATCGCTAGGCATCAACAAGGACAAGGGTCTTTCTCCTTGCGAAAGGTCGCCTGACAAGATGTACGTCACCACGTTTTACTCCTTCAAAGGTGGCGTTGGGCGCACGATGGCACTCGTGAACGCCGCCGTCGAACTTGCGAATACTGGGCGTCGGGTACTCGTGGTGGACTTTGACCTTGAAGCGCCCGGCCTCGACACCTTCGACATACTACACTCCAAAACTCAGGTTCCAGGGATCGTTGACTTCGTTGGCGAGTATATGGCCTCCGGCCAAGCTCCAGAGGTCGATAGATTCGTAGGAAAATCTCCCGATATCGGTAACCAAGGCGGTGGGCTATGGATCATGCCGTCTGGTGCCCACCAGGATTCCTACGCTGCGCATTTCAGTCAGATTGACTGGGGTGCGCTCTACGAACAGCACGATGGTTATCTCCTGTTCGAGGATCTCAAGGAGCAGTGGAAACAGGTCCTCAAGCCCGACTACGTGCTGATTGATTCGCGCACAGGACACACCGACACCAGTGGTATCTGTACCCGGCAGCTTCCCGACGCGGTAGCGATATTGTTTTTTCCGAATGAGCAGAACTTGCGGGGTTTGACCAAGGTTGTTCGTGACATTCGCGCGGAAGCCGATGGGCCACGTAAAAAGGAGATTGAACTCCATTTCGTGATGTCCAACGTGCCAGACCTGGACGATGAAGACAGGATTCTGGACGATCAGATCAACGCGTTTCAGAACCAGCTAGGCTTCAAGCTGGAACCGATGATTGTACATAGATACAACAGCTTGAAGCTGTTGAACCAGGTAGTGTTCACCAAGGAGCGCCCGAGAAGCCGTCTCGCGCAGGAGTACCGTGACGTCGTTCAAGAGATGGTCAGACGGAATGTAGCAGACCGAGAGGGTGCATTGGGCTACGTTGAAGATTGTATCGGACACAGGCATGAACGAGGGTGGGGGCCGGATTACGAATCCCTAAAGAAAATCGATCAGAAGCTCCAAAAGATTGAAGACACGCATTCAAGCGACGGAGAGGTGCTGTTCAACCTTGGTGTACTCCGGGAAGATGACGGCCAGTTGCAGCAGGCGGTGTCGTTGTTCGGTCGTGCAATTGAGGCTGGGTATGACGAACCCGAAGTATACCTGAGACGAGCTCGCCTCCGTATTGACGACGGCGATCTAAACGGCGCGAATGAGGACGCATTACAGGTCCTACAGTTTGATCACGTGCCCCCGCATCTTGTCAGGAGGGCGATACAGCTAACGAGACCGGGTAGTCCCGACGTTGTGAAGTCGAGAGCCGTGGTTTCATTGGATCCTGACGAACGGGCTTGGCTCGTGGACAGCCTAAAGCGTTCTGCATCATCAGTGCTTGCTCAAGAAGAAAGTAGGAACGCTAGATCTGTTTTGCAGTCGCTCCTTGGAGATAATGACCTGCCTGAGAACGAACGTTTAGTAACAAGAGAAGATTTGGCAGTGGCCTACATTGAGAATGGAATGTACAGCGAAGCGGTGGATCTTCTGAGCCACGGGGGATGTAGTGTCGATGATATGAATAGTCGAAGCGCGTTTCACTACGGTATGGCGATGTGGGGAAAAGATCACGATGTCGTTTTGGAACCGTTTTCTCGAACCGTTGAACTCGACCGCTCGGAGCCGAACCCGTCCCACAAGGATCCGAGTTTCCTTCAGCGTATGGCGATTGCCTATTGGGCCGTCGGCGAGAAAGCGGTAGCGCTCAAGCTCGCACATCAAGCACAGGAGACGATAGTCAGGACATCTCATGCTGCATTTAGTTATTGGCGATACTGCATAGTAGAGGCGGGCGAATTCACTATGGATGTTAAAGAGATACTCGCATTGATTAACGGTACGACTTCACTAAGGCCCAGATTCATGGTGCTTACGTCTTTAGCCTCGGCTGAACGAATCCAATCAACGCTCATAAAAATGAGTCGGTGGAAATGAGTCTGACGAGTCTTTTGATCGCCAATCGAGGGGAAATCGCTATCCGTATCGCCCGCGCGGCGGCCGAACTCGGTCTGCGGACCGTTGCCATTTTCTCTGAAGACGATGCACAGTCGCTCCATACCCAAAAGATGGACGACGCGCTGCCGCTCCAAGGCCGAGGGGCCGCGGCCTACCTCGATATCGAGCAGATCCTTGCGCTGGCCGCCCAAGCCGGCTGCGACGCGATTCATCCCGGCTATGGGTTCCTGAGCGAAAACGCGGAATTCGCCGGACGCTGTGCCGAGGCCGGGCTGACTTTTGTCGGACCCCGAGCAGAAACGCTGGCGCTGTTCGGTGACAAAGGGCAGGCCCGATCGCTGGCTGAAAGATGCGACGTGCCGATCCTGCCTGGGACGTCCGGTCCGACGAGTGTGGACGAGGCGAAAGCCTTCCTGGCATCCCTGGGTGCCGGCGGAGCCGTAATGATTAAAGCCCTGGCCGGTGGTGGCGGCCGCGGTATGCGCGCGGTGTCGGCGGTCGATGATATTGAGGCGGCCTACGCCCGGTGTCAGTCCGAGGCAACCGCAGCGTTTGGCAATGGCGACGTGTATATCGAGCAACTCATTCCCCAGGCGCGGCATATTGAGGTCCAGGTCGTTGGTGACGGGTCGGGCGCGGTCAGCCAGCTTGGCGAGCGGGAGTGCAGCATCCAGCGCCGCAACCAGAAGCTGGTGGAAATCGCCCCGTCGCCTGGGCTGTCGTCCGGACTCAGAGAGCGCCTGAGCAGCGCCGCGGTCCGACTCGCCCGAGAGGTGCACTACGCCAGCCTGGGCACGTTCGAGTTTCTGGTTGATGCGGAACAGGGCCGCGATAACGCGACATTTGCCTTTATTGAAGCCAATGCGCGGCTGCAAGTCGAGCATACCGTCACCGAAGAAGTGACGGGCGTGGACCTGGTCAAGGCGCAGCTACGCCTGGCCGGTGGCAACTCGCTGGCTGACCTGAGACTCACGCAGGAGCGTATTCCCGAGCCACGCGGCTTTGCCATGCAGGTCCGTATCAATATGGAGACCATAGCCTCCGACGGCACGCCGCGCCCCTCGGGTGGGACCTTATCCGCGTTTGAAGTGCCGTCGGGTCCCGGTCTGCGAACGGATACCTTCGGCTATGTCGGTTATACTACCAGTCCGAGTTTCGACTCCCTGCTGGCCAAATTGATCGGTTCTTCTCCCTCGTCGGATTTTTCCGACGTTGTGACCAGGACCTATCGTGCCCTGTGTGAATTCAAAATCGAAGGCGTTGCAACCAACATCCCCTTCTTGCAGAGCCTCTTGCGGCACCCAGCCTTTGTAAAGAACCAGATCTATACCCGTTTTGTCGAAGACCATGGCGCGGAGTTGGTTCAGGCGGATCAGCATCAGCGCTTCTTTTTCCATGCCGACCGGGCTCAGTCAGAAACCCCAACGTTGGCTGGGGTGAAGGTGGATAGCGTTGATCCTTTGGCCGTGCTTGAGCACGGCAAGTCTGCGGGCCCGACATCTGCTGTGGCCACGGCTCCGGTCGGACAAGCACCAGCCGTCGAGGTAAGCGGTCCTGACGGGACCGTCCCCGTCCCGGCTCCCCTCCAGGGGACTATTGTCAGTCTGGACGTCAGTGAAGGCGACGAGGTGCACGTCGGCCAGCAACTCCTCATCATGGAATCCATGAAAATGGAACACGTGATCTCGGCGGAAACGAGCGGTATTATCCGCCAACTGACCGTCGGTCAGGGAGACGCGGTTTTTGAAGGCCACCCGCTTGCCTTTATCGAAGAGACCGAGGTGGAGGCGGCGGCAGTCGAACAAGCGACCGCGCTGGACCTCGACTATATCCGCCCGGACCTGTCTGAGATCGTTGAGCGGCATGAACTCGGCATGGACGCTGCCCGGCCCGAGGCGGTTGCACGACGGCGCAAGACCGGCCAACGCACCGCACGTGAGAACGTATACGATATCTGTGATCCCGACAGCTATGTCGAGTACGGGCCCATGGTCATTGCGGCCCAACGGCAGCGGCGCTCGTTGGACGATTTAGTGCGACGCACCCCGGCGGACGGCATGATCGCCGGGGTCGGCCGGGTCAATGGCGAGCTGTTTGACGAAAAAGCGGCCCAGTGCATTGTCATCTCCTACGATTACACCGTGCTGGCCGGGACGCAGGGATTTAAGAATCACTATAAAAAAGACCGCATGTTCGAGTTGGCCGAGCGCTGGAAGCTGCCGGTGGTTTTCTTTGCCGAAGGCGGTGGTGGTCGTCCGGGCGATACCGATTGGTCGAGTCCATCCGGGTTGGACGTCCCGGCCTTTTACCTGTGGGGCAAGCTCAGCGGCATGGTACCCCTGGTCGGCATTACCTCGGGCCGGTGTTTTGCCGGCAACGCAGTGATTCTGGGCTGCTGTGATGTGATTATTGCGACCGCAGGATCGAATATCGGCATGGGTGGCCCGGCCATGATTGAGGGGGGTGGACTGGGGGTCTTCCGACCGGAAGAGGTTGGGCCGATGGAAGAACAGGTACCGAATGGCGTGGTGGATATTCCGGTCACAGACGAAGCCGAAGCGGTCCGGGTGGCGAAGCAATATCTGTCCTATTTTCAGGGACCCATCGCTGAGTGGGAATGTGCCGACCAACGCCTGTTGCGTTATATCGTGCCGGAGAATCGCTTGCGCGTGTATGAGGTCCGCGATGTGATCGACACCCTGGCCGACACCGGTTCCGTGCTGGAAATCCGCAAGCACTTTGGTATCGGTATGGTGACGTCCTTTGTGCGGATTGAAGGCCGCCCGGTTGGTGTGATTGCCAACAATCCTAAACATCTGGGTGGAGCCATTGACTCTGACGCGGCGGACAAAGCTACGCGGTTCATGCAGTTATGTGATGCGTTTGACATTCCCATTCTCATGCTGTGTGACACACCGGGCAATATGGTTGGCCCCGAGTACGAAAAGGCCGCTCTGGTGCGTCACTGCTGTCGCATGTTTGTGACCGGCGCAAGCCTGACCGTGCCGTTCTTCACCATCGTGTTGCGGAAGTCGTACGGACTCGGCGCACAAGGAATGGCCGGGGGGAGCTTCAAGGCCCCGGCTTTTGCGGTGTCCTGGCCAACGGGCGAGTTTGGTGGCATGGGGCTGGAGGGCGCGGTAAAGCTGGGCTACCGCAAAGAGTTGGAGGCGGAGACGGACCCGCATAAGCGCAAAGAACTCTACGAACAGCTCGTCGCCAGGATGTACGAAAGCGGCAAAGCGCTCAGCACCGCAACCTATTTCGAGATTGATGACGTGATTGATCCCGCCGAGTCCCGGCGCTGGATTATGGCCGCCCTGCGCTCCTCGCCTCCGCCCGCCCCACGGACAGAGAAAAAACGGCCGTGTATTGATACGTGGTGATGAGCGCGGGCTACGGCCCGCCCTGTGTGTACTGGTCGCTTATACGCCGCTCTCCGTGACCCATCCCGAAGGCGCGCTCCGTATCACAGCTTGAAGCTGGCCGCCCTCAGGGCCTACGCCCATTCTGCCCCGATTTGAGGCTACCGTCCCACAAAATTGCCGGGCCGCCGCTCAGCCACGGCTTTGATGCCCTCTTTATGGTCTTCCGTTTGCTGGAGGCGGTGTTGCTCTCGAAACTCGTGATCCGTTGCCGCTTTGACCGCGGCTGCAATGCCGTCCCGCATGGTTGCCCGCACGGACTGCACGGCTAGCGGCGCGTTCTCGGCGATTTCCTTGGCGAGTTCCAGTGCCGCAGAGCGGACGTTGTCCTTTGTGGTCAGAACCTCGCCCAGACCCCAGCTATGGGCCTCCTCGCCACCGACCCTCCTGCCGGTTTGAAAGATCAGGTTTGCGCGCGGATCGCCGATCAGACGGGGTAAGGTATAGGTCAGGCCAAAGCCTGGATGAAAGCCGAGTTTGACAAAGTTTGCCGCAAAGCGCGTTTCCGGGCACAGCACACGGAAATCCGGCACCAGCGCAAGGCCAAAGCCGCCCCCAATAGCCGCTCCCTGGATCGCGCCGACAACCGGCTTTTTGCAAGAAAACAGCCGCACGGCTTGGGCGTAGAGTGGATTGCCGGTTTCAACATCGCGCAGATCACGCTCCGCCTGGCCACTATGAAAATTTGCCCCGGCACAAAAATGTTTACCGTCTGCGGCGAGGACGATAGCCCGACAATCCATTTCTTCATCCAGAGCTTCAAACGCATCGGCCAGGGACTGAATGAGGGCCGTATCAAAGAAATTGTTTGGCGGTCGTTGAATCTCGGCGGTTGCCACATGATCGGCCAGGCTTATTTCAACATCTCCATAGCGTGTCTCCATCGGCATGCTCCTTTTATTTTATCAGCCCTACTCTCACAGCAGGGCTGTCGTTGCCCATCGGATATAGCACTATCCGGTCGCTCCCGGTAGCGTTCCCGTACCGTGTTCTCCTCCAGACTCTCATGGCATGGGAGAGCGTATGGAATTTGATGCGGTCCTGGCGATGAACTATGCTGACCAAATCTGCATGGTGGATTAGTGCGGCTTGACTATGTACTGTCTACCCGAACATGGTCTCAAGTCTTCCCCTACGAAAAGGACGCTCATGGCAGGACAACACATTCTCGGACCGACCTCGCACTATTTCTACTCGCAGCGCCTCAAGCTGCACTATGTTGACTGGGGTAACCCTGACAAACCCGTGCTCGTCCTGATTCATGGCGGACGGGATCATTGTCGGAATTGGGACTGGGTCGCTCAGGCGCTGCGCGAGGACTATCACATTGTTGCCCCGGATTTACGCGGCCACGGCGACTCGGAGTGGGCTCGCGGCAGTGAGTATTCGATGATTGACCACGTCGTCGATATTGCGCAGTTGCTGGCACAGCTCAATTCGTTTCCGGTCACTCTGATCGGACATTCTCTCGGCGGTGGCATCGTGCTCCAGTATGCCGGTGTGTATCCCGAAAAGGTGCAGAAGGTCGTATCCATTGAGGGCTGGGGACCCCCTCCTCAGATGCTCAAAGAGCAGCCGAAGAGCGCATTTGAGCGGATGCAACACTGGGTCGATGAAATGCGTGGGTTCGCCGGTCGTCTGCCGAAGCGCTACAAGACGCTGGAAGAGGCGGTCGAACGTATGCGTGAAGCCAACCCCCATCTCAGCCCGGAGCAGGCCCATCATCTGACCCTGTATGGAACCCACCGCAATGAGGACGGAACCTATACCTGGAAGTTTGACAACTATGTCCGCGCCCGCTCACCGTATCGCTTCAATATGGCGGATGCCCAAGAAATCTGGGGACGTATTACCTGCCCGCTGCTCTTGATGCGAGGCAGCGAATCATGGGCGGTTGATTTGGAGAAAGACAGCGAACGTGCAAAAGCATTTCACAATCCCTCTCTGATGACGATCCCGAAGGCCGGCCACTGGGTGCACCATGACCAACTGGAGCACTTCTTACGGGTGACCACGGAGTTTCTGTTTCAGTCCAAGTCGGCGGGATAGCTGTACCGGTGGAACGGATTCAGGACGCCAGAGTGAAAAGAGTAAATGTGCCCTCCAAACCATACAAAGCTGGGCACGTTTACTCTTTCGGCGACACTACCTTTTCCTGGAGCCAGTTCGACAGATCGGTCAGACTGCGAGCATTGATTTCGTGACCCATATCATACTCCCGGTAGGTCACGGGTGCTTTGACATCCCGCAGGATTTCGACGGACTGACGGGCGCGGCCTACGTCAATCAGTTCGTCCTTACTGCCGTGCTGGACCAGCACGGGCAGTTGCTCGGTTGCCGGCACGTCCGGTAATGCGGTCAGCATGTCTTTCGGCAGCCACGAACTGAGGGCCGCTAATCCGGTAAAGCGTTCGGGCTCGCCCAGGGCCAGGCTATAACCCATGACCCCGCCCTGACTAAAACCCAGCACGCATAGTTTCTTGGAATCAACAGGGTAGCGCTGCAGTGCTTCGTCAAGAAAGGTGCGAACGGTCTCGCGCGCAGAGAGAACCGCCTGGACATCGATTGGCCCACCACTCGTCAGCGGAAACCAGCCGTGACCAACCATGTTCGGACCGATAGGGACCTGAAGCGGGCCCTGCGGGCAGAGGACGAGAAACCGGCCTCGACACAGATGAGGAGCCAAGCCCAGGAGGTCGAGTGCGTTAGCACCCCAGCCGTGCAGGGCGAGAATGGTTGGATGTGGGCCTGCGCCCTCGGGCTCAAAAGCCGTGTGGATAAGATTCATAGTCCTCATCTTGCCATGACCCTTGCCTCTCTGCGAGGGGCAGGAGAAGTGAAATACAATCAGGAATGCTGTGGACAAGACCTTATTTATTTCTTGGGGACCTGTTTCAGTAACAGTTCGATAATCTGATCGGCGCTAATGCCCTCTGCCTCAGCCTGAAAGTTCAGCAGGCAGCGGTGCCGCAGGGCCGACAGCGCAACATCGGTGATGTCCTCAAAACTGACATGTACCCGCCCGTCAAGCAGGGCGTTGACCTTGGCCCCTAGGGTGAGCGCCTGAGCCCCACGCGGGCTGGGGCCGTAGCGGAGATAGCGGGTGACCTCAGGCACCGGAGAATTCGGGTTGCTGGGTGTGGCTGCCTCTATAAGCCGGGCAATATACAAACTCAGCGGAGGAGCCAACAGGACCGCGCGGACCAGATTCTGCATCTCGGCGATGACTGCCGGAGCCGTGTCTGCCGAGAGGACGGGATTGATGCGGTACTGCGTCTCTTGTGTGGTGCGCTCTACAATTTCGGCCACCTCAGCCGCGCTGGGCGATTCGATAATCAGCTTGAGCAGAAAACGGTCCAGTTGCGCTTCGGGGAGCGGGTAGGTCCCCTCAATCTCAACCGGGTTCTGGGTCGCCGCCACAAGAAAAGGTGGCGTGAGGATATGCGTCTCCCCAAAAACGGTAACCTGCCCCTCCTCCATTGCTTCAAGAACAGCCGACTGGGTTTTGGGCGTGGCGCGATTAATTTCATCCGCCAGAACGATGTTGGCAAAGACCGGGCCGGGCTTGAATTCAAAATAGCGTCTGCCGTCAGCGCCTTCAGACAGGACTTGAGTTCCAACGATATCAGACGGCATGAGGTCTGGCGTAAATTGAATCCGCTTGGCGCTTAGCGCCAGGACCTGGCTGAGCGACTTGGCCATCAGCGTCTTGCCCAGACCCGGCACACTTTCAATAAGGACATGCCCACCGGCAAAAAAGGCGGTTAAGATCTTCCGCAGGATACTCCGCTGGCCAACGATCACCTGACCGACCTCTTCTTCGATGGTCGCAAAGATGTGTCGAAAGCGTTCAACCCGCTGTTCCGGGGATAATAGCTCTGAGGATAAAGGTGATGGCGAGGCTGGCATGCTGCTCCTAAAAAGTAAGCGTACCAACAGCTATGTATGACGTGGAGGGCACGCTTACTCTTTCTGTAAGATGGCTCGATATTCGAGGGGAATGCGCTGCTGAGGGGTATTTTTCTCCGGCGGACGGTCGGCGAGTGGGGCGTTGCTATACGGCGTGGTTGGGACAGCCGGGCTGGTATTTTCGGTCAGTTCCTGGCTGTCCTGTTCCGCCTTGATACCGGTCGGAATACGAACTTTGACATAGCGGGCAGCCTGAGTCAGAAATCCGCCGGGCTGCTCGCCCGGTTTGTAAAAACGCTCGCCTTTTCCCCGCCCACCGGATTGTCCGAACTGCTCGCCTGACTGCTCTTGGGCCTGCTGAGGCTGTTTTTGCTCATTGCTCTGCTGCGTGGCGTGGCGGCGCTGCTCGTGTCCGGCTTTGTGTGGGTCTACTCCGGAAGGTGGCTGCCGAGTGTCCGGTTGTTGGCCCGGTTGCGGAGCCTGTTGCTGCTGACCGGATGTATTCTGCTGGGCCTGTTGCTTCCCCTTTTGTTCTTGAGACTGGGGCTGGTCAAATTTGATGCCACCGCCGGATTCCTGGGGGGTATTTTGCTGCTTTTGTGACGGTTGATTGTCTGCTTGATCCGTCTGGTTTGTATTTTGCGCGCCCGGCTGCGACTCATTCCTCTGCGCAGACAGCGACTGCTTGAGTTGCTCCAGATTTTCAGTTGTCTTTGCCAGCGGCGTATTCTCCGGCTGTGGGCTGTCACCCTGGTTGCCCGGACTATCGTCTTGTGTGCTGTCGCTGCCAAAGAGCTTGAAATCAAGAGGAAGGAGCTGCGGCACTGGCAGCGGCAGATTCATACGTTTTTGCGCCTCATCAATCAGGCGTATCTTCTCCTGCGGGGTCAGAGCTGGGTTCCTGAGATCCTGAGCAAGCACGAGGAGCTGTGCTCCGGCTTGCTGTTCTTCAGGAGAAGACTGTGAGCGGACCAACTGCCGGGCCATGTCTTCAATATCCTGGCGCAGGGTCTCTGGCGTCGGCGCAACAGGTGAGAGGCCACCTGGAGCGAGGGCCGCGCTGCCGGATGGCAAAAACAAGAAGAGCAGGCCGCTCAGGACTGCGCCGACACACGCAATCGGAACCCGCCTGTCGAGTTGGAAAGGCAGGTCGCGCTCGGGAACGAAGAAGGCGGCCTTCCTGGCGGCTTCGTTCCGAACCTGGGCTAAGAAGTCTGAGGAAGCTGGAAGCGTCGCCAGGGTGAGAAAACGCTCTTGGCCAGCCGTCTTCTCGTCCAGCAGGCCAGCAATGCGCTCGTCTTGGCAGCTCTTTTTTTCCTGTCTGAGGGAGTTCAGCAGCACACCGAAGACGATGACGGGTGGAAGAAAAGAAACCCAGATGGGCAGCGAACATGCCAGTACCAGACCATACCCCAGGAAAAAAACAGCAATCCCCAGGGGCAGAAAAAATCCGAGAGTATTGGCGCTCCGCTGCCACAATACCCGGCGGGCCGTAGTGGCGAACAGATGGGACAAGCTATCCATTGCGCGAGCGACGTTTCTGGAACCGGCGAACCGCGCGATTATGATCTGCGAGCCGGGAAGAGAACACGTGTGTGCCGTCTCCCCTGGCAACAAAATAGAGGTAGTTCGTTTCGGCTGGGGAGAGGACGGCCTGAATAGCCGCGAGTCCTGGGTTGGCAATTGGGCCAGGCGGAAGGCCGGTAAACAGATAGGTATTATACGGCGTGGGCGTACGCAGATGACGACGGGTCAGATTCCCGTCAAAGTTCGGAATGCCGTAGATGACGGTCGGATCACACTGGAGTGGCATATTTTGCCGGAGTCGATTGTGAAAGACTCCGGCAATCAGCGGGCGTTCCTCTGCCGCCCCGGTTTCTTTCTCAATGAGCGAGGCCAGGGTCAGGACCTCATGCTGGGAGAACCCCAACTCCTGCGCCTGCTGTTGCAGGGCTGGACTGAAGACTTCAGACAGACGGGTGACCATACGACCCAGAATATCCTCCGCAGAGCTTGGCTTTGAAAAAAAGTAAGTGTCCGGGTACAGGTAGCCTTCGAGTCCGTATTCCTGGAGGTCCCATGTGGCTAAGAACTGAGGAGAGGTGCTCAGAGACAGGAATTGCTCTTGAGGGCCAAACCCCTGGTCTTCCAGTCTTTTGGCAATCTGTTTGAGTGTCAGTCCTTCCGGGATCGTCACCATGTGGTGGATGACCTGACCCAGGGTCAAGGTCTCAAGCAACCTCCGTGGGGTCAGCGGGGTTTCCAGGATATACTCCCCACTTTGTATGGAATGGTCTTTGCCGGTGAATTGCGCCCAGAAACGAAATGGCTGGACACTTGCCAGTATGCCTTCGGCAACCAGCATCTGCGCTGTTTGTTGGAGAGTGCTGCCCGGAGAGATAAAGAGCCGAGCGGGCGCCGCTAAAGGCGGACCTGGGGTGTTGAGCCGTGCATAGACGTAACAGGCGGTAAGTCCGCTGACGCCAATGACAAGACACGCAATAAGAGGCAGGACCTTTTTCACTGCCGCCCAACTTACCATCGGTATGGAAATGAAACAATGTCGCACCCCAATATCACTTGACTTTTGCGTATTTCACTGGCACCTTCTGTGACCATGCAGAGCCGGTGGTTGGAGTATTGCAAGGAAATACTCTGCATTTCACTCGGGCGCCAGAACGGCCACGTTCGGGCGCTGCTTATCGCCCCCATCCTGGCAGTCGGTTTTCTTGGGTTTGTTGTTCGGGCGGCGAGCCCGGCCGTTGATCCTGCTCCTGCCAAAAACGGGGTGATCGCTCGACTCCAACAGCGCTTGAACGAGATTCAGCAAAGAAGCGACGTTCCGAAAAGAAGTGATGTTCAGGGTAATGTGGAGACGGGTTCGATCGGAGAACGGCCAACTCCAGAAGGAGACACGGTCCCGCCCGTTCTCGTTACCCTTCCTCCGCTGCCTGAGTCAGTACCGACGATAGGCACACCGCACCACATTGTACATGCTATTGAGCCGAACGAGACGTTTGGGAGTATTCTGAAAAAAGAGGGCCTTTCGCCTCAACAGACCGCCGCGTGGATCAATGCGGCGCGGCAAAGGGTTGAGATACGGAGGTTGCAAGTTGGACGCACCATAACCCTCTCCTATGAGCCCGACCACAATGGGGCGCCAACGCTGCGAACCGTTTCCTGCAGCATTGATCGGGATGCTTCGCTCGTATTTGAGAAGGATGAGAGCGGGCGTATTCAGTCACGACTCGAGACCGCTCCCACGACCCTTGTCTGGCGTGCCGTTGGCGGTCGCATTACCCATAGTCTGAGTTGGGCAGCCAGAAAGATAGGGGTCCCAGCCAGCATCATTGATGCTGTGGCAGATATGGGCTGGGATCTGAACCTTTCATACGACCTTCAGCCGGGTGACCCTTTCAAAATCATTTTTGAGGAAATTCAGCATAACGGGCAAGCAGTGAGGCATGGTAAAGTGCTTGCTGCGGAAATCATGAACAAAGGGGAAAAACACCTGGTCTTTCCTCTTGACGCGGAAGAAGGGATGGGGTTTGGGCAGCAGTTTCTGCGCCACCCCGTCCAATTCACCCGTATCTCATCGGTCTTTAGCGATGCCCGGTTGCATCCCATTTACAAACGGAAACGTCCCCACCGCGGCGTGGATTTCGCTGCGCCAACGGGAACACCGGTACGCGCGGTGTCAGATGGCAAGGTCACTTACGCCGGCTGGAAAGGCGACTATGGCCGTTTTCTCAAGATTGACCATGACGGACCCTATAGTTCGGCATACGCCCACCTGCGACGGATCAAAAAAGGAGTGAGAGCAGGAACTTTTGTAAAAAGGGGACAGGTTATCGGCTATGTCGGGTCTTCGGGGGCCGCCACCGGACCGCATCTGCACTTTGAGATGCATAAAAATGGCAGATATATCAATCCATTAAAAAAAGTTCCGGCGCCAAAGACTCTCGTTTGGCAAAAAAGATCGCCTACAGCGCGGCCTGACCCACAGCTCACGGCAATACGAAAGAAACTGGAAGAGTATCTCGCTAGGCTGAGCGTACAGAACGGACCTGAGAGCCGTATCTATACAGCAATCCCGCGGATTCAGACCGTGGCCCGCGAGGCTGCTGAGCCACACGCGTGATTGCCCGTCTTGGGCCTCCCTATTTTGCTCTTGTCCTTTGGGGATACGCGACTTTCCCGTTCAGGAACTCCTATAAAATCATGCTGTCCCATACGGAAAAACTTCGGGTGCGGTGGGTCGATACCGATGCGTCGGGCCGTATTCATTACACGGCAGCGTTCCGGTATTTTGAGATAGCCGAGTGGGAATTGATGCGGCAGGCTGGGTTCCCGCTGTCCGACCACCGCAAAATATCAGGGTTGCCTCGGGTGAATGTCTCGGCAACATTTTATGTTCCCCTCTTTGTTGATGAACCGATTGAGGTGAAGGTCCGGGTTGAGCGGATTGGAACCACCTCCATCACCTTTGCCGGGGAAATCTACCGAGCTGGAGAGCGCTGCGTCAGTGGGTCAATCACCGCAGTTTTTGTGAATCCGCACGACCAGCCCCAGCCCATTCCCAAGGCCATTCGCCACGCTCTGAATACTGAGTGACGGAGCACCTGGGAGTTGACAGAAAAAACACGCTCGCATAGGTAACGGGAGATGTCATACGCAGTAATTCGTACGGGTGGAAAACAATATCGAGTGACACAGGGCGAGCTTCTGCGAGTGGAGTCTCTCCCGGGAGAGCTAGGGAGTGATATTACGTTCTCCGATGTGCTGCTCACCTCAGCCGAGGGCACGGTTCACATTGGTACTCCGCTTGTTCCCGGCGCTTCAGTGACGGCTCGCGTTGTTGAGCATGGCAAAGAGAAAAAGATTATTGTTTTTAAGAAGAAACGGCGCAAAGGGTATCGGCGCAAACAGGGCCATCGGCAGCACTTTACGGCTGTGCAGGTCAAATCGATCAACCTGGGAGGATAAAGGTGGCACATAAAAAAGGACAAGGCTCCAGTCGGAATGGCCGAGACAGCCCAGGACAGCACCGCGGCGTCAAGCTTTTTGGCGGGCAATTTGCCAAAGCCGGGAATATTATTGTCCGTCAACTTGGAACGCGTATCTATCCAGGGACCAATGTTGGCATGGGACGAGATTATACCCTGTTTGCGAAGGCCGACGGGGTGATTCAATTCGAACGCATGGGCAAAACGCGCAAGCGGGTCTGCGTGTACCCACAGTAAGCTGCTCTACCACGCGCGCGAGCAAAAGATCGTAGGAAAAGCCCCACTTCGGGGCTTTTTTATTGGCCTGCTTCAGTCTCTTATTCCTGATATACATGGGCTATGAACTTCGTTGACGAAGTGACCATGACAGTCAAAGCCGGTGATGGCGGGCGTGGCTGTGTCAGCTTTCTGCGCGAGAAGTTTCGGCCCTGGGGGGGACCGAACGGCGGCAATGGCGGCAATGGCGGAGACATCATCCTGCGTGTTGATCCGCAACGGAACACGCTGCTCGATCTCGCCCACCGGCATCATGCCAAAGCGGCTCGGGGTGAGCATGGACGGGGCAAGGACCAACATGGGAAAAATGCAAAGCCCCTCGTCCTTTCTGTCCCAGCCGGAACCATTGCCCGCGACAGAGAGAGTGGAGAAATACTCGCCGACCTGCGAACCGCAGGCCAACAGGTCGTGGTCGCCCAGGGCGGAAAAGGCGGCAGAGGGAATGCCTCTTTCACCTCCTCCACAAACCGGGCCCCCCGATTCGCCCAGCCGGGATTGCCCGGAGAGACGCGGCAGCTCCGGCTTGAACTCCGCCTCCTGGCGGATGTTGGCCTGGTTGGGTTTCCCAACGTCGGGAAGTCGACGCTGATCTCTGCAGTGTCTGCCGCACGTCCACGGGTTGCCGACTTTCCCTTTACGACCCTCGTTCCGCACCTTGGTGTTGTGCGCTATGGCGATGAAGGGTCATTTGTCATGGCTGACGTGCCGGGGCTCATTGAGGGCGCGCACGCCGGACATGGACTCGGCGTACGCTTTCTGCGCCATCTCTCGCGGACTTCTATTCTCGTGCATCTTCTTGATATATCTGACCCAGCACGTGATCCGTATGCCGACTATAGCGTCATCAATCGTGAACTTGACGCTTTTGATACTGCCCTGGCCCGCCGTCCGCAGCTCGTGGTCGTCACCAAAGCTGACCTGACGATCACCCGCGAACGTTTTCCTGAGGTACAGGAAGTTTTTGGCCGGCATAAGAAAAATTTGCATCTCATTTCTGCTGTAACCGGGGAAGGGAAACAGGAATTGGTGAGAGCAATCGCCCATCTGCTTGAACACAGACAACATCGGATGGGCGAAGGCGACGAAGGGGAGATCGAGGGTTCCCCACCATGAGTGATCGCAATATCCAACTCGCACATAAGGCTGGTATTCTTGAGCGCACGAAGCGGATTGTGGTGAAAGTCGGGAGCAGCGTGCTGTCCGACGGAGACGGTGTCCATGCTCCACGTATCAGCCAACTCGCGACGACCCTTTCTGCCCTGCCGCAGGCGGAGGTGGTCTTGGTCACTTCGGGAGCCGTTGCTGCCGGAATGG
The DNA here is from genome assembly GCA_002238415.1 of Desulfurellaceae bacterium bin18. Taxonomy (GTDB): domain Bacteria; phylum Desulfobacterota; class Binatia; order Bin18; family Bin18; genus Bin18. The sequence continues at coordinate 21,644 of MPMI01000032.1, read as the reverse complement.
GCGTGCTCAATATGAAACAGCGCCCGAGGACGATACCGGCGAAACAGGCCGCCGCCGCCATTGGACAGATTACGCTCATGGCGCTGTATGAAAAATGCTTTTCGCAGCACGCCATCCGGGTGGCGCAGATTCTGCTCACCCATGACGATCTGGCGAACCGGAGACGCTATCTGAACGCCAAGCACACCCTCCTGACGCTGATCGAATCCGGAGTCGTACCAATTGTCAACGAGAATGACACGGTTGCGGTTGAAGAAATCCAGTTTGGCGACAACGATAATCTTTCTGCCCAAGTCGCCGTCCTGGTCGAGGCGGATCTGCTGATCATATTGAGCGACGTTGCGGGTCTCTATGAAACCGACCCCCGTCTGGACCGGCAGGCGAAACGTATCGCTCTTGTCGAGCAGTTCGACGCACAATTGATGCAGCGGTGCGGTGTGGCTGGTCCGTTAGGCCGCGGCGGGATGACTTCTAAAATTGAAGCCGCCCAAAAGGCGGCCCTGTCGGGTATTCCGTCCCTTCTTATAGATGGGCGGAGCAATGCAGAACTAGGTGCGGCTTTTGACCCGCAGCGGGAAGTTGGTACGCTGTTTCTGCCGGTCTCGGACAGGATTGCAAGTCGGAAACACTGGATTGCCTACACGCTGAAGCCGGCCGGCTCACTCCGTCTGGATGCCGGGGCGGCGGCGGCGATTCGGCGGGATGGAAGAAGCCTGTTACCGGCCGGGGTACGTGAAATATACGGGAGCTTTGAGGAAGGGGACTGTGTGACCTGCCTCGACGAAAGCGGAGATGAATTTGCACGCGGCCTGGTGAATTATGGCGCCGCAGCTCTGAGGCAAATTCAAGGCGTGCACACGAGTCAGATTGAACAGACGCTCGGCTATAAGGTGAGTGATGAAGTGATTCATCGTGACGACTTGGCCTTGTTATAAGCTTGGTGAAGAGACACAAAGGAAGAGGCGATGAGTCTTGAAAATATGGTGGTCGCATTAGCCCAAACCGCAAAAAAAGCCGCCCGGGTATTGGCAACAGTGTCAACACACACGAAGAATCAAGCACTTCTTGCTGCCGCCCAGCGACTCCGGAATCAGACGGAAGTCTTACTCACTGCCAATGCCCAGGATGTTGCCCGGGGAAAAGACAACGATTTATCCGCCGCTCTGCTCGATCGACTGACGCTGGACCAGGCGCGTATACACGCTATGGCCACCGGGCTTGAAATCATGGTCGATCTGCCGGACCCAGTCGAGGAAACGGTCGCTACCTGGAAGCGACCAAATGGCCTGGAAATCAGTCAGGTCCGCGTTCCGCTGGGTGTGGTCGGGATTATTTATGAGTCGCGACCGAATGTGACGGCCGATGCCGCCGGCCTGTGCCTCAAAGCCGGCAATGCGGTTGTGCTCAAAGGAGGGTCGGAGGCATTTGCGACGAACAGTGCTATTGTCGATATTCTTGCGCACGCCTTTGCCGAAGCGGGCTTGCCGGACGGGGCGGTCCAACTGGTCCGTTCTACTGATCGACAGGCCGTCACCTTTCTCCTCCAACAGGACCGCTGTATTGATGTCATTATTCCGCGCGGCGGAGAGGAATTGATCCGCGCCGTCACGCGTGAATCCGCTATCCCCGTGATCCAGCATTTCTCCGGCTTGTGCCATACCTATGTCGATGCTGCTGCCGATATTGAGAAAGCGCACCAAGTGTGTCTGAACGCTAAGGCCCAAAGACCGTGGGTGTGCAACGCCATGGAGAACCTGCTGGTGCACGAGACCGTTGCGTCCCGTTTCCTGCCGGACTTTGTGGCGCGACTCGAACAAGAGAGTGTCGAGGTTCGTGGCTGTGACCAGACGCGCCAGATCGTCCCTCAGGTGGGCGTCGCGACTGAGACGGATTGGCAAACCGAATATCTTGATAAAATCCTCTCGGTCAAAGTGGTAGGCTCGCTTGATGAAGCGCTGGATTTTATTCATACCAACGGGTCAGGACTGGCCGATTGTATCGTCAGCGAAGATTACTCACACGTCCGGCGGTTTCTGCGTGAAGTCGACTCTGCGACAGTCTATGCAAACGCTTCGACGCGATTCACCGACGGCTTTGAGTTCGGCTTTGGGGCTGAGGTCGGTATTTCAACGAACCGACTTCACGCCAGGGGGCCCATGGGGCTGCGTGAGCTGACAACGTATAAATATGTGGTCTACGGAGATGGCCAGATACGAGTATAACATGCCCATAGGCCTTGACGTATGAAGGTTGGACTGTTCGGCGGAACGTTTAACCCCATCCATCTAGGGCATCTGCGCAGTGCGGAAGAAGTCTGCGCAGCATTTGCACTTGACCGGATATACTTTATTCCTGCTGCCTCTCCCCCGCACAAGCGTACAACGGATATCGCCCCTGCCCACCATCGTTACAATATGGTGGAGCGAGCGGTTGCCGCCAACCCGGCCTTCTTTGCCTCTCGTATTGAACTCGACCGTGCAGGCCCCTCGTTTTCGATTGATACGATCCGTGCCTTTCGGGCAAGAGGAACGTTGACCTCCCTCGCCTTTCTGATCGGGATGGACGCGTTCTGTGAGATAGAGACGTGGAAGGATTATCTGGAGATTCCCAGTTTATGTGACCTGATTGTCACGTCGCGGCCCGGGGTCCCTACACCGTCACTTGACCAACTCCTTCCCGTTGCTCTCCGGTCCGCCTTTTGGTATGATCCGACCCAGCAGAGATACCAGCATGAATCAGGGCATACATTGACGCTCTATACACTGGACGGTCTTCATATTTCGGCCTCCGGCATACGTGACAACCTGCGCGCCGGTCGGCCCACGCTCTGCCAGCTCCCGCCTGCCGTGGCGGACTACATCGCGACCCACACTCCCTATCGCACCCAAGAGGCTTCTTCCCTTGAAGGCTGACGACAGCTGGCAAAAGGCCCTGCGGTGCGCTCAGTCCGCGCTGGACAAAAAGGCATACGACCTGGTTGTCCTCGACGTGGAAGCGTTGACTTCTGTTGCCTCCTATTTTGTGATTTGTACCGGGCGGTCGGACATTCAGGTGCAGACGATCAGCCAAGCGATTGAGAAGGTCCTCCGGCAGGAAGGCCATCGCCCGTTAGCCCTTGAGGGCGTCTCGCACGGACAATGGATCCTCATGGATTTCGGGGATGTGATTGTCCATATTTTCTACGAAACCGTACGAGAATTTTACAATCTTGAAGGGCTCTGGGCCAAGGCTCCACGCTGTACGCTGCCCGAACCCTACTCGACGCAAGCCCTGGACCTCCGACTCGAAACCGGTTAGCGGTTTTTCTCTGGCGTCGAGAAAACCAGCCTTCCCTTTCCTTCCATACGGCTTTCCCCTTATACTGAGAGCAGGAACCAGCGAGTAAACCTCGGTGGGAGATGCTATGGGTCGAACGGCTTCTACTCAAGAGATACTGTATTATGGCAGTACCCCCAAACACCAGTATTGGGAAAACGAGAAACAGACCCTGCGTCTCGTCCGTGATCGATCTGCATCCGTCTGGCGGGCGTATCACAAGCAAAGTGGTCGGTATCGCCCGTTGCTCGTGAAGTCTCGTTCCCCGGCAGGGCTCCGAAAAGGGAAACGGAAATCGACGCCGCTAACGGGCAGAAGCGCCGAAGAAGTCGTGGCTAACATCAAACGCGACTATCAGCTGCGATTGGTGCTTGAGCAACGACTGCGGCGCTGGATGGATAAGTCGTCAGGAAAACGTGTCCTCGCCTTTCTCGACCCGAACCAAGGCGGCGCGCCGGCAATGACGGACCCAGGCACGTACAATGCCCAGTAATACCAACTCACCCCTTTCGCGGCAGAAAATACAGAAAAGTTAGTCGTCTACTGAGCGGAGGAGGCCGTAAGAACACTGAGATCAGAGAATCTTCACCAAGGGAAGACGTCTCTGTCGCGCGGATTTATTCACTCTACCAGCGCGCAACCGATGCCCCCCAGGTGAGCCCGCCCCCACAGCCGTTGAGCACAACAATATCGTCCGTCTGTACTTTACCTTCCCGAACCGCTTCATCCAAAGCTATCGGAATGGAAGCCGCAGACGTGTTTCCGAAGCGGTCCACATTGCAGTGCACCTTGTCCATACTGGCCCCCAGACGGTCGGCCACCGCTTGGATAATACGTAAATTCGCCTGATGGGGGACCATCAGCTTGATATCTTCTGGGGTCAGGCCGGCTTTTTCGAGGGCCTTTCTTGTCACGTCGGACAGGGCCCGAACGGCCACCTTGAACAGTTCAGGGCCCTTCATCTGAATCCCCCAGTCGGGCTCCTGTTCACCGGCTTGGTCAAACGTTTGCCGCAGTCCGGACCGCACATGGAGCAACTGCCACAGGCCTCCGCTGGACTCGACGACCGTGCTGAGCAAGCCTTGATCGTTCGGCTGATTTTCTAACACGACTGCCCCGGCGCCATCCCCGAACAGCACGCAGGTCGTCCGGTCTCCCCAGTTGACCATGGAGCTCAGGGCGTCTGCGCCAACCAGCAGGATACGGTTATACTCTCCGCTTTTGAGATAACTATGGGCAACCGACATGCCGTACACAAACCCGGCACAGGCCGCCGCAACATCAAAAGCAGGAATATTATCGACGCCCAGGCGCGTTTGGAGCAGGCAGGCAGTGGAAGGGAAGGCATACTCCCCAGAGACTGTGGCGACCAGGATCACATCCAGGTCCTGCGCGGACAGGCCCGCCGCCTTGAGTGCCGTTTCGCTTGCCGTGTGAATGAGGTCGAGCAAGCCTTCGTCCTGTCGGAGGACGCGCCGCTCCTGTATGCCGGTCCGCGTGACGATCCATTTATGATTGGTGTCAACCCGCCCGGCCAGATCATCATTGGTGAGACAGGTCGAAGGGACGGCGGAACCCGTGCCGATAATACGTGCGCCCATGCGCTACCTCTTTAGTCCTTCTTGCCCAGCGAGACAAAGAGGAAACATGCCAACAGCTTTGTATGATTTGGAGGGCATGTTTATTCTTTCAGGCCTATCAGTACGTCTCATACTGTTTCGCTCAAGGCAGGTTCTGATTGCTTCGGTCCCAGTGTTCTCGTTACTCCAGCCGCCCGTTCTACTGATTCGTGCTCTGCCCGTTTTGATCGTTGTCCCATTTGCGAAAGACGAGGCAGGCGTTGGTTCCCCCAAAGCCGAAGGAGTTGGATAAGACGGCTCGGACCGGCGCCGGGCGGGAGGTGTTGGGCACATAGTCCAAATCGCACTCCGGATCGGGTTCCTCATAGTTAATGGTGGGCGGTATGATCTGATGATGGAGCGCCAAGGCGGAATAGACGGCTTCGACGCCACCGGCAGCCCCGAGTAAGTGGCCGGTCATGGACTTGGTTGAACTGATCGCGAGCTGTGCGGCGTGTTCGCCAAAGACTCTTTTCAGGGCCAGGGTCTCGGTCGCGTCGTTATACGGTGTTGAGGTCCCGTGCGCGTTGACGTAGTCGATCTCGGTTGGGTCAAGCCCGCTACTGCGCAGGGCCATCCGCATGCACCGGACCGCGCCTTCGCCTTCGGGCGAGGGGGCGGTGATGTGATGCGCATCTGCGTTGGCACCGTAACCAACCACTTCGCCGTAGATTGTTGCCCCGTGGCTCTTGGCGAATTCCAGCTCCTCCAACACCACAATGCCAGCGCCTTCGGCCATGACAAAGCCGTCACGATTTTTGTCAAACGGACGGCTGGCCTTCTCGGGCTCGTCGTTCCGCGTCGAGACAGCCCGCATGGCAATAAAGCCGCCCAGCCCTAAAGAGGTCAGGGCTGCCTCTGCTCCCCCGGCAATCACGGCATCCTGATCGCCCAGCCGAATGGCCCGAAAGGCTTCACCAATGGCGTGCGCACCGGAAGAGCAGGCACTCGTTGGCGTGTAATTAATGCCTTTGGCGCCATAGCGAATAGAGATTTGGCCGGGCGCCAAGTTGCTCAACAGCTTGGGGATAAAGAAGGGAGAAACTTTTTTGAGTCGCGTATCAAGAAAGTGCAGGTGATATTCTTCAATACTGGTCAGCCCGCCAATCCCGACCCCGACTATGCACCCAATCATATCCTCGTTTTCCGGCGTGATTGGGATTTTTGCTTCATCCATCGCCATCTGGGCCGCGGCAACACTGTACTGGATGAAGAGGTCCATCTTTTTGACCTCTTTCTTCTCGATAAAATCGGTGGGCGTGAAGTCGGTAACCTCGCCAGCGATCCGCGTGGGAAAGTCTGAGACATCAAAGCGGGTTAACGGTCCGACTCCAGAGCGTCCTGCAAGCAGTGCTTGCCAGTTTTTCTCCACCCCAGTCCCAAGTGGAGTGACTGCCCCCAGCCCAGTAATGACGACACGACGTTGCCCGTCTTGCATAATATCCCGCCTTACAAACTACTGAAAAGAGTAAACGTGTCCAGCCTCTCATGTCTAGTAAAGGACACGTTTACTCTTTTGCTACCATCCCACCTTCCCGAGGAGGTGCCCAATAGTTTTTTACCAGCGCCTCTCCGTTCCCCAAACACTCCGCTCAGGCCGTGTATCTTAAAGACTCCAGGAACCCCCTGCAACCAGCACGGCTATATCATCCTCACGAACCCGGACCAAGTGAACGAGCACCGGAGGGAGTCCTTTTTCTGACAGAGAGCTGCTATATGGAATGCTCCAAAAGACAAGGCCGCGATCAGGAGGAGTTGACAGGCGTATGCCAGAACAGGGGCAGGATCGATACACCCAAATCGTGTGCCTGAACCAACGTGCATACGCCTTCCCGCGTCGGCCCGTTGTTGTGATCTGCATAGACGGGTGTGACCCCGCTTATATCAAGACCGGGCTGGCCCAGAATATTTTGCCCAACGTCCGGCGTTTTCTCAGCCAAGGGTTTGGCACTTGGGCGGACGCGGTCGTCCCAACGTTTACAAATCCGAACAATCTGTCCATTGTCACGGGCAGTCCGCCCGCCGCACATGGGATCTCGGGCAATTACTTTCTCGATCCGACAACAGGACAGGCAGTCATGATGACCGATCCCCGCCAGCTCCGCTCGGAAACCCTGCTGGCCCGCTTCTCCCACAGCGGGGCGAAAGTCACGGTCATCACCGCCAAAGATAAACTGCGCCGTTTGCTTGGTCACGGTATTGCCGACGGCATGTGTTTCTCTGCCGAGAGAGCGGAAGACTGTACCATCCCCGTGCACGGTATTGAGGACATCTGTCAGCAGATTGGCCGTCCACAGCCCAACGTGTACTCTGCCGAGCTGTCACTCTTTGTCCTGGAAGCCGGTCTCGCCTTGCTCGAACAGCACCGACCAGATTTGATGTATCTCTCGCTGAGCGACTATGTCCAACATAAACATGCGCCCGGGAGTGCGGAAGCGAACGCGTTCTATGCCGCGCTTGACCGGGCCTGCGGCCGGTTGGCTGAGGCGGGAGCCATGGTCGCCCTGACCGCCGACCATGGGATGAACGCCAAACCGCGGGTCGTGTTTCTCCAGGATATTCTGAACGCGAGCTGTGGTCCGGGTCGGACACGCGTGATCTGTCCGATTACCGACCCCTATGTGGCCCATCATGGTGCCTTGGGGTCCTGCGTCCGCGTCTACTGTCCTGGCACCGACCGGGCGGGCGCGCGGGCTGTCATCACCAACATTCCTGGGGTCGAGGCGGTCTACGATACACCAACCGCGTGTGAGCAGTTTCTCCTGCCACCTGACCGTGAGGCTGATCTCCTTGTGCTCGGCGATACACACACGGCCATTGGGGCGGCAGAACGAGACCATGATCTGTCCGGGCTAGGCGATACGCCGCTCCGCTCTCATGGCGGACGCGCGGAGCAGGTGGTGCCGTTCATCCTTTCCGAGCCCGTCTCCGAGGCGTATCATACCCGCGCGGCCACCAGTCGGCTCAGCAACTTTGACCTGTTCGACTACGCCTTGAACGGGACAATTGAGCGGTAATCCCACGCGCCTTATTCCGTGGCCTCACGCCTTGTGTCGGGAAAATGGAGTCTATAGACTGAAGGCAATGGATGTCTCGGGCGTGATGCAGCAATTGTCCATTTGGGCACTACCGGTCCTTGTGGCGGTCATCCTGCACGAACTCGCGCATGGCTATAGCGCCTATCTGTTGGGCGACCCGACCGCCGCCCGAATGGGCCGGCTGACCCTGAATCCACTTGCCCATATCGATCTGTTTGGAACCCTCTTGTTACCCTTCCTGCTGATCATGACTGGCGCGCCGTTTCTGTTTGGCTATGCCAAGCCCGTCCCCGTAGACTTTACGAATCTACGCAACCCCCGCCGCGACATGGTCCGCGTGGCGGCCGCCGGTCCGATTATGAACCTGATATTAGCCGGGCTGTCCGCCTTCGCACTGAAGTTCCTGCTGTCCTTACAACTCATCACCGATGGGCTGGTCGCCCGCAACCTGTTGAATAGCGTCCTGATCAATGTTGTCCTCGCCGTCTTTAATTTATTTCCGCTCCCGCCGCTCGACGGCGGGCGAGTTGCCACCGGACTGCTGCCTCGACGGCCAGCTCTGGTGCTCGCCAGGCTTGAGCCCTATGGCATGTTGATCGTGCTGCTCCTGTTGATGACCGGGATTCTTGGCGACATGCTCCAGCCACTGACGTTATTCGTCCTCAACACGCTCTTGTGAGATGCTCTTCATGGTCGACAACACAACGACACGACAAACGATTGTGAGTGGCTTTCGCCCAACCGGCAAGCTCCATCTCGGGCATTTACACGGCACGCTCACCAACTGGGTCCGGCTCCAGAGCGAGTATCGGTGTTTTTTCTTTGTGGCCGACTGGCACGCCCTGACCACCGGGAAAACCGATGCGGAAGGCATTCGGAGCAATACCGAAGAGATGGTGACCGACTGGTTGAGTGTCGGGCTCGACCCCAACCGGTCGGTGATCTTCCGTCAGTCCGATGTGAAAGAGCACGCCGAGCTGCACCTCTTGTTTTCGATGATTACGCCGACGCCGTGGCTTATTCGGAACCCCACCGTCAAAGAGCAGGCGCGTGAGCTGGGCTTTATCGACTCTGACGATGAAGCCGCGGTGACCACGATTCACTATGGCCTGCTCGGCTATCCTGTGCTCCAGGCGGCCGACATCCTGATGTATAAGGCGCAGCGGGTTCCCGTCGGGGTCGATCAAGTCCCGCATATTGAGCTGACCCGCGAGATTGCCCGGCGCTTTAATACGGTCTATGAGGCCAGCATTTTTCCTGAACCCCAGGCTCTGCTGACCGAGATTCCAAAAATTCTTGGCGTTGACGGTCGCAAAATGAGCAAGAGCTATGGCAACGCGGTCGTCCTGTCAGACCCGCCGCAGGAGGTCGATGCGAAACTGTCGCGGATGATGACCGACCCGCGCCGGGCGCGGAGGCGCGACCCTGGCGACCCCGCCGACTGCCCGACTTTTCACCTGCACCGTCTCTACTGCACGCCGGAAGAAATCGAATTTGTCACAGCAGGGTGTAAAACCGCGGACATTGGCTGTCTGGAATGTAAGAAGATTATGATCAAGCATGTGCTTGACGATTTGGCACATTTCAGGGAAAAACGAACGTACTGGGAAAACCACCGCGACGATGTGCGCGACGTCCTCCGGGAAGGGGAACGCCAGGCTCACGAAATCGCCCGTCAAACCATGGCGGAGGTGCGGGAGGTGGTTGGTGTGTAAGGTGACGGAAGGGTCAGGCCACGAGCGTTGGTAGGACAGTGTCGGCCCTCCCTTTTGCCACATGGGAAATGACGAACGGCGAAGAGTGTCCAGCCGACAAAGCCCTTTCCATGTTCTATCGCGTTAAACTCGACGTTTTTGAGGGCCCGCTCGATTTATTGCTCCATCTCGTCAAAAAGAACGAAGTGGAGTTGCCCGACATTCCCATTGCCGAAATCACCGACCAGTATTTGGCCTATCTCGACCTCCTCAAACAGCTCGATCTTGACATCGCGGGAGAATACCTGGTGATGGCGGCGAGCCTGCTCTATCTCAAATCGCGCCTCCTGCTGCCTATTGAGGAAGCACCTGAAGAAGACGAGGGCGAAGACCCGCGCGCGGAGTTGGCCCGACAACTGCTCGAATATCAACGCTTCAAAGAAGCGGCCGAGACGCTGATAGGTCAAGAGATGCTCAACCGCGACGTTTTTAGCCGTCCACCCATGCCGGTTGAACCGGATGGCAAAGACGATACCGTGTATGATCTGTCGCTGGGCGATCTGCTCGATGCCCTGCACGATGTGATGACCCGTGCAGACTCTCAAGAGGCGCATCAGATCCTGCTTGAGCATGTGTCTTTGCGTGATCGCCTGCGGGCGGTGCTGGATACCTTACGGGAAAAAAGAGAGGTGCTCTTCGAGCAGCTCTTTCCCCCGGATTCAACCCGACTACAGGTTCTGGTGACCTTCCTGGCCGTCCTCGAACTGGTTCGTAATCGGATGGTCCAGGTGCGCCAGGAGAATCCTTTTGGCCCGATCGTTGCCTCCCTGGCGGTGAGCCCAGAGGAGTCCTTACCAGAGGCGCTGGAACACCTATGAAAACAGATGACATCAAGGCGATCGTCGAAAGTCTGTTATTTGCCTCTGGCGTACCCCTGCCGCTTCGCCGTCTGGTTGAGGTCGTTGGCGCAACCAAGACGGAAGTGAAGGCAGCACTCGCCGCCCTGCGCGCCGAGTATACCGGCTCCTACCGCGGGGTCCGGCTCAGAGAAGTGGCGGGCGGCTATCAGTTTCGGACGGTTGCCGACTATGCCGACTACGTGAAAGCCCTCGGTCGGGATAAGCCGGTCAAGTTGAGCCGGGCGGCCCTCGAAACCCTCGCCATTATTGCCTATCGGCAACCCGTGACCAAGATTGAGATTGAAGCCATTCGTGGCGTCGATGTGGACGGCGTGTTAAACTCGCTCCTCACCCGCAAGCTCATTACGGTCCTGGGGCGCAAAGATGTGCCCGGCCGGCCGTGGATATACGGCACGAGCCAGCAGTTTCTTGAAATTTTCAATCTGGAGAGTATTACCGACCTCCCCCCGCTGCCCGACATCCACGAGCCAACGGCCAATGCGTACGCAGAAGACATATCAGACCCAACGGTTGCAGAAGATCCTGAGTCAGGCCGGGATCTCCTCGCGACGGGCGGCGGAGCAGTTGATCCAAGCCGGTCGCGTACAGGTGAATGGACAAACGGTCACACGTCTGGGAACAACGGCGGATCCGCGACAGGACCACATTGAAGTTGATGGGCACCTGATCGAGTTGCCCACCGGTTGGCTCTATTACCTGCTGCATAAACCGCCGCGTGTGGTCAGCACCCTCAAAGACCCGGAGGGGCGCCCTACAGTCCGCGATTTGCTCTCCGGCGTGCGCGAACGCGTCTTTCCGGTCGGTCGCCTCGATTACGACTCGTCCGGGCTGCTGCTGCTGACCAATGACGGCGCGCTGACGGAACGCCTCCTCCACCCGCGTTTTCAGGTACCTCGCACCTATCAGGCCAAGGTAGGCGGTGTGGTTGCCAGAAGAGCGCTGGCCGAGCTTCGCCACGGCGTACAATTGGACGACGGCACGCTCGCGGCCCCTGCCAAAGTATATATCCTCCGGGCAACGAGCCGCAAAACCTGGCTCGAACTGGTGCTGCGCGAAGGACGGAACCGCGAGGTGCGCCGGATGTGCGAAGCGCTCGGCTATCGGGTGGAAAAACTGGTCCGGGTGCAGTACGGCCCACTCAGTTTGGACGTGCCGGTCGGTACCTATCGCCCGCTTACTCCCCAAGAGATCAAACAGCTGAAGCGTCTGGTTGAAAAGCCCGTGCACTCACGGCCTGAAATCCAGTCTCGGTCTTGACTCGCCCGTTTCAGAGCGATACATCTGTCCCACGCGGCACACGCTGTATTGCCGTCCTGCGCGGGGTGGAGCAGCCCGGTAGCTCGCGAGGCTCATAACCTCGAGGTCCTAGGTTCAAATCCTAGCCCCGCAACCTATGAGAGCCCCGTAAGTTCGACAACTTCGGGGCTCTCGCCATTATACGGCCTGTCAACCGAGCGAGGTTGTGACTTATGGAATCAGACACGACGCGCGGGAAAGACTCCATTCGCTACCAGCCCGACGAAAACCCACCGCCCCTGCTCTCCTTCGGGATCGGCTTTCAGGCGGCCATGCTCGTGATAGGCGGGATCGTGTTGACCCCCGCGATCGTGATCCGGGCGGCCGACCAGAGCGAGGTCTATCTGTCCTGGGCGATCTTCGCGGCGCTTATCATCAGTGGGTCAACCACCGTCCTGCAAGCCGTCCGGGTCGGGCGCTTCGGGACCGGTCATATCCTGATCATGGGAACCTCCGGCGCCTTCATCGCGGTGTGCATTACTGCCCTGGTGGAGGGTGGGCCGGCCTTGCTGGCGACGCTCATCTTTATCTCGTCCCTGTTTCAGTTCGCCCTGGCGACTCGGCTGTCGCTATTGCGGCGGATCATTACGCCGGTTGTTTCGGGCACGGTGGTCGCGCTGATTGCCGTGACCATTATGCCCATCGCATTTCAGATGGTGTCGGCCGTGCCTCAGGGTGCGTCGCCGGCAGCGGCACCGGTGTCCGCCACGGCCACCCTGGTCGCGATTGCGGCGTTAGCCTTGCGTGCGTCAGGAGTATGGCGGCTCTGGGCACCGGTCATCGGCATTGCGGTGGGCTGTGTGGTGGCCTCGTTCTTCGGGCTGTACGACGTTGCGCGCGTGGTCGAGGCAGATTGGGTCGGCATGCCGACATCCGGCTGGCCCGGCTTTGACCTGTCGTTCGGGAGCGAATTCTGGGTGCTTCTGCCGGCGTTCGTGTTTGTGACCCTGGTCGGTGCCATTGAAACAATAGGCGATTCGGTGGCCATTCAGCGCGTCTCATGGCGCACCCCCCGAGCGGTCGATTTCCGGACGGTCCAGGGCGCGGTTAATGCGGACGGTCTGGGCAATCTGTTGTCCGGTCTGGCCAGTACTGTGCCGAATACGACCTATTCGAGCAGTATCCCGCTCACCGAATTGACCGGCGTGGCGGCGCGCAATGTCGGGGTCAGCCTCGGTCTCATCTTCATCGCTCTCGCCTTTCTGCCCAAGGTGGCGGCCCTGATACTCGCCATTCCCAGCCCGGTGGTTGCCGCCTATCTCATGGTGCTGATGGGCATGCTTTTCGTCCAGGGTATGAAGATTGTCATGCAGGACGGGCTCGACTATCGGAAAGGCGTGGTGGTCGGGATTTCCTTCTGGCTCGGCGCAGGCTTTCAGAACCAGGCCATCTTCGCCGACCAACTCGGCGAGCAGTGGGGGGCGCTGCTCGGCAACGGCATGACGACCGGCGGCCTGGCCGTCCTCGTCCTGACCCTGTTCACAGAACTGACGGGACCGCGTCGCCACCGCCTGGAAATGGGCCTGGACATCGAGGCCCTGCCCAAGATCGACGGATTCCTGCGTGAGCTGGCCTCACGCTTCAGTTGGAATACCGCCTCGACGGAGCGCTTGTGCGCGGCCGGCGAGGAAACGCTGCTCAGTCTGATACGACCGGAGGATGAGGATAGTCCCGACAAGCGGCGTCTCTTCGTTGTTGCGCGTGGCGACAGCGCGGCAGTCGAGCTGGAATTTGTAGCCGCGGTTGGCGATGAAAATCTCGAAGACCGTATGGTCCTGCTCGGTGAGGGGAGCGCCACACCCGAAGAGCACGAGATTTCCCTCCGCCTGCTGAAGCATTTTGCAGCCTCAGTCCGCCACCAGCAATACAACGATATCGACATCGTAACCGTGCGGGTCGAAGCGGCACTCTAGGCTCGTCAGGGGGATAGGGCGTTATCCCCTCTGCCCCCCGCCCCCAGCCGTGAGATGCACATTAACTTGTTGGGCGGTTTGGCCCTCACCCCACCCTCTCGCCCAGGGGGAGTGGGGCTTTTTTACCCGCGCCTCCTGGGCGAGGGTGGCCTGCAGGGCCGGGGGAAGGCGCGAGCGGACGGCCCGCAGGGAGCAATCGACACAATCTGCATCACCCCTCCGGGGAGGGCAACCGCGGGGGGTTGCCCCTACATTTTGGGGGTGAGGGGTGGCCTAGCATCCTGCCAGGGACACATCTGCTCGAACGCCGCGGAGGCGCGCAGCACGCCGACGTCGTCAAACCGTCGTCCCACAATTTGGAGTCCGACTGGCAAGCCATCCTTGGTAAACCCACACGGAATGGACGCTGCCGGATTTCCGGTCAGGTTGAAAGGAAACGTAAAGGTGAGCCACTCGTACGGGGCGAGCCGGGTGCCGTTCACCGATTTGGCATTGTCGAGTCCGATCGCAAACGGCGGACAGGGCAGGGTCGGAGTGAGCAGCAGGGTGTATTTCTCAAAAAACTTCTGGACCCCGGTATTCCAGTCCAGGCGCGCGAACCACGAGTCAATATAGTGGTTGGCTTTCCATTTCTGCGTTTTCTCAATCAGCTTGACCAGATTGGGATCAATATCCGACCGGCGCGTTTTAAGCGCTGGCCCCAACCGGGCGGCAATCCCGCCACAAAACAGCCCTTCCCAGGCCGGTTGCGGATTTGGCCACTTGGGTTTGACACTTTCGACCCGACATCCCAAGTCCGTGAACCGCCGGGCCGCCTTGGCGCACAGGGCTTTGACCTCCGGGTCGAGCGCCTTGGTAGAACCCAGATCGTCACACCAGGCCACCCGCCATCCTTTCATCGAGCCCTTGAGGGCTTTGACATAGTCGGTCGTGTCCGCCGGTAAAGAGTACTGATCACGACCGGCCGGCCCTGCCGTGACGTTCAGCATAAGCGCGGCATCGGCCACCGTTCGCGTCATCGGCCCAACATGCGACAAACTCCAGGCTCCGCTCGGCGGATATACGGGAATCCGACCAAAAGACGGCTTGATCCCATATACCCCGCTGAACGACGACGGGATACGAATCGAGCCGCCGCCGTCCGTTCCTATGGCCAGAGGTCCCAGGCCGGCCGCAATCCCCGCCCCTTCCTTGGGCCAGGGGCCCCCGGGCCGGCCGCAACCGCCGCCCCGGCCCCGCCGCTTGAGCCACCCGGTGTCAGGGCGACATTCCACGGATTCCGGGTTGGCCCGAACAGGAGATTATGCGTGACCCCCAGCCAGCCAAATGTTGGCGTATTTGTTTTGCCGAGTTGAATGCCTCCGGCCGCTTTCATGCGCTCCACCATAGGGGCATCCTCGGTCGGGATATTGTCGGCGAACAGCCGTGTCCCAAACGTCGTGCGAACCCCCTTGGTTATCACCAAATCCTTGGTTGAGAACGGAACGCCGTGGAGTGGGCCAAGTGAAGCCGAGTTCTGCATCAGCATCTTCTCGGCTCTCCGCGCGTCGCGCAGCGCGGCTTTGTCCGTCAGGGTGACAAAGGCGTTGAGCTGTGGGTTGAGTTGGTCAATGCGATCGAGTATCGCTCGCGTGACTTCGACCGGGGAGAGTCGTTTACGCCGAATCGCTTTCGCCAGTTCGGTTGCGGACAGCCAGCAGATATCGTCCTTTGCCATGGCATCCTCCTTTTCCTTACTCTGTGTACGAATCTTCCAGACAGGAGGCAAGCGCGTACGTTCCGTTTGGGTCTCAATTGAGAGAGCTAATCGTCTTGACGAGGGGCCGGGAATGGAAGAAAACCAGACCCATGACCGAGTTTGAGACAGCGACTATTGCTTTTCAGAATGCTTCCCTGTGGGCAGCCTATATCCAGGCCGGGGGAGCGGGCCTGGTAGGACTGGTACAATGCGCCTTGATTTTTTACGGCTTAAAGCTCATGCAGCGGAGCAATACCGACCGACAACGCCAGATGGACCTCGCCGAAAAACGGCATGAGGAAAGCCTGCTCACATTACGGACACTGATTGAACGGACCGCACCCCGGTGACGCGCCCCTCCAAAAAAAGGAACGCCACGAAATGTGTCCAGATCCTTCCATCCGTACCTTGTCACTGTTCGGGCTGAATGGTAGGGTTCCCCTCAATTTTACGGTTCATCCCTCGACTGGAACGCCTTCAGGAGTGTATACATGCCCGAACAGCAAGCAGACATTTCAGCCCGACGCGTGACCTATACCGTTGAAGAAGAACTGACCATTGTCGGTGACGCCTGGGGTGACGCCGACAATCCGCCCGTCCTGCTCCTGCACGGTGGCGGCCAAACGCGCTTTGCCTGGGGGAATACGGCCCGGACCCTGGCCGAGCAAGGCTGGTATGCCGTCTCCCTGGACCTGCGCGGTCATGGCGAGAGTGGCTGGGCTCCGGACGGTAACTACAATATCGAGAAGTTTTCCGCGGACCTCCACGTTGTGTTGGGTCATTTCGAGCAGCGCCCGGTCTTGGTCGGCGCCTCCCTCGGCGGCATCACCTCAATGCTGACCGAAGGGGAAGCGCCGCAGCCGGTAAGCGCCGGGGTGGTGCTGGTCGATGTTACGCCACGGGTGGAGCAGAAAGGCGTGGACCGTATCCGGGCGTTCATGACCGCCAAGCCCGACGGATTTGAGAATCTGGAAGAAGTCGCCGATACCATCGCCGCCTATATCCCCCACCGCCCCCGCCCAAAGGATGTCAGCGGTCTGGCCAAAAACCTGCGCAAGGGAGAGGACGGCCGCTACCGCTGGCACTGGGACCCGAATCTTATGAGTCCGGCCCGCTTGCGGCGCGACCCCGAACGGCTCATGGCCGCGGCCCGCGGGTGGCGGCGGGTGCCGACCCTGCTGGTCCGGGGGAAACTCAGCGATGTGATCAGCGACGAAACGACCCAGGAATTTCTCGATGCCGTGCCGCATGCCAAATATATCGATGTGTCTGATGCCGGCCATATGGTCGCCGGGGATAAAAACGACATCTTCAGCAAGGCCGTGATCGAGTTCCTGACCGATATCAAGACAACCGCGCCGGCAGCCTAGGCAAGTTGCGATTCTGTGTAGCCGCCCGCTGGATGCCGGATCACGTCCGGCATGACGGGAGCCCCCTGCACGAGACTCGTCGTTGGGTCGCATAAGCGCTTGCCGAAAAATCTTGGCTTTCGCAATGGAGCCGGCTAGGCTAGGGGCTCGCTCGTGAGCCCTTGGGAGGCGAAAGGAGGACTACATGGAAAACAAGCCGGAAAAAACCGCCCTGCAAGACGATTACTCCTACCGGGCGGTTGACGCCTATAACACCCGGATGTACCTCCTGCCGGCGCTCGCCGACCCCGAGCGCCGCGCCGCGCTTATTGCCGAGCACCGTGCCCGCCCATTGTATGAGGCTGCCCAGCCCGGCGAGCCGGCCCCCATGGACAGCCCGGACCTGGCCCGTTTGTTGGACCGCCTGCGCGTCGTCCCCCAGCAGGACAAACACGTCATTGTCGAAACGCGCCCCTGGGAGGAATATCGTATTGGTGCTCTGCCCGGCGTCCGGGGCAAGGCGGTTGAAATAACGGATGAAGCCTATCCGACTCGTGAAGACGCCGAGCATGCGATTTTCCTCAAACGCCTTGATGCCTTACTCGACGCGTACGGGATTACCGACTAAGCCGCGGTTTGCAAGGAGAGACGTATGACGACACTGGGTATCACCGGCTATAGCGACCGGATTTCTGTGCAGCCCGGACAGACTATTCAATTCCATGTGCACTCCGAACGCAGCGAATCCTACCGGGCCGATATCGTCCGGCTCATCCACGGCGATACCAATCCCGACGGTCCCGGCTATAAGGAAGAAGAAATTGCAACCTCGGTGAGCGGTATATATCCGGGGCGTCACCAAGCCGTCCATGCTGGCTCGTATATCTGTGTGCCTCACGATACGCGGTTCGATATCAGCAGTTTCACCCTGATGGCCCTTGTTTTTCCCACAACACCAACCACGGGTGTGCAGGGCATCATCACGAAATGGTCCGGGCCGGAGGAGACGGGCTACGGCCTGTTTATTGACGAGCAGGGCGAGTTGGCCGTGCGGATAGGCCGGGGAAAGGGTGTGGTCGAACAGCTCTCTTCCGGCAAACCGCTCTTCCGTAAAGTATGGTATCAGGTGGCCGCAAGCTTTGACGCGACCAGCGGTCACCTGACCCTGGTACAGGAACCGATTGTGACCAGCACCAATACGGGACACGGGATGCGTTTCATCCATCCCATCGAAGAGACCCGTGCCACCGTCGAGCTGCACGCCTCCCCCCAGTCACCTGCCGCGAATGACTGCCCGGTGCTGATTGCCGCGGCAACCACCCAGGCGCATTCAGGGCGGCACATCTGTGGCGGGCATTTCAGTCATGTGCACTCACCGATGGAGATTCCGGAACACGAAGCCAAGTTCAACGGACGGATCGAACGACCGGCTGTCGCCAATCGCGTGCTTAACCGGGCGGAAATCGAACGCGTCCTGCAAGGTCCCCGGCCCCTCCCGACCGAGCTGCGACCGGCGCTGGTCGCGGCCTGGGATTTTGCGGCCAATATCGTTCCAAACGCGGCCTCAACCCAGGTGCTGGACGATTCCTTGCACCGCCTGCACGGTCACTGCATCAATATGCCGTCACGCGGCATGCCCGGTCACAACTGGACCGCGGATCATATGAGTTTTACTGCCGCGCCACAGGAGTACGGGGCGATTCATTTTCATGACGATGCCATAGACGACGCACGCTGGGAGGTTGATTTTGCGCTGACCATTCCCGAGGACCTGAAAAGCGGGGTGTATGCCGCCCGGCTGCGTTTGGGCGGGCAAGACACGCCCGGCAGTGAAGACTATATCCCGTTCTTTGTTCGTCCCCCGGCGGGCAGACCCACCGCCAAAATCGCGGTGATCATTCCGACGGCCAGCTATATGGCCTATGCCAACGAAAATCTCAGCGCGGACTCGCAGGTCGCCCAACTCCTGACCGGCCGCGTGCCGCTGATGCAGCCTGGAGACCTCTTGCTCCAGGAAAAAGACGGCTACGGCTACGGCACCTACACCGTCCATAGCGACGGCTGGGGAGTGCACATCTCCTCGCGGCTGCGGCCCATTCTCAATATGCGGCCCAAATACACGCATGTGCTGTCGCCATCAGTCTGGCAACTGAACGCCGACATGCATCTGACCGACTGGCTTGAAGCCATGCAATTTGACTTTGATGTGCATACGGACGAAGACCTGCAACGTGAAGGGGTCGAACTGCTCAGGCAATATCGCGTCGTGCTGACCTGTCACCATCCCGAGTATTGCTCGGAAGAAATGCTGGACGCCTACGAAGCCTACCAGCAGCAAGGCGGCCGCTGGCTGTATCTGGCGGCCAACGGTTTTTACTGGTGTACGGTGTTTCACCCCGATAATCCCGCTCTCATCGAGGTGCGCAAAGGCGACAACGGCACGCGGGCCTGGACCATTAGCCCAGGGGAATATTGTAACGCCTTTGACGGAAAACACGGCGGCCTGTGGCGGGTACGGGGCCGGAATATGAGCAAACTGACCGGTGTGAGTTTTACCTCGTTCGGTCTGACGGCCTCAAGCTATTACCGCCGCGCCCCGGACAGTCTGCGCCCGGAATGCACCTGGATGTTTGAAGGCATAGGCGAAGACGAGCCGATCGGGAATTTCGGTCTGGTCGGCGGGGGAGCCGCCGGACTGGAGCTCGACCGCTACGACCTGGAACTCGGCACACCCCATAACGCCTTTCTGCTCGCCCACTCCGAGGGGCATAACGATATCTTTGTGACGGTCTCGGAGGAATCGACCTTCAACGCGCGCGGCTATTTTGCGGCCGGCGGCACCGGCGACCAGAATCCCTATATCCGGGCGGATATTGTCTACTTCAAGACGCCGAATGACGGAGCGGTGTTCTCGGCCAGCTCCATGGCCTGGTGCGGGAGCCTCTCACACAACAACTATGACAATAATGTGTCGCGTCTGACCGCCAATGTCATTCGCGGCTTTCTCCAAGACGGGCCGTTGCCGTAAGGGGACGAAGAGGCATCAGTCATTCCAGGTTGCCTGAGGCGTCAGGGCCTGATCCCGTTGAAAGGTGCGCGCTCTCTTCAGCAAATCGCTCAAGCTCTTCGTCTTCCTGAGTGTCCAGCGCTTCTCGAACGAGGTCTCGGATTTTCAGGGAGAGGGATATGTGTTCTTTTTTGGCAAGTTTCTGGACCCGCTCATACAAGGGCTTTTCCAAAACAACGTTGACACGTGGATTTCTGGTCGGCATGGAGTGGTCCAGTAGCCCATCACTTGTGGAGAACTATACTCAAGCAGTCAAACCCCGCAGAGAGGAGTAAGATGAAACCGCTCACCCGCTGCGCGTGGGCCAAAAACGAGTTGTCGATTCAGTACCACGACGAGGAATGGGGCGTACCCGTGCACGATGACCGGACCTTGTTCGAGTTTCTCATCCTCGAAGGAGCCCAGGCCGGCCTGAGTTGGGATACCATCCTCAAGAAGCGCGCTCACTATCGGACCGTCTTTGACCGCTTCGACCCCGTTCGTGTCGCCCGTTATACATCACGCAAAGTTGAGCGGCTGCTGGCCGACCCCGGTATCGTGCGAAACCGGCTGAAGGTCGAGTCTGCCATAAAGAACGCCAGGGCATTTCTCGCTGTCCAGAAAGAGGCGGACAGCTTCGATGCCTATATCTGGCAGTTTGTCGATGGGCGAACACATCAGAACACGTGGCGCACCCTGCAAGAGGTCCCGGCGCGCACCGCGCAGTCGGACGCGATGAGCAAGGACCTCAAGAAGCGCGGCTTCTCTTTTGTGGGATCAACAATCTGTTACGCCTTCATGCAGGCCACCGGTATGGTCAACGACCATACCACAGACTGTTTTCGGTATGCTGAAGTAGAATCTCTTAGCCCGTAATGACGATCTTGCCAAAATGCGTGGCGCTTTCCATGAGTTTCAGGGCTTCCTGAGCTTCCTCAAACGGATACACCCGATCAATCACCGGCTTGATCTGATTCACAGCCATGGCCGTATTCATCTCTTCAAACATCTCGCGTGAGCCAACATAGACACCCTGGAGTCGAAGGCTCTTCATCAGCACCGGAATGGGGTTCACCTCACCATCTGTGCCGGCCAGAATTCCGATCAGGCCAATAAAGCCGCCGACCCGCGTAGCCTCCATCGACTGTACCAGCGTCCCGGCCCCGGCTACTTCGACCACCTGCTCAACCCCCACACCATCGGTGAGTTCCAACACCTTTTTGCCCCACTCTTGGGTGGTCTTGTAATTAACCACTGCGGACGCGCCGAGCTGTGTGGCGCGCGCGAGTTTTTCGTCACTGCTCGATGTAATAATCGTGCGCACCCCGGCGGCTTTGGCAAACTGAAGGGCAAAGATCGAGACGCCACCGGTTCCCAGAATCAAGATCGTGTCGCCGGCTTTCATATTGCCCAGCGTGACCATACTCTGCCAGGCGGTGACTGCGGCGCAGGGCAGCGTGGCCGCGTCTTCATACGTCATATAATCGGGAATCTTCACCACCCCGTCTTCGTGCAAGATGACCAGTTCGGCCCACATGCCGTCCAGGGCACCACCGAGCGCTGAGGCCCCATGGGACGCGTCCGGCCCACCGGCTAGCCAGTTCTGAAAGAAAATACCCGCGACCTGGTCGCCCGGTTTGACCCGCGTCACCCCCTCGCCCGTGGCAACCACCTCGCCCGCGCCATCGGACAGGGGAATCAACGGCATCTTGAGGC
>MPMI01000031.1 GCA_002238415.1 Desulfurellaceae bacterium bin18 | reverse complement strand
AACCACGGTACCCACTCCAGAGGCCGGATACAAGGGTGCAACTGAACCTGCTTGCCCGCATCACCTCCCCCTTGCAAAGGCGGGGCAGCCCGCAGGGCGGCCAGGATGGCCGCGCTCCCAGGAAGCGGGAGGGCGAGCGGCCCGAGGCGGGGGCCGCCGGACCGGTCCCGGAAGGCTCACGCCACAATATGCATCACACGTAAGCAGGGGGCGGGCCGTGGACCCGCCGCGCGCCGGACGGGGACACCCGGGGTGGGGGTGCTGGAGCCCCGCACGACGCTTCCTCTCGGAGAGCCCCTCTCAGTCATGCCCGTCCGGGTCTTCAGGGAGCGTGCCGGGCCACGGCGCTGTTGTGTGCCGCCCGCCCTTTCCCCCGTTCGAGCGGCGGCGGTGCGCGTGGCGCCCGGCTCGCGCCAGGAGCGCCCCGGCCGGTCGCCGGGGAGGAGCGGGGTCATTTTCCTATCAAATGATAGGGACAAGCGCTCGCCGGGTGTGGTAGGGAAACAGAACGCTCAACGAGTGGCCTCTTTGTTTTGACCCCGAAGCACCGCTTGCTCTCCTCCTCCGTTCGGTTTCGGACGAGCTTTTGGCGAGAAAGGAAAGAGGCCCGAAAAATGTGTGAGCAGGAGTGACCCCGGATGTCACTCCGGGGTGTTACGCATGTCCTTCATCTCTTCCCTACCTGCCTTTCACATCCCCTCTCCCCTGGAGGGAGAAGGCTAGGGTGAGGGAGAGAAAGGAACGCAGCTATGGATGATTTCTCCCCGTCTGACCTCAAAACCATTCTCCACTCCAAACGTGCCAACATGTACTACCTTCAACACTGCCGGGTACTGGTCAACGGTGGACGGGTGGAATACGTGACCGATCAGGGCAAACAGTCGCTCTACTGGAATATCCCAATCGCCAATACGACATCTTTGCTTTTAGGGACGGGCACCTCAATAACACAGGCGGCTATGCGCGAATTAGCCAGGGCCGGAGTCCTGGTCGGGTTTTGCGGTGGTGGAGGATCACCCCTGTTTGCGGCAAATGAGGTCGAAGTCGAAGTGTCTTGGCTGAGTCCGCAAAGTGAATATCGGCCTACAGAATATTTACAGCACTGGGTGAGTTTCTGGTTTGACGAAGGCAGCCGTGTTGCCGCTGCGAAAACGTTTCAACGTGTGCGTTTTTAACAGATTGGAAAACACTGGCTGGACTCGACAATGCAACGGGAAAGCGCGTTTGATCTCAGCGCTGCTGACCTCATTGCGCTTCTTGATGCAACACAAAAATCACTGGAATCGTGTCACACAACCAACGCCGTTCTTTCGCTGGAGGCCCAGATCACAAAACGTCTGTACAGACTTGCGGTCAATGCTGTTGGTTATGGAGAGTTCGTTCGCGCAAAGCGGGGCTCAGGCTCCGACCTGGCCAATCGCTATCTTGACCACGGGAATTATCTCGCTTACGGACTGGCGGCCACTGCGGCCTGGGTCCTTGGTCTGCCGCATGGTCTCGCGGTATTGCACGGAAAAACCAGGCGTGGGGGGCTGGTTTTTGATATCGCCGACTTGGTGAAAGACGCTCTGGTCCTCCCGCAGTCCTTCATTTCTGCAATGGCCGGTCAGGATGAGCAAGAATTTCGTCAAGCCTGCATCCAGCGCTTCAATCAAGCCGAAGCCTTAGACACGATGATAGACACAATCAAGTCTGTTGCGCTTGAGTTCAGCAAAGTCCCACGACCATGAACATCTTACTTATCTCCCAGTGCAATAAAAGAGCCTTGGTCGAAACGAGGCGCGTTCTGGATCAGTTTGCAGAACGCAGGGGTGAGCGTACCTGGCAAACAGCAATCACACTCCAGGGCTTGCAGACACTCCGCAAGATGCTGAAGAAATCAGCGCGGAGGAATACCGCCGTAGCCTGCCACAGAATCGGCGGGAAGAATTACAGTGAATTGCTGTGGGTTGTGGGCAACGCCAACAAGTTCAATACCGAAGGCACAATCCCGACCAATTTCACCCGACGCAATGTCCTGAAGGCAGACGACGAGAACCAATGGCATACGGCAGAAGACATTGCCTTGCTTGCCGCTCTGGCGGCGCTGTTTCACGACTTTGGGAAAGCCAATGATCTGTTCCAAAAAAAGCTGAAAACGGGCAAAAACCTCTCGGAACCGTACCGCCACGAATGGGTAAGCCTACGAATGTTTGAGGCTTTTGTTCGTGGCGAGCCAGACGAACAATGGTTGAGGCGTTTAACTACCGTTTCGAGCGGTGATGAACAAGCCTTTTTAGGCCGTCTCAAAGAAATACAGGACGGTCCTGATAGCCTCCCTAAATCGCCATTTCGTTCTCTACCACCCCTCGCGCAAGCCATCGGCTGGCTTATCCTTACCCATCATAAATTACCTCGTTCGATGAATTCTCCAGCTCCCTTAAAATGGATTTCTGATTTTCTTGGTAAATCGTTATTGCCAGATTGGAATTCGCCACAAATTCAAAAATATGGAGATAACGATCTGACGGGGGTTATGAGAAAAGAATTGCGCCAAGTTTGGGACTTTCCGGCAGGCACCCCGTTCAGAAGCGATACGTGGTGCTCCAAAGCGCGGCGGATAGCGCGACGGTTGCTTGAGCGTCATAGCATCTTCGGACGTGACTGGCTTGATGACAGCTTCAGCATACATATTTCGCGCATGGCGCTGATGCTGGCCGACCACCATTATTCTTCTTTGTCCCCCCATGAGGGGAATCCCGATTATGGCGATGCGAGTTACGTAGCGTATGCAAATACCGACAGTAAAACACGGCATAAAACAGGGCCACTGAAACAGCGACTCGATGAGCACTTGGTCGGCGTCTACAAACACAGCTTATGGATTATGAGGACCCTTCCGGGGATGAAAGACACCTTACCGGCAATCGGGCGTCATTCGGCCTTCAAGAAACGCACTAGGGACGCTCGGTTTCTCTGGCAGAACAAAGCCTATGACCTGGCATATTCCCTGAAGGACCAAGCGCAGACGGGCGGTTTTTTCGGGGTCAATATGGCGTCAACCGGTTGTGGCAAAACATTTGCCAACGCACGCATCATGTATGCCTTGGCCGATGAGAA
Source organism: Desulfurellaceae bacterium bin18 (assembly GCA_002238415.1). Taxonomy (GTDB): domain Bacteria; phylum Desulfobacterota; class Binatia; order Bin18; family Bin18; genus Bin18. The sequence continues at coordinate 68,189 of MPMI01000031.1, read as the reverse complement.
GCGTGGCTGCCGGTTCAGTGTGGCGTTGGGTTTACGAACCCTGACGCTCCAGACCGGCGACGCATTCCGGCAAATCCTGAATCTGGACGAAGACGATATGGCGGTTCTGATCGGTTCCGCTGCGATTCGTAAACTCCACGAAGACCGAGAAGAGCAAAAGAAAAACGAAGACAATTTCAGCGGCTCGGAATCGGCTGAGCCACTATTGGATACGGACTATCACGTGAGATATGAGGGGGCGCTTGCCGACAATGCTATTAAGCGCTGGTTAGAATCTCCGTCCAACAATAAGCTCAACAGCTTAGTCAGTGCGCCCATACTGGTCAGCACCATTGACCACCTCATGCCGGCGACGGAAGGCACGCGCGGCGGCAAACAGATTGCTCCCATGCTCCGCCTGCTCACCTCAGACTTGGTGGTGGATGAGCCGGATGAATTTGGGCTCACGGATTTACCCGCGCTCACCCGACTGGTGGGGTGGGCCGGAATGCTGGGCAGCAAAGTCGTGCTGTCTTCCGCAACTTTGGCTCCCGCTCTGGTGGCAGGACTGTTCAGAGCGTATAGCGCCGGGCGGAATGCCTATAACAACAGTTGCGGGAATCCGAATCAGCCGCAGCCTGTCTGCTGTGCCTGGTTTGACGAGACAAAGGCCGAGCACGCCGCCATTACCAATGCGGAGGAGTTTCGTCAACAGCACTCCCGCTTCACAGAGAAACGGGTAGCGAGACTGTCGAACATCTCTCCAAAACGACAAGCCGAATTGTTGTCGCTACCCGGTCAGGGGAGGCAAAGTCCCGACGACGCGATAGCTGCCTTGGGTGAGGCCATATCCGAAGGAATACACCGCCTGCATCATGACCACCACCAGGAAGACCCAAAGACCAAGAAAAAGGTTAGCCTGGGTGTAGTTCGTATGGCGAATATCAACCCACTCGTTGCCGTGGCAAAATACCTGCTTCAACATTCACCGCCAGACGATACCACCATCCACTACTGCATTTACCACAGCCGGTTTCCGCTGATTGTGCGCTCCGAAACCGAGCGTATTCTCGATACTGTACTGAATAGAAAAGAGCAGAGAGACCTCTGGCACTTACCCGAGATCAAACAGATACTCAAAAACGCCAAGACCACCAACCATATCTTTGTCGTATTGGCCTCGCCCGTGGCTGAAGTAGGGCGCGACCACGACTACGATTGGGCCATAGCCGAGCCAAGTTCCATGCGGTCAATCGTGCAACTCGCCGGGCGTGTCCTTCGCCATAGAGAGAGATTACCGGAAAAGCCGAATGTCCTCCTGCTGGAAAAAAACTACAGAGGCATGACAGGCAAACGGCCCGCTTTCTGTCGCCCCGGCTTCGAGCATAGAGACAGGCCGCTTCAAACACGGAAATTGTCAAACAATTTACTCGCCGAGCAATACCGCGTGATCGACGCCCGGCCCTGCCTCGTTCCGAGAACCCCACTCCGTCCCGCTCAAAACTTGGCGGATATGGAACATCAGGAGATTTATTTCACTTTCCACAAGCCTGATGATCCACGGGAGCCTTACGCCTTACAATGGCTCAAGCCTCGCGCCACATTGACCGGCGAGCTACAGCGCTGCACTCCATTTCGGCAATCCTTCCCAGAAGAGGACTATTTTCTACAGCTTGAGGGAGATGACGAAGAGTTTACTGTCATAAAATGGCATGAGAATGGCGAACCCAAGCCTTGCAGTGAGATAGAACACATCCCGCTTGAAATAAAAGCTGGGAATACAACCTGGGGACACGTTGATTATGTGGACGCTATGAACCGCCGCGCTCAGCAGGAAGACAGTGATATGGAAGAACTCAGCCATATCTACGGAGTCTTTTCACTGCCGCAGGATAAGAAGACTGGTCGGCGGTGGCGCTATACCCCAAAACTTGGTTTTTATAGGTCTATCTTATAAAAGACTTTACAAAGGAACTATAAAGGGCTAAAAGAAGTCCTCGCAAGAGGAGAATTCGTAAATGTCCCGTAAACGCTCACAGCCAGACAAGCAGTTCAGAAAACCCTTCCGCCTATCTATTATTCTCTCGCTCAAGTTTACGCCCATACTCGCAGCTAAGAAGGATGCGATGATTTCTTTCCGATTGATCGTTAAGTTCACTGCCGGACAGGCAGCTAAGAAATTTGTCAAGTCCTTAATTCTTTTCACTGCCGGACAGGCAGCTCAGTAAAGGAGCGTTTGATGACTTCCACCGCTCAGCAGAACGGACTTGCCGCCCGAATCCTGGAATACATACAGCAACGCAGAGATGAAAAACTGGAAAAAGAAAAGAATGCCGCCAAGCGCTTGGAAATCACGGCCAAGTACGAACCCAGCGCATGGTTGAGCGATGCGGCCCGCCGGGCAAGACAACTCTCGTTTATCACCCACGCAGCAAAATACATTCACGGAGACTCCAGGGGCAGCAGCGTTGAGGCTGTGAATACGGACAGCCCGACCTCCGACGGCTACATCTCCACGAACAGCGTGCCAGAGGTTCCATACGATGTTGTCGGGAACGCTGCTGCGCTTGATGTGGGGAAGCTCCTCTTGCTTGAACACGGTGGGCAAAAGCTGATCGACGCCTTACGGCGAGACGATAATGCACCGCTGCTCGCAATCGCACCCGATGCGGATACGGCCCAAGAGTGGGCGGATGGATTTCTGTCGGTGCTGGCGTCGCCGGAGCCAAGTGCCCATAAGTTTTCAAAGCAGTGCTACTGGCCGGTACAAAGTGACGAATACCATATCCATATCCCGCTCTACGCCACCTCGCTGGCACATGCGATTCACGCCGTCATTCAACACGCCCGCTTCTCCGCCGAGGCCAAAGCAACTCGTGAAGCGCGTCGCAAAGAAGAGGATTCCGAGCAGGAAGACGTTCGGTATCCAAACCTTGCCGTTCAGAGTTTTGGCGGAACGAAACCCCAAAACATCAGCCAACTGAACAGCCAGCGTGGCGGCAAAGCCTATCTTGTTTCGTGCGAACCGCCGGATTGGCAACGGCAGACCACCCCACCCCTCAATATCACCTCTATTTTCTCTCAGCGCTTTGAACGTCGCCTATATCGTGAACACATTCAGCCGTTACGCGATTTTCTCCAGCGCGTAGCCGACCGGCCCAATAATGACAGAATCAAAAAACAACGCGCCCAACGGCTGGACACAATTGTAGACGAAATTTTGAATCGGGCGGCTTTTATCCAGCAGCTACCGCCTGGGTGGAGCGCCGACCCTGACTGCCGGTTGCCGTTCGAGGAACGCTGTTGGTTGGACCCCGAAAGAGCAAAGACGGATGAGGAATTCCGGTCTCAGCGGGACGCAACGGACTGGGCGGCAAAAGTAGCGCAGAACTTCGCCATCTGGCTCAGCCACAAACTTGAGAGTGGCACGCTTGCCTTCGGCGCGGTCGAACAGCGCGAATTGCGCGACCTCCTGGAACCCGAATTACGAGGACTGTAATGGATTTTGTGATTCTCCTACGCAATTTGAAAGTCCACGGGGCCAATGCCATTGCCGGCTTTACCTGGGGATTTCCTGCGATCACCCATTTTCTGGGCTACACGCACGCCCTACAACGCAGGTTGCCGAAAAAGTTTGACCTCAGTTTTGACGGTTGCGGGGTTGTGTGTCACAGGCATCAGGTTCACGCACACAACCCCTCGCCCTATGCCGACGCCCGCTTTTCACTGAGCAGAAACCCGCTCGACAAAAGCGGCAAGTCCGCCTCATTTGTCGAAGAAGGCAAAATGAACATGGAAGTCACGGTGCTCATCTCCGTGACGGAAAACCAACAAGTCGATAGCGAAGAGAAAGAAGAACTCACGGCCTTTTTGCTGCACCAGTCAGCACGGCAGCGATTGGCCGGAGGCGTGCTGACGAATACGCCAACTGTCGAGATTGCAGACATACAGGACGAGAAGCACAGAAAAAAACTGCTACGGAGTCTTCTCCCAGGGTTTGCATTGGTGAGTCGGCACGATTTACTGCTTGCCGAACAGGACCGACAACGGCAGGCCAATGCCCCGGACCCCGACTTGGCCGCCTGGTTGTCCTTTTCTTCCCTTCGCTATGCAGCCAGCCAGGAAAAAACGAAAGACGGGAAGACGCCGTGGCAACAGGTAAGCTCCAAACCAGGCTGGATCAAGCCCGTTGCCGTTGGCTATAGGCGCATTTCGCCGTTGTATGAACCCGGTGCAATCGCTAAAACACGCGACGCTTCGTCGCCAGCCTGTTTTGTTGAAAACGTGTATTCTCTTGGGCAATGGCTCAGCCCGCATAGAATCACAAACCTGAATCACCTGTTCTGGCGGCCTGAATATGCCGAGACAGGGACATACCTCTGCCGCAATCAGTATCGGCCCGCAATTGAGTACACAGACGAAGAAGAGTGACAAGGAGGAGAATGACTATGGCACAGTTAAAGACCGCCTCAGTTTTGGCATTCGAGCGGAAATTGGCGAATTCCGACGGCCTGATGTACTCGGGCAGTTGGGAAAATCGAGACAAGGCAGAGTCCTGGTCGCCACTGACGATCCACGAGAAATCAATACGCGGCACCATCTCAAACCGCCAGAAAAACGCTATTGCTTCAGACCCTTTGAAACTCGACAACGAAGTCCAAAAGCCCAATTTGCAGACGGTCGATGTGGCCCTTTTACCGTTTCAGCACGATACGCTGAAAGTGGAATTCACGCTCAGGATATTGGCGGACCTGGATACCCCCTCGGCGTGTAATGACCCGGACTATAAGGAGGCGTTGGGGAAAACGATCAATACCTATATCGCCGAGCACGGCTTTTCCGAATTGTCCCGGCGCTACGCCACGAATATAGCCAATGGGCGCTTCCTGTGGCGGAACCGCGTCGGCGCTGAGGCCGTTGCTGTCCTCGTGACCCGGCAGCAGGGGCAGGAAGTCGTAGCCAGATGGGACTTTGAGAGCGACCGGATATCCTTGCGGAAATTCGATACTACGGACGGGGACGTGTCTGAACTCGCAGCCGCTATTGAAGCCGGTCTGAAAGGGGAGGCGTTTACGTTTCTCAAGATAGAAGGCTTTGCCCGTCTCGGCGAGGGACAGGAGGTGTTTCCCTCTCAAGAACTCATTTTAGACAGAGACAACGCCAGGAAGAGCAAAACGCTCTATGAAATTGGGGGTGTGGCGGGATTGCATTCTCAAAAAATCGGCAACGCTCTGAGAACAATCGACACTTGGTATCCCGAAGCGGAGCAATTTGGCCCCATATCAGTCGAGCCGTTTGGCTCCGTCACCAATCGCGGCAAGGCATACCGCCAGCCCAAAGACAAGATGGACTTCTATACACTCCTCGACGGGTGGGTCTTAAAAGGAAAGACCCCCGCAGTGGAACAGCAACATTACGTTATGGCCGTGTTGGTCCGGGGCGGCGTTTTTGGAGAAAAATCAGAGTGAGGTAGGAGCATGGACCATTACGTTGATATCCAGGTGCTTCCCGACCCGGAGTTTCTGGAGACCACGCTCATGAATGAACTGTTCTCCAAATTACACCGGGCGCTAGGGAAACATGGACAGGGCAAAATAGGAGTGAGTTTTCCAGACCACGGTAAGACCAGCAAAACCCTTGGAGCGCGAATCCGTCTACACGGCAGCAAAGAGGTGCTTGAGGAGTTCATGCAAACGCAGTGGATAACGGGCATGACGGATTATTGTCGTGTCAGCGCTGTTCGCCCCATACCCCCTCAGACTTCATTCTGTACTGTGAGGCGAGTCCAAGTGAAGAGTGCCTACAACAAGCGGAAACGCTCGGTGGCAAAGGGTTGGTTGGATGAGACCGAGGCGCACAAGCGTATTCCTGATTCTCAGCAGAGAATGCTTGATCTGCCCTACGCGCAATTACGCAGCTTATCGAATGGAAATATGATGCGCGTGTATATTGAGCACAGTAAGCCGGTCCAACAATCAGTCGCAGGGTCATTTTCGGCCTATGGTCTCAGCAGCACTGCTACCGTCCCCTGGTTTTGACCCTTTTTTCTTGGTTATCCATAACCCTTTGATTTGCTTAGTATATTTTTCAAGGGCTCGCATTAAGGTCAAATCACTGCTTTTTGTCCGAACTCCTGAAAAATTAAAGGCTTACACGTACATCCCTACTGTTCACTGCCGTACAGGCAGCTAAGAAATTGACGACGGCAAAATAGCCGCATCAGAGTGGGTTCACTGCCGTACAGGCAGCTAAGAAAAAAAGTGGGGGGAAACGCCATCTCCTCCCCCAGTTCACTGCCGTACAGGCAGCTAAGAAACGGAGGAGAAGCCTTGAGTCGTCACGACATTACGTTCACTGCCGTACAGGCAGCTAAGAAAATCACCCTGAATCCGCTTGGAGAACAGGGCTAGTTCACTGCCGTACAGGCAGCTAAGAAAACTCAGGCACCGGCGCCCGAGCCACATATGATGTTCACTGCCGTACAGGCAGCTAAGAAAATGCAGCGAGGTAGTCGGACAGAGCGCCGGTCGTTCACTGCCGTACAGGCAGCTAAGAAAACCGTCGTCTCGATCGTGTTGAGCAGCAGATAGGTTCACTGCCGTACAGGCAGCTAAGAAAAATTCCGGTGAGGGACAAAACCATCATCCCCCGTTCACTGCCGTACAGGCAGCTAAGAAATTTGAAAAAGAGTAACGCTACCATTCCGATACGTTCACTGCCGTACAGGCAGCTAAGAAAAACGAGGGCTTTTGGTCCTGGTTTGGTCTCGAAGTTCACTGCCGTACAGGCAGCTAAGAAATCGTACACCCCGGTCGGGCTGATGGAGAACTGAGTTCACTGCCGTACAGGCAGCTAAGAAATCACCATTGCCGATTATCGACCGGAGATTCGTCGTTCACTGCCGTACAGGCAGCTAAGAAATACGCCTGTTCTCAGCTCTGCGGTCACACGAAGTTCACTGCCGTACAGGCAGCTAAGAAATTCATGGCTGAGAATCTGATTAAACGGGTATCCGTTCACTGCCGTACAGGCAGCTAAGAAAAGGAGGTGCCGGCGCGTCGGACAGGTACACGGGTTCACTGCCGTACAGGCAGCTAAGAAACAGGAGATGCAGGGCGGCCTTATCATCATCGAAGTTCACTGCCGTACAGGCAGCTAAGAAAAGTCAGGACCGCTTGCGGTTGGGCCGGATCGCCGTTCACTGCCGTACAGGCAGCTAAGAAAATCCAACGGCGGACCATGTTGACTTCCTGGTCGTTCACTGCCGTACAGGCAGCTAAGAAATACTATGGTGACGTAATAGACGTGGAGAATATGTTCACTGCCGTACAGGCAGCTAAGAAATCGCTCAAGGCCGCGGTCGAGAAAGCCGACAAGTTCACTGCCGTACAGGCAGCTAAGAAAAGCGACCGGCGAGGCCGCAGCGGCCCGGCTGCGTTCACTGCCGTACAGGCAGCTAAGAAAGTCAAGCGGATGGAGCAAGCCCAGAGTTATGCGTTCACTGCCGTACAGGCAGCTAAGAAATCCCTATCCACCCCGAGCGGGAGGTGTTCGACGTTCACTGCCGTACAGGCAGCTAAGAAATAGGTAGCTGATATCATAGAGCCCATGTTGCATGTTCACTGCCGTACAGGCAGCTAAGAAATGTGGGCGTTCTCTCGTGGACTCGGCTCGGGCGTTCACTGCCGTACAGGCAGCTAAGAAAAAATACGGGGCGGTTGGCCGAGACCATGGCATGGTTACTGCCGTACAGGCAGCTAAGAAAAAGTACGGGGCGATTGTCCGAGACCATGGCATGTTCACTGCCGTACAGGCAGCTAAGAAAGGGAAGACCGGCGCCGTACCCCCACCATAACCGTTCACTGCCGTACAGGCAGCTAAGAAAGGATCAAGTCACAACTCGTGGCCGAGTCCCTGTGTTCACTGCCGTACAGGCAGCTAAGAAAGAGAGACAAACATGGCGTCAACTTATCTGATGGTTCACTGCCGTACAGGCAGCTAAGAAATTGGGTCAGCGTGGCGAGCGCGTAGTCTCCCAGTTCACTGCCGTACAGGCAGCTAAGAAATCAAGGGCCTTGGGGTTGACCCAGCCGTCAAAGACCAGAATCATATCATTGCCGGAAGTCTGGAAGTGAAGGACTAAGGGGAAGCGCGAAAACGATTGAGCAAGTCCGCTCTCAGTTAAATGCAGGTGACTTCGATTTCTCCCGCCACGCCCTGAGGCGTGTTGTTGAAAGAAACATTAGCGAACAGGAAATCAGGCAAGCCGGACTTCACGCAACTGTCATAGAGGACTATCCAAGTGATAAATATTCTCCGAGTTGCCTCCTCTTGGGTTTCACCTTGACGGAGAAACCGTTACACATTCAAGTGTCCCTTGCAGATACCGAGTTGGTGAGAATCATAACGTTGTATGAGCCAAGCCCGAATGAATGGATCGACTACTCCAGAAGGAGATGACATGTCTACATGCGCAGTCTGTCATGCCGAGGAGAATCGGGAGGCACTCGTTGACGAGGTCTTTCGTGTTGATGGGCAATATATCCTGGTCGGTGGTATCCCGGCTGTGGTGTGCGGCAGGTGCGGAGAGCAAACCTTCAGCCGTGAGACGGCAGAGAAGGTCCGCCTGATGGTTCATGGCGAAGCCAAAGCCACAACGTCCATTCCCTTGCCGGTCTTCAGATTCGCCGCATGACCACTGTAGTGGGGTCCTGGTTATGAAAGAAGTGATCTGAGCCCGCATTGATGGGAAGATAAAAGAGGAAGCCGCCGCAGTGCTAACCGAGGTCGGGCTTACCGTGTCCGATGCCTTTCGCCTGATGAGCCTCTTTAATGATGCTCGTTGAAAGGGTGTTGACACCTAGCCCAATTCCAGCGGCACCATGGGTCAGATAGAGGACTTGCCGCCGCCGGTCGAAGGTAAGCCCTTCACGGCTGATGTAGCGTTTCTCGGCTACGGTGATGGCTCCCCTCCTGGAAGGGCGGCCCTCCCGGCCGCTATGCGGGCTGGAAGCCCGCCCTCCTCAAGGAGGAGAGAGACGTGCTACACAGCAGCGTGATTTGCTCTCGGTTCACTGCCGTACAGGCAGCTACGAAAGCTGGGTTAAAGCGGGTTTAGGGATTCTTTAAGGATGTCTTCTCGTGTTGTCACACGATCCGTATGGGCGACATCAGAGCAGCTTCATCAGCGCGACAACGGCAGTGACGATCCCGACTGACATGGCCCGCAGGTGCTTGTAAAGAGATTCAAATCGATGGGTGATGCGCAATTCGAGGTCCTGGAGGTCGGCCTTGGTAGCGACATTTCCGCCAACCGCGTCACCGACCGTAGAAATCACCGCTTCGGCCTGGGCATCGTCAAAGCCAGCCGCCCGAAGCGCCTTGGCAGCCTTGAGGGTGTCGAAAGCGAGTGCGGCCATAAGCGGAATGATGAGTGTTCCGCCGGCCTCTGTCAAGAGAAAGGCGGGCGGCCTCCGCCCGTGCAGGAGTGACGACTTATCAGAGGCCGTCAGGCGTGGAGCACGATCCAAGGCGGCGGCCAGGAGGGCCGCGCTCCCAGGCGGGGAGTCACCCCCATCCCCTCCCCGGCCGTTTGGGGCAGGCCCGTGTCCTGCCCGACGAGGGCGGACTGGCAGGGCGACAACGTAGCGTGAAACACTCTATTCCATTGCCTCCGCGCTGCCCGCCGCCCAATTGAGGCGAATATCCCAGGTATGGATTTTGTCCGGTGGGAGTGTCGGGGCGGTAGTGTTATCAACGTACTCGTACACATTTGCCGGCGGGCGCAGCGTCGTGTCACGACCGTAGATATAGTCCTGGTCTTCGACAATGAGCTTATAGGCCTTGTTGAGCAATAAGGCTCGTGCGGGGGATGGGGTAATCAGCTCGTAGACATCCCGTGCCGCGGCAACGGCTGCGTAATTGACCGATCCGTCCGCATGGTACCAGCGCGCCGCCATTTCCGGATTATTGCGAAACTCGGTGCCGCCACCCACGCGTTCAAGATAGGTCAGGATTTCCCCTTGCTGCTCGTTCATGGTGGGCGCGTCCGGCATGCCGCGCAGATTGATATAGCCCCAGCCGGCGGCCCCGTCGATTTTGCGCGGGAAGCTATACGTCTTGTCAATCGAAGAGCCAACCGTGTTATGGCAGCCCATGCAGAACATGGTCTCTTCGTAGGTATTGAAGCGCAGCCGGCCGTCCTTGTCTTCGATAAACCCCTGGAGCAGCCAGCCCATTTTATTGTACAGACCCGCATGACCGCGGTCCGGATAATGAGGCAGCGTGCCTTCCAGCTTTTCCTGATACTCTTCGTCGTAATAATGGGCGAGGATCGTTTTAGACAGGAAATCCCGCTTCCGCATATACCGCACTTCTTTCATCCGCCGCGTATTCGTGATGCTCTCGTCCGCGCCGACGCCGACATAGCGTACGGTATGCAGAAATTCCGTCCGGTGGGGATAGACATACGGTTCAACCCGCGTATGACTCGCCGCCCCCACATAGGTTGCCGGGCGGGTGAGGGCGTGAATGCGGCCGAGCGCTCCGTCTTCATTCAGGTCCTGGCCGAGTTGGGTCTCATCAATGGGCAGGCTGCCAATGCTATCAAAGCCCTTAATCGCGGCTTCGAGAATCGCCAGATTTGCCTTATACACTTCGCGCGAATAGACCCCGTCTTGGATGTGCCGAAACTTGGCCGGCAAGCGGATCATGACATCATCGGTAGACCCATTGGTCGGCCAAAACGTACTTGGAAAGGGCTTATAGCTAAAAGCCACCCAATGGCTGCCATCCTTGGCAAAACCCTCTTCATCAAAGGCGGCTACCCCATCAGACAGGTTTTGAAGTCGGGGAATATAGCCTCGAAAGTGAACCGCCTCCAAGCGGCCGGCCAGTTCGGAAAAATTATCGTGGTTAATCCACGCCTGTATGGCCCTGTCACTCATGGCGGCGACCCGCTGCGTCCGGTCTTCAAACAGATTGCGCCAACGGTTGGTTTGTCCGGCCTGACTAAAACTGTACGCCCGCTGCAAACGGGCGTCGTTCATCCGATTTTCACGGCCCGGGATATGATTTTGATGACAGACGTAGCACGGATTAAAGCGGCCCTCGGTCCGGGTATAGCATTGCGGCGGAATCACCGCCTCGGGGTTATAGACGCCGACTATTCCCGATCCGGGGGAGCGGGGCGGCAACACCGCCGTCCAGCCTTTCAGCAGCTCGACCTTTTGGACCGAAGTACGGGTCCATTGGGTCGGTTGGGTCATTGGGTCCATTGAGTCCATTGGGTCCATTGGGTCCATTGAGTCCATTGGGTCCATTGAGTCCATTGGGTCCATTGGGTCTTGACTCAAGAGACTCCACAGACTCAAGAGACTCCACAGACTCAAAAGACTCCACAGACTCAAAAGACTCATCTCCGCTACTCGATTTGGTTTTCGGTTCCAAAACCGAAATATCGGTAGGATTGCCTTTCGAGACGGTACGCTGTCCGTGCGCCAAAATCATACTTCATGGGTCTGACCCGAAACCCTGACAGCCGGATGAGGTCATCGGTCCGAAAATCATCCACCAAGGGCATATTGCCGTCGGCACTATGCTGGATCGCAAAATACGCTTCAGTCCCATCCGGCGTGAAAAGAAAACCGGTTGACTCGGCAGAACCATCGGCAATTTTGAGCAACCGCACACAACCGTCAGACTTGATATCGTCGTCCGCGCCGTCCGGCAGACAGGCCCATATATCGCTATTGCCCTGGCTCGTCCCATTGTCCTCGACAACAAACAGCACCCCCGTTGTCGGCTGAAAGGCCAGATTATCCGGCTGACTGAATTCGGGGCTACCTTCAATGAAGCGGTTCAGCACGATTTCTCCCGTTGTCCCGGTTGCCGTGGTCACATCCCGATCAATCGCGCACTGCACCTCCCCGTAGTTGCTTGCGACATGGTTCCCGGTGACGGCAAAACAGAAGCGAATGGCATCAGGCTGGTCAGGGTCGCTGAACATCGGGTCACGATGGAGGTCTTCGGGGCGGTAATAGGCCGTTGCCCCAACCGCATAGGCCGCCTCGCGACCAATGCGAGTTTCGCCCTCATCAAGACTGACCTCGGACGCGCCGGCTGGCGTGAGTGGAATCCAGGCGCCGTTGCCAATCTCGCAGCCTTGACCGAACTGCTGCTGGTCCTCCCGACACGACACTTGCAGCGCGTATGTTGTGCCTTCGATCAAGGGAGATTGATCGAGGGACGCAATATGACCGGTGTCGGGGTCGTACAGATTGGTCGGGATGAACTTATACACTGCGCCGCCATCAGTATCGCCCGGCTCATAGCTGCCGGGTCGCTCTTCATCGCCCGCAATCACCACGCCGGTTTCATGCACGAGAAAGCCTTCGTAGCGGATCACGGGAAAGGCCGTGCGTTTGATAATGCGGTCCGAGGCGTCCCGGCCGGCCTGATCCACAATCCGGGCCGGCGCAGTGCCACTGCCTCGCTCAAGAATGGTAAACTCGTCATTCGTCAGCGGGTCCAGGATTTCATACACCGCCCCGGTGTCGCTGACGAAGTCCTCTTCCGTTGCGACCACCGTGCCCCACGGTGTGGTACGGATCCCATCGCAAATCGTCATCCCGCGCACCAGGGTGGTGACCGCCCGGGTCTGCAAGTCAATGACCTGGACACTCGGTGTCAGTTTATCCCCAACGACAAAAGACTCGCCACAGGTGCCGCTCAAACAGTCGAGGACTTCTTCAATGCAGCCGACCAGATGGGTTGGGCGAACGGCCCCGTGCGGCCAGAACACCATCTGATCCCAGTCTTGTCCGACTTCGCGCGAAAAATATTCTGCCTGAATACCTTTCCGCAGAAAAAGGAACTGCTCCTCTACCGTTTGGGTTGGCGTCCGGAAATCTAAATGGGTTTCTTGGGTCGGTTGGGTTCTTGCGTCGTTGGGGGCAAGACTCAACAGACTCAACAGACTCAACAGACTCAACAGACTCTTCAACATCCAGACTCCTCCTCAAGAAAATATGTATAAGGCGGGCAGACAGGGAGTCGCCTACAGCCGGATACGAGCCATGATCGCCTGGAACACGGCTTGGGTCGATTCCTCGACGGTGTGGCCAACTGTCGCCAGCCGGAGCGCCGGCGCTGGCGGCGGTTCATAGGGAGAGGAGATGCCGGTAAAGTCTGGAATCTCTCCGGCCCGCGCCTTGTGATACAGCCCTTTCACATCACGCGCCTCGCACACTGCAAGCGGGGTATCCACATATACCTCAAAAAAGCGGTCCGCGCCGATAATTTCTGCCGCGTGGTGCCGGTCTGCGTAAAAGGGGGCAATAACCGATACCAGGACGATGAGCCCGGCTTGGTTAAACAGCCGCGCGACTTCGGCAATGCGGCGGATATTTTCTGCGCGGTCCGCTGCGGAAAATGCCAAGTCCCGATTCAAGCCCAGGCGCAGATTATCGCCATCGAGCCGATAGGCGTGGAACCCTTCCGTATGCAGACGCTGCTCAAGCCGTTCCGCAATGGACGATTTTCCGGAGCCGGACAAACCCGTCAGCCAGACCGTGAGCGCGTGCTGTTGCAGGGCCTGCTCACGCATAGTTGAGTTCGTTGGGTCCATTGAGTCATTGGGTCCATTGAGTCCAGACCCAACAGACTCAACAGACTCAACAGACCCAAAAGACCCAACAGACCCAAAAGACTGATTTCGGTCGATGATCATCCCGGCGCCGATCGTGTTATTGGTCAGGCGGTCTATGACGACAAACGCACCGGACGCACGATTCTTGCGGTAGGGGTCACAGGCAATCGGCTTTTCGAGCGCAAAGGCGCACCGTCCGATTTCATTGAGTGTCAGTTGTGCGGCGTCTTCCCGGTGGAGGGTATTCACGTCTATACGATACCGCACGTCGGTAATGACCCCAGGCGTCGTGTTGGTGGTCTGCTTAATAAAATACTGCTTGTCGGGCTGCAGGGGGTCTTCGGCCATCCAGACCAGCATGGCTTCAAAGCGCGTGGCGATGAGGGGAATATTATTGGGGTGAACGAACATATCTCCGCGACTGACGTCGATCTCGTCTTCAAGCGTCAGGGTCACGGCCAGCGGCGGCATGGCCTGCTCCAGTTCCCCCTCAAAGGTATGGATGGCTTTCACCCGGCTTGTTTTGCGTGACGGGAACACCATGACCTCATCGCCCGGTCGCACGACGCCCGAGGCCACCGTGCCACAAAAACCGCGAAAGTCCGGGTTGGGACGATTGACGTATTGGACCGGAAAACGAAAGTCGATCAGATTGGCGTCCGAGGCAATATAGACGTGCTCTAGCAGGTGCATCAGCGGGCTGCCCGTGTACCACGGCATATGCTCACTTTTGCGTACCACGTTATCGCCGTTCAGCGCCGCCATGGGCAGGAAATGCACATCGCTCAGCTCGAGTCTGGCGGCAAAGCCGGTATAGTCTTTGACGATTCGTTCAAATACCTCCTGACTGTAGTCAACTAGGTCCATCTTGTTGACGGCAACAATAATATGCTTGATCCCCAAGAGAGAGACGATAAAGCTGTGTCGTCGGGTTTGGGTCAGGACACCAGCGCGGGCATCAATCAGGATAATGGCCAGGTCACAGGTTGATGCGCCGGTCGCCATATTCCGGGTGTACTGCTCATGACCAGGGGTGTCGGCAATAATGAATTTGCGTTTGGCGGTCGAAAAATAGCGATAGGCGACATCGATGGTGATGCCCTGTTCGCGTTCGGCTTTGAGGCCGTCGGTCAGCAGGGCGGGATCAAACTCCGTGTCGGTCGTGCCATGCCGAACCGAGTCTTTTTTCATCGCCTCAAGCTGATCCTCATAGATCAGCTTGGAGTCGTACAGAAGGCGGCCGATCAGGGTGCTCTTGCCGTCATCCACGCTGCCGCAGGTCAGGAAGCGCAGCAGGTCCTTGCGCTCATGCTGGGCGAGATAGGCTTCGATATCGGTCGCAATCAGGTCGGATTGGTGGGACATGTTGCTATTAGAAATAGCCTTCCTTTTTCTTCTCTTCCATAGAGCCGGACTGGTCGAAATCAATGACGCGACCTTGCCGTTCGGACTGCGTCGCCAGCAGCATTTCCTGAATAATCAGGGGCAGGGTGTCCGCCTCGGATTCAATCGCCCCCGTCAGCGGATAGCAGCCCAGGGTGCGAAAACGGACTTTTCTCAACTGCGGCCGTTCACCCGGGTTGAGCGGTAGACGGTCATCATCGACCATAATCAGCACCCCGTCGCGCTCGACAACCGGACGCTCCTTGGCAAAGTACAGCGGAACAATCGGGATGTTTTCGCGGTAGATATATTGCCAGACATCCAGCTCGGTCCAGTTCGACAACGGAAAAACACGAATACTCTCGCCTTTATCAAGCGTGGAATTATACAGATTCCACAGCTCGGGACGCTGGTTCTTGGGGTCCCAGCGATGATTACGGTCACGGAAAGAATACACCCGTTCTTTGGCCCGTGATTTCTCTTCATCCCGCCGTGCGCCCCCAAAAGCCGCGTCAAATCCATACTGATCGAGCGCCTGTTTGAGGGCCTGCGTCTTCATCACGTCGGTGTGTTTTTTGGACCCATGCGTAATGGGGCTGATGCCTGCTTTGACCCCGTCCTGGTTAATATACACGATGAGGTCGAGGCCGAGCTTGTGCCTGATATAGGCATCGCGGAAGGTGATCATCTCCCGGAACTTCCAGGTCGTGTCAACGTGTAGCAGGGGGAAGGGCAGTGTCCCCGGCGCGAATGCTTTTCGTGCCAGATGCAGCATGACCGCCGAATCTTTGCCGATGGAGTACAGCATGACCGGGTGATCAAACTCCGCCGCCACCTCACGAAGGATATGCATGCTCTCAGCCTCAAGGCACTTGAGATGCGTGAGGGAATAGGAATTCCCTTCCTTCGAGGCAGGCTGACGACTACGGGTCTCCACGTCTTCCTCTCCATTCCTCAATCAGGCGCACAGACCGCACAGTGCGGATTCTTCTCAACCGTCTGCTCGGTACAGTGAAACGCCGGGAATGTATAGGCTAGCAGTTTTGGCTGGCCGTCCGCCTCGGGCTGGAGGATGATTTTCAGGACTTCGGTGACAAGTTGGGTACCCAAAAAGAGCGCGTATGGAGAATTAAGCGGGTCTGCGGTCCCCGTGTCCGCAGGAACCCACCCCGCCGCTACGCGGCACCCCTCCCAAGAGGGGACTGTTTTCTCTCCCCTCCTCGGAGGGGTGGCCCGATAGGGCCGGGGTGGGTTTTCCGGGAAGAGACAGCGCAGGCAGGGCCGGTCAGCCTTGTCACCCCGACTTACGAATAAGCGGGCGTCTTCCCCATTGATAGCCCCCCACACAAACGGTTTGTGCTGAGCGTACCACTCATCGTGCAGGGCATCTGTTGTGGCCAGAACCAGATCATAGGTCAGGTGTTCGCCCTCATCCGGATGGACCACCATGGTACAATCAGGATTCAGACGCCTGAGCGTGTGGGCCACAAGCTGCTCATCCGGTTCGAGGGATTGCTCCGCAAGAGCGGAAAAGACCGGAGCGGCCTTGGACCGGGCAATGCCAATAGTCCCAACGCCGGCAGCGACGAGATACAAGAGCGCCGTTGCCGCGAGCAGCCCGTCCCCGTCAACATACACCCGACTCCGAAGGATTTTTTCCTGCCCTCTCCCGCCGACCTGGGGCAAAATAATCTGCCGGCTATAGCGTTCGATCTGGGCGTCTTCGAGCATATCTCTTGAGTCTGTAGGGTCTCTTGAGTCTGTAGGGTCTCTTGAGTCTGTAGGGTCTATAGGGTCTTGACCCAATGGACCCAATGGACCCAATGGACCCTACGGACCCAATGGACCCCAATGTCTCCGTTACGCTGTTCCCTCTACCCGAGCGTTGGCTTGCCGCTGATTATACTCTTTCCAGCCGATCCACAGATTGGTGCTGAGATATTTGTCGCCGAAATCCGGGAAAAGCGTCACCACCGTGCCCCGATCAATCTCACGGGCCACCTGGAGCGCCGCCCACATCGCCGCGCCGGATGACTGGCCAACCAAAACCCCCTCTTCTCTCCCAAGCCGGTACACCGTTTCATAGGCGTCTTCAGTCGAAACACTGATCTTTCGGTCAAGCTGCTCCTCATGGTAGATGCCGGGCACAATGGAACTGTCCATATGCTTCAGCCCCTCAAGGCCGTGAAAGGCATCATCCGGTTCAACCCCAACAATCTGAATGTCCGAATTTTTCTCCTTCAGGTAGCGCCCGGTTCCCATCAGGGTGCCGCCGGTCCCCATGCCGGCCACAAAGTGGGTGATCTGCTCTTTGGTCTGCCACCACAGCTCCGGCCCGGTGGTTTGGTAATGCGCCAGTGAGTTGTGTGGATTAAAGTATTGATCCGGTTTGAAATAGCGCTCGGGCTGCTCTTGCAGCCGCTCCCGACACAGTTCCAAGGCGCCATCCGAGCCGTCCATAGGACTGCTGAAAATCATTTTTGCCCCATACGCAGAGATGATTTTTTTTCGCTCTATACTGACGTTGGCTGGGATGCATAGCTCAACCGGGTAGCCCAGCACGGCTCCGATCAGGGCCAGCGCAATCCCGGTATTCCCGGAGGTGGAATCGAGAATAATCTTGTCCGGGGTCAGCGCGCCGTTCTCAATCCCTTTTTGGAGCATGCACAGTGCGGGGCGATCTTTGACCGATCCACCGGGATTAAAACCTTCGAGTTTGGCATAGACCCGGACGCCTGGAGGAATGTCCGTACTCAGCTGGGTGATTTCAAGCAGCGGCGTATTCCCAATCAGATGCAGAACCGACGGAACACGCAAGGGGCCGACTGGCGGCGGTCCCTCAGTCGGAAAAAGAGTAAATGTATCCAGCATCTCTTCTCTATCCTGGGAGGACACGTTTATTCTTTTCGGCAGGAGTGACACGCTTTACCCCCCCCCTTTTTTCTCTAGGGGGTGCCGAGCGTAGCGAGGCGGGGGCAAAAAGAGCCTCCGGCAATAGCAGGCACGATAGACACTTCGTCGCCCTCATTCACCGGCGTATCCAGGTTGTTGATAAAACGAATATCCTCCCCATTCACAAAGATATTGACAAAGCGACGGACCTCGCCAGCCTCGTCACACAACCGTTCCTTAATCCCAGGATGATTACTCTCTATACTATCGACCAAGGCCCCAACCGTGGCTCCATCGGCCGAGACTGCTTCCGCACCGCCGGTAAAGCGGCGTAGCGGGGTTGGGATACGGACCTGAGCACTCATATGCACTCCCTCCTGATTCAGAATCACTCATCTACTCTTTCGAGCTTCTACTGTTACGTTACTGTTACGTTTTTGCGCCGGTCTGACAATCACCCTGCCCGATTTCCATTCAGACCGGAGTGCAGAGTCTTTCCAACTCATAGGCTTCGGGCTGTAAGCCCGTAATCGTCCGCGGCGTGCCGCACAGCGGACAGTGTGGGCTGGGGCGCACCCGGACCTCTCGCCAGCGTAAGGCCAAGGCGTCATAGGTCAGTAAGCGGTCGGTCAGGAGTTCCCCCGCTCCGCTCAGGTATTTCACAGCCTCGGCAGCCTGCACGCCGCCCAGACTGCCGCCCAGACTGCCGAGGATGCCGGCCTCCTGGCAGGTGGGATTCTCATCAGGATGAGGCGGGACCGGGAACAGGCAGCGCAAACACGTCGTCCGATGGGGTAAGACCGTCAATGCCTGACCGTGAAATTGGACAATGCCGGCGTGAGAGAGTGGTTTGTTGAGCAGCACGGCACCGTCATTGATCAGAAACTTTGTGGCCACGCCGTCCGTCCCGTCAACAATAAAATCGTAGGCGGCAAAGATATCTGCGAGATTAGCCGCATGCAGCCACTCGTTATAGGTCACCACCGTTGTCGAGGGGTTGAGTTGCTGAATTTTTTCCCTGGCCGAATCGACCTTTGGCTTGCCAATATCCGGGGTAAAGTGCAGGATTTGCCGTTGCAAGTTTGACAGCTCGACACAGTCCGAATCCACCAGGCCGATCGTTCCCACCCCAGCCAGGGCAAGCGCAAACGCCGCCGGAGAGCCCAGCCCGCCAACACCAATTACCAGGACTTTCCCCTTACAAACGCGCGCGCTCCCGGTCTCATTCGTCCTCAAACTCAAAATCTATTTCCTCAATATCAATACCCAGAACGGCCTCTCTGCTGGTTCCAAGTGCGACATCTCCGTTCGTGAGAGCGTCAGAAGAGACTGCTTCCTCATCTATTTCAGCGTATTCAACCTCTGACTCACTCAGCTCAACCGGCTCACTCTGCTCGACTGCGGCAATTGCTTCGTCGTCCTCGACTTCCCCTTCGGCTGGGCTCAGGACAGGTTCTGCCTCGGCGACCTCTGTGCCGACTTCAACCTCATCGTCTATGGTCGTGTCCTCGCCTCCGGCAATCTCTTCAACGACATCCTCAACTGCTTCTTCAGCGTCCAACACCCCAGCGGCTTCCAACGCTTCAGCATCTTCCTCAAGCGCAATAGCGTCTTCCTCAATGTCAAGGGTGAGGATGTCGTCGTCAGAAAGATCAATGTCATCCCCGTCGGAGAAAGAGGAAACGTGTCCAGCACCTCTGGCTGATGGAAGGACACGTTCCCTCTTTACGTCCTGTTCGGTCAGTTCCAAGGGTCCGAGATCGTCTGTCTCAACGTCGAATTCCAGTTCCTCAATGTCGGGAGTCTCTAAGGCCGCCCGCTCTGCTTCCAAGGCCTCCAGGTCTACTTCCTGATAATCGTCGCCCACTTCGTAGGACCGGTCATCGTCAAAGGCATCATCCAGGGCGCGCTCTTCCTGCTCGGCCTCTTTTTCCGCCGCCAGCCTTTCCGCATCCGCTTCCGTCCGGGCGAGGCGTTCTGCCTCTTCCTGTTTTTTCAATTCGGAAACGAGCAGCAACAAGGGATCGACTCCAGCGACGAGCAGCTCATCCGAGCCGGTCGCCTCGTCCTCCGGGCTGTCCTCTTCCGCGCTGGGTGCCTCTCTATTCATTATCCGTGCGGACTGAGCGCGGGCCGCCAGCTCGGCCAACTCGACATTGCCCTCTTCGTTCAAGAGCTGTTCGAGCCGACCCAAGGCTTCCTCTGTGGCGTCGGTCTCAGAGTATTGCTCAATCAGGCTGCGCAGGCGTGCTTTTGTGGCGGTAATATTGCCACGGTGCTCATTGAAGTTCGCCACCATCAATTCGTGGGCCGCCAGGATGTCCCGCGCCGATTTGCTCTTTTCCTCAGCCTCGAGGACAAAAGCACTTTCCGGATAGCGGTCTATCACCTCTTGAAAAAATCCGTCCGCTCGGCGTGTGACCGCCTGATCGCGATCCTTGGAGCGAACCTGGCTATAGTTCGTAATGCCGAGAAAATATTTGACAAACGGCATATGCCGACTGGTCGGATAGGCCCGCTCAAAGTCCTTAAAGGCCGCAACGGCTTCGGCGTAATTTTCTTCCATAAACAGCGCATAGGCCGCTTTGAGTTGGGCTTCCTCAGCGTACGGGTTGAGCGGATATTGATCCAGCAACTCCTGGTACTGATCGGAAGCCCCCAGATAGTCCTCGTCGGTGAAAGAGTCAGTTGCCTGCTGATAATATTCTTTGGCCGAGGGACGTCTGAGGGTTGCCGAGCATCCCCATACGCCCAGCAGCACGAGGCTCAAGCATAGGACCCATATTCGTTCGAACATCGTTCTGCACGCTAGAGGATTTCCGCCAGGGTTTCAATGTACCCGGCGCTGCGCTGCACCCGAGTTGATGTCAGGGGCAGTATGCGTGTGGTACGCCCTGCGCCGTATTGCCTCGCCCTTCCTATTGGTGATAATCGGCTGTATATGCCTCGCGCAACGCCGGTTTGTATACCGGAGGAAACGGTATGAGTGTCGAACTGATCGGAGTCCTGATAGCCGTCGTGGCGGTAGGGGCGACCCTGGCCGGGTTGATGCTGAGCGGGCAGCGGGTCATCCGTGCCGAATTGGCAGAACAGCGCCGGGAACTGGTCGCGCAGCGCCGGGACTTCAGCGCCGAACTGGCGGCGCAGCGTCAGTATTTTGACGAGCGGTTTACGGCCTTGGAGCAGCGGTTTACGGCCCTGGAGCAGCAGGTCGCCGAACTGCGCGAGCGTATGGCTCACCTCGAAGGGCTGCTTGACGGTCTGCGCGAGGCTATCGCCATTCGGCAGGGCGCGGCCTGACGCGGCCCGCCCGCTCAGACACCAAGAGAGCAGGCATGGAGCAGGGGAATTTTACTATCATTTGTTAGGGACAGGGCCGGCATAATTAGGTATAGTGCGGCCCGTCTGACCAGTGAGACCCGCCCCCTTTGTGCCGCAGCCGTGCCCAGAGGGCGGCGGAGGGGGGGGCAGGAGACTGGTCCCTTTGGGGATTTTTGCCCCAACAGAAACAACGGCTGACAACGCACACTGAACCACTCCCCCATTTTTTCTGAAAAGCAAAAGAGCGTAGAAATGTCCAATGTTATCGAGAAAGGGAGAGAGGAGTATCTTATGAGAGAAATAGTAACTGGGATCATTACAGCATTAGGAGTTTTGGTAATACTCTGGTTAGTCGGATTGATAGGCAAAATTCCAGCCATTGTTTCCGTTCCTAGTAAAGCCGTAGTAGCGTTTGAGAGTGAAGATTGTCCCCCCGAAGGGTGGGAAGAATATAAATTAGCATATGGGCGTTTTGTCAGAGGTATCGATCGTAGCGGATCGGAGGTCGATCCCGATGGAGAACGGAATCCCGGTAGTTATCAGGAGGATACGTTTAAGAAACACACTCATGGCTACGATGCGGCGATACCCTACGATTCTGGGCCTGGTGACGGTCACGAGAGGGCAAAACCTACGGGTGGTAATGGGACAACAGGACTTACGGGAGATGCTGAGACGAGGCCCAAAAATGTTGCCCTTCTTTACTGTGTGAAATTATAGCCTGAGAACTTCAGGATAAGCAGTTATGAAAAATTCCGCACACACTATTCTTCTGCTTGCCAGCTTGCTGACCCTACTGTTAATTTCCCACGCTTATGCCAGCGACCTTTTTATTCCCCTCGAACCCTCTGATTCCGATAGGCCTTTTGCAGAGGAAACTATCCGTCGTCGAATCGTCGATATTGACTTTAAACAACTTCAAAGTGCCCGAGACACGCTTACAAAACCCAATTCTCCCTCAAGTACGACTTTGCGTTTAAATTTGTTTGAGGACAAAATTGTTACGGCCGTTATAGATAGCACCGATAAGGCCTTTTCTGGGGGTTACTCGCTGGTGGGGGGAATTGCCGACGAACCTCTCGGAACGGTTGCCTTGATTGTCAACGGAAAAATTGTCTTTGGCACGGTCAGATTGCCAGCGAGAACCTATCACATCGAATCGTGGGAGGATGGGGAGTATGCCATTCGGGAAGTGGAAGAAGATGCGCCCGATTGTTCTTCGCCAGAACTTCACCCAGACCTTCATGAAGACGAGAACCAGAAACTAGAGAGGAGAACATTGTCGCTGCGGCAAGCACCTCCCACCGCTACGGCCGAGCAAGTTAAAGCTCACTCTACTATAGATATCGCTGTTTTTTACACGTCTAAGCTGCGTGCAAAACTTGGTGGAACAAAAAAAGTTAAGGCAAAGATCGGTTTGCTGATTGCAGAGTCCAATCGGAGCTATAAAGAAAGCGGCGTTCATCAAAGTCTTAGATTGGTTGCCGCCAGAGAGATCAGCTATGAAGCGGATGATATTGATGTTGACTTAGACCGCTTTCAACATCCCAGAGATGGCCATTTGGATGGGATTCATACCGTTCGCAATCGGACTCAAGCAGATATTTCGGTGTTATTGCACTCAGTGGGCGAGGGGAGGGGCTATGTCCTTAAGAATTTAAAAAAAGAGGCCTTGCCCCAATTTGGGGGAAGCATGAGTTCTCTTATAAAATATCATAGCAAACTCGCATTCGCTGTTGCCTCTGTAAATACGAGTACATTTGTCCACGAATTAGGCCATCTGATGGGGCTTCAACACGATCGTTATGAGGCTGGCTGTGAAGGGGCGGTCTATCCTTATGCTTACGGGTATGTCAACCTAGAAGCACTCCGCCCCAATGCTCCTGAGTCTGCGCTTTGGATAACCATTATGGCGTATGGTTCTCTCTGCCAAGACAACAATGGAGCTTACTGCTCGAGAATTCTTCGCTTCTCCAATCCGCGCCAGAGTTATCCTGCTGTTGGTGGCGACCCCTTAGGCGTGCCGAGTTCCTCAAGGGAGACAGGTCGAGCTGGGCCAGCGGATGCGGTGAAGGCCCTAAACAATACGCGTGTTATCATGGAGCTTCTTCGGGATGGGCCTCGTGATACAAGTTTGGTAGCGGCCTTGGGAAATCCGGCCCCTGATTCCCCTCAAAGTGGCGTTGGGTTGATTTCGGGATGGGCCTGTGAGGCCAAGGAAGTGATGGTTGAGTTTGAACTTGCCGATGGCCGAATCTGGGAGTTTCCTGCCGCGGTGGGGACTGAGCGAATCGATACTCGGCCTCATTGTGGAGACAGTGACAATGGATTTGGACTCTTGTGGAATTGGAATTTGTTGGGAGACGGTGTTCATACGGTGAGAGTTTTTGTCGATTCGGTTCTTTTGGGAGAACGCAAAGTGACGGTACAAACACTAGGGCTTGGAGATTTTCCAAGGGGACTGAGTGGTGAATATACGGTACACAACTTCCCTAGCGAGGGGAAGAGTACGAACTTGGAGTGGAGTCAGGAACGGCAGAATTTTGTGATTGCCTCTAAGAGAACAAAACCAAAAAATGCAGGAAGAACGGTAAGTTATAAAGTTGGAACTTTGGGAAATCCGGCCCCTGGTTCGGCCCATAGTGGGGTGGAGGTCATTTCAGGGTGGCATTGTACGGCCAAGGCGATCAAAATCGAGATTACCAATGGAAATACGGGGGAAGTGAGTACAACACAAGCGGGTTCGGGGACAAGTCGAGTCGATACCAAAGGGGTGTGTGGAGACAGTGACAATGGGTTTGGACTTTTGTGGAACTGGAACTTGTTGGGAGATGGATGGCATACTGTAAAGGCCTTTGCAGACGATGAAACGGAAGCGTTTGCTTGGAGTAAAGTTTTTGTGACGACGCTGGGACTGGATGATGATTTCCCAAAGGGACTCTCTGGAGAGTACGAACTCGATGGTTTTCCCTCTGCTGGGCAGTCCGTGACGGTTGAGTGGCGGCAGGAGCAACAAAACTTTGTGATTACGGGGGTGGAGTGAGGGGGCAACCCTCCTGGACGAATTTTTTGGGGTGGGCAAAAACCGCCACGGGGGCTAACCGGCAGACTCTTCTTCGGATTGTGCCTGTTTGGAAGCCCAGCAGGCCCAGATTTCGACACTGCGGTCGAGGGCGCGGTCTTCCCCAACATACCGAGGACCGGCAGTTCGTAAAGTAATCTGTTGGGGATCAATCTGTTTTGGAAATTTTTTCAATAGCTCGCCGTGCACCCATTCTGCCCGAGCTCGGGCTAGTCTTATCTGCGCGCCGTAGAATTCCCACTTCTCCTCACTGAATCGAGTCTTATCTACCCGTCCAACCAGCATGAGGTGCTGGGGCGTTTTATCCTTAAAATGATTCTCCAATTTGTCCGGGGTAACAAGGTGATCCGTACACTTCTTCGGAGTTCCTTTTTCTAGTTGGTCATGTTTCCCTTCGCAAAAAGGTCCGATAATCCCTACCTCTTCCAAGTCGGATGCACAGTAATTTTGGATTCCGGGGATGTTGAGATTCTCGATTGCCTCGGCAATTTGAGCCAAATCAGAGTCGGGCACATCTGTTAGATTCCTTATTGTTTCATTGAGATGAGTGATTGGTGTCTTCCCTTCCAAATAGGACTGAAAGGCAACAACTGCCGTGGCAATTTGATCTGGACCGAGATGAGCAGTGCTTTCGGGTTCGGGACTCTCAATTTTTGGGATAATTAATTTCGTATGAGTCTCACTGCTCCTGTTAAAAGAAGCGATTATGCTATTGATCTGAATGATTGCGGCGGGGACATTAATCTCCTCAGACTTAAGCTTCTTAATTATTCTATCAAGCTCAGCGATTGCTTCGAGGCTAACGGGCGAGCCGACATGAGGAGGTAAATCCTCTTTCGGCTTGAACTCCAGGGAGGCGATGTTGGTGGTTGGTATGACGAATGGCTGCCCGTTTTCTCCGCACTTCTTAGGGGTTCCATCCGCATTCTTCAGTGCCTCCGCGCATTCATAGAAAATGTGAAAACTACTCGTCGTGCCAAGCAGTAAGGTGCGATCTGGAGGGAGTATTCTGGCTTCAGACGCGCCTCGACGAAGCGCGACCTGGACGGGACGCGTGTCCTTTTCTAATGCAGCCTTGCTATCATCCACGCCCGACAGGAAGGGGAGGATAACGATACCCTCTACCAGGAGAATGCTGGCGAGGAATCTGCCTCCCCATTTGATTTGGGTCTCCCGTTCCTCTCCAAGGAGGTTACGAAAAAGCCTACTGGAGATAAGAGGGATAAGGATGAGGATACTCATCAGATGGAGCAACACCATACTGAGAGGATGCTCAGACCAGTCCCACGAGAAGAGGAAGATGCCAATGAGGAAGATAAACAGCAGGGTAATAAACGGTAAAAGGGCTGCTTCCCATCTGATTTGGGTCTCCCGTTCCTCTCCAAGGAGGTCACGAAAAAGTCTGCTGGAGATAAGAGGGATAAGGATGAGGATGCTCATCAGATGGAGCAACACCATACTGAGAGGATGCTCAGACCAGTTCCACGGGAAGAAAAAGAGGCTAATCAGGAAGATAAACAGCAGGGTAATAAACGGTAAAAGGGCTGCTTCCCATCTGATTCGGGACCTCTGTTCGCTCCTGTATCTATCCCTATCAAATTTATAGGCATTATAAACGCCTGAGTTATAGACACGGTAGACAAGGATGCCGATAGCGACCAAGGCCGCGCTGACTCCGATGATCAGCGTCTTTATGTCCCGAAAAGCGCTGAGCAGGAAATCTGGCGTATTAAAGAATTTAAAAATAGAGATGTCATCAAATTGAATATAAAAAGCCCAGCTATAGGTCACCCCTATAGAGGAAATCACGACATAAAATAAAGCCGTCCAGGCTGCTATTGTGGGATAGGCGAAAAATCTCAAAATTCTCCATTTTACCCCTTCTTGGGCAGCCTTTGTGACTCGTTCTTCAGCCTCTCTAGCTCGGCGTTGAGCCGCCGATATTTTTCGGCCTACGACTCGATCTTTGGCCTGGGTAGCCCGGCGTTGGGCTGCCGATAGTCTCCAGTTTGCATCCCGGGCTTCGGCAGGCCCGCTTGTGTCCTGATTATTCATTTTTGATGGCACCAAAAATTTGAGCTTTGGCAGATTTGCCCATCAAGCGCAGTGGCTACCTAAGGGCGGCTCTTTCTTTTTCCAGGGCAGCTTTTTCTCTATCTAGGGCGGCTCTTTCTTTTTCCAGGGCAGCTTTTTCTCTATCTAGGGTGGCTTGGGTTTCCTCGATAGCTTTTTCCGCTATGGCTTGGGCTTGCTGGATAGCGGTATCCGCAGTGCTTTGAGCTTGTTTGATAGCTATATCTGTAGCGGTTTGAGCTTGTTTGATAGCTATATCCGCAGCGCTTTGAGCTTGTTTGATAGCGGCCTCCGTAGCGGTTTGAGCCTGCTGGATAGCGGCTTCTGTAGCGCTTCGAGCGTCTTCGATAGCCTTCTTTGCTATGGTTTGAGCTTGCCCGGTAGCTGTCTTCGCCTTGATCCGGGCATCTTCGATGGCGGCTTTTGTATCGTTTTCGGCTTTGTTGATGGCGGCTTTTGTATCGTTTTCGGCTTTGTTGATGGCGGCTTTTGTATCGTTTTCGGCTTTGTTGATGGCGGCTTTTGCATCGTTTTCGGCTTTGTCGATGGCGGCTTTTGTATCGCTCTGGGCTGCCTTGACTTCTTTTATAGCCTCTTCGACTTCTTGTGCGGCGGCTTGGGATTCCGCAGCATTTCTCGCTTGTGTTTGAGTCTTATCTTCTTTGTTTTTTAATGTGTCCGCCTGAGTGTTATCGGCCATATTCATTACCTCCCTTTGAATTTTTGAAATGAAACCCTTCCTGGAATCCTTAAGCATGTCAAGCGTTGCACAAGGAATATCTGCCCTACGGTCTTGCGACCCCTCGTCTCTGGATGCCGGATCACGTCCGGCATGACGGGAGCCTGTCGGGAAACGCTCTAGCAGTGCCAGTGCCGGCGAGGCAGGAACCCACCCCGCCGCTACGCGGCACCCCTCCAGGGAGGGGATTTTTGAGGGGAAGGCGCTACTCTTCAAAGGGCTGGAGGCCGTCCAGGTCGATCTCTTCCTCGACCGGCATCTGGGCGTCGGACTGGGCCTTGGTAAATTCGTATAGGCGTTGCTGAGAGCGGACAGGAGAGAGTGGGTCGGGCTCCAGCCGCTTGGAGCGTCCGTCAGGCAAAACTGCACGCGCCTTGACCGTGTCGGCCAGTTGAATGCTGAGTATTTCAAAAAGCTGGTCCTGGATATGAGGATCAAGGATGGGAAAGGCGACTTCGACGCGGCGGTCCAGATTGCGCGGCATCCAGTCGGCCGAGGAGAGGAAATATTCGGCTTCGCCACCATTATGAAAATAAAAGATGCGGGCGTGTTCGAGGTAGCGATCGATAATCGAAATCACCCGAATCCGTTCGGATATGCCCGGCAGTCCGGGCCGTAGGCAGCAGATACCACGGATAATGAGATCAATTTCCACTCCCGCCTGACTGGCGGTATACAACTCCTCGATCATGGCCGCGTCAACCAGACTGTTGATCTTGGCAATGATTCTGGCTGGCTTGCCCTCCAGGGCGTGTTCCGCTTCGCGCCGAATCCGTTCAATCATCCCCTCCCGCATACGCGTGGGAGCGACCAGGAGATGATGAAACGCCTGCGGGCGGGTATAGCCGGTTAACAGGTTAAACAGGTCGGTAAGATCGTCGCCAAAGGACTCGCGGCAGGTAAAGAGACCGAAGTCGCCGTAGATGCCGCTCGTATTCACGTTATAGTTACCGGTTGCGAGATGGCAGTAGCGACGGATGCCCGCGCTCTCACGCCGTACCACCAGGCAGGCCTTGCAGTGGGTCTTATAGCCGACCAGGCCATACACCACATGGGCGCCGACCTCTTCGAGCGCGCGCGCCCAGGTAATATTGGCTTCCTCATCAAAACGGGCGCGGAGTTCGACCAGGACGGCCACTTCTTTCCCCGCTTCTGCGGCCCGCGTGAGCGATTGGGCAATAGGCGAAGTCGGGCTGACCCGGTAGAGGGTCATTTTAATGGCTAGGACATTCGGGTCGGTCGCGGCCTCTTCTACAAAGCGCGTCACCACATCGAAAGACTGGTAGGGATGGTGCACCAGGATGTCGCCCTCCCGAATCGCACTCCACATATCCGGCTTTTGCTCATAGGCCGGGACCGAGAGGGGCGTCCACGGCTGGTCTTTATGCTGCGGCAGGTCCACGGCTCCATAGAGCTGAAACAGGTCAGTAAAAGCGGTAAAACCCTCACCGCCGTACAGATCTTCGGGGCGCAGGTCGAGTTCATCAATAAACATATTGAGAACACTCTGCGGCAGGTCGGAGTCGTATTGCAGCCGCACCGCGGTCCCCATGCGCCGGTCGCGCACGCTCTCTTCGATACTCGTGAGGAGATCTTCGGTTCGGCCGAGTGCCAGGGCGGAGTCTGCGTCCCGCGTCACCCGGACGGCATGACACGACAGGATCTCATAGCCGTGATACGGGCGGGGCAAATACAGCCGCACCACATCTTCAAGCAGGATAAAGATATGCTTGCCGGCCGGAGCCGGTAGGGCAATAAAGCGCTGGACGACCTGGCTGGGAATATGAACAACGGCCAGTTTGGTCTGGGGCAGACGCGAGGTCCCGGCTGAGCGCAGGGCCGCGACCAGGCACAGGGAACGGTTGCCGAGGTGGGGAAAGGGATGGCCGGGGTCAATCGCCAGCGGCGTGACAACCGGCAGCAGGATCCGACGAAAGAAGTCTTCCAGAAAATGGCTCTGCTCGGTATTCAACTCTTCCGGACGGGTAATATGAATCCCCTCAGCCTCCAGTTGTGGCTGAATGGTCTCCAGAAAACCCCGGTGTTGTTCCTCGGCAAGCTCATGGACGCGCTTTGAGATCGCGGTCAGCGTCTGGGCCGGGGTCATGCCATCCGGACCAGCCTCCAGGTCGCCCTGAACGATCCGCCGCTTGAGCCGCGCCACCCGGACCATAAAAAATTCGTCCATATTGGCGCTGAATATGGCCATGAACTTGACGCGTTCGAGCAGGGGGACGCTCTCGTCGAAGGCTTCTTCAAGCACGCGTCGGTTGAATTCGAGCCAGGACAACTCACGGTTAATGAAAGGCTTGTCTTCCATCTTACTATCAAACATCCAGTGTACGATCCGACAACGATAGATATAAGCTCAGCACGCTGAATAGCAACCCCGTAGAGAATACCCGAATCCTGCGCTACACGAACCGATACGAGTTCAGAGGAGCGAGAGGAAGGGGCGCTGCCAGGGGGTGTGATCCTAGGGAGGGAGATCGACACGGCACCTAGCAGCACCAGGGGGTAGGGATAGCGTTCTCTGTCTTATCGGGGAGATTTTACACCTGAGTGACAGCTCAGTGACAGTCTGGTTATTCGTGCAGCATTTCGTGCAGCATATAGAGTTCAAGACACTAAGGGGGGCGCTGCCGGGGCGTGCGATCCTAGGGAGGAGGATCAACATGCCCTGGCAGCGCGGGGGGGTAAGAGTAGCATTTCTTCCCCCTATGTCTCCTCGTTGTATGACAACATTGTGACGCTGCGATGAAAAATATGTGACGCTGCCAGGCTGCACCCGTTCAGGACGCTGTCATCTCATTCCAGGCCATTCATCTTTTGTGATTTGGCAGCTACAGTTCGGACGAAAAGAGGAAACGTGTCCAGCATCTCTCTATCATTGGAGGGCACGTTTCCTCTTTGAAGCGAGACGATGCATGGAAGCGCAGACGACATATCCGCCGGTTGCAGCGGCCCCGCCTCAGGGCTCCCCGCAACCGCCCTCCCTCGAACATCTCGTCATTCAGGCCGAGTTGGGTCAGGACGAGATTGTGCGGACGGGGGTCGCCGGCCTGCATCCGGCGGACACCGCAGAGTTGTTGAATGTGCTGGAAGAGCCCGAGGTAAAGTACAAGGTATTTGGCTTTCTGGCCGCCCCGCAGGCAGCCGAAGTCTTAAGCCTCGTTTCCGCCCACACCAAAGACGGTCTCGTTGCACGCCTGTCGGATGACGGGCTGGGAGATTTGGTCGAATATCTTGACTCTGATGATGCCACCGATCTGTTGGCCTCCCTGTCGGCCCGCCGCGCCCAAGCGGTTCTCGAAGAAGTGCCGCAGGACGTGTCCGACGAAGTCACCCAACTCTTGCGTTATCCCGAGGATACCGCCGGTGGAATCATGCAGGTCGAGTATATGGCCGTGTCCCAAGGGACGCGTATCGACCAGGCTACTGAGATGATTCGCAGTCGGAGCGATGAAATCCCGGATATCCACAGTGTCTTTATCGTGAGTAACACCAATCACCTCGTCGGCGTCCTCCCCCTCCGGAAGTTCATTCTCGCCCGCCCGTCTGATCTCGTCGAAACCGTCATGGACCAGCAGGTCATTTCGGTTCGGGTTGACCTGGACCAGGAACAGGTCGCCCAGATGTTTAAAAAATATGACCTGATTTCTCTGCCCGTGGTCGATGGCGAGGGATGCTTACTCGGACGGATTACGGTTGATGACGTGGTGGATGTCATGGAAGAGGAGGCGACGGAAGACATTTATAAGCTCGCCGGTCTGGATGAAGAGGAAGAGGTGCTGGACTCGCCTTGGCAGTCGATCCGTCTTCGTTTGCCCTGGCTGGCACTCAATTTGGTGACCACTACGCTGAGTGCTCTGGTCATTGCCTTCTTTGAAGGAACGATTCAGCAGATTGCCATTGCCGCGGCCTTTATGACGATTGTCGCAGCCCAAGGCGGGAATGCCGGCGTGCAAACGCTGACCGTTATCGTGCGGGGTATTGCGCTTGGGGAAGTCCCACTGACCCAAACCAAGCGGGTGTTAGTCAAGGAACTGACCATCGCGCTGGGCAATGGTCTTGCCCTTGGCTGTGCGGCCGGCATCGTTGCCTATCTGTGGAAGGGTGATGCCACACTGGGTGTCGTGCTGGCGCTGGCGCTGCTGGCCAACCTGATCATTGCGGCCTTTGTCGGGAGTATGGTCCCCCTGACTCTCCGTCGCCTGGGGGTTGATCCGGCGGTGGCCTCAAACGTGTTTGTGACCGCGTGCACCGATATCTTTGGCTTTTTGTCCTTTTTGGGCATTCTGACCCTGTTTCTGCAATTTGTCTGAAGGGGCGACATGCGTCACCTGACAATCATCAGTCTATGCCTCGCCGGCTGCGCCGAAACCCTGACACCAGATCTCCCGCCTGCGCCAACCCATACGCCAGTGGCACAGCTCGCCCAAGAAGGGAAGCTGGACCCAGGGGGCATCTGGTCGGACGACAATCAGGCCATTGAGTTTTCTATCCCCGCGGAGCAACTTGCTGCCCTCGTGATCCAGGCCGCAAAAGCCGCAGGCTGGCACGCGCGCAATACGGTCAATAAACACCATGGCGGCACGTATTTCGTTCATCTGTTGAACCCGTTTGAAGAGCACTGGTTCGGGTATGCCAAACACGACATTATGATTTACACCACACAGGGGAGGAGTGCCGTCCTGGTTTCGGATGGGGGGCCGGTCGGGGGGGACGACGAAGGTGCTCTCCCACGCGCCCTGCTGGACCCGGTCCGGGAGTATGTTCAGGCCTATTTGGCCGGCCGGCCGCTCACGGGACAAGAGAAACGTCAACTCCGCGAGGCCGCGCTCGCTCCCCCGGAACGCCTCCCGGAGGAGCGCCTGAAGGATATTGAGCGACTGCGAGACCAAGGCTATCTCAACCCCGAGGAATACGAACGGAAACGAGCGGAGATTCTGAAAGAATTGTAAGGACAGGTACGGACCTATCAATTTCTCTAATAATAGAAATTCGTATAATTCAGGCTGGGTTATCTTCCCAAGCCTATCTCGCCATGCTATAAATTCTGTATAAATCTCGCAAATACAGATATACATAGCTGAGTTCTCCCCGACTCAGCGTGTATCGAGGCCCGTAGGTTTCCCCTCCTTTTTCCTGCGGGCCTTTTTTTGTCCCTTACGGATGATTGGTGTGGGGCGAGACAGGTCGCTTATGCCGCTGGGTGAGACACTGGGGGTTTCGCGAGGCCCGCCATGTGTCTCCGCCTCAAGGACATTGCCGTAGTCATCGAGCGTATCTTCCGGAGGATCAAGAAGACCAGCCCGACTCCGAACGGGATGAGACTCAAGCCCACAAGGATGCGCGCATCCGGGCGGGGGGTCCGCCCTGTACGGAGAGCACCGCTAGGATGCCTCCAGCTATGATGAGTAAGCCCAGGGTCGCACGGCAGAGCCCTGTCAGGACGGTATCATAGAGCGTTCTTCCCTCCTCGTGCTCTGCTGTGGCTCCTCTCAGCAGCGTATACAAAAGATCGGACATAAGGCAGTTCTCTTTTTTGTTTTGACCCCCCTATATCATTCACCCCGGATGACTGGACGATGACATCTGTAAGATAGAAACATGACAAAAAGTGATAAGCCGAACGGGAGCACCTGCGGGACGCCTCTTACGCTCTGTCCTGTGTCATGGAAGTTTCAGCCCTGGGAGACTCCAGTGTAACATACGTTCCTTATATTCAGCTCCGTGGTACAAGGTATTGCGAGGCGGGTAGGAGACCAGAAGCTGCTTGGTCATCCCCCTCAGTCTTCCCAGCTCTTCATTCCGCTGCTCAAGCGTACAACTCCCTCCCCAGGCAACACCCTCCCCGCAGAGCGGCGAGTAGTCTCTGACGTTTTCGACACGCTCATTGTCTCTGATGTGCATTTAGGAACCGGAGTGAGCCGAGCGGATGCGCTACTCGCTACTCTCAAGCGCTCGACGTTTAACCGGCTCATCCTGCTTGGCGATATCTTTGATGATCTTAATTTTGCCAAACTCCATCCAAGTCACTGGAGTCTGCTCTCTCATGTGCAAAAGCTGGCGGCGCCCCGGAGCGGTATTGAGGTGGTCTGGGTTGAGGGGAACCATGATCGGTTGCTCTCCAAAGTGATCCAGACCTTTCTCGGGATTCCGATCTACAAACAGTATGAATGGGTCCATAGAGGAAAAAAGTTGCTGGCCTTGCATGGGCATCAGTTTGATACCTTCATTACCCGCTATCCGTATATCACCGGCCCTGCAGACCAACTCTATCGAACCATCCAACGCATTGAGCCACGTCACTACCGCTTGAGCCGTCTCCTCAAGCACAGCAGCAAAACGTGGCTGCGTATATCCGAGCAGATAGCCTGGGGCGCATTATCGTATGCGAAAAAACGGGATGCGACCCAGATTTTCTGCGGGCATACGCATTATCCCATGTCTCAACAATCTGCCGGGGTGACCTATTATAACACGGGCTGCTGGACGGAGACACCGGCAACATTCATCACGGTTAGTGATTACGTAGCATTGCGCGAATGCGCGTAAACGAACAGGTTCGGACGAATCCCCGGTATGAACGCTTCATTGGTCATTTCATGAAAGGACGAGATCGACATGCTGTATGATAGAGGACAGAGCTGGCTCGCGTATTTCGGTATAGACTCGACAGCCCCATGGACGTTTGCCTTGGACGACTTCTGGCTGGGCCTCGGGCTCGTGGTAGGTGGCTTTGTTGTGTTGTCCGTCGGACGCCGGCTGATGACCGTGCGCGCCGTGGCCTTCGTCCCGTTTTTCTCTCGATTCCTGTCGAAATGGGTCAAGTCACGCGATTATTCGGACGAGGAATTCTTTCGCGCAGACGGGGCGGAAGAAAAGTGGATACCGCCGCGCCAACATGCCCTCACTCGTTTGGCGACCTATTTCCGAGCACACCATGCCCGATCAATTGCATGGGGGAATGCCATCCGTGACAGCTTTTCCGACTTACGCTTTACCGACGCCAATCGGGTGCCTTTCCCCTTCAGGCGTGTCGTCCGCGAGAAGTTTAACCTGTGCTCAGTAGTGACCGCCTCGGACGGCCCGAAGCTGCGCGACTTGGACGAACGCTGGACGCTCGATGTGAGCGGCTCCTATGGCGTTAATGTCGCCGGCTTTGATCGCTATAAAGAGTGGATGCAAAAGGGGTGGGAGCGTGTGAAAGACCTGGGGCCAGTGCTTGGACCGTTGCATCCGCTGGTGGCGGACAATGTGGCCATGCTCAAGTCCATTTCCAAGCTTGACGAGGTCTCTTTTCACATGAGTGGCACTGAAGCGGTGATGGCCGCGGTTCGTCTCGCCCGGTTTAATACGCGGAAAAAGCTGATCGTCTGCTTCTCGGGCGCCTATCACGGCTGGTGGGATGGCGTACAGCCGGGGCTGGGGAGTGAGCGGGACCTCAGTGACTGTTTGACGCTCAAAGACATGCACCCGGCTTCGCTCACTGTGTTGCGGCGGCGAGCCAAGGAGATTGCCGCCGTTCTGGTGAATCCAGTGCAGTCATTCCACCCCAACTCGCCCCCACCCAGCGATGCCGTCCTGCTGACCAGTGCTGTCCGCGACGCGGTCGGAAAAACACGAGACGCCCACGCCCCCTACACGGACTGGCTGCATCAATTGCGACAGGTGTGTACCGCCAATGATATTCCTCTGATTTTTGACGAAGTGTACACGGGCTTTCGTCTCGCCCCAGGTGGAGCCCAGGAATACTTTGGCATCCAGGCGGACATGGTGGTGTACGGTAAAACCGTCGCCGGCGGGATGCCTATTGGCGTGGTGTGCGGTACGGCGGTGCTCATGCGCCGCTTTGATCCCGCGCATCCTATGCGCATCGCGTATGTTATCGGGACGTTCTCTGCCCATCCGCTGGTGATGGGGACCATGTACGAGTTTTTATGTTGGGCGACCCAGCCCGCTACGGCTACGCTCTACGCTCAGGCGGCCCGACAGTGCAGCCAATGGGCCCAGGAGACGAACCAAAAACTCGCAGACGCCCGACTCCCGGTACGAGTGGTGCACCTCGTGACCGTCTGGACCGTGCTCTTTCAGGAACCGAGTCGATACAACTGGCTCCTGCAATACTATCTACGCGCTGAGGGCCTGACCTTGAGTTGGGTGGGCACCGGGCGCTGCTTAAGCAGCCTTGACTTTACCCGGGAAGACTACCAGGAGCTGCAAGCCAAGCTGTTCACGGCGGCGCTGAAGATGAAACACGATGGATGGTGGTTAAGCGAACACGAACAACCAGGAAGGGAGAAAAAAATGCGATCTCGTCTGGTGCGAGAAATGCTGGGCAGTCTGATACCGGTGCCCCGACCGATCCAAAGTTTTTACGCAGAGGTCATGCGGCGGAAAAAAGACGACCACGTCGCTTCGCATAGCAATGCGGTGAATCAAATTTTTCACATTCTGAGTTCAAGCGTCTTCCTGTATTGCTATGTGCTGCTGTTCTCGGATTTGACGACGGCAGTCTGCTGGAGTCTGGCCGCACTCCTGGTGCGTCAGGCTGGGCATGCGCTCATTGAGCCGCCCTGTCACGACAAAGAGGCCCTGCTCTTAGGGTTCAACACGCGTAACAAATCACTCATTGTTGCCGCCTATGTACTGATCCCGGTGTTGCATATGGGCTCTGCCGGGGACTGGACGCTGACGTTCCTGACCTCCCAGATTGCGATCATTGCGCAACAATGGTTTGTCCTCACGCTGGTGGTGGTGACCGGACGTGTGGCCTATCTCATCTGGGTGCACGATTTTCGGGTTTCCCTGATCTGGTTTATTAAACTCATCACCGACCCCCTGACTGATATTGTGGCCTACTCCCCCCGCTATCTGAATGCCTGTCAGGCCCTGCTCCCGCCCTACACTCGTCGGCACCAGAATCAGTGAGCGCAGTGAGTATCTGGACCTTTTTGATTGTCGCCTTTGTCCTGGGCCTGGAACGCTTGTGCTATGCCTGGGTCTGGCGACATACCGACATCTTTCGGGAACTGTGCGCCCACCCAGTGGTGACAGTCTTTGGACAACCTATCGATGTGTTACAGAAGCTTTTTTACGGTTTTAAGGGGGTACAACTCGGGGTGTTCCTGTGGTGGTGTGTCGTGTACGGACAAGAATCAAACAGCCTGGTGAGTAGTGATACAGCAGCGCTTGGTGGCGGAGCGCTTCTCATCGTTATTGGACAACTGCTCAACTTCATGGTGTTTTACCGCTTGGGCAAGGTTGGAGTGTTTTACGGGAACAAGTTGGGCTATCCGACACCCCGCTGTTCCCTGTTTCCCTTCTCGGTGCTTCGCCATCCTCAATATATTGGAGCGGTCGCTTCCATCTGGGGCTTTTTCCTGGCCATGCGTTTTCCGCATGATGACTGGTATCTGCTCCCCGCCCTGGAAACCGTCTACTATGCCTGGGGCGCGTATTCCGAGCAGTAAAGTGTTCATACGAACCGAAAAGTCACGACGCTACGCTCACAGGCAGGCGCGCCTCTGCCTGTTTATACTGGGGATAATGCTTTGTGCGTCCGGGCTCTTACCGCGGCTGAGCCCGGCCGGTGTCTTCGGGACCTGGGCACCAAAAGATAATCGGGTCCAGGTCCAGCTCTTTCCGTGTCGGGATGAAGTGTGCGGAAAAATTGTGCGTTTGCAGGAGAACGGGCCGACTCCAGTGTGTCACAGGCTCGATAGAGAAAACCCGGACCCGGACAAACGGACGCGCCGGGTACTGGGATTACAAATTGTGAGCGGTTTTCGGCAAGCGTGTCCTCATCTTCCGATTAATCAGGAGACTCGTTGGGTCGGCGGGTTTATCTACAACCCGGCTACTGGTGACACGCTGGGCGACTCGATTTTCAGCTATCAAATGGAGCTGGTAACGGCCGATACCCTGACGATAAGTCTACAAGACTGTTTGATGAGTTGTGCGAGAAACAGGACCTGGCAGCGCGTACATACACCAGAGCTCAGCCCGGCCTGTCCCGATCACTGACTCCTCTTTTCCTTGTTCGTTATAACTATGAGAATCGCGATTATTACCGATGCCTGGCATCCCCAAGTCAACGGTGTCGTGCGGACGCTGGCCTACACGGGTGAACAACTCGAAGCAGGCGGGCATCAGGCCCTCTTTATCACGCCCCAAGCGTTTACGACCTATCCCTGCCCGGCGTATCCGGCCATCCGCCTGGCCCTCTTCCCCAGTAAAGGTGTGAGACAGAAGCTGACCGCGTTTCGTCCGCATGCCATCCACATTGCAACCGAAGGGCCGCTCGGGCATGCGGCCCGCAGTCTGTGTCGTCACTGGGGGCTGCCCTTTACCACCTCCTTTCATACCCAGTTTCCCGAATACATTCGGGCACGCTTGCCCTTCCCGGTGAACTGGTCCTATGGATATCTCCGCCACTATCACGGTCGAGCCGTACGCACCTTTGTCCCAACGCCATCCATGCAGGAGCGGTTACAGGCCCGTGGTTTTCAAAACCTGCACGTCTGGTCCCGGGGGGTTGATACCAGCCTCTTTCGTCCCCGACCAAAATCCTTTCTGTCAAGCGTCCGCCCCGTCATGATGTACCTCGGACGGGTTGCGGTCGAAAAGAATATTGAGACGTTTCTGAACCTCGATATATCGGGCTCCAAATATGTCGTCGGCGACGGTCCTGACCTGCTGAAACTCCGCGACTATTATCCGGACGTCTTGTTTGTCGGACAGAAGCTGGGACACAACCTTGCTGCCCATCTTGCCGCTGCGGATGTGTTTGTCTTTCCGAGTCTGACTGATACGTTTGGGCTTGTCTTGCTGGAGGCGCTGGCCTGCGGGGTGCCTGTGGCGGCCTTTCCCGTGACCGGCCCCGTCGATGTGGTACAGCAAGGAAAAACCGGAATGCTCGATACCGACCTACGCCAGGCTATTATTGGAGCGCTCCAGCTGAACCCGGCTGACTGCGTCGCGTTTGCCAGGCAGCACTCGTGGCAAAAGTGCACGCAGCGGTTTCTCTCCCTCCTGGAGCCATTTGAAGAATCCCGCTGGCCCACCGTCTCCTAGAGCGCAAGTGACCCGCATCCATAATAACATGTGAAGTTTCCTTTTGGTTGCGGTATGGTCGCCCCTCCTCAGTTGGGGAATCCCAAGTGTTGCATCGACGTTAAGCCTACATATTATCCGGTCTCTTTCGGGGGAGTCCGTTTTTGCGTCCTTTGTCTCGCATCATCCGTCTGTATAAGTGGACGACACATTATTTGAAAATATAATAACGAAGGAGGAGCGGATGAAAATTGTCAGCTTTAAAACGTGTCCTTTTGTTCAACGTGTCACTGCCCTATTGGAGGCCAAGCACGTTCCGTACGATATCGAATATATCGACCTCAGCAATACACACAATTCATATAGATGTTTTCGATTTGTAACATTGGTGTCATACTCTTCGGCTTAGGTCACATGGCCCGAATTCTTCCCTCGAACTCTGTTTTCTTTCAGGAGAGAGTACACCCATGGCCACCAAACCATCTCCGTTCAAGCCGTCACAGGGGCTGAGTGCTTTTGAGCGCTACCTCACCGTCTGGGTCCTGTTGTGCATTGCCGCGGGCATCGGTCTGGGGAGTGTCGCACCGGGTATGGCGACCTTTCTCGACGGGCTCTCCCTGTATGTTGGCGATGCGCCAGTGGTCTCGATTCCGATTGCGATCTGTCTGTTCTTCATGATGTACCCCATCATGGTCAAAATCGACTTTGCCGAGGTCGTTCGAGCGGGGAAAAGCGTCCGACCGGTTGGACTCACCCTGTTTATCAATTGGGCCATTAAACCCTTCACCATGTATGCGATTGCCGTTCTTTTTCTCGGGACCTTCTTTCTCGATGTGATCGGTCCGGATGCCGTTGACTACGTCAAGATGCCGTTCGGTCTCAATCTGCCGGTGGGGTCGTATTACGGCTCCGGGACCGTCGTGGTGGTTGACGGCATCAAGATGTTGGAGGTGCCGCTGTGGCGCAGCTATCTGGCGGGTTGTATCCTGCTGGGCATCGCACCCTGTACGGCCATGGTCCTGGTCTGGGGCTATCTGGCCAGGGGCAATGACGGCCTGACGCTTGTCATGGTCGCGATTAATTCCCTGACCATGCTCGTCCTATATGGTGTGCTGGGCGATGTGCTCCTCGGGATCGGCCGTCTGCCGGTCCCCTGGCAGGCCCTGCTGCTGTCTATTGGCGTGTATGTCGCCCTTCCGCTGGTGGCCGGCTACTGCTCGCGTCAGTGGATTATGCGGACCAAAGGCGAACAATGGTTCCGTGAGCGTTTTCTCCACTTCCTCACCCCGGTCACTATTAGTGCCCTCCTCATCACTCTGGTCCTGCTGTTCTCTCTTAAAGGCGAAATGATTCTGTCCAATCCGCTGATGATCGTCTGGATTGCGATCCCCCTCTTCATTCAAACGATCCTTGTTTTCGCGCTGGCGTACGGACTGGCGAGAGTTCTCAGACTGTCGTACCAGAATGCGGCCCCGACTGCGCTCATTGGTGCCTCCAACCATTTCGAGGTAGCCATTGCCACGGCAACCATGCTGTTTGGGCTGTCATCCGGAGCCGCCCTGGCGACCGTTGTGGGCGTGCTCATCGAGGTCCCGGTGATGCTGCTGCTGGTGCGCTTCTGCCAGCGCACCGAGGGCTGGTTTGCTTCGACCACCCCTAGCCCTGCTCAGGACCTGTCACCCCAGCCCGGCCACACCTCCGCCGCCAGCAAGTGAGCGCCGCCCCGACAACCTGAGCATGAAGCGTCTGCGCGTTTTATTCCTCTGCACGCATAACTCGGCTCGAAGCCAAATGGCCGAGGGGCTCTTACGAGCGCTCGACCCGACACGTTTCGAGGTTGCCAGTGCAGGTACCCAAGCGACACGTGTGCACCCGCTGGCGATCCGAGCCATGGCCGAACTCGACATTGACATATCCAGCCAGCGATCAAAAAGCCTGGACCGGTTTGTCAACGTCGCCTGGGACTATATGATTACCGTGTGCGATAACGCCCGTGAGCACTGCCCGGTCTTTCCTGCCGCCGCTCATCGTCTGCACTGGAGCTTTGCCGATCCCTCCCAGGTCCGCGGCATGGAGCGAGAACAGCTCCGCGCGTTCCGCCATACTCGGGATGCCATAAGACAGCACCTCCAGGCATGGCTTGCCCAACGCTGAGGACAGGGACGCGACGGCCCAATCACGTGCCATACCACCGAAAATCACTATTTTTTCACAGGCTTGCCATATTCCTGCAATCTTACATTCCTACCGTCCCCTCTGGCCGTAAGGAGGGAACGCGCTGTTGAAAAAAGTTCTGGTAGTGGAGGATGAGCCCAGTATTGCTCATCTGATCGCCTATAATCTGGAGCAGGCGGGCTACTGCGTCGAAATCGCCGAAGATGGAGAGCAGGCCTGCGTACGGGTTGAATCCTTTGGACCCGACTTGGTGACTTTAGACCTCCTGTTGCCGCTAAAAAGCGGCTGGCAGGTCCTCGAATATATCCGTCAGCATTCGGATGCACGCATCCGTCGGGTACCGACTATTGTGGTGAGTGCACTAGCCTCTCAGCGACAGCAAAAAGAACTGCAACATAGCGGCGTATACTCCTGTTTAAGCAAGCCGTTTTCCATTGACGAACTCTGTCGGCTTGTCCACCACCAGCTCTCCCCCGCTTTGAACAAGTCGAGACCCGCAGGCTGTCGGGCAATCGGCTAACCTCGTCGATACATACCCGACCTGGATTTTCACGCATTCATAACGGCCCTGTCACTCTCTTGTAACAGCGCGAACTTACCTTGTTCACCTCCGGCCCGCACGAGAGGGGGTGATCTGCGGAAACATGTGTCAACCAAGGTACTGGAGAAAAGTCAGAGCAAGAATTCAACACTGGAGGAGGAGACATACTCTATGAGACGATTAGGATTAGCGTTCTGCGTCGGCCTTATTGCAGCCGGGCTGCTTCTGGCACGACCAGCCCAGGCCAAGAATGTGGCCGCGGAAATCCTGGATATTCTGAAAGCCAATGGTCAGATCAGCGAGCAGCAGTACCGCGATTTGATGATTAAGGCCCAAGCTGAGGATGAGAAGGTTGAAGCCGCCTCGGGCCTGACGCAGAAGGTCGAGGGCTTAGAGAAAAACGTCGGCAAGAAGAACTTTCTGGCTGCTTACTGGAAGAGCGGGTTACGGCTCGACTCGGCCGATGGCAAATTCAAGCTGAAGGTCGGCGGTCGGATCATGAACGACTGGGCCGTCTACAGCACCGACGAGGAACTGCGCCGGCAGTTTGGCCGCATCGGCGACGGCAGCGAGTTCCGGCGGGCGCGCCTCTTCATGGAAGGCAGCGTCTACGGCAACATCAAATACAAGTTTCAGTACGACTTCGCCAGTTCTGACCCGTTCAAGGATGCCTATATCCAGATCAAGAAAGTCCCCATGGCCGGGAACTTCACGGTCGGCCATTTCAAGGAACCGTTCTCGCTCGAAGAGCTGACCAGCAGTAAATACATCACCTTTATGGAGCGCTCGTTGCCCAACGTGTTCTCCAGCGGCCGTAACCTCGGTGTGCGCCTCAACCGCTCCTTTATGGACAAGCGCGCCACCGCGGCGTTCGGCTTTTTCCGCCAGGG
The DNA here is from genome assembly GCA_002238415.1 of Desulfurellaceae bacterium bin18. Classification (GTDB taxonomy): domain Bacteria; phylum Desulfobacterota; class Binatia; order Bin18; family Bin18; genus Bin18. Next base: position 26,405 of record MPMI01000031.1, on the reverse strand, counting down.
CAACCCGGCCGACACCAGTTCGACTTTCGGCAACAGCGGGACCTATAACGCCACCACCCGGCTGACCATGCTGCCCTGGTATGTGGAAAAGGGCCGGCAGCTCGTCCACCTCGGCCTCTCCTACCGCCACGCCTTCCACGATGAGAACGAGCGGATTCGCTTCCGTCAGCGGCCCGAAGCCCACCTCGGCCCCCGCCTGGTGGAAACCCCCCGGTTCCACGTCGAGGACGTGGACTATTTCGCCCCCGAGGTGGCCCTGGTCTACGGCCCGGCTTCGCTCCAGTTCGAGTGGATGAGCGCCCTGGCCGACCGGCCCACGGGCGAGGACCTCCACTACAACGGCTACTACATCTTCGGCAGCTTTTTCTTGACCGGCGAGCACCGGCCCTATAAGACCTCCAGCGGAGCCTTCAACCGCGTCAAGCCCAAGAAAAACTTCGACTGGAAGGGCGGTTACGGAGCCCTGGAACTCGCGGCCCGCTACTCCATGATCGACCTGAACGATGAGGACATGAACGGTGGCGAGTTGAGCAACTTCACCTTCGGCGTCAACTGGTATCTCAACCCCAACGTGCGCATCATGCTGAACTATGTGCGGGCCATGTTGGACGAGGATGACTGCTACTACAAAGGCGACATGGGCGATCACTGCGGCGACGCCGACATCGTCCAGGCGCGTTTTCAGGTGGATTTCTAAACATCAAAGAGGAGAGAGTATGAAAATGCGAAAACTACTGGCCCTGTGTGGAGCCGTGGCGCTGAGCGCCTCGGTGGCAAACGCCCAGACGATTCAGGTCGATGCTGACCTGCCCAGCTATGAAAAGGTCAGCGGTATCTCGGGCAACCTGAACAGCATCGGTTCGGACACGCTCAACAACCTGATGACCCTCTGGGCCGAAGGCTTCAAAAAAGTCTATCCCAACGTGAACGTCCAGATCGAAGGCAAAGGTTCAAGCACCGCCCCTCCCGCGTTGATTGAGGCCACGGCCCAACTCGGCCCCATGTCGCGTGCTATGAAAAGCAAAGAGACGGACGAGTTTGAGAAGAAGTTCGGATACAAACCGACCCCGATTCGGACCTCGCTCGACTCGCTGGCCGTCTTTGTCAATAAGGACAATCCGATCCAGGGCCTCAACATTCAGCAGGTCGATGCCCTGTTCTCGAAAAACCGCAAATGTGGCGCGCCTCTGGATACTGCCACCTGGGGAGACCTGGGTCTGACAGGAAACTGGGCCTCAGTTCCGATCAGCCTGTACGGCCGGAATTCCGCCTCCGGCACCTATGGCTTCTTCAAGAAGGTCGCGCTGTGCAAGGGAGACTACAAGGATACGGTGAAAGAGCAGCCGGGCTCAGCCTCTGTGGTTCAAGGTGTGAGCGAAGACAGCAACGGCGCGGGCTATAGCGGTATCGGCTACACGACCTCGGGCGTGCGCCCCATCCCCTTGGTCAAAGAGGGCAGCGACTATGTCGAGCCCACCTACGGGAACGTGGCCAGCGGGAAGTACCCCCTGTCCCGTTTCCTGTATGTCTATGTGAACAAAGAACCGAACAAGGCGCTTGATCCCCTGACCAAGGAATTTCTCAAGTTTGTCCTGAGCAAAGAAGGACAAGAGATCGTGGTCAAGGACGGCTACTATCCAATGTCTGCCAAGCTGGCGAATGAAGATCGAGTAGCAATGGAGGAATAAGCGCCCTTCTTACGCACACGTTCGAACCAGGATGAAGCAACACAAGGGCGGGGGACTCCCCCCGCCCTTCTTCGAAAGAGGAAATGTGTCCTCCAATAACAGGTACAAGGCTGGACACGTTTCCTCTTTAGTTCACGTTCGCCGCTTGCCCTGTCCGCAGAATCGCATAAGGTAGGTCCACCATGCTGGAGACGCAGGAACGTCCCTCCAAACAGTCATCGCTGCCGGCCGCAAACGGAGCGCAGCCGGTCGGCGTTCGTCTCTCGGCGACTGGAGATAAAAGCCGACGCCAGCGGAAAAAGCTGGTTGATAAGGCTGCGACTATTCTGATCACCGCTGGTGGCTTTGCCGTTATTCTGAGTATTGCCGCTATTCTCTTTGTGATCGTGGCCGAAACCTTACCCCTCTGGAAGGCACCCACTGCGGAGCTTGAGACCCCGCCAATTCCGTTGACCCATCTGGTCGGCAATGGGCCTCATGTGGATGTCTTGGCTCTGGGCATCGATGAATATCGGGAGATCGCCTACACCATTACCCAGGCGGGAACGGTTGATTTTCTGTCCCTCTCAGACAACCGCCTCCTCCAGCGTTATGAGATCCAAGCCCTGCAGGGACGACAGATCACGGCGGTCCACTATCGCAACCTGACCCACACCGCTGCGCTCGGAACCGCTGACGGTGTCGTTATTCCCCTGACGATCTCCTTCCCGGTCTCGTTTGAGGGCAAGACCCGCATCAGCACGCCTCAGGTCACGGAAGATGAGGCGATTGTCCTTGACCCGCAGGGCCGTGCTATTCGTGCTCTGGCTTATCAGAGCACCAGCGAAGACGAGGAGAAGATGACCCTGGCCGCCCTGCTCGGCCCACGCACCCTCCTCTTTCTGTCCCGGACAATCGAAGAATCGTTCTTAGGCGAACCCCAAGTATCGGAACACCGCACAGAGCTCTCAGCTGCGCTGGATGCGGACGCGACAGCGTTGACGTTGGATGCGGAACAGCGGAACGTCTTTGCCGCGTTAGAAACCGGCGAAGTGATCCATTGGGATATTCGCGACGCCGCCACGCCCCAGGTCATGCCGCGCTTGCGGAGTCAAGAGCGGGCTCCCGTTCGGGTAATGGCCTGGTTGATTGGCGACCGCTCTTTGGTCATGGGAGATGGCGCCGGGGGGGTGAGTGTCTGGTTCCAGGTGCGCGATCAGGACAATCCGGCCGAACTTCCCTTCCGTGAAATTCATGTCATGCAGTCCCACGACGCAGCCATCACGACCATCTCCCCCTCTCCACGGAATAAAGGCTTCGTGACCGGCGATACCAGCGGCACGGTTCGTATACAGTATTCCACCACTGAAGCCACTATGTTGAGCCGTGACACAACCGGCAGCCCGATTACGCAGCTCGCCTATGCCCCCCGGACAAATGGTATCATCGCTCTCAATCAAGAAGGCCAGCTGTACAACTGGGCGGTTGACAACCCTCATCCCGAGATCACCCTCTCGGCCCTGTTCGGGAAGATATGGTACGAGGGCTATGACGCCCCGGACTATACCTGGCAGTCCAGCAGTGGAACGGACGATTTTGAGCCGAAATTCAGCCTCTCCCCACTGGCCTACGGGACCTTAAAAGGAACATTTTACGCTCTGCTGCTAGCCATTCCCCTCAGTTTGTGCGGCGCGATATATACCTCCCAGTTCATGCACCCGCGCCTACGCAATATGGTTAAGCCCTCGGTTGAGGTGATGGCCGCCCTGCCCAGCGTCGTGCTCGGCTTTTTCGCCGGTCTGTGGCTGGCGCCTCTGGTGGCCGACATGGTGCCCGCCCTGCTGCTGCTGTTTATTGCACTGCCCCTAGTGACCCTGGGCGCGTCATTTGCCTGGCGGCTGCTGCCGCTTGGATTTCGCAGCAGCCTGAAACCGGGCACGGAACTCGTGTTTCTGGGCCCGCTGCTCATGCTCACCATCTATGTGTGTGTCCTGCTTGACAACCCACTTGAGGCGGCCTTTTTCGCCGGCGATTTCCCCCAATGGCTGTACGACACCACCGGGGTGCGGTACGACCCCCGCAACTCCCTGGTTGTGGGTTTTGCGATGGGCTTTGCCGTTATCCCCATTATCTACACCATATGTGAAGACGCCTTTTCCAACGTGCCCCAGCATCTTATTTCAGGCTCGTTAGCGCTTGGGGCGACGCGCTGGCAAACCGCCCTGCGGGTCGTGCTGCCAACGGCCAGCCCGGGTGTGTTCTCGGCGATTATGATCGGCTTTGGCCGGGCGGTCGGAGAAACCATGATTGTCCTGATGGCCACCGGCAATACGCCCGTCATGGATTTTGATCCTTTTACGGGCTTCCGCGCCCTATCGGCGAATATCGCGGTGGAAATCCCGGAAGCGCCCCACGGCGGGACGCTCTACCGCATCCTCTTTTTGGCCGCCCTGCTCCTCTTTATTTTAACGTTTCTGGTCAATACTGCGGCGGAAGTTGTCCGCCAGCGCTTACGAGACCGTTATGGCCGCATTTAATCCTCCGGCACCCGTAGCGCCACACGCATCGGGAGGTGGCATGTTCAAAGGCTTTCTACGTAGCGGCGACCCGTTTATCTGGATGACGGGGGGAACCCTGGCTTTCAGTTTGCTCATGATCGCTGCCTTAATCTGGATCGTTGGGGCCAATGCGCTCGGGTTCTTTTGGCCCGACCAACTCAGAGCCGTTGACCTTCAGGACGGGAACAAGCTCCTGGGGGCGGTCCGTGCTCAGGAGGCTATTCCGCAACAGACCGGAGACGTCCGGGAATACTACCGGACGCAGTTCCAGGTCGCCAACCGTGACCTGTACGGCTCCGATTTTCGCTGGGTGGATGACAGCCTGATGACCGGGCATGCGTTTCCGGAGCAGGTGATTTATTTGGAACGGTATGAATGGGGTCCGTTTTTTGGCTTTCTCACCACGGTGCGGCAGGACGGCGAAATCGTCGCCGAGGGCTTTGACCAGGCCTGGCCAAAATTCCTCGAACTCCACGCCAGGACGCAAGCGACGCTGGATGATATCCACGCCATCGAAAAGAAGGATATCGGGGATATCAACTACGACCTCGAACAACTGCGCATTGAGGTCAAGCGGACGCAACGCCGGGAAACCGATCCGACCCGGGCCGCCGAAAAAGTCGTCGCCCTTGAGCAGGAAATAGCCTCCTGGCAACAGGTCTATGAGGAAAAGGCCCAAGAGCTCGCGGCCTTATACCAGGAAAACTCACGCTATCACATTACTGTGCAGGACATTAACGGCAAAGAGAAAGAGCTGGCCATTGCCGGTGTGGTGCGCGGCTTTCTGCCCAATAATATGAACTGGTTGGAACGCCTCGGCCTGTATGTGACGCGCTTCTGGGAATTCTTTTGGGAAGACCCGCGCGAGGCAAACACCGAAGGCGGCGTGTTCCCCGCTATTTTCGGGACGGTCATGATGGTCATCATCATGAGTATTGTGGTGGTCCCCTTTGGCGTGGTTGCCGCCCTGTATCTGCGCGAGTATGCCAAGCAGGGTCCCCTGGTTCGCGCCGTCCGGATTGCGGTCAACAACCTCGCCGGCGTACCCTCGATTGTGTTTGGCGTCTTCGGCCTGGGGTTTTTTGTGTATGTGATCGGCGGGTCGCTGGACCAGCTCTTCTACCAGGATTCCCTGCCCACCCCGACCTATGGCACCGGCGGGATTCTATGGGCCTCGTTGACCTTGGCCTTGCTGACTGTTCCGGTGGTGATTGTCGCCACCGAAGAATCGTTGTCCGCTATCCCAAGAGAGTGGCGGGAGGGCTCGTTGGCGCTGGGCGCGACTAAATGGGAGACCCTGCGTAAAATCGTGATTCCCGGCGCTTTGCCGGGCATCTTGACCGGTACGATTCTGGCTATGGCCCGCGGCGCCGGGGAAGTCGCTCCGCTGATGATCACCGGCGTGGTCAAACTGGCCCCGACCTTACCCGTTGACGGCCACTGGCCGTTCTTTCATCTGGAACGAAAATTCATGCACCTGGGGTTTCATATTTACGATGTCGGTTTTCAGTCGCCGAATGTCGAGGCGGCCAAGCCCATGGTCTTTATGACGACCCTGCTGCTGATTGTGATTGTCATTGCCTTGAACCTGGCTGCGATTGCGATTCGGAACCGCTTACGCAGCCGCCTACGCTTTGGCGCCTTCTAAAGGGAGGATTAGCATGGAAAGCCAGGAAAAATCCCCAGTCGGCCATGCCGTCACCTTGCCGCCGCGACCGGATTCGGGCAACGGTCATGACCCTACGGCACTTGGTACGCACAACACTGTGGAAGTCGAAATTCGGGACGTGTGTCTTAGCTACGACGGCACGACCCAGACCCTCAAGCATATCAATATGGATATCACCAAAGGCCAGGTGACGGCCTTCATAGGCCCGTCGGGTTGTGGGAAGTCCACCCTGCTGCGCTGTCTGAACCGTCTGAACGACCTGATCGATGGCTGTACGACCAGCGGCAGTATTATCGTGGGTGGCATCCAAATTCTTGATCAAACCCTGGACGTCACCGAGCTGCGCAAACGGGTCGGCATGGTGTTCCAAAAGCCGAATCCCTTTCCCAAGACCATCTACGAAAACGTGGCTTACGGGCCGCGTGTGCTCGGAATTCACAACAAGGCGCAGCTCGACGACATTGTCGAGAAGAGCCTGCGCAGCGCGGCGCTTTGGGAAGAAGCCAAGGATCGGCTGCACGACAATGCGCTGGGTTTATCCGGTGGGCAGCACCAACGCCTGTGCATCGCCCGGACCATTGCGGTTGAGCCCGAAGTCGTCCTGATGGATGAACCCTGCTCCGCCCTGGATCCGATTGCCACGACAAAAATTGAGGAACTTATCCATGAGCTGAAAAAGCAGTATACGATTGTCATCGTCACCCACAATATGCAGCAGGCCGCACGGGTCTCGGATTTCACCGCTTTTATGTATTTGGGTGAGTTGATAGAGTTTGGGGGGACCGAAAAACTATTTACGACCCCGGAAAAACAGGCCACGGAAGACTATATTACCGGCCGATTCGGCTAGAAGCGGAGGGAGTATGCCACTTCATACAGATAGCCAGTACGAAGAAGAACTCCAGCAGCTGCGGGCCAAGGTGTTGGAAATGGGCGGGCTGGTTGAAAAGCAGATCGGAGACGCTTTCAACTCGTTCGTCGAGCGCGACTCGCAGACCGCCCATGAGGTCATAGAGCGTGACCATATGGTCAACTATCTTGATGTTGCCATTGATGAAGCCTGCATCCGTCTCCTTGCCCTGCATCAGCCGGCCGCTCGGGATTTGCGCTTTATTACCACCAGTCTGCGGATTTCAACCGATCTCGAGCGTATCGGCGATATCGCCGAGAATATCTGTGAGCGAGCGATCGAACTCAATCAGGAAGCGCCCCCTGCCCCGCGGCCCGAATTACCCGAAATGGCCGAGGGCGCCCGGGCCATGCTGCGCGATAGTCTCGACGCTTTCTTGCAGTCCTCCTCTGATGTCAACGCCACCTCCGATACGCGTATTACCCTCAGAGATAAACTCGGCGATTTTGTGGTTGAGGCGCCCGACCTGGCCCTAAGTGTGTGTCAGCGCGATGACCGGATCGATGATTTAACCGCGCAGATCTTCAACGCCATGCTGTCTCAGATGCAGCAGGAACCCGAATACGCCCCCCGCGCCACGCGGATATTGTTTATTGCCAAATACCTTGAGCGGGTGGCGGACCACGCCACCAATATCGCCGAGATGGTGATCTATCTGGCAAAGGGCAAGAGTATACGCCACCTCTCGCCCTTACCCGAGTCAGTCTAAAACCGAGGAGGCTATGGCGGTACACCAGCAGACAGCGGAGGCAGCGGAGTCCAAGCGGAAAGTACTGATTATTGAAGATGAAAAAGACATCCGCGACCTGGTACGGTATCATCTGGAAACCGAGGGTTTTACCGTCCTCGAAGCGAGTGACGGCGAAGTGAGTCTGCGTCTTGCTGCTATTGAACGGCCGGCGCTTATTATTCTCGACCTCATGCTGCCCGGCCTGTCCGGCCTTGAGGTGTGTCGAACTTTACGCGCACAAGACAAGATGGCCACCGTCCCGATTCTGATGCTGACGGCGCGCGCCTCCGAGGTCGATAAGGTTCTGGGCCTCGAAATGGGGGCGGACGACTACATTACCAAACCCTTCAGTCCGCGCGAACTCGTCGCTCGGGTCAAAGCTGTCCTGCGACGGACCTACGGGCCGCCTGCAGACCAGCCGCACCAGATGTATGCCCGTGGCCGGCTCCAGATCGATTACGATACCTACGAGGTGAAGCTCGACGGCGATCCGCTCGAACTTGGTCTGCGCGAGTTTGAACTGCTCAAATTTTTCGTCCAGTCTCCGAACCGCGTTTTCAGCCGGACCCAAATCCTCGATCTGGTGTGGGGGCATAACGTCTATATTGAGCCCCGCACGGTCGACGTCCATATCCGTCGCCTGCGGAAGCGCATCGAGCAGGATGATGCCAACCCGAGTCTGCTCCTTACCGTGCGTGGGGTTGGGTATAAATTTAACCCGGAAGCGCTTGAGGCCTAGCCGCGCTACCGGACGCAACGCAGCGCCCTCGTGTGAGAGATAATATTACCTTTGCCGTTCTGTTTCCGGTTGGTCTGGCTCTGCTGGCCCTGCTCATCCTCCATCTCTTTTTGTCCCTTCCCGCGGACGCACGTCCGCAGTGGGTCTGGTATGCAGCCCTTATCTGTGGCATTGCCGCGCTGGGCACTGCCTTGCGTCAGCGGACACAGTTGCGGCAACGTTTGAACGCGCTCAGCGCTTTTCTTTCCGTGACCCCGAGCCGAGTCCTGCTCCCCGCGCTGCCCGTCCGCAAAAACGACGTACTGGGCACCATCGAGTACCGGCTCTCCCGACTCCTTACGACGCAAGGCCGACACCTTCAGCAGCTCCAAGACGAAAAGAAAGAACTCGAAGCCCTGCTCCACAGCATGGCTGAAGGCATTGTCGTGCTTGATCCGCATGGCAACATCGTGCGCTGGAACCCGGCCGCGTTACATCTATTTGGTCTGGACCCAATGGAAGACTGGCAGGGCCGGCCCTTTCAAGAATTTTCCCGCCACCCTGTTCTGCACCAGCTTTTGTCCGCCGAATCGGCTGAGGGAGTCACCCAGGAAATCGAAGTCGAGGGCCGGGAGCCACGACAACTCGCCGTGAGCGTCTTGCGCCTGCCCCACAGCGGAGAGTATGGAGGGCCTCAGGGAAGCCGCCCACCAGCCAGCGGATATGTGTTAAGCTGTCACGATTTGACCCCAATCAAACAGCTCGAATCCATCCGGGCAGACTTTGTGGCCAATGTGTCGCACGAACTTCGGACCCCGCTCACCGCGATCAAGGGCTATGCGGAAACCCTGCTCACGGGTGCCCTCCACGATCCCGAGCACGCGACCCGCTTCCTCACGATTATTGACCGGCACTCGGAACGCCTTAGCCGCCTCATAGACGACCTTCTAACTCTATCCAACCTGGAATTGGGGCAGACCGAGCTCCATCGGAAGGAACTCCATATTCCTGAACTCGTCCAGGAAGCCTTTGATATGCTACAGGAGAAAGCCCAGCGAGGGAGGGTCACCCTCTCTCAGCATATCCCGCCCGCCCTGCCCACCGTGGGGGGAGATCGGGACCGCCTGCATCAAGTCTTGATCAACCTGATTGACAACGCGGTTAAATATACGCCCGCTCAGGGTCAGGTTACGGTCTCCGCGGCGCTGCACTCTGCACGTGACGGCACAGGGGCACCACAAGGATGGTGGGGGCATTCCGCTCCGGCAGAGCACGCTCATGAGGCGCCTGATACCAGCGTTTCTGATGTCACAGGCAACGGCGCCCAGGACTGGCTGGAGATTGCCATAACCGATACCGGCTGTGGTATCCCGGAAGCCGATATCCCGCGCCTGACCCAGCGTTTTTACCGGGTGGATAAAGCCCGTTCACGTGAGTTGGGGGGAACGGGCCTGGGGCTTGCCATTGTCAAACATATTGTGATGGCCCATAGCGGCGCACTTCGGATCGAGAGTAAGGTCAATCACGGAACCACGGTCCGGGTCGCCCTGCCGTTGACGCTCCCTCCGTCGGAGCACACTGCTCAGACTTCTTAGGGCCGCTGCCAGTTTTGGTGCACCCAGGAGAGCGCGGCCTGTCGAGTGCGTACCTGGCCTTCGAGTTGGGCCTCCTCCAGCGCCCTCAGGATAGTGGAGAACTGCGGACCGGGCTGAAATCCGAGCTGGATCAGGTCCCGGCCGCTCAACAGACGGGGCGGGCGTAGTTCCTCGGGGTCGAGCGCGAGCAGTTTTTGGCGGCAGAATGTATACGCCTCAAGATTGCCGTGCGACGCCAGGGCGTCCAGGCGGGCGAGCTCCAGGAGTTCTTCAATACCGTCGAGGCGTAGAAAGCGTTTGAGCGTTGCCGCTCGCATGCGGGGCGCGTCGAGCAGCCGCAGGTGGTTTTTAACCAGGAAGGCCACCCGCTCCCAGATCGCGCGCGAGCGTTTCAGACGCTGACAGATATCGACCGCCATCTCCGCGCCGGACTCGCAGTGACCGTGAAAGGTGATGCGCTCTCCGGCCCGCCGCTGGCAGCGTGGTTTCGCGATATCGTGGAGCAGCGCTCCCAGGGCCAGGCTCTCGCTCGGTCGCCCCAGAGCGTCGAGATGGTGCAGCACCAGGAGCGTGTGCACAAAAACATCGCCCTCGGGATGAAAATCGGGTGACTGAGCCACCCCGCGTAGCGCCAGAACCTCGGGCAGCACGGCCGCCAGCAGGCCCGACTCCGCCAACAATCCCATCCCCGAGCGTGCACCTCCTTCGGTCAGGAGTTTCACCACCTCGTCGCCGATCCGCTCCCAGGCCATGTCGGTCAGCGTCGGAGCGAACTGGCCCACGGCCCGCCAGGTCTCGGGCTCAATAGCGAAGCCCAGCCGGGCGGCAAAGCGGACGGCTCGCAGCAGGCGTATGCGGTCCTCGTGAAAACGCGCCGTCGGCTTCCCAATGGCCCGAATGATCCGGTTGTGCAGGTCTGCCTGCCCGTCCACATAATCGATAACCGTGTCCGTCAGCGGGTCAAAGAACATGCCGTTAATCGTGAAATCACGTCTCAGCGCGTCTTCACGGGCCGTGCTGAAGCGGACCGCTACCGGGTGACGGCCATCATGATAGGCCCCATCCGCCCGAAACGTTGCCACCTCATAGGGAACACCCTCCAGGACAACGAGGATAACGCCGAACTGCGCCCCGACCGGGATCGTCTGCGAAAATATCTTCCGGATCTCGACGGTCCGGGCATCCGTGGTGATATCGAAGTCTTTGGCCGAAATGCCAAGGAGGCGATCCCGCACACAGCCACCGGCAAAATAAGCCGTATGGCCATGTCGGTGCAGCGTCTGCACAATCGTCCTGGCCTGATCGATCCGCTGGCTCATACGCGCATGGTGACACGCCGCGCCCAGGAGAGCAACGGAGCACACCGTCTCCCGGAGAAACGCTCCGCACCTGTGCGCTTGCGACGCCCAGGCCGCCTCGATAGAGTTGGCCCATTGTGGGAGTTTCACTGCGCGCGCACGACATCTGCACCGCTACCGGAGGCACGCTCAGGTGGGGTCGCCCGGACACACTCTTTACCTCGGTCAGCATTGATTCGCGCCATATCGTACCCCAGGCGCTGTTCGTTCCGCTCGCCGGGGAGCGGGCCAATGGCCATCGCTATATCTCGGCCGCGGTGGAGGGCGGCGCGGCCGGCTTTCTTTTTTCGCCGTCTTTCCCGGTCGGACAACCCGACGGTGCTACCGGGATCGAAGTCCCCGATCCGCTGACCGCCCTCCAAGACCTCGCCACATGGCACCGCCAGCGGCTTGCCGCACGGGTGATTGGCATTGCCGGCAGCAACGGCAAAACAACGACCAAAGAGCTGATGGCCCAGGTCTTTATCGCCCAACGACCCACCTGGGCGACCCAGGGGAATCTGAATAATCACATCGGCCTGCCGCTGACTCTGCTACGCGCCGCGCCGGAGGACGACTTTCTGGTTCTGGAAATGGGAACGAGCGGCCCCGGAGAACTCACCGCGCTGGGCCGTTTCGCCCAGCCCCATATTGGTGTCATTACCACCATTAGCGAAGAACACACCGAGACGCTCGGCGACCTAGCCGGAGTGCTGGCAGCCGAAATCGAGTTGCTCGCTGCCCTGCCGCCTGACGGGGTGGTCATTATCAATGGCGACGACCCTATGCTGCTGGCCGCCGTCCAGCGCCAGGCCCGGTGCCGGATTGTCACCTTTGGCGAACAGCCCGCCAATCAGGTGCGGGCCGCGCAGATTCAGGTGTCACGGACGGGGACGAGTTTTGAACTGCACGCCCTGGGACAGTGCCGACAGGTACAACTGTCGCTCATCGGTTCCCACTGCGTCCCCGCGGCCCTCGCGACTATTGCCGCAGTGCTGGAGAACGGTTTGGACCTTGAGACGGCCTGCGCAACGCTGCGGACCGCCCAGGGTGCCCCCCGCCGTCTCACCCCGTTTAGTGTGCCGGCCTATCAACTGACCGGGCTGGACGACTGCTATAATGCGAACCCAGCCTCCATGCAGCACGCGCTCCAGACCGCCAACACGATTCGGAATGCTGGTGAGCGGTTGATCCTCGTCTTGGGCGATATGCTCGAATTGGGAGCGGTCGGCGAGTTGCGGCACCGGGAGATCGGGGCCTATGTCGCCGGGCTCAAACCCGTCCCGGACGCTCTGGTGACGGTTGGTCAGTACGCCCCGCAGCTTGCCGATGCCGCGGTTCAGGCTGGGCTCCCGGCCCACGTCTTCCCCGATGCAACAGCCGCCGCCCCGTGTGTCCATGCGCTGGTGCGGCAGGTTGACGGGCCGCAACTCATGTTGGTCAAAGGCTCTCGCGGTGTGCATCTGGAGCAGATATTGGAAGCGCTCGTTGAGCGGAATGGAAAGGAGTAAGCATGACCCCCCAGATCGGTATTGTTATGGGTAGCGATTCAGACCTCGAGACGATGAAACAAGCGGCCAAAGTCTGTGAGGAGTTTGAGGTTGGCTATGAGATCCGCGTCCTGTCCGCCCACCGGACCCCGCACGATGCCACCGAATATGCGAGTCAGGCGCACGAAAGAGGTCTCAAGGTCATCATTGCCGGAGCCGGGGGCGCCGCCCATCTGGCGGGGGTGGTTGCCGGCCATACCCCCCTGCCGGTTATTGGCGTACCAATCAAAAGCGCGGCCCTAAACGGACAAGACTCACTCCTGTCGATTGTCCAGATGCCGGCTGGCGTGCCGGTAGCGACCGTCGCCATTGATGGTGCCCGCAACGCCGGTCTGCTGGCCATTCAAATACTGGCAACCAGCAACACGGGTCTGCTAGAACGGTTCCAGGCCTTCAAAGCCGAACTGGTTGAAAAGACCCGGGACAAAGACCGGCGCTTACAGGAGCGCGTCAAGGCAGGCGCATTGTAAGGCTCTCAAACGAACTTGAAAGAGTAAACGTGTCCTCCAATAGACATGAGATGCTGGACGCGTTTACTCTTTATCGGAGGGTATGCGTATGATCTCCGTCCATGAGGCCCTGACCCAAATTCTGGAGACCGTCTCTCCGCTGGCCGGTGAGCGTATCAGCCTGTTTGAAGCAACCGGACGGGTCCTGGCTGAGGGGGTCGAGTCCGTCCGCAAAGTGCCGCCGTTCACAAACTCAGCCATGGATGGCTATGCGGTTCGACATGACGACATTCAGTCCGCCCGGGCCGACCAGCCCGTTGCGCTGTCCGTCCTGGAAGTCATTCAAGCCGGCGCCGTGCCAACCAAAACGGTGGAACCCAGGACGGCGAGTAAAATCATGACCGGTGCCGTCCTTCCTCCGGGCGCCGACAGCGTTATTAAGGTCGAAGACACCCAGGAACAATCCGGCCAGGTACTCATTCGCAAGGCCGGTCCCAAAGGCAATAATATCCGCGCGAGCGGGGAAGACATCCAACCCGGTCAGACGATTCTCAAGTCGGGTCGTGTCCTGCGTCCGGCGGATATCGGGTTGTTGGCCTCGGTCGGCCGCAGCTTTGTGCTGGTGCATCAGCACCCCAGGGTCGCCATCTTGAGTACGGGTAATGAGCTGGCCGAAGTCGATGTCCCGCTGCAACCGGGTCAGATTGTGAACTCTAACGCCTACACGCTGGCCGCGGCCGTGCGTGAGGCCGGCGGTCAGCCCGTTCCCCTGGCCATTGCCCGCGATAGCCTGGAAGAAACGCGTGCCGCGCTCGAAGAGGCCGTGCGCCACGATATTGTGTTATCCACCGGTGGGGTGTCGGTTGGGGATTTTGATTTTGTCAAAGCGGCCATGGACGACATTGGCATCGAGCGTCTGTTCTGGCGGGTCGCCCAAAAGCCGGGCAAGCCGCTGACGTTCGGCCTGCTCCGCGGACGCCCGTATTTTGGTCTGCCCGGCAATCCGGTTTCCGCTCTGGTGTGTTTCTATCTCTACACCTGGGCCGCGCTGCGCCGTATGGCTGGCTATCGTAAGCTCTTCTTTCCGACCGTCCAGGTCACCCTTGGTGAAGACATTTCCAAGGCGCAGGGCCTGACGGAATTCGTTCGCTGTCAGTTGACCCGGAACGGGTCCGGCTATGTGGCGCACTCAACCGGCACCCAAAGCTCCGGCGTCCTGAGTTCGCTTTCTCTCGGAGAGAGTCTGGTGATCGGACCGCCCGAGATAGCGCTGCTCCGCAAAGGCAGCACCGCGACCGCTATCGTCCTTGATCGAGAAGAGTTCATGCCCACCGAGTTGCCCTTTTAGGCGACTCGGATCTACCCCCACCCGTTGACTTTCCCCAGGGCTTCTGATTTGCAAAAAACTTCTTTTCGCAAGGAGGTTTCTGTGGAAAACGGCAAAATCTGGATGGACGGCGAACTCGTTCCCTGGGACGAGGCAAAAGTCCATGTCCTCACCCATACGCTCCACTACGGTGTGGGCGTATTTGAAGGCATTCGCTGCTATGCGGGTGAAGACGGTCGGTCCGGCGTTTTCCGCCTACCCGAACATATCGAGCGGTTGTTCGACTCGGCCCACATCCTCGGGCTCACGATCCCCTTTTCCCAAGATGATGTTATCCGGGCCTGCCTGGAAACAGTGCGGGCCAACGCCCTCAAGGAGTGCTATATCCGTCCACTGGTCTTTGTCGGTGAAGGAGACCGCGGCCTGCACGCCAGGACCAACCCGATTCGCGTTTCCATTGCGGCCTGGGCCTGGGGGGCCTATCTGGGCGAAGAAGGGCTGCTCAAGGGCATTCGGGTCAAGACCTCGTCGTTTCAACGCTTTCACGTCAATACCCTGATGACCAAGGCCAAGGCCGTCGGCACCTACCTGAACTCCATTCTTGCTGGTCAAGAGGTATGGGCGCTGGGCTATGACGAGGCCCTGCTGCTCGATACCGACGGCTACGTGGCCGAAGGACCGGGAGAAAATATCTTTGTTGTCCGGCGGGGCAGAATCAAAACGCCGCCGCTGTCGTCTTCGCTCCTGCCCGGCATTACCCGTGATACCGCCATCACCCTGCTGCGAGATATGGATGTCCCGTTGGAAGAGGACCGGATCACCCGGGACGAGGTCTATCTTGCCGACGAGGTCTTTTTTACCGGCACGGCCGCCGAGGTGACGCCGATTCGTGAGCTCGACGACCGGGTGATCCGTGGGGAAACGCCCGGAGCGGTGACACGAGAACTCAAAGCTCGCTTCGATACCGTCATTAAAGGCACCAATCCAAAATATCAGGATTGGCTGACCTATGTATAGAATTAGGAACTAGGGATTGGGGACTGGGGATTGGGGACCAACCCCTAACCCCTAATCCCCAACCTCCTCCCCTTCATGTCATCCGTTCGCAACCTGTGGTTTGATACCCGGCATTTGCTCGGTGGGCCGCGCGGCCAAGCCTTGTTGGCCGAACTCGATGCCCTGCCGGCCCCGGCCCGGGAGACCCTGCTCGCGGCTGGTGATCGGCTGGCGGATAGCTCGCTCACCCTGGCCCAGGTGTTCTGTCGTAACGCCCCGGCCGCCTGGCAGGCGTTTGGGGAGGACCGGTTTGCGCACTGGGTGCAGGTTGGTGAACAATTTGTCCGGCACGAGCCGACCTCGCGTGAAGGGGCCGTAGCGTATTTTTCCATTCCCCCCGACGCGCTGGCCCGGCTCGGCTGGGATCAGGTCGAGGCGTGGGTCGCAGTCGGTTGCGAAGTCCTTCAGGTTTCGCGCCGCCTGGGCGCGCAATTCTTACAGACCTCGGCTCCGTTGCTGCCGGACCTGCCGGCTCCGCTCACAGAGCGCCTGCACGCCTGGGCAAGGCACGGCAGTACGTTGCTCAGGAAAAAGGGCTGGAAGGGCGAGTTTCTGGCGCTCTCCTATTTCTCCGCCGCCCCGCTCGCCCTGCCCGTTCTGAGCCCGGCAGAGATGCGGGAGTGGGCCGTCTTAGGCGTGCTCGTCCAGGATTCCGGCCCCTGGACGTTTTACACGACACTGCCCAGCGGCTTTGCCGAGCTGACCGAAAAGATCCGCCTCCAATTATTAGTGGACTGTCAGGCTGCGGCCAACCATTCGCCCGCCGCGGCCGAAGCCATCTTTGCGCAACTCTCGGCTGTGCTGGCCGGGTTGCCACCCGCTCTCCGGACTTTTTTGCTGGCTATCCTGGCACCGGTGATCCGCTCCGACCCTGAGGCTCTACTTTCGCTCTTTCCTCTCATGGCCCCTTGCCTCAACGCGATTGAGAGCGTCCAGCGTCCGGCACTGCGTAAGGCATTGGTCACCCTGGCCCAGGATTTCGCGCCCGGCATTCCTCCGGCCATCCGGACCTTACCCCGAGCCTATGAGGAAGCCGGCGAGCAGCGTTTGCTGGAATGGATCGCCACGGGACGCGACATCGGGCGCACCCGCCCGGAAGCGGGGGTGACATTTTTTGCGCTGGAATCGCGGACCAGCCTGCGCGTCCTGCGACACGACGACACCGGAGTCAATCTGGAAGAAGTCCAGGAAGTGCTGCGTAAGTATATCCAGATGTTGTCCGGCTGGGCGGCAGGAATCGAGCGCCAGGAATTCTTCTCCTATCCGCCGGCGCTGGAAGAATTTCCCGTTCCCGGAGACGCCATCCCTTTGCCGGCTCGAATCGACCTTTTTCCAACATATGAGGAGAATTTCAGACTCTTTCGCGCCCTGGCCATGCTGCAGGCCGGCCGGCGCGAGTTTGGCACCTACGACTTTCGTCTGGAACGCTTGTGGCCACAGCTCTCAGAGGAAGTCCGCCAGCTCAGCGAAGCTTCAGGTCCACCCACCGGCGGTCTGGGCGCTTTCTTTGCCTGTTTCCCGCACCCCCAGGTGGTCGAAGCCCTTTTTCTACTCGTGGAAACGCGCCGCGTGACCCACCGGGTCGGCCAGTCCTATCGTGGATTGCGCTCGGACCTCGAATGGTTAAATATCGTATCCCTGCCCTCGCTCCTGCCCGAAACCCTGCGGACACTCTTCGCTACTCTGACTCTCCCCCCGCAGCCGTCTCACACGGTGTATGATTCGGCCCGGTGGGCAGCCGATACGTATCAGCGCATTCTGTCCTCGCTGGTGATGGTACAACGCCAGGATCAGGACCCGGCCTCGTTCGAAGCGGCGCTGTTTGAAAAAATGACCGGCGATGCGCTCATTGACCCGGACATGACCGATGACAGTCCGCCGCCGGCAGAAGATATGCCGGAATTACCTCAGTTGACATTAGAACCCGAGGAAGACGACGATACCGGCGGCGCGCCCCTTTCCCCGGAAGAGCTCAAAGCCCTGCTTGAGGCCGGAGTAGAGCTCAATATCCGCCAGGGCAAGCCGGACAGCCTGAACCCGCAGGGCTTATATATTACGGACCTGGACGGCAAGCTGCCGGCCCACTCCGACCCGGACGCCCGCTTACCCGAGAATGGCACGCTGGTGAGTACCGGGCGCCGCAGAGAACGGCAGGAAGCCTTGACCTTTTTCTATGACGAGTGGGATTATCATATTGCCGATTATCGGGCGCGCTGGTGTCGGCTGCGTGAAATTATGCTCAGCGGCGATGCGGGTGAGTTCTTTGCCAAGACCCTGGGCGATTATGTCGCCCTCACCCCAGCCATCAAGGCCGAGTTTCAACGTATCCGTCCCGAGCAGTATCGACTCGTGCGCGGGCTTGAGGACGGCGAGGAGTTTGATCTGAATGCGGTGATTACCGCAGTCAGCGACCGTCGGGCGCGGCTTGCGCCCTCGCCCAAGGTCTACACCACCAAACGGCAGACCGAGCGGGATGTTGCCGCCCTGTTTCTGCTCGATATGAGTGCGTCAACCGATGAACCCGTGGTACCGCTGCCGCCCACGTATGGTCAGGACGACCCTGACGACTGGCTGGCTGCCTGGAAGAAAAAACCTGTGGAGCCTCAGCCCAAGCCACGCCGTATTATCGACGTCACCAAAGAAGCCCTGGTTTTGATGGCGGAAGCGCTGGAGGAGATCGGTGATGCCTACGCGGTCTATGGCTTTTCCGGTCAGGGCCGTGACAATGTCGAGTTCTATCACGTCAAATCATTCACCGAGTCCCTGTCCCCAACCATTAAGGGCCGCATTGGCGCGATTGAACCCAAGCGTTCGACCCGGATGGGCCCGGCCATTCGCCACTCGTTGGAAAAGCTCAAAGATATTGCCTGTCGGGTCAAGCTCCTGATCCTGCTCAGCGACGGCTTTCCCCAGGACATGGACTATGGCACTGACCGGCGCTCAGCCACCTACGGCATTCAGGACACCATGATGGCGCTGCGTGAGGCCGACCAGGCCGGCGTACTGACCTTCTGCCTGACTATCGACAAAGCCGGCCATGACTATTTACGCGACATGTGTGCGCCTTCCCGCTATATGGTCCTCGAAGACGTGACATCCCTTCCCACGGAATTGCCAAAAGTATATCAACGCTACATTCGGCCCTGGCAGACCTGAGCCAGCAGAGCAAGCCGAGATCACATGGAGGACAGATATGGATATTCAGCAGAGTGTGGCGGTCGTCACTGGTGGCGGTTCCGGCCTGGGCGAGGCAACGGCGCGGACGCTGGTGGCCCGAGGGGCCAGCGTAGCGGTGCTTGACCTGAGCAAATCAAACGGTGCCGCCATTGCCCAGGAACTCGGGGACCGGGCCACGTTTCTCGAAGCAGACGTGACCAATGACGATCAATTGGCGGCAGCCCTGAGTCAGGCGGTCGAACACTTCGGTGCCGTCCATGTCGCGGTCAATTGCGCCGGTATTGCCACCGCGGGCCGGACCTTGGGCAAGGGCAACGAGCCGCTCAACCTCGGACCGTTCCGCAAAACCATTGAGGTCAACCTCATCGGCACGTTCAGTGTGATTCGCTTCGTTGCCGCGCATATGGCGAACAACGCGCCGGGTGACGATGGTGAGCGGGGCGTGATCATCAATACGGCCTCGGTTGCGGCCTTTGACGGGCAGATCGGGCAAGCGGCCTATTCGGCCTCAAAAGGCGGCGTGGTCGGCATGACGCTGCCGATTGCCCGTGACCTGTCTCGCACCGGGATACGCTGTTGTACCATCGCGCCGGGTATTTTTGAGACGCCGATGCTGATGGGTCTGCCCGAGCCGGCACGGCAGGCGCTCGGGGCCAGCGTCCCCTTTCCGCAACGGCTGGGTCGTCCGGTGGAATATGCCGCCCTGGCCTGCCAGATTATCGAGAACTCCATGTTAAATGGGGAAACCATTCGGCTCGACGGTGCCATTCGCATGGCGCCCAAATAGCCGCTCCGTCATTCGTGGCTTACACACGCAAGGACGCCTTCTATAAAAAGGCCAAGCAGGAGGGCTATCGCTCCCGTGCGGCCTATAAACTTCTGGAACTCAACCGTGCCTGGCGCTTTTTGCGCGCGCGGAACCGGGTCATAGACTTGGGCTCCTGGCCGGGCGGTTGGGTCCAGGTTGCGGCCAAGGCGGTTGGGCCGTCCGGGCGGGTGCTCGGCATAGATCTGGTCAAGCTGGAGCCCCTTCCGCTTGCCAACGTCACCCTGATGCAGGGCGATGCCACCGACCCGGCGCAGCAGCAAAACCTCCTCGCCGCCCTGGGCCGCCCGGCCGATGTCGTCCTCTCGGACATGGCGCCCAAGCTCAGCGGAGTACGGGAAGCCGATGACGCCCGCGTCAGCGTGTTATGCCAGACCGCGCTGACCTGCTGTGATTCCCTCCTGAAACCCGGCGGCAGCTTATTCCTCAAAACCTTTATGAGCACAGAATATCAACCTTTTGTCGCGGCGTTACGCACCGCCTTTCGAACGGTCAAAACGTCCCGTCCGGAGGCGACGCGCAAGGGTTCGGCGGAAGTCTATGTGCTGGCGAGCGGCAGGAAAAATATGGTTTGACAGTCCGGCGGGGCTAGGATATGACCGACGGGCCTTAGTTGAGTCTATTGGGTCGGTTGAGTCATTGGGTCCATTGAGTCTTGACCCAAAAGGCCCAAAAAACTCCAAAGACCCCCAAAACTCTAAAAACCCAAAGGACCCTTATGTGGCATCTTCCGTTTCTGTGGCTGAGTGTCTTGTTCTTCCTGTGTGGCCCGACCTGGGCGGGGCCGGAAATTCGTATCCTGGACACCCCGAATCGGCTGATCTTTTCCGGCTTCTCTTCTGCCTTATCAGCGCTGGGCGATGTGAATGGCGACGCGATCCCCGACTATGTTGTCGGCGCGTACGAGCAAACCTGGGACGAGAATAACCACCAGGGCCGGGCCTTTGTGTTCGACGGTCAGACTGGCAAGCTCTTGTTGGAGTTGGACAACCCGCATCCCCAGGCCGATGCTGCGTTTGGATTTTCCGTTGCCGCGGCTGGGGATGTGAATCAGGACGGCATACCGGATTGTATCATCGGCGCTTTCGGCCAGGGAGAAGCCGGGAGCGCCGAGACGCTAGTCTTTGGCTGGACTGCCGAGGACGGCAACGAATACAACGTGAGCAAGCGTGCCGGCAGCGGACAAGTCTTTGTCTTTAGTGGCCACGATGGGCAGCTCCTCCACTCTCTCGAAGCGCCTCAACAAAGTGCCGGCGCGGGGTTTGGCTGGTCCGTCGCTTCCGCCGGAGATCTGACCGGAGACGGTATTCCCGAGTCCATTGTGGGTGCGCACGGCCAGGACCACGAAGGCCGGGCGTTTGTCTTTCAGGGTCACGATGGCACTCTCCTCCACACCCTCGCTCCCCCACCCGATTCCGGTGCCGAGGGCTTTGGCTGGACGGTAAACTCGGCAGGCGACCTGAACCGCGACGGCACCCCGGATATTGTTATCGGAGCACCCTACTCCACTGTCGAGGGCAGGAGCACGCAGGGGCGAGTTTATGTGTATAGTGGCGTAGACGGCAGCCTGCTGTACCCCATCGATCATCCCCAGCCGCAGGCCGGCGCGTCGTTTGGTTGGCATGTCACTCCGGCCGGAGACCTGAACGAAGATAGCGTCCCGGATCTGCTCATCGGCGCGCCCTACCAGGATGTCGGCGCAGTCACTGCCCAGGGGGTGGCCTTTGCCTTTAGCGGCACGGACGGCACCCTCCTGCTGACGTTCCGTGACCCAGTCCCACGCTCCGCGGCCGGGTTTGGCTGGATCATGTCTGCCATCCCGGATGTGAACATGGATGAAGTCCCTGAAATCCTGGTCAGCGCGCCCTTTCAGAAGGTCGATGAGTTTCACGTCCAGGGAGAAGTCTTTCTCTACAACGGCCGCGACGGTCGCCATTTGATTACCTTTGACAACCCCTACCCGCACCAGGGTTCGATGTTTGGCTACGCGCTAGCGTCGCCCGGCGATATTAACGCCGACGACATCCCGGAGTTCGTTTTCGGGGCGCCGGGCCAACACATCCGGGATAAGCCGGCCGTTGGCCGCGCCTTTCTGTTCGTGTCCCAACGCTAGGGGGATAAAGTGTACACGTGTCCAACATCTGGATGTCTGTCGGAGGACACGTGTACGCTTCGGAAAGAATTGACAAAAGCGCGTCCGGGTTCCTAGAATACGCTCACTCCTGCTCCTCGTGTCGTGAGCAACAAGGAGGCGACCATGGGAAAGTCCATCCTGACTCTCTCGCATTTATACGGTAGCGGTGGCAGCCTGATTGCCCGCGATGTAGGTCGGCGTTTGAACTGGACGGTCTGGGAAAAAGAGATCGTTCGGCAGATCGCTTCGCAGTATCAAGTCGCAGAAGACTATATTGACGCAAAAGACGAGCGTGTGGACTCCTTTATTGAACGTATGGTCGGTCTGTTCGGCCTGGGCGGCTTCGAGTCCGCCTACGATATTCCGCCCCCCCTCTGGCTCAACGATGCTCAACTCGTCCGCATGACTAAAACCATCGTCGAGGAGGTGGCCCAACGGGGGAACGCCATTCTGGTGGGTCGCGGCGGGAATCGTATTCTTGAGCACCATCCCCAGGCCCTGCACGTGTTCCTGTATGCGCCGCTCGAAACCCGGATTGAGCGTGTGGTCCAGGCCGAGGGTCTGGACCACGCCCAAGCCCGACAGCGGATTGCCGGTGTGGACAAACTGCGGGCAGATTACGTCCACACCTTCTACCATGGCGACTGGCGCGACCCGAGCCATTACACCCTGCTGCTCGATTCCAGCCGCTGGGGAGACGAGGGAACTGCCGACCTGATTCTGTGGGCCCTGGAGCACACGCCCTAACGTAGCTGTACTAAACCTCCGGGAGTGAGTCATGCAGCCTGTCCAGACCCTTCTCAACATCGAGCGCGACCTGTTGTGTGCGCCTGTTCTGCCCGCTATTGCCGCCCAGGCCGCCCAGGCCGACCGGACGCGCAGCGTCGATCCGGGCGTGATCACCGCCATTAAAAACACCGACCTCATTCGAGCCTCGGCTACGCGCAACATCGGCGGGATAGAGGCCAGTATCGGGGCCATCGCCCAGGAGTTGGAAGCCGTGGCCGGAGCTTGTGCTTCGACCGCCTGGTGTCTGTGGAACCACTTGTGCGTGTTTCACTTTATCTGTGGTCAACTCGGCCCGGACGGCGGCAGTGTCCTGCAGCAGATGGTCGCTCAGCGGGAATGGGTCAGTTTCCCCGCTGGCGCGGGCACCAGCGTCCACGGCAGAATTGAAGGCGAAGACCTGATCCTCAACGGCCGGGCCAGTTTTGCCTCCGGCGCCCGCTATGGTGATTGGGCCGCCTGTTTGTTTGCGCTCGACCGTGAGACGCAATCACCTGGCGAAAAACCGGAGCTGCGCTTCACCGTCGTCCGGACTGATACCCAAGGCGTATCCGTTGACCCAACTTGGCTCTCGATGAGCCTGCGGGCCTCGGCCACCGATCATATCAATTATGAGGCCGTGACCGTTCCGGCCTCATTGATCCGGTCTTTCCCCCTGGACTTCCGGGTCCAATTTCGAGACCCGGACCACCCTATGGTCGCGCATCGCTACCGTGAAGACTGGACCGCGGTGTCCGATCTCTGGCTGGGTGCGCAGGCGGTCGGGGTTGCCTCGGCTGCGTTGGCGGAAGCCTGCCGGGGGCTGAACGGCCGGGTGGCTATCTTGGGGGTGAAAGTTGCCGAACGGCCCGCGGTCCAGCTCAACATCGGCCAGGCTGGAGCCGCTATCAGCTCGGCCCGCGCAGCCGTCCTGGCGGGCTGTGCGGAAACGGACGCGCGGATCGAGGCGGGTATTATCCCCACGGAGACGGACTATCTGCGCCAGCTTGGCTATAGCATGACGGCGATCCGGCTGTGTGACGAAGCCATGCGCCTGATATTGCGTGTCCAGGGCGGCAATGGCTTACGCGAAGACGGTTCCTTTGAGCGCCGCTATCGTGACTTTCAGGCCATGCCGCTGCATATCAATGCCCATCCCGACCGAGTATCGGAACTGGTTGGGAAGCATTTGTTAGGCGTAGACAACGACGCCCCGTTTCAGTAATTTTCCCTACCTTTCTCCCACTAATAATCCCCTCTTGGGAGGGGTGGCCGAAGGCCGGGGTGGGTTTCTCTCACACATGCCCCATCCGTAGATCCATCCTGCCCCTACTAGAAAAACACGGTCAGCCCACTGCGGACATTGATGCCGTAGCCGGACACTATATTGGTATCGGGAATTCCCGGCCCGCCGCCGTCCCGAGGACACCGCCTGTCTCGGCCGACTTCACGCCGGAGACAGGAGTCCGTGGCAAACTGGGTCTCTCGCCAGTCGGTATCGGCGAGATTGAGCACATCAAAGGACACTTCAATGTTGCGCCAGCGGTAGCGCACGAGCAGGTCGATCAGGGTATAGCCCCGCGCAGTCACGCTCCGGTCTTCATTGGCGGCGCGGTCGTCCAGGAAGCGTACCCGCAGGGCGGCAGAGAAATTCTCAATCGGGTAGGCTGTCAGCCCCCCGTTCATCAGCAAAGTCGGAGCCAGAGGAATGGCCTCGCCCGTGACGCGAAAGCGGGGGTCGCTATAGGTCAGGTCATAGTCCAGCAGCAGCCAGGGTAACACTTCGGCCCGGACCTCAAAATCAACGCCCCAGCGACGCGTGGGGCCCCGCTGTTCGGTCGTGCCCTCGTCACCGACAAAGACCAACTCACTGCCCAGGTCGAGCCACCACAGCGAGGAGGCCAACTCGACCCGGTTATACAGCCTAGTGCGCGCCCCGATTTCCCCGCCGGTTGAGCGCGCCAGCCCGCTGCCCCCCGGCTGAACCGCGTCCCGGGCATCGTTGGAATGATAGCCCATCCCGAAATTGAGAAAGAGGTCGGTCTGGTGCCAGAGGCTCGCCGGGTTGGTAAAGGGCGACACAATCAGGCTGGCCTTGGGGCTGACAATGCCGTCGGTCGTAGAAGAGTAAACGTGTCCAGCATCTGTTGCCTGTTGGAGGACACGTTTACTCTTTTTGCCCTGGAGCCGCGGGGCGTCCGTCACCTCGTGCGGGGACCGGTCATCAACATCAAAGACAAACACGTCTCCGCGCAGGCCGACGATGAAGCGCAGCCACTCGCGTACAAACAGCTCGTGCTGGGTGTAGCCGCTGAAGGCATTCTCCCAGACCTCGGCTTTCTGGGTGGTGACAAAGCGTTGTCTCCGCTGTTGCCGAAACAAGCCGACATCGGCATTATCGTTGCGCGTCTCAAAACCAACGGTGCTCTCAAGCGGCATGGTACCAAGTGTCCACAACCGATGATAATGCGCCCGGCCACCAAACAGTACGCGACTATCGAGTTGTTCAATACCATCGCCCCGTACCGGGTCACCGCTGAAAAACGTAAAGTTTGAGAACATGCGCAGGCGGTAGCGGCTGAAGTAGAGTTGCACAAACCAGCTTTCCTCTGGACTTGGGGTTGCCGTATAGATGAGATTCACGTTTTCCCGGTCTGAGCGTCCGCCCTCGGTCGAGTCGAGCGAACCGAACCGGTCCAGCCGTCCGCTCCTGACCTCTCGGAGTGGAATCTGGCCCGAGGCGTCCCAATCTCCGGTATACAGCGAGGTCCACAGACTCAGCTTCGAGGTCGGACTCGGCCTGAGGCTAAACTTGCCGAAGAAATTATATTTGACAAAATTCTCGCCGTGCTTGAACGGCCCATCAGTGAAGTAGACTTCGTTGGCGATCAGACTCTGCACCGGACCGAGGCGCGGCGACAGGATGCCGACATAGCGCATGGTGTTGAAACTCCCGCCGACGGCGCGGAGCGAGTTTTCGACGGTATCGTCTTTGGTCACAAAATTGACCGAGCCCGAGTTAGCAAAATTTCCGGAGTCCGCAAAATACGGGCCCTTGCGGTAATCAATGGACCCGACCACCTCGGGGATCAAAAAATTGAGGTCCGCATAACCCTGACCGTGGGCATGACTGACCATATTGACGGGGATACCGTCAACACTGATGGCCACATCGGTGCCATGATCATTATCAAACCCGCGCAAGAAGTACTGCATGGCTTTGCCGCCCCCGGCGTGCTGGCCAGCCACAAATCCGGGCAGATTATTCAGCATTTCCGAGGCCGTGTTATGCGGTCGGACGGCAAAGTCTTGTTCACGCACCCGGCTTTCGGTGGCCGCGCTGACCGGACGGCGCTCGGTGACAGTCATCTGCGGCAACTGTTTCGTTGAGTTGGCGGAAGGGTGTTTGGCGTGTTGCTGGTCGGCTATGTCATGGCCATAGCCCATCTCTGCCGTCCACAGCAGCACAATGATGCAGCACACCCAACCGGACAGACGGTGCAGGGCAGGACGCTTTTCTTCAGGTATCAGGTGTCTGTGATCGTTCGCTTCTTGCACGGCGGGTGTAAAACCTCCTACTCTCCGGCCTCGTCTGTATCATACGTTGTCGCGGTTGGCGCCCGTGGTCAGGGAATAATGACAAAGTTCTGGAGCGACTCTTCCCAGCGCAGCCGTTTGTTCTCCCCAGGGCGGGGGAAATCTGGAATGGGAAACGTGCCACCCAAGTCCCGCGGGAAGGGATCCTCCCTCAGGGTCGTGACCCGCACGGTCGTAGTGGCAAACTCGACCCCGTCAATCAGCGCCCGGACTGTATGCGGCCCGGCCCCCAGGTTGTTCCAGTTCCACAACAGACTGAAGCCGTTGTTCGTATCCCCACAGCGCCCGCGGGTATCCGTCCGGGTGGTGCCGTAGCCGGCTTGCAGCGGTATGCCGTCCA
>MPMI01000077.1 GCA_002238415.1 Desulfurellaceae bacterium bin18 | reverse complement strand
GTTCCGTTGATCCCGATCGCGAGAAAGCCAGACACAGAGCAAAGCAACAGATCGCCCTGTACACGACCTTCCCCTACGATATTGTGTCGGACCAGCACGAGCTCGCGGAGGAAAAAACGCGCATTCGGGAGGCGTGGGCGCGGAACGACACCGCAGGGGCGGTTGCCAGGGTCAGCGAGGAAACGGTGGACCTCCTCTCCCTGGCCGGGACACCACAGGAATGTCGCCACGCCCTCTCCCGCTACGAGGGCATCGTCGATGAGGTGGCCTTCTTCTCGCCCAGTTTTGGGCTTAGTCGGGAGGAAGTGCTCGCCAATCACGCGGCCATCCTGGAAGCCTTTGGTCGCTAAAAAAGAGGCCGGCACATGCGAGCCTCTCTCCTTTTATTTGCGGGCCGGCTCTCTTGTCTCATAATGGGAGGCCTTCCGATGGGCTTTGCCCGCTCTCCCTGGGCCGTCTCCAGAAGTGCGCGACGGAGACGGGCCGGACGTACAGCGCGGTCAAGATGAAGGCGGCCAGGCGCCAGGCTCGAAGTCACGGCCGGCGTCCTGTGTCGGATAAGATCGTTTCTGTTCTCCTTGGGCGGCTGCCGCAGGCCGACGCTTACGCCCAAGAAGACACCCTTTGATGATCTCCACCATGGCTGCCCGAGCGACTGGGGAGCAGTTCCATCTCTCACGCCTTCCCTCTCAGGCGCTCCAATGGTCTCGGATGTTTGCGCCCCGCCGGTCTTCGATACCCCTGCCTTCGGCTCTTCACTCTCACTGGCTTCTCCAGATAGGGAGCTCCCAGGGGAGACAGTAGAACCTCCCGTCTCCTAGTCAGGTGTGTCCACCGAAGTAGGACACACTGTTCAGTCAGACGGAGAAACCTACACATACAGGACTCATACCCCCGCCCCCACCCTAGTCAAATGACTAGGGGCAACCGGGACAATCTGTAGTATGAGGGGAGGGCTTACGGGAGCCCCGCTATGCCTGCACCCCTGGTCTTCCCTGTCCCGGGCCGGGCCTGCTGTGGCGCCCGGCCCGCCGGTGTGTGTTGCTAATTGGCGAGTTGAGGCTGTGTATTGACGAGTTTGAGAACGGAAATCTAGTATAAATAGACTATGAGGATCTCATGGACCTCCCCAAAGCCCCGCATGTCCGCCTCAAGCTACTGTGTCTGAGGCGGGGTCTTGCCGCCGTTCTGCTCACCCTCCTGACGGTGCTACCCGCGCCTCCGGTCGCGGGTCAGACGGAGCAGCGCCCGCCGCGGGTTGAGACTATCAAGTTCACAGGCAACGTACCTTGGTACAGCCTTGGCGCGACCATCGAAGTCACCGTGACGTTCAGCGAGGCAGTGGTCGTTACCGGCCGGCCGCAACTCGCCCTGCCCATCGGCTCCACGACCCGCTACGCCGACTATCACAGCGGCTCGTCCTCGCCGGCCGTGGTTTTCCATTACACCGTGACGGCCACCGACGAAGACACGGACGGGGTCGCGATTGCCGCCAACGCGTTGGCGCTGAACGGCGGCAGCATCAAGAGCACTGCCGCCATCGACGCGGATATCACGCACGACCAGACACATTCATGGCCCTTAACGATTGATGGTATCGCGCCGGTCCTCCAGACGGCGGCAGTGTACGGTGCCCGACTCGTGCTGCTCTACAACGAACTGCTCTGGGAGAATGCGGGTACGCCCGCCCGCGCCTATACGGTGATGGTGAACGACGAGGCGCGAACGGTTACCCGCGTATCGATCAGCGGCCGTACCGTCGCCCTCTCTCTTGATTCGGCGGTGGAGGCAACCGACCGGGTGACGGTGCGGTATACCGTGGGAACGCATCCCGTCCGTGACTGGGTGGACAATAATGTCGCAGCGCTGAGCAACCAAGCGGTGACGACCTCCGCTCCGTCGGTGACCCGTTTGGAGATCACCTCGGTGCCCGCCGCCCGCCACACCTACGCCGGCGGGGAAGTGATTGAGGTCACGGTGACGTTCAGCGAGAGCGTTACGGTCACAGGTGCGCCGCAACTCTGGCTCGCGTTCTCCAGCACTGGCCGCTATCAGCGCGTCGCGCAGTATGTGAGCGGGTCTGGGACGACGGCCCTGGTATTCAGGCATGTCGTCACCGCGGGCATCAGCCGCGGTGTCGCGTTTTTCCTGCGCTTCCTCGGATACGGCGACCCAGAGTTCGGGGACGAAGCCCCCGACGGGTTGAGCATTGCCGCCGACGCGCTGCACCTGAACGACGGGACCATCCGCGACAGCGACAGCCATGATGCGTGGTTGAAGCTCGACGCCCTGACGAACGCCGAGGGCCACAAAGTGGATGGTCGCTGGCCAGAGTTGGTCTCTCAAAGCGCTGGCCCGCTTGTCGTCAATAGGGCGACGTTGACGGTGCGCTATGACGAAACGCTGGATACAAACTCGGTGCCTCCATCCGCTGCGTTCAAAGTGACCGTCAATGACGCGCCGAACGCGGTCACATCGGTGTCGATAACCGCCAGCACGGTCACGGTGACACTCCGCACTCCGGTCAGGGCGAGCGACACGGTACGGTTGAGTTACACGGCGCCGACCGAATCGGGAGTGCCGCCCATCCAGGACGTGGTCGGGAACAACGCGGCGGATTTTAACCATTCAGTGCGAAACGACACGGTCGGGGTGACGGTGACCGCGGCCAATCCCTTGGCCGTAGCCGAGGGCGGCAGCCACACCTATACCGTGGTGCTGGACAGCCAGCCCACCCACGCCGTAACCATCACCCCGGCCAGCGACGACGCCGGCGCGGCAACGGTCAGCCCGGTGTCGCATACCTTCACGCCGGCTAACTGGGACACGGCCCGGAGCTTCACCGTGTCCGGCCTGTCTGACGAGGACACCCAGGACGAGCGCGTGCGCGTCAGCCATCAGGCCGCCAGCGACGATGCCAAGTACGACGGCATCGTAGTCGGCTCCGTGGCCGTGGCGGTGACGGACGACGACACTCCGCAGCCGCAGGAACAGGACCCGCCGTCGGAAGCGGAGTCGGAACTGCAGCAGCAGGCGCAGGACCCGCCGATCAAACTGACCGGCACCAACGGCCCTGACGATCTGGAAGGCGGCGACGGTGACGACCTGCTCATCGGCAAGAAGGGCGACGATGTGCTCCGCGGCGGCAAGGGCGACGACGAGTTGCGCGGCGGCAAGGGCGCAGACGAGTTGCACGGCGGCAGAGGCGCCGACACGCTGGTGGGCGGCAACGGCGACGACGAGTTGCACGGCGACCGGGGGGCCGACCGGCTGCTGGGTGGCAACGGCGACGACATCTACACCGGCGGGCCGGGCGCCGACCGTTTCGTATTTTTCTCCGGCGAGACGGGCGACAAGGTTATCACCGACTTTGGGGATGGCGCCGACCGCATCGTGCTCAGGCCGGCCGCCGAACCGTGGCCGTCGGTGGCCGCCATCATCGCCGGCGAGGTGGCGGAGCCGGAGGGGTATTGGGTCTACACCCTGGCGGCCGGCTTGACGGTGGAGACGGACACCCCGCTGGAGGTAGAGGATTTTCTGGTGAAGTAGGGCGGCGCGCCCAATTTGGGGGCGCCGCCGGTATGGTCACATCGAAAGTAGTGGCCTCGTTGAGTCGGGTCGCCTGTTGAATACAAGAAGCATCAGAAAGCGTGGGAGTAGCTATCCGTGCTGTGGTGAATATGTAGGACTCACTCCATTCCCTGTTGTGCAGTCAATAGGGCCCGGCACTCCCGCCGCGCCCCGCCGCGTTCGCGCCCGTGTTCGTTGTCGCTCATATGCCGTCCGCCCCGACTCGGTTATACCGCTTTGGGAGCGCTTGGTATCTCATAGGTCAGCAGTTTTCCGAGATCGTCATGGTCGGGTGTTCCTCATTGATTCTCAATAATGACTGGCCGGTCACTCCCCAGGTCATGGGCCAATACATCCAGCGAGTATGGCCCGACCGGCGCTTCTCTGGATTGCCGTTCCAATCCCAGGACCTCACCGAGCTTCGCTAGATTCTCTGCTAGCCAAGGAGTGAAATCCCTCGCTTCATTCGGCCAGCCCTCTCTCAGGTCCACGTTCTGGATGTCGCTTAATGCTTGCTGCTCTGTCACGGGTTCTCTCCTCCTGTTTTCGTTGAGCGTCCGCCGCCGCCAATTTTTGGAGTTTACCAGGGGGGGGATTGTGTGGGCGTCTTCCAGGCTGAAGCTTCTTTCTGCGATAAGATCAGGCCCCCCCAGGCCCGAGACCCAACATGGGAAGGTAAAAGGCCCAGGGGGGACGTGGGGCGGCCAGCCGCCTTCATGTGTGGGGAACCCACAGCCGACCACCCCGGTTTTCCCGCCCCGCTCTGGCCCGAGTGATGGGACGGGAACGCGTGACGCCACTAATCCTCTCCGTCCGCGGGCGCACAGGCCCCTTGCTGGGCAAATAGCACCCCATGGCGCATCCAGTTCCGGACGAATGAAGCACGGCGCGTGACCGCGGTTTCTTTGCGTCCCCACTGCGCGGCAAATTCTCGCAACTCCTCAGCCGGGAGCGGGTGCCACTTGGGGCCACGCACCAACACCCCTAAGGCGCAGTCCTCCTCCCATGTCCAGCGTCTTGGGTTGTCTCCCCGCATTGCGTATGGGGCCGGCCTCCTTACTGATTGCACCCCAGATCGGCAGCCGTTCTTTTCAGGTGTTCAATACGGGCCACCCCAGCTGCCCGCTCTTTGGAGCCCTTCACTTCGTTCATAATCAGCCCCCCGCCTGAGACCCTGGAACAGGCCCGCGTTCCGCCACGAGAGACCAGTCTTGCGGTCGATCTCGGCAAGGGCCTTTTCTGTTTTGACGATCACCTGCTGAATTTGCGGACCCGGCAGCCGGGGATCGCTGGGCTTAGAGGTTTCGATCCGGGCAGGGGTACCGCCTGCCCAGGCCCCCACACGCAACACGAGTCCAGTGTGCTTCAACGGTGTCTATACCCGAAGTCGTGACCGATGACCCTAGTCAAATGACTAGGCGGAGGCAGATTTCTGTGGCGGGGGGCGGGGTCCGAGCAAAGGGGCGAAAGGCCGTACTGTCATTTTCTGGAAATTCCTCGCCCGCAAGGGTGGTGAGCAGGGCGGCCGGCAGGACGGCGAGCAGGACCGCAAAGAGTGGGGCGGCTATGCCATGGGCGGCGCGTATACCGTGTTCAACGCCGCGCAATGTGAATTGCCGACGGCGTGGGCCGAGCGGGCGCAGGGGGTGGTGCCGGACATGGACCCGACCCACAAAATCGCCGCGTGTGAAAAGATTGTTGCGGAGATGCCGGGGCGGGGTGACTGACTGGGAGGTCCAGGCCGGGGCCTGGGAGGTCAGAAGGAGCGGGCGGGGATCTCCAGGGATTGTTGGGGTTGCAGGCCGGCACGGTGGCGGAAGTCCTGTATGGCGCGGCGGGAACCATTCAGTCGGATGTTGCCGCCTTCGTCTCCGACTTTGATTACGACGCGTTGGCCCTGGGCGAGAGCCCGGAGCAGTCGCGTGGCCAAGGCGTCGTCCTTAATGAAAGCGCGGGTGGGGTTCTTGCTGTCCCAATAGGCAGAACGTTGGATGGTCTCGCCCTTGTCCACACGGATCATGATGGGAACCTGGTCTTCAAGGATGAATTGGACGCCTTTACCGACGATGACATAGAGGCGGCTACGCTGGGACATGACACCAATGAGCGATTCATCAGTGAAGGTTGATTCACGGCACATCATGCCGTGGTCCTCCGCGTCGGTAAAGAGGTCAACCATGGTGATGGTGTGGCAGTTGCCGTAGGTCTTCAGGTCCTTGGCTTCTCTGGTGCTGGACGTATCAGCCAGGGCCGTTGAACTGGCGAAGGCCAGGGCGAACACCACGGCAACGAGTAGGGAACGCATTCTTCGCTTATAGTCGTTACGGCTGTAACGGGCAATCACCTTCTCAGGATTGTGGCTCCGTGGGACGAACCCCCAGAGCCGGGGGCGGCGGGGGCCGGATTGGGCTATGCTCTGGGCATGAATAGATTTTTTACCGCAATATCGGCGGGTCTCGATTTGGTCTGTACCGTGTGTACAGTCTTGATGGGTGTTGGCCTGGGGTCAATGCTGGGGCAGTGGTTAAATCTGGCGGGCTGGGATATTCCGCCGGTGGCCATGGTCGCCGTGGGCGGGTTTTCTGGCTTGATGCTGGCTGAGGTTCGGGACCTCCTCAAGGAAATCCGAGACCAGGGGAAAGCATAAAAAAAGGCCGGGCGAACCTGGCCTGTCTGCTGGAGGCCCGGGCGGCATGTCCGAGGGTGGTTTTCAGTTCTGCCGCGTCAGCGTCCCGGCGCCCTCCGGCCCGCCTGACTATGCCTTCCCAAATCTTATCCATTCCTTCCGTTAAGGCGGGTTAGCGGTCGTAAAGGCCGGAGTGGGCCGCTGTCATCCGGTCTGGCAGTCGAGAAGACAGTCAACTGCAACCGGGGCGGCGGGACGCCGTACCGCCCGAGGAAACGGGGGGCACATGGGACCGCATCAGGTCTGATAACGGCCACAGTGTCAACCTTGCCAATTTGCAGCCTAATTTTCAGCGGATCGGGTTGTCGAGACGACGGAGATTGCGCTTCGCCATCGTTACGATGTTTTCATTGCCCGCCTCTTGGGCCAAGTCAATTGCTTTCTGATAATCCGCTCTCGCCTCGCTGATGCGGCCGAGGTTCTCATTTGCGTAGCCGCGATTATTGTAGGCTAGGGCACCGGTCGGGTTCAATGCGATAGCTTGGTCGTAATCCGCCAGGGCGGCTTCGGGCTGGCCGAAGTCATCCTTCACCTTACCGCGATTAGTGTAGGTTATGGCAGAAGCCGGGTCCAGCGCGATGGCCCGGTTAAGATCTGCAAGAGCGGCTTGGTACTGGCCGAGCGCGCCCTTCGCACGGCCGCGATTAGTGTAAGCTAGGGCATCGGCCGGGTCCAGCGCGATGGCTCGGTCAAGATCTGTAAGAGCGGCTTGATACTGGCCGCGCTCGTTCTTCAGGTGGCCGCGATTAGTGTAGGCTAGGGCATCGGCCGGATTCAGCGCGATGGCTCTGGTAAACGCCTCCATAGCTGCTTCCAAATCAGCTCCCTCCCCTTCACCGAGCAGATAGCCGATAGAGAACCAGGCCCGCGCTTGAAGCTGGCGGTCTTCTTCTCCGGCGACATTGGCGATGGAACGCCACCTTTCGATTGCTTCCTCAATTTTTCCTTGTTGTTGAAGCTGGGCGGCGGCGGCAATCGCTTTGTCTATCAGAGACGCTGCGGGATCTCTTCGGACACTTGCTACAGTCCTGGCCGCCGCAGTTGGGTCCTTGCCGACGGTCTCGGCATTCAATTCTGCCAACCGCCCCCTCCCCTCATCGCGGAGCGCTGTGATCTCTTCGACAAGTCTCTTGGCTTCTTCGGCATATTCCTCGGCATCCACCACATGCTGGCGCCCTTCGGCCTCGATCTCACGGAATCTTTCAAAACTGAGAAAGCCAGCAATGGTAGCAACAAGGCCGATCGCTATGAGCCACCAATCGACAAGCTTGAAGCGGGTGTCAAGAACGTCGCGGCGGAGTTGGTTTACACACCGCTGGAGTTCAATCTCAGCAGCGGCATCCATACCGTTTTTGTGCGGTTCGGTCGTCGGGCGTGGTGTTTGGGAAGGCAGCACCATAATTTGTCCGTAACCTGGAAATGGCTGGTTTAGGGCTCCTAGTGTGGAGGCCGGCGGTAACTCAGACAGCACCCGATCCGGCCACTACGTCCGATAAGGGAATTATATACTAGGGTTGATGTATTGAGCAGAGCTTTTTAGATGCTCTTGGGACGACTCAAGGGGGTTGCGTGCTCATAACATTCCGTATGTTGTGGCTTCCTTAGCCTTCCACACCAACATTTGAACTCTTCCCGCACCGGCTGGTCTTTCACATCCTCATACGTGCGAGTATGTTTCATGGCCTTGTTCTGCCTGGCTTGTGTTTTCTTCATACCCGCTTTGCTTGAATAGATTAACTTTTGATTGTCACCCGCTCAAGACACAGCTCCGCTCCCACTTTGCTGTCAAAGCGTCAAATGGTGTCCATTAGCCTTTTTCAATCTAGGAGAATAGGGGTTCTAAGAATTCCCGGACGGCTGGCCAGAGTTCCTCACGAGGGATTGTGCGCTTCTGCCCATCGGGGTACTTGAGACATAGGCGATCCACTGCCGGGGAAATTACGAACATGTCTCTGCGCTCTGATGGATCGAACGGGAGAACGGAAACATCGCCGTTATGGTAAACAACTCCGCAGCACGCCCTGGGCGTGCCTTCTGTGGATTGCCCAATCTCCACATACAGATAGTCATCACTCGATCTATCCTCGCAATAAAACCTCGTGCCTTCCAGCGGTGATGTATTCAAACTATTAACAGTCTCATAAAAACGTTGCTTCAGATATCGATGCATAGCCTCTGTTTCGACCATAGATTCGCCTCTCCCCCAATATGACCGAGCCGCGATGCGCCTAGCGCGCATCTTCACGGCCGCTTCCGTCCGACCATGTTTCAGTGCGAAGGTCCGCAGCCGTCCTGCAGGAGACTCCCGGTATCCTTGCAGTCGCTTGTGTTCAAGCGTGTAAGCCGCGATCTCTCGCAATTCCCGGTCCTCATCTTCTGTCCATGACCGGCGCCGTTCTCCTGGTTTCATCCTGCCCTCCTAATGTTACCTTATTTGACTAAAGCAACATTATCAACTCATCAAGTTGCATGCCTGTTATGTCGATAACTGCGCTTATCGGAGGGAATGAAGATACACTAGCAATTCACAACAAGGACGAAAAGGGAATACCAATGATAACACAAATGCAGAGAGTAGCGGAGGCAGCAGAGCGAGTAGAGAAATGGGCAGGAGAGTGGGAAACGAAATGGATATCGCCTGAAGTGGGGGTAGCAGGCATAGTACAGTGGATAGCACCGGTAGTGAAGCGGAGAGCGGACGTAGCGGGGCAGCAGGCGGAGATGGAGAAGTGGGAAGCGTATATAGAGAGAGCGGCCGAAGCAGCTCAGAGAACAGCACAGGCAGTGAAGCGGACAGCGTTGGAGGCGAAATGCACAGTAGAGTGGGCAGAAGCGGCAGATGCGAGTGGAGCAGCGCAGAGCGCCGAGGCTGCACGGAATGCGGTGAAGGACGCGGCGCGAGGGACGGTGGATATGGAGCGGACCCTGAGGCTGGCCACTCCATTGTCTTCTTGGCCAGCCGGGGAGGTAGCAGAATGGACGGAATATACGACGAAGGCAGCGAAGCAGACTGTGGAAGCAGCGAAGCAGATAGCCGAGGCAGCGGCATGGGTAGCGCAGCAGGAAGTGGTATGTGCGGAGCGGGCAGGGGCAGCAGCGGAGCAGGCAGTGAAGCAGGCAGAGACATTAGTGAGGCTGGCTGAACACGCTCATCGGTGGGAACAGGAGTCGGCCTAGGGCCGCTGCTCGGCGGGACGGCGCAACAGCTCGGCTAAGACATCGCCTTGCTGGTCAAGGGCCTGGCCCACTTTGCCCACGGTTTCGGCCTGGGATTTCCGCCGCCTTTTCATTTCCCGTTCCAACGGCCGCCGCAGATGAGGCGGGGACTGATAGACCGTGCTCCCGTTTTCCTGAAACGGCAAAAGTTCGAGGGTCTCGACACTCTTTACCGCTCTCAACCGGTTGAGGGTCCAGGCCGCAATTTGCTGGTCCATCTCTGGTTCTCCTATCAGATGCTTATGCTGAAAATAAGATTCAGCGCCTGACCGAATATTATTAGGCGGCGCGTGGTCCGGACGTCCGGCGCGGGGCCTGGGTCGCGGTAGATCGGGGCCGGCCTGCCGGCGGCCTGACAGCACCCCACCTTAAAATCTTTGCCACGCGGGGCTTTCTGCCGAACATTCTTAAAAACCGCCCGGCGCGCGTTACGCGCCTGTTTCAAACCGGGCCGATTTGTGTCTGATAAGGTCGCTTCTGTGCAGGTTGGCCGGAAAGGCCCCTCAAAACCGGGCGTCGTGCAGCCGCCAGTATACATCCGTGTCCTTGAGATGTTCGTTCTCCTCCGCGTAGTCAACGGGC
>MPMI01000076.1 GCA_002238415.1 Desulfurellaceae bacterium bin18 | reverse complement strand
ACGGACAGAAAGCGTCAAGCTCCGCGCCTGGTCGTACACCCGCCACTGCGGAATCGCGGGGTTCGGGACGTCTTTGATCTGCTCAATGGTGAACATGACGGCCTCCTGACACCTGGTCCCGCCCGAGCTGGTACAGACGGTTCAGCGTCTCAAGGACGGACTGGCGCAGGATCACGGTCTGCGAGACGCCCAGCCACCCCGCGATATTGACGGCGAAGCCCGCCGGCAGGGCGATCTCTTCCCACGGCTCGATTTCCAGCCGGTCCATGCAGCCTCGGATGTCCGCCCGCGTGTCAAAAATCACCCAATTCTTGGTCATGCGTCCCCCTGGCGCGCTGTCGGGATTGAGGGCGGCATTACAATGCAACTCCTAGAGACAACCCCCCATTTTTTTCTTCCTGTTCTCACCCCCCCTGCGGACAGGAAGAAAAAAGGGGACTAAGCCCCTGGAGCGGAGCGGAAGGCAGACCTGGAGCCGCCTCCAGAGAGCAACCGTGACAGGTTCGCGGAGCGGGTCTGGCGCGAGTTGCGGAGGCGGCGGAGCAAAAGAGCTTTACCGGGACGCCCGCAGAGCGAGAGCGGAGCGGGGGGCCGAGTTAAGCGTGGTCCCGTGGGGGAGTGGGGCCGGCGGGAGCCGGGCCCACTCCCCCGCTCCCCTCCCCTCTGCTCCCCTGGGGATCTCCGAAGGGAATCCCCAGCGCCCTTATTCCCCTGGGGTGGCTTGGTGTGCTTCACACGAAGCCGGGGGCGGCGGGGGCCTGGTGACGGCCTTGCGGACCTGGGCAGGACGTACCAGGCCCACGCGGCATGTCCTGGGGCGGTGGGAGTCTTCTGGTGAAGAGTTGTCGGGCCACTGCTGACGGCGGGACGGGACGAGCCAGG
Source organism: Desulfurellaceae bacterium bin18 (assembly GCA_002238415.1). Taxonomy (GTDB): domain Bacteria; phylum Desulfobacterota; class Binatia; order Bin18; family Bin18; genus Bin18. The sequence goes on along the minus strand of MPMI01000076.1, from coordinate 9,387 downwards.
CCGCACGAGGGTTCCCGGCGCTCCTCCTGCCTTAGCGCCGGGACGAGCGGCCGGGCCGAGGGTTCCCGGCTCAGCCGTGCGCAAACAGCCCGACGCCTTGGTGTCCTGACGGGCGCGGTGGTTCCTCCACGGCGCAAAGAGGACGGGGGGGGTATGTAGAGCTGGTGGTGCCGGGCTTGACCCCGCCCGGCTAGGGGTTGGAGTTAGGATTTCGGAGCGGGGGCCGTCCGTTCGATCAGCGCCCGGAGCGCGGCCATGCTCTCTTCGTGTCGCTGCCGCGTTTCTTCGTGCCGCTGCCGCGCCTCGATCTCCTGTTGGTCCATCTTGCGGTTGCGTTCCTCCGAGGATTTGCCCATCTGGCGCAAGCCCCAGGCAATGAGGCCGACCTGGAGGAAGCCCACGGTCACGGCGGCCACGTCCGTCCACGTCGGCTGGGTCGGCCCCTGCATCGCGGCGACCGCCTCCCGCGCCAACTGTAAAAATTCAGATTCCATACCGTCCTCCTTTCCGGACAAAATTTGCGCACCCGGAAGGCAAAAAAAGAGGCTCCGCAGTCCAGGGCCGACCGGAGGGAGGGGAGCAGAGCGACTGTACCCTTGACTGGGGATTCTTTTTGCTATCATCGAACGAGCAAGGCAGGAAGGGTCTTTCATACTCCCCTGGGGTGGCTTGGTGTGCTTCACACGAAGCCGGGGGCGGCGTGGGCCTGGTGACGGCCTCGCGGACCTGGGCAGGACGGACCAGGCCCACGCGGCATGTCCTGGGGTGGTGGGGGTCGCCTGGTAGAGAATGGTCGGGCCACTGCTGACGGCGGGACGGGACGAGCCAGGCCGCACGAGGGTTCCCGGCGCTCCTCCTGCCCCAGCGCCGGGACGAGCGACCGGGCCGAGGGTTCCCGGCTCAGCCGTGCGCAAACAGCCCGACGCCTTGGTGTCCTGGCGGGCGTGGTGGTTCGTCCACGACGCAGGCCCCGCCGGTCGAGGGGGTTAAGTCCCGGTGGCCCTCGGGGGGGTGGAGCGCGCGCGCCCAGGGTGGGCGGGACAAAAACAGCGGGCGCTTCGCCCGGCAATAAGGGTCAAGGCGCGCGCGCTTGGGGGGTGCTTTCAGTCCCGCCTTAAATATGAATCCGCTCGATCTCATCAAGCGTTACCTCGGCGTCTTCCCGGACCCGCCTTTTGGGGGCAACCCGGGGGCGGGCGCGGCGAAGAGGCTGAGCTGCCCCGTGGCCCGGTCTCGGTTGGTGCGCTGGCTGTGCAGGTGGTGCGCCCGGTCATGGTTCAGGTGGCAGCGCTGGCACAGCGCCGCGAGGTTGAGCAGGGCCGCCGCCGCGGGCGCGCGGGTGCTCGTCGTCCCCATCATTCGGCGGTCCCGAGCCAGAAATGCGCGCCGGGGTGGGGCTTACAGCAGAGCTCGCTGGGGTCGTCCGGACACGGCTGCTCCCCGCCGAGACACACAAAGGGGCGCGGCTCAAAATCAAGCAGGGCCGGGTACGGCTCGCGCACGCCCGCGAACTCGAACCCAAAGAAGGCACCCGCGAGCGTGAACGCACTCAGGAACACGGCGACCAGGCCCCCGAAACCCAGGACCCCGACGCGCCGGGCTCGGACCCAGGTGGTGACGGCGTGGTACGTCATGGCAGGGACTCCTTAGTCATCCCCACCATCCGTGGCGGGCCGCTGCGCCCGGTCGATCTGCTCGTCCAGCTCCCGCAGCAGGGACGCGTATCTCTCGGCCACCGCCCGAGTTTCTTCATGGGCCGCTTGGAGCAGCGCCCGCACCAACAAACCGTTTCTGCGCAGTGGCCGGTAGCCGGATCGCGCCATGTGCTCGTCTATCGCCTGCTTCCGGGCCGGCTTGTCGGCCAGGAACTCCGCGTAGTCCTTGTTGCCCTTGTCACGGTTGCAACGCCGGCAGGCCGGAACCAGATTCCCCAGATGATGCTCGCCCAACTTCTCCCTGTTGGTCGGGATCGCGTGCTCCATCTCCAGTTTGTCGGCCTCGCCGCAGTACGCGCAGCGATTGCCGAAGATATCGTCCCTGACTCGTTCCCAGTCCCCTTTTGTGAAGCTGTGCTCCCCCAACCTGCCCAGGAGGTTGCGCACCAGCCCATTCTGCGCGTTTCCGATCGCCATTGACCTGTACCGTGCCACGTCCTTGCGCAGTCGCTTCGGTGTATCTTCCGCATTCGGCTTAGATGCCCCAGGCCGCGCGCGCTTGGCGACCGACTTGATACTCGACACGCTGGCAGGCGTGGTCTCCGTACCGGGAAGCTGGCGGCGCGTCTCGTCGGCGATTTGCTGGTTCGTCCAATCCGGGTGTGCGGTGGCGAGTCGCAGTACAAGGTTCCCAACCTTCATGATGTTGCCCCTGATCTAGGCTCCGATCAGCAGTACCGTAGCAGAGCGCGGGGGCGGGGTCATAACAGTGTTTATGACGGCCTGCCTACCACCCCCATAGCCCCCTCGACCCCTGGAGGCCTGCCCGTCCAGGAGGGACAAAAGGCTGTGGCCGCGTTGCAGGTCGCCCGACAGCCGACTTGGGTCGAGATCGCCGAGCTGGTCATCTACAGCATCGGCTTGGCTGCGATCTACTGGCGCTTGCGGGACATCTCTCTCTCACTGTTACGAAGAAATGTTTGCAATTTCAGTGGGTCCGCGGCGGCAGGACTTGAACCTGCGACCTCCTCGCCCATACAATGCTGGTTGTCACCCCTCACATTGCATGTCGAAAACGAGGTGCTCTATCCGTCTGAGCTACGCCGCGATTTAGCGCTTCGTTTCTTGACCGATGTCCTTGTCTAGCTCCATCTGTCCCAAACACGGTTGTACCACCTGCCTTCCGACTTCGAGATCGGCGGGTACCACATGATCGCATTCCGAATAATCGAGTAATGGCTTCTGCATGGGAACTTGACCCCGATAGAAGGTCTTAGGGTTAGATACTCACCATCGTAGGTCAAACTACGAGTCTCAGGGTCCAGCGTCACGTCGACCAAACGACCACACCCGCACGGACATAGATGAGAAAGGGTGGCGAACCTCATGCTGACGTAAAGTGTACCTTTCTCCATTTCAGGTAAGTGCGGGATTGTCTCAACAAACAATGGCTTCAGTACTATTGATTCTCGGTTCCTCACATCATAGTTAGGATGAGAATTACGTGTCCCCCGCTTCCTCCATCTCCAAAAGCGCACGTTACACCCCCCTCGGTATGAGAGACTGGTCACTAGCACTATAGTGTAGGCATTCTTCCCTTTGCTCCTGCCAGAATTGACCGCGCATCTTTCTCCACGACTGCATTGCCCAGCCTGCAGCCATTGAGTAGACGTCGGGCAAGTCAAGGCTACCGTAGTCGTCCTGTCCCGCCTGGCCAACTTGAGGGATAGCCTCCCTCCAAGAAGACACACCGACATGGGCGGTTACTATCCGCATGGAAACCTTGACTCGCTTGTCCTTACGCACTGGTGAGAGTCCCACCACGACGAACGGGATTCCAGCGTTGGCCAGCGTGTCACACACCATCATCCGGTCGTCAGCGTGGTCCACGGCTACGAAAGCGAAAGTGGTTTTTTCAATGACCTCCTGCACGTTTTCAGGGAGCACCTTTACGTTGTGGCCATGTACGTTCGTGTGGATGAGGGAGTAGGTCTCTTGGAACCAGTCGGCCTTTGGTCTACCGATCCAGACGTTCGGATCGAGTCCACCGGGCATGCGAAGTATGTTCTTGGGTTCGATGCAGTCGTAGTCCCAACCATGAACCTCTTGAGGATCGGCCTTGACAACAAAGTCTGCTATCCATGCGCCGACACCACCAAGTCCGACAATCGCTACACGCTCTTGAGCTACTAGACCCCTCCACTCCACTGCTTCTAGCAGTTGGTCGCCAAGCACATCGAACGTATAAGGGCGAGGAACCGCTTCCCCCCTCGATGCGAATCCGCCAAGGAACCGCGCGTATATCTGCGTAACGTAATTGTTTAATGCTTCCCAAGCATCCTCATACTCGCGGCCTTTCAGCTTGATCGAAAGAACAAGGCTGGAATGAACTCGCCCAATCACACCGTTTGTCAACTCCTTGCCAGACCGGTCGTACAATCTTCCGTCGGGAAGACCTCGTACATTGGCCGTGTGCAAAGCACCTTGCTGCCAGTCGTGGTTTGCTTTGAGTTCGTCCGAGTTAGATGCGGTCCCCACCCAGATATGACACTCGCCTGCTACATTCGGTGCGACAAAACAAGGTACCCCTAAAGCACCTATTTGTAGGTCTCGCCGCTCAATTGTCCACCCACGCCGCTCCGCTTCACGACGAGCCCGTGATTCATGCTCCGACATACACTTCCCCTACGCGAGATACGAGTCGTCAATCTTGAACTCCAGTTCATCAACGACGAGTATTGGTTCATCCGACGGATAGAAAATCCCCTTTGTTCCGTCCTTCGCCGTCCAGTTGATGCCCGGCAGATCACCTATCACGTGTCGATCCGGATCGAGCTTATTCCACTGTTCGACCACTTGCGCAAAGCTAATGGTCGGCTTGTCCCACAGCACCGACCGAGCATTGATGTAAATGGTCAGCTCCTTGACGATCCCCGTCGGTCCGATGGGTCCATCACCGTTTCCAGGTTCTTGAGCCATGTTGCATTCCTCCTCGTTGTCTAACTATGTCTCTGTTTCGTTCGCTTCTAGTGTTCTGCACGTAAGGCAAAGAGCGTCCCCCGGCGGGCGGTCAAGTTGCTCAAGGAAGTTAGTCGTGGGCCACCCAGAGCACGTCTCAATCCAATGCCACCAGCCGCCGAATGCGGTCTGCTGTGCACGGCGATACATCCGAAGCTCCTTGCGCCCCGCGTAGGTCAATACACGCCGTCCTGCCGGTGTCTGAACCAGATGACCAACCTGTCGAATGGCGTACCTGATGATCCCGGCGCGAGACGTCGTGGTCGTCACAGAGAAATCGGGGTCAATGTTTCGCGTCAAATTGGCGATGTATTCGCCAATGACCAGCATTGAGGCTAGGTCCGCCGCATTCGCCCGAAACGACACGCTCGCTTCCTTGAGGTCGCCGTCCTTCTTGTCCGCCATCTTTTCGCTCCTGTACCGTGCGTTCAAGAAATGTAGCACGCTAAAATTATATGTGCAACTGTGCCATACAGTAGAATATTTTGTCATACATTGTGTTCAGTCGTGGCATAATCAGCCGCTATCAACTGCAAGCACCTAGTCCCCCGGCCAAGCAGGCCGGACCAGGCCCGTGCGGCATGTCCTGGGGGGGCTTGGTAAGGTGGAGAGTGTCGGGCCACTGCGGCTTTCCGCTGAGGCTGACGAGGGTGCCCAGCGCTTCTCCTGCCCCCGCGCCGGGACGAGCCGGGCGGAAAGCGGCAAACAGCTCGACCCGCCTTGTCCCTGACGGGCGCGGTGGTTCCTCCACTGCGCAGGGAGGCCGACCGGGTATGTCGAGCTGGTTAAGTCCGGGTGTCCCTCGGGAGGGGATGGAGCGCGCGGGGGGGTCCTTCTGATGGGCGGTCGAGTGGTGAGGCTGTCCTAATTTTTGGTGCGCACGAGCCCTCATCCGTCGGCACGCACCAAGCCTACCGTGAGCCGCGTGCCGGTCGCGGCGGCGTAGCGGCGCAGCGTCGTCACGGACGGCGACACCCGGCCGCCTTCTAGCCGCGCAATGGCGGACTGCGTCGTGCCGAGCCGCCGGGCCAACTCCGCCTGGGTCAACTTTGCCGCTGTGCGGGCGCGTACCAACGCCTCGACCAGCGCGTACTCTTCATCTACCCGGACGTATTCCTCCCGGAACTCCGGGTCTTTCATGAAGCGTTCCTTCAGGGCCTTCAATTTTGTCATCACGTCACCTGCCTCAGCCGTTCCCGGGCCGTTGCGAGCGCCCGGCGCGGCGTCTGGCGCGACTTCTTTACGAAGACGTGCAGGACTACCACCCGCCGCCCGGTCGTCGTCACGTAAATGCCCCGCGCAATCCCCCCTGCGGCTCTGACCCGTAGCTCCCAGAGCTTGCCGTCGAGATGCCTGACATGCGGCATACGCAGGGCTTCCAAGCCCACGTTCTCCACCGTCTCCAGCAGCCGGACCAGCCGGGCACGCAATGCCACGGGGAGGGTCTCAATTTCGACATCGACGGCGGCCACCGTTTCAACCGTCCACCTCACCCCAGGACTATAGCGTATACGCTATAGTCCTGCAAGCGCTTGGGCGACCTGCTGCCCTGCTGCCTCGTTCGCCTCAAGACTCTGCTAGGCTAGGCTGGCGAGCGTGTCAGGGTCCCACCAGACCGTCTGACCGACCGACACCGCCCTCCTTGATCGCTTATGAGGCAAAACAGCCCGGAAGGGGGCCGGTTGAAGGGAAAAGGGGTGCTGAGGGGAAATGCCCTGAAAACGGGTGTCTTGTTTGCCCTCTACCGGACGATCTCCACCCGACGAAGGGTAATGGTCATGGGATTTCGGCCCATGCCAGCCGAATATTATTAGGCGGCGGCGTGTCCGGAACTCCGGCGCGGGGCCTGGATCGCGGTGGGTCGGGCGGTCGAGGGCCGGCCGCGCCGGCGACCTGGCTACCCTCCACCTTAAATAATTAGGCGAAAGCTCGGCTTGCCCGAACGTGGGCTATTCGGCGGGTTCGCTGTACTCGTTGAACTGCGCGCCTGGAAGTGTCACCAGGACGCGGAAGTCATAGGCGATGTGTTCGGTCTCTGGCGTGTCCCGGCGCTCCAATGCAGCCACGGCTTCCGGGGAGCTATTCGCCTCCACATGGAAACACCCCCCCTGTAAATTGTCTTCGTACACTCCGATGACGGTATAGGTCATGGTCTTGCCTCCTTCTCGATTGTTAATTGCGCCGCAGCGCCTCGGTCCATGTCCCGCGCCGCTCCAATAGTTCGCGCGCTGCTCCCATGTCGATTTTTCTTCGGGCGCTGGCCCGGACAGTCCGCTCGATCTCAACGCCCTCGATCTCATGATTCAGATACGCCGCCACGCCCTTGCAAAACGCCCGGACACTCCGCGCCCCGCGACTACTGTTACAGCGGATGCAGCTCGTCACTAGATTTGTGGCCGCGTTCTTCCCGCCCCGACTGTAAGGGACGAGGTGGTCTAAGCTCAGCCGCCCCCCCTCCTCGACACCCGTTCCGCAGTACACACAAGCAACGCCGTCTCGTAGGTAGATTGCTAACCTTTTCTCCCGGCGTATCCAATTCATGCCCTGCGTCCGTCTCTTCATACCCCCCCCCCAACAACGTTTTTGATTCAAAAGAATCACTGGCCGTTCTTCTTTTGAGTCAAAAACGACAGAAGCCCAGCGCAGCGCGCAATGTTCTGCCGTATGGGGGGCACCCGTCCCGAACTCGTTGTTTGAACGACTGACAAAACTGGAGGCGTGGCGGAGGTTTTGGCGGGAGTGAGTCACCCGCCCGCTCAGCAAATGCACCCCCCGGCGTACTACGCTCTCGACAACGGGGATTCCTGGTAAGTGGTGAGGACCGGCCGCTTCACGCCGGCGACGTGGTAACAGACTCCCATCGCAGAGAGATGAGAGTTGTAACCCGCGTCCTCGCCGATACGCTCACAGCGCCGGGCGGCAAACCACCGGCCGTTTTCCTTTTGCACCACGTATCCATGCCCCTTAATATCGGCCGCATAGCTCAAGTGGGGTTGCCCGGCGATGGTCGCTTCCGTCCTGGTCCACTGTATTTTCTTCATGTCTCCCCTTCCTCTCGTCGTTACTGATGGGCCAATTCCCACAGCCAAGCCCCGGCGCGGGGGGCTCGATGTAGGCACTAGCCCAGCGCGGCCACCAGGGCTTCTTCTTCGGCCAGGCCCGCGTGGGTCTGTTCCATGGTGCCCAACTCCTCCAGGCGGCTCATGATGATGGCTTTCCGGTCGGCCTCCGCGTTGGCGACCTCATGCAAGCGCCCCTCGTCGTAAGCGGCCTCCAGGAGCACCCGGATATGATTGACGGCAAGCGCTCTGTCCCCGGCATACGCGCGGTCGAGGCCGGCCAACTCTGCGACCTCTTCCGCTGCGCGGCTGATGATCCGCTCCATGTCCAGCGCTGCCAGCGCTTCGAGGGCTTCAATCTTCGCCCGAATGTTTATCTTGTCCATTTTCTCAGTCCTCCCTTTCGTTGATGGCGCTCAGTTTTCGCAGCATTTTCTCGATGCCCTTGGCCGTGGTGTGGATTTTGTAGGCACTCACCTGTAGGTCACGCCACAGCCCTGCGTTTACTTCCCCCTCCGCTATTTCGAGCGTGGCTCTTATGTCTCTCAGCTCAATCTTGACGAACTCTTTCTGCGCTTTGTCCATGTTTCTCCCTCCTCCATCCGTTCGGTGTGCTCTTAGAAGAGTTTCAGGCTTTCCGGCTCGCGCCGCCGCCGGACCTTGGCCGGCTTGCGCTTCTCCAGCAGCCATTTGCGTTGCTGTTCTCCGTCCCGGGTCTGCGCTGACAGCTCGATTTGCCGCATTCTGTCACCGCCCTGAATGTTCGTTTCTTGTTGAAGTCTCATTTTGGGCATGGGCACCTCCTTGTGTGTGATTTCGTTGTAAACTCCAGATAAAACCCAACATTTTTTCTTTTGCAGGACTCACCCCTCGGTCTCCTGGAAAAGAAAAAGAGAGAACGCGCACCGCCGCAGGCGGGCATTATCTATCCAGCCCCCCCGCTTGTTGTGCAAACGTGACAGGTTCGCGGAGCGGTTCTGGCGCGCTTTGCCGGGCTGGGAGTTGAGTGGAGATGGTTTTCCTTGCGTTTAAGTTGGCAAGGTAGAGAATGGGCGGGCCACTGCGGCTTTCCGCTGAGGCTGACGAGGGTTCCCGACGCTCCTCCTGCCCCCGCGCCGGGACGAGCCGGGCGGAAAGCGGCAAACAGCCCGCCCCGCGCCGGCCGCCCTGGCTCCGGCGTCCAGGAGCTGTCTGCTTGCTTCTGTTAGCGTTGGACGAGCTGCCCGCGGGCCTGAGCTCGGGCCTGATGCAGGAGGCCGCTACCCCCTGTTAAATCTGGCGTTTTGCACTTTTCCGGCAAACCGGCTTTTCGGGTCGCTTGCAAGAAGCAGCACCGCGTCTGACGCTTTTCCGCCCTTCCCCTGAAAAAACGGCCCGCGCATTTGCCGTACAACGGACGATCTCGACCCGTCGAAGGGTAACGGACGTGGGGAATCCGCTGCAGCCGCCGCCCCCACGGCATGTCCTGGGGCTGCCGGCGTCGCCTCGGGCGGCCTGCGCCTGGAGGTCTGCACGTCCAGGAGGGACAATAGGCCGGATTCTTTTCCGCTCGGGCCGCTCGGGCCGGAAGGTTGACGGGCTCAACCGTGTGAGGCCCGCCCCAGGCCGCCGGTCATAGGCTCCCCGTCTTCGATGCTTTGTTACCCTCAAGACTC
>MPMI01000075.1 GCA_002238415.1 Desulfurellaceae bacterium bin18 | reverse complement strand
TGGGGCCGTTGAGGGCCCCCAAGAAGGCCCCCACAATGAGGCCGGAGCGGAAGGCGCTGGCGGGCGGGGCGAGGAGGAGTGCCCTATTTCATGAGCGGTGAAATTTCACGAAATCTGAAATATCAGCTCTCCCTCTTGTGCAACTCGGACAGGGGCAAAATGGGGGGCTGGTGGCCCGGCTGTGCCGGTGTGCGCGGCGGGTCTCCCCATCGCTGAGCAAAGTCCGTTCTCGGGCGCGGTGCCGGGCGCGGGCGGCGCGCAGTGGGCGTGGCTCCCTTGGCCAGGGTTCTGCGCCGCTTCCGCCCCGGCCTTTCCTTCCGTTCGCGCGGCGGGGCGCGTAGCGCCCGGCTCGCGCCTTGAGCGCTCCGGCCCGGCGCCGGGGAAGAGCGGGGCCATTTGCCTATCAAATAATAGGTATTTTCCTATCAAATGATAGGGACAAGCGCGCGCCCGGTGTGGTAGGGAAACGAAACGCTCTGCGCAGGTGTCCGCGTCACATCCGGGTGCCGAGAGCAGGCTTCGACGTGTTTCCTGAATCCGCAGTTTTCAACATGAGACACGACCGGCTTCTATCATTTTACTTGGAGGATGAGCCATCATGAAACACTGGAAGGACTTGGCCCCGCATCAGGTGGGCCGCGTGGGAAGATCACTTGTGGCGGACGAACTCAACCGCCGGGGTGCCCTGGCCACCCTGACGAACACCACGCGCACGCGCGTGGCTGTTGTGGCCATGCATCCGGATACCAGCCGCACGGTCAACATTCTGGTCAAGACCAAAAGAGTCAAGGTGTGGCAGTGGAATATCGACAAAGCCGAAGCCGCGCAGCAGGCTGCGGAGGACGATTTCCTCATCCTCGTGGACCTTCAGCCGTCGGAGCCGGCCTATTATATCGTGCGGCTCCGGGATGCCGCCAAGAGGAAGGTGGAGGTTCATAACGCCTGGCTCAAGAGCATCGGGGGCCGCCGGCCCAACACTCCAGACTCCAAGCACACCGCGATTCCGGTGGAAGATGTGGAAGCGGGCAAGGATGCCTGGCATATCCTGGGTGTGATTCCGGACGCGGGGGAAGCGCGCAAGTAGGACTGACGCAGAAAGGGTGGGCACTGATGCGAGGGAGAGGGATCGGAGCATTCCTGGTGGGGATCTCGGTGGGGTGGGCAACAAGCGTCTGGGCACAGGCGCCGGACCGGGGCTTCATTGATTCTCCGTCTGCCTTTGTCAGCGGGATCGGCTTTATTTCCGGCTGGAAGTGCAACTCCACAGACATCAAGCTGAAGGTGCATTGTAGCCCCTATATTCATGATCTCTATCCCGCCCAGAATCTCTTGCGTTCGGACACCAGAGAGGTCTGCGACGGAAAAATAGATAATGGCTGGATTATCCAGGTCAACTGGGATGATTGGGCTGGGTGTACCGAAGTTACTGCACTGGACAACGGGCAACAATTTGCTCGTCGGACATTCACCGTCGGAGAGATCGGGGACGGGTTCATACGAAACCAAGAGGGGCGGCAGATCAAGGTGCCTGGCTTTCCGTCCCCAGATCAAGTGACGCATTTTGCCTGGTCCACGGCCACCCAGCATTTTGAAGGCATGTACACCACTGACTGTCGCCCCGACGATGCGTGTCCTGGCAGTGGGGACGATGGGGGTAATGATGGCGGTGACCCTGCTTGGGACCCATACGCGGCTGTCCGCAATGGGAATATCTCCATCAATGATCGCTTTATTGCTGGGACCCAGCCGTTGCCACAATATCAAGGCAGTCTTGATTTTCCGCTATCAAACCCACTGCCCAGCTTCAGTTACTCGATTATTATTGAGCAGGGAGGATGGATGTTTCTCCAAAACAGTTCGAAAGGCACGGCGACCCGGCTTATTCCGCATGAGGAGATAGAATCTAATGCCGGAGCTGTGACCCTGCTGGCTATGAAAGGCTCCGTACCGGTTAAACATAACCACAGCATGGTCAATGTTATCAATCTTATTGGGGTCGGTATTGAGGGGCTCTATTTGCTCGTGGGTTCGTCATCCAACCCGAATTACTTCGGGGGCGGATACGGTCCGGAATTTTATACCAGGAGCAACGACCCTGCGCTTTTCGCCCATATTCCCCCTGACATGACCCTCCCGATCATCCACCCTCAATCACTCAACCCCCAGGGAACCAGCCACTGGCACTATTTGAACGGGGAGACCGGGGAGTTCGGCTATAGAGTCCTTCCATTTCTGGAGGGAAATAAAGGAGAGGACAGGTTGACAGAGCAAGAGGTACTGGCTGTCTACCTCCCGAATAACAACAGAGGGCCGTGGCGGTATATCAGTAACGCCTACATGGAGATGGGGGACGCCATACGAGTTGGCGGGAGGCATGTCGTTTATTTTCCGCCAACTGAGACTGTCACTTACCGCGAGAACTTCCAACAGGGCCTGTTAGCGAAGGCGTCTATTGATCGGCGTTTTGCCCGCGACGATCTTCGAGGCACAGGGAAGCTGGAAATTATAGTGATGACTGCCGAGATGTTTGACTACTGGAGAAACCCCCCTGACCCAAATGACACGTATTTTGGCACCACGCAGGTTGAATATCATTCAGCAGCCACCAATGAGAATTAGGCCCTGTGGTGGATTAAGCGGGCGCGCGTCAAGGCCGAGGCTCATGTCATATTAGAAAGGAATGAGGATGGTGAAATTCCTGCCCGATCTCTTACCCATTGCCGATCCGACGGCTTACAAGCTCCATTTCGCCCGGCACAACGGAATTGAGGAACCGGTAGACGTGCTGCTGAGAAGTTGCGAGAAGCTGCGCGCCGGGGAACCATGGACCGACTGGCACAACTGGCAGGCGTATAGGCCGCACAACAATGAGTTCAATCGGGATTACGTCTTCACCCTGGCCCGCTATGAGCGGCCGGACCTGTGGCTATTTGGGGGTATCTTCCGGATAGTAGCGCGCTGTCCAAGGAAATACGTCGTGGAGCTGACAGAAGAGGGGAAGGAGTTGATCGGACGTCTCATATTGCACTACGCCCACCGCCAGCGTCAGCCCCGGGTCAAATTCGAGAAGCACTATCGGGATTGCGAGGTTCAGGAAATTCTCCGCGAGCCCTCCGCCGGGCGAGTCTTTTGAGGAACTAGAGGCGCTCATCCGCCCCTCCCTCAGAATTTCACCCGTACCCCGCCAAGGGCACCGAACGGCTGCCCCGGCCCCATAAAGCGTTCGACGCCAGCCTCATCCACCGCATTTTCAAAATATGCGCCGTAGCTTTCGTATTCCTCATCAAAAATATTTTCGAGACGCAGGAAGATATCAAACGCCTTATAGCTGTATTCCAGCGCGACGTTAGTCACAAAATACGGGTCCAGCCGACTGCGCTGATTGGCCTCATCGCCCCGCAGCCGCTGTCCATCCACATAGGCTCCGTCCAGACTCAGTCGTAACTGGGAGCCGATAAGGAACTCGACGCCGCCATTGACCCGGTGGGGCGGGACCAGCGGCAGACGGTCTCCGTCACGGACCAGGGCGATGCGCTCTTCATTGGCGAACGTAAACAGCTCAATCTCATCTCCGAACGTGGCATCCGTTACCGTATAATTCAGAAACCAGTTGCCCCAGCTCCACACGCCGCGCAGCAGAAGTTCGATGCCCTGGCGACGGGTGGCGTCTACATTCTGAAAAAATCCCAACACGCGGCTTTCCGGCTCGTTCCGAAACAGGATGTCGTCTTTGAGGTCCGTCCGAAAGAAAGCCAGGGTCGCATCAACATAGGGAGGCAAGGCCCAGCGGACGCCCGTCTCCCAGGTCTTGCCCTTGACCGCGTTCAGGGGTGGGTCGTCCACAATCGCGGTCGGCACCGGGCAGGGCGCTTCGGGGTTGGCACAGGTCAGCTCAATCGTGGTCGGCGCGCGGTAGCTCTCACTATACCCGGCATACAGGCTCAGATGCTCGGTGAGGGTATAGGTCGCGCCCACTGCGGGATTAAACCGATCGAAGGTGTGGTTGCCGCTGGCGTCCGTTCCCGCCCCGTCGTCATCGTCGTCCCCAAGCCCGGCGAGGCGGTCCTTAATGCGCAGATGGGTGACCTCATAACGGCCGGACACGGTCACCGTCAGCTTATCAATCGGTTCGGCGCTGATCGTAAAGAATGGGCCGCCGGCGTGGGTTTCGGTTTTGACACTGGTCTCCACCTCAAATTCGTCCGCCTCTACCAGGGCCTGGAGTAAAGCCAGGTCGTCTTCCATCTCATCATCGCCGTCATCATCACCATTATCATCGTCGTCCTCTCCCCGCTCGCCAATGAGGTGGTCAAGCCGAGCCCCGCTGTAATCACCGCCAATCGTGATAGAGACCGGCCGCTCCCATACTGTGCCTTGATAGGCCAACTGGAGCGCGCCTCCCCAACCCTTCTGATTCGTGCGAGCATCGACGTCTTCTTCGACATCCACGTTAAACTGGTCCACATCCAACAGGCGGCCGTACAGATTGGCCGACAGCGAGAAGCCGCGGCCCAGGTCGCGGGTGTACTGGCTGTTGAGAAACCACAGGTCGGGTTTGAAAATATCAGGATGGGTGAACACCGAAGAGCGGTCACGCTTGAGACGGCTTTCGGGCAGCGGGCCGTTGCCGGTCAACTTGTTGTTCACATGGGTCAGGGAGAGAGAGAAATCATCGTGCGTCCCCCGATAGCCGACCTTGCCGAACAGATGGCCAACGTGGCTCTTTGAGAAATCCCGAAAACCGTCTTCGAGAAAGAGATTGCCCGACACAAAATAGTCGAACTTGCCGCGGCTGCCCCCATGTTGCAGCAAGGTCCGATAGCGGGCGAAACTCCCGCCCCAGACCTCTGCGGTGGTCCCCGGATGGGTAAAGCCGCGCTTGGTTTGCATCACAATGGTCCCGCCGAGCGTGTTCCGACCATAGACCGGGTTTGAGCCGGGGATGAGCTCCAGACGATCAATGGCATCGGTGGGAATCAAATCCCAGTTGACCTGGTCGGCCAAGGGCTCGTTGACGCGCACGCCATCGACAAAAACGCTCAGCCCCGGCGGCGTCCCAATGAGAAATGAGCTGGTAAACCCTCGATAGCTGACGTCGGGCTGGAACGGATTACTCTGGACATGATTCAGGTTCACCCCGCCCAGGCTGCGGGACAGAGTGTCGGTCAGATTAAGCGCGCCGCGTCTTGTGATCTGCTCGCCGGTGATGGTCTGCACATTGGCCGGTATGTGTTCACGCGCGACGGGAGAGCTCATCAACGGCGTCGTGCCGCGCACTTCAATGTCCGGTAGGGCGACGGGCGGCGAAGACTGGGCTAGAACCGGCGTAGTTAACGCAAAGCTCAGCACGGCGCTAGTGACAACGATGTACAGCAAGACAAAACGAATCTTTTTTCTTCGCAATACGATGTCCTCCGTGTTCTCCCAAAGACACGTAGATATATGAACCAAAGGGAAGAGTGGTATCCGGGAAAACCCTGAAAAGCAGTTGGGATACCCCTGAAAGCGGGCGAGCTTAGTGGTCGGGCGCGACCAGACCGGTCCGCACCGCATAGCGGACCAGGCCGGCAATATGGCGAATGCCGAGCCGGTCCATAAGCTGGCTGCGATGGGTTTCGACGGTCTTGGTGCTGAGATGCAGCAGGTTGGCAATCTGCTTGGTGGTATGGCCTTCGGCAATCAACTGGAGGATTTCGCGTTGGCGGACGGTCAAAGGATTTGGCGCAGGTTCGGACATGTCCTCGACCGCGTTGTTCACGCGCTGCAAATAGCGGTCAACAACGTGTTTGGAGACAGCCGGACTGAGATAGGTTTCACCGCGGGCCACGGCCTGCACGGCCAATTCAAGTTCGGTCGTCGCCGCGTCTTTGAGCAGATAGCCGGCTGCCCCCACCTGTAGCGCCTGGCTGACGTATTCTTCATTTCTGTGCATGGACAGCATAATCACCTGAACCCCAGGGCAGGTTTTCGTGATCTGTGCGGTCGCGTCCAAGCCGTTGAGTCCCTGCATGGTCACATCCATGAAGACGATATCAGGTTGGTGCTCTCGAATGAGACGGAGGGCGTCCCGGCCGTCATTGGCTTCAGCTACCACTTCGACGTTAGGAACCTGTCCGAGGAGGGACCGAATTCCGGCACGAACCAGGGTGTGGTCATCGGCCAGAAGAATACGAAGGGGCTTCACAACAGGACTCCAGGTCAGAGGGGAAGGCGGGCGCGGACCTCACTGCCCTCCTGCGGGATGGACACAATGTTCAGGCCGCCCCCGGCCAACTCGGCGCGTTCCTGCATGCTTAATATGCCAATACTGCGCCCCTGGATAGCGGCCTCTCGGGCGTGCGTCACGTTGAAACCGACTCCGTCGTCCTGAATCGTGCAGTGCAGGCTATCAGCGTGGATACCGAGCTCAATCCTCACTTGGTGGGCACGGGCGTGTCGAGCAATATTCGTTAAGGCTTCCTGGACGACTCGAAAACACGCAGTGGCAATATCAGGCGGAATATCGCGGTCCGTCACTCCATCGCTCTGAAAGGAGAGGGCAATCCCACTGCTCTGGGCGTGACGGTCCGCATACCACCGCAGCGTAGGGACAAGGCCGAGGTCGTCCAGCATGGATGGACGCAGGTCCAGCGCAACGTCCCGCACTTTTTCCAAGGTCTGATCCGTCAGGGCAAGACTCTCCTGTAAGTGGGCATTGGTCTCGGCCTTTGGAGCGTTGTCCTGCACGAGCTGGAGATTCAGCTTGATCATGGTCAGGGTCTGGCCGACTTCGTCGTGTAACTCACGGGCAATACGCTGCCGTTCCTCCTCCTGCGACGCCTGAACCGTGCGGGACATGGTTTTGAGCGCAGCCTCAGTCTGTTTCCGCTCGGCGATTTCCTCGGACAGCGCGATATTTGTGGCTTCGAGTTCCTGGGTTCGCTCCTGTACCCGTTGTTGGAGCTCATCGCGCGCCGTCTGGAGTGCGGTGATGAGTCGCTGTCCATAGTAGCCGATGACGGCGAATAAACCCCACACCACCAGGCGCAAGCGCACCTCTTCGGGCTCGGAAGTAAAGACTTCGGCAAGGAAGTGACGCTGCTGCTCAAACAGCCACACGTCGACCGCTGCATCACACAGCCAAAACACGGTCCCCAGGCCAATGCTCAGCCACAGCAGCCTGCGATCTTTCATGTACTGCCGGTCTCTATCACCGCCTCCGCGCGGGCCCCCAGGTAGGGGCCCTCAGTGCTTATTCGATGCGATACACGCGCGCGGCGGTGTCGTGAATCAGCTTCCGGCGGTCGGTCTCGGACAGCTCGCTGAAGGTCGACTGGATGAACTCCTGTGAGCGCGGCCAGATGGCGGCCGTGTGCGGATAGTCCGAAGACCACATGGCGTTGTCTGCCGCATAGCGGTGATAGCCATCGAGCAGGATAGGCTCCTCAATGAAGGTCGCATACACCTGACGCTTCACATAGTCGCTCGGCTTCATGCTCAACTCGACCGAGGAGAGCGGGCCGATTCGCCGGTGGGCAAAATCCATCCGCCACATAAAATAGGGCATCCAGGCCACGTCGTTCTCAGCCGAAACAATGGTGAGCTTGGGAAAACGCTCCAGCACGCCGCCGAGGACAAACACGGCAATCGAGCGCTCCACTTCGTGATGCAGCGTAGAGACCTGGAGCGCCAGGTTATCGGCAAAGAAGTCAATACCCATGCCCTTCCGGCCGGTCAGGATATGTAAGGAAAGCGGCATATTGAGGTCCGAGGCGGCCGCCCAGAACGGATCGTAGTCGGTGTGACTGTATGGGCGCTCATCCGGCGGCTCAGCCCAGATCATGGCTCCGCGCATACCTTTTTTAGCGATACGTTCGAGCTCCCTGGTGCCGGCCTCAATATCTTCCAGCGTGATGAGTCCGAGCGGCAGGAGCCGTTTTGGATCATGGCTGCAATAATCGACCGACCAGTCGTTATAGGCCCGAAAGCAGGCGTCCCGCAACTCGGTATTATCCAGGCCGTAGAGCGGCATGCCCATGGAGGTGTAGATCACCTCGGCCTCCAGACCGTCCCGCTCCTGGTCCTTAATGCGCGCGGCGGGGTCCCAGACGCTCGCCGGGGCGGCCTCAAAGCCCTTCCTGTTGTGTGCCGGCAGCTCTTCCGAAGGAACGCCGGCCCCAAAAAACCCGGCCACCGGTATCGGGTTGATATTCTCGCACACAAAGAACTCGCCTTCTTTTCCGTTGAGCCCATTTACTGTGTGCGGAGCCTTATCCCGGAATTTCTTATCCAGTCGTTCCGCCCACATATCGGGTGGTTCTACAAAGTGCGAATCTGCCGAAATCACTCCAGACTGTGCCATAGTGTCCCTCCTTGGCTGTCATGAATGTCTCCCGAAACGAACACGAACCAGACCTTCCGGTTACTCCGACTCCTTTCCCCCTAGCACGCTTTGTGCGGTGGTCAAGAGGAACGGAATGGTCTATATGAAGCAGCATGCAATACGATCTCCTTATTAAAAACGGTACGGTGGTTGATGGTTCCGGGCTGCCTCGCTTTCAGGCTGACGTCGCCATCGCTGAGGGCAAGATTGCCGCCATTGGCAAAATTCGTGAGAACGCCAGGGAAATCATCGATGCCGAGGGACATGTCGTTTCCCCCGGCTTTGTTGATGGCCATACCCATATGGACGCCCAGGTGTTTTGGGACCCGCTGGGTACATGCTCGTGCTGGCATGGTATTACCAGCGTGGTCATGGGCAACTGTGGCTTCTCGCTCGCCCCGTGCAGCGAAGAGGACAAACTGCTGGTGATGCGCAATCTGGAGCGTGCCGAAGACATTTCACCGGAAGCCATGGAAGCCGGTATCAAGTGGAGTTGGACCACCTATCCGGAATACCTGGATGCGGTCGGACGCCTGCCCAAAGGCATTAACTATTCGGCCTATATCGGTCATTCCGCGCTACGAACCTATGTCATGGGTTAGCGGGCTTTTAGCGAAGAAGCGACTCCCGACGATCTCGAAGCCATGAAGCGTGAGGTCCGCAGCGCCATACAAGCGGGCGCCGCCGGCTTTACCACCTCACGTACGCGGAACCACCAAACGCCCGACGGCCAACCGGTTGCGAGTCGGCTCGCCACCTGGGACGAAGTTCGCCAATTGGTCGGCGTGCTCGGCGAGCTGAATTCCGGGGTATTTGAGATTGCCGGCGAAGACACGGGACTCAACCCGGACCGGATTCAGGACTATTGTAACCGGCTCAAAGCCCTGGCGGTGGATACGGGCGTGCCGGTCACGTTCGGCATGTTCAGCGCGCCCAAGGCCCCGGACTACTGGCGCCCGTTTTTTGCGCTGGCCGACGAAACCGCCGAAGCCGGTGGGCGTATGTTTATTCAGGTGCATAGCCGGCCCATCAGCGTGTTGCAGTCGTTCGAGTCGGTCACCTCGTTTGACAAGCTGCCCGTCTGGTGCGACATCCGCAAACTGTCTCTGGCCGAACAGGAAGCGGCCTTGCGCAATCCCGACATGCGCCAGAAGCTGGTGCAGGCCGCCAATCAGCCCCCACAAGAGGGAACGCGGGCAGTCGGCGCGGAAGCCCGTGCGGCGAATTTCAAATGGCTGTTCCCCATCATGGACAAGGCCGTGCCGCCGTATCGGTCAGTGGCCGAGATTGCGGCCGAACGCAACCAGGACCCGGTGGAGACCTATATCGAGCTCGCCCTGGAAAAGGGGCTGAAGCGCTTCTTCATGCAGCCACTGACCAACACCCATGAGCCCAGCACCTTGGAGATGATGCAGCACCCCCGCTCGGTGATCACTTTCTCCGACTCGGGTGCCCATGTTTCCCAGATTATGGATTCCTCCCTGCAGACCCATCTGTTGAGCCACTGGGTGCGTGAGAAAGAAGCCCTGACCCTGGAGGAGGCGGTCCGGCAACTGAGTTTCGTGCCGGCGTCCCACTGGAGGCTGGCCGGACGCGGTCTGCTGCGCGAAGGCTGGAACGCCGATGTCGTGATTTTTGATCCCCAAACGGTTGAGCCGCAAGTGCCCGAGCTGACCCACGATCTTCCGGCCGGCGCCCGACGGCTCAAGCAAAAAGCCAACGGTTTTCTGGCGACCATTGTGAATGGCGAAGTCGTCCTGCGGAACAACGATCACACCGGCGCCCTGCCGGGGCAGTTATTACGCGGTCCATTAGCCGGTCGCCAACAGGTATGAGTGCATCCAATAGGGACAAGGGAATAGGGAAAAGCTTTCCTATCCGTTCGGAGGTGCTTATGCGAGAACTCTTGCTCCAGTATAGGATCAGGATAGCTGCTGTTCTTTTCCTCTTGGTGACCTTCCTTCCCCTCTGCGCCTGGGCGCAGTCATCTTTTGACAACCCGAAGCCAGGGTCCTTCCAGAGCGGCAAGGGGGTCATTGACGGCTGGGTGTGTGACGCCCAGCGGATCGATATTGTCTTTAATCCGGGCACGGCAAACGAGAGTACCTTCCAGGCCGCGT
>MPMI01000030.1 GCA_002238415.1 Desulfurellaceae bacterium bin18 | reverse complement strand
GTGTTTCGCGCAGTCGAGGAGCCCACCCCGCCGCTGCCGCGGCACCCCTCCCAAGAGGGGATGTGTTCTACTCCCCTCCTTGGAGGGGTGGCCCGTAGGGCCGGGGTGGGTTCCTTTTCGCGTCACACGTCCAAGGAGGAGATATCAAAGGTTAATCCGGTACGACGGCGTACACCCGATAGGTCACCTCGTTGGGCTTGAGTTTGCCCTCACCCACCGCCATCAGGTTGTTGAGCCAGGCATAACGCTCGTTGCCAGTCTCAAACTGGATCTGTGAGATAAAATAATTATCCCCGAAATTGGTGGAGCCGCCGCCCGCAAGCGCTTTCCGAATCCCCTCGGTGGCTTCCATACGCGCCCGGTAGGTGACATAGATCGCCGCCCCGTCGTCGCTTTCAAAGACCGCCCGTACATCGAGACGCAGGTTACCGTCCGGGCCGACCAGAGCCCAGTCGGCCCCGCTGGCCCGGACCTTGCCCTTCATCCGTGGGCCCTCGAAGTGACCGCCGGTCAGGTCGGCTACAATACGCTCGCCGAGTGGTCCCTTGCCAACGCTGATCGGGGTGATGAAGGTGGCAGTGTAATCGCACAGGTATTCGAGTTTCATCGCCCGCTCCCTACAGACCGTAGACCTGTGCCGCGTTCCGGCCAATGACCTTCTGCCGCGTGGTGTCGGACATGGGCTCAACCAGCTCGGTCAGCTCAGCCATATAGTTGTCCGGATGGTCGGGGTGCGGAAAGTCCGAGGCCCAGAAGAATTTGTCGGCACCCACAAAGTCCACCACATGACCAAAGGCTTTTTCGTCAGGATCGCCGGAAATCCAGCAGTTGCGATAAAAATAATAGCTGGGTTTTTCTTTGAGCTTGACGGTATCGCCCAAGGGACTGTCAAACACCGCATCCATGCGGTTGAGCAGATAGCCGGCCCAACCCGCGCCCGATTCCAGCACAACCACTTTGATCTTGGGAAAACGCTCAAACAAGCCGTACTGGAACATCGCCGTGAAGGCCTGGAGCGGCCCCTGCGCGCCGTGCACATTGTAATGCCACAGGGCCCATTTCTGCATATCCTTGAAGCGTTGGTGCACCCGCTTGGAGGGTGGCTCACCGCTCGGGTGGATGCCGACCGGGACGTCCAGTTCCTGGGCCTTGGCCCAGAACGGGTCGTAGTCCGGATGGGCGTGGGATTTATTGGTTGGCGTAAACGGCACGAAGAACGCGCCTTTGGCCCCGGCGCGCACCGCCCGCTCCAATTCCTGGGCCGCCACATTCCCATCCCCCATTGAGATATGAGCAATCGGAATCAGCCGTCCATCGGAATCGGAACAGAAATCAACCACCCAACGATTATACGCCTCGGCGTAGGCCGCCTGGAGTTCAAGGCTGTCAACCTCCTCGGTTTCCCATAAGAGGCCGATGCTGGGGTAGATGATGGCTTTCTCCAAGCCCTCCTGGTCCATGCGTGCCAGCCGCTCTTTGGGATACATCGAGCCAAAGGGCGCTTCGCCCACATAGGTGCGGTCCGGATGGGGAGCGGTTTCTTCTTCCGATTTTTTCCCCATCGCCCCAAACTGGGCCAGTTGCCCCGGCTGGGAATACTTCGAGGGTCGTCCATCCAGCTCCAGGACCTCAAGCCCATCCTCATTGGTACGCAGGCGGATGGTCCGGTCCTTGTATCTTGGATCAATATACTTCTCCCAGGTATCAGGTGGCTCAAGGATGTGTCCGTCGGCGTCAACCGCCCCGCTATAGGGAAACTGTCCGTTTGCGGCCATTCTCTATTCCCTCCGTTTTTCTGTGGTGTGAATTGAAACTTGGAAGTATCATTTTTAACCTACACGGTTCGCTTCAGCAAGAGTTTTTAGGCAGGGATGGTTCTCCCCGCTGCTCGACCTGACAACAACCAGTCCTACCCCTACGCTGCACCCTTCCCAAGGGGAGCGTAGCGGCAAGTTCCAATCACTGCGCAACGGCTTTTATCCGCACGCCAGAGTATAGACGTTCTGACATCCGTCCGGCAGCGTAGACTCTCCCCAGGTCGTGCCGCCGTCCTGAGTACCGAACACCTGGCCTTCCCGCGTGCCACAGTACACGAGTTGCGGGTCCTGACGGCTGAGGGCAACGGTCATCATCGTACTCTGGGGGGTGATACCCTGGTCAAAGCGCCGCCAGGTCTGCCCCAGGTCAGGGCTGCGATAAACGGATCCGTTCAAAGTGAGTGCCCCCGGACTCAGCGCGGCGTACAGCGTATGGGGGTCACTGGGAGCGACCTGGATATCACGCGCGTAGGTCAACGGCGAAGAACGCCAGATTTCCATATCCGCCCAGGTCTGACCCTGGTCGGCGCTTTGGAACAGACCCATGCGCGTGGCGAGAAAGACGCTACCCGGCTGCGCAGCGCTCAGCACCAGAGCGTGGGAGTCCATCATGCCTTCGGCATCGGTGTTGCTCAGAATACGACTCTTCAAATAATCCTGATCGGCAAACCGCAGCAGCGCTGAGGTGCAGTCCTCCCAGGTGTCACCACCGTCTGTACTGCGGATGACTCCGCCGACCTCCAGACCGGCATACACGGCATCCGGGTCATTCGGGTCAGCCGCCATGCCGATAATGCGGCACGGAAAACCCATTTCCACCATGCCGGCCGGCTCAGCAAAGGTCAGGCGTTTCCAGCTGTCGCCGCCATCCTCACTCCGATAGATGGCCGCGGGTGCGGTGCCACAGTACACGACCTGGGGATCATTCGGGCGAAACAGCAACGACCAGACCGCCATCCCGGTATCCGGAAAATCCAACCCCTCCCAGTGCGCCCCGCCATCCGTACTGCGGTACGGCCCGTGCTGGGTGCCGACATGCAGCAGTTGCGGATTGTCAGGATGGACAAGAATGGCTCGAATCTCGGCCCGCTCCGGGAGACCCTGGCTCAAAATCTGCCACTCCGTTTCTCCCACTCTTTGACGACACAGACCGCTGGACGGAGTCGTGTGTCCGTTCTTGGAAAACTGCGATGCCCCGGCGTAGACATAATCAGCCATGATTTTCTCCCTTCCTTTTCGCGCTGGAGTCTCATTATTATGGTCAGGGGCAAATATTCAACCCAAACCGCAGAATCTTCAGGGCGAACGGTCAACAAAAAGAATCCGCCTGCCTTGTCTCCGCTGGCGTTCTTCAGCTATCAGGACAAGCACAGGAGGGTATGTGATACACGCATCTCGGGTTCCAACAACGGCCGCGGCGCGCTAACGAACGCAAGGAGCAAAGACAGCCGTGCTGATATCCGTTCTGTCCGTTCTCATCCTGATCGCCCTACTGTGGTCTCTGGGCTGGTATGCCAAACGCTGGGTTTCGACCGATGCCGATTATCTGCTGGCCGGCCGTCAGGTCAGTCTTCTGCCCGGCATTGCCGGGATCTGCGGGATCGCGTTTGCCGGTAGCGTGACCAGCATTATTCCGGGTCTGACCATTCAGTACGGTTTTTTTGGCTGGGTGTGGGGCATTAGTCTGCCGGCGGTCATTGGCTATTGGATATACGGTCTGCTGGCCTGTCCGTATATCCGCCGCTCCGGTGCCTACACCCTGCCGGAGTGGTTGGAGATGCGCTTTGATGCCCGTACCCGTCTGGTCGTCAGCATTGCCACCCTCCTCGGCGTGACTGGCCTGGTCGCCATGAATGTTATTGCCATGGCGCTGATTATGACCGGCTTTCTTGAGGCCCCGCTGTGGCTGATGGTGACGCTTATTCTCGGCGGCCACGTCATGTTTCTCCTCCTCGGCGGCCTGTGGGCGTTGACCCTGACCGATGTCGTGCAGGTCATCCTAGGCTTCATCCTCCTGCCGGCGCTGGTCGGCTACTGCGCGTGGACATTTGGTGGCTGGGAGATGATTCAAGCCCAGTTCGTGTCCCCGGCTCCGTTGACCCAGGGAACGGCCGGGACGTTTCCGTGGTTACGCCTGAGCTATCCCAGCATTATCACCGTCTCCCTGGTGGTCGGCATGTTCATTCAGTGGGGCGGCAACTACTACTGGCTGCGCGCCGCGGCCGCCCGCACCGAGTTTGTCGCCCGCTGGCAATACCTTATTGGCGGAGTCGTCGTCGTCGTGGTTGTTCACGGTGCCCTGGGCCTGCTCGGACTGTACGCGGGGAGTGTGTACCGCACGGCCTTTCTCGATGGGGCCAACCCGATGAGTGCGTATGGCCTGCTGATGCGCGACCTCCCTTCGGGGGTGGCGCTCTTTGGCTTGGTGGCGGCATTAGCGGCCACCATCTCAACCACCAGCAACGCCCACCTGGGGATTACCTCAACCCTGGTGCGCGACCTGTACCAACGCTTTCTACATCCGGAGGCAACGCACGAGCAGGTCTTGCGTATCAGCCGGATTCTCACCGTTGTCACCGGAGGCGGTATTTGGTTGCTCAGTTTCTACCCCGGCGGGCCCTATTTTCTGCTGGCCATTAGCTGCGCGATGCTGGGGCCGGCGGCGCTGATCTTTTTACTCGGGCATCGCTGGTCACGGGTCAGCGCCGCCGGAGCGTTTTGGGGGACACTCATCGGTATGGTCGTCATGCTAGTCTACGAGGGCTTACAGCTAACGGGTGTGACCGCCTGGTCAACCCATACGGTTCTTATCGGCACCCTTGTCACCCTGCCCTTGATCGTCCTGATCTCGCTGGCAACCTCACAACCGGTCAACCAGCGGGACGGGCGCGTAGGAGTGGCCCAGGAACCCTCCGTCCTGACCGCTGAGCACGAACAGTTCCTGGGCCTGCTGCACCACGGCTATGAACAGATGGTTGAGCTGACCGATTTTCTCGGCATGGACACCGCGCACGGGAACCGCTTGGTCGAAGAACTGATAACCGCGGGTCTGGTCCAGCGTCAGGCACAATCAGGTCCGGACTTTTTTACCCTCAGTCTTACACCCCAAGGAACCCAGCGCTGGGAGAAGACTGAAGAGCCCGGAGCGGCCGCGCCGCCCCACTCTTCAGTCCCCATAATTGAGCTCCACATCCTCAGACAGCTTGAAAGCGACCCGCAGACTCTGCGCAGCCTGGAGCGGGTGATTGAGGCGAACGCTGCGACGCTCGGCGTGGTCGTCAGTCGCCTGGAACGACGTGGCCAGGTACACAGCCACGGCATATGGGAGCGTCGTCTCACCTTGTCCGACACGGGCCGCGCGGCCCTCCGGGCGACGGCCCAGAGCTAAACCGCTCCACTCATTCGACCTCCGGCCCTGACAGTTCTCTTTAGAACGGATACACTTCGATATTACTCCTGTTCGAGGTTACTGTATGCCGAGTACCAAGCCGCCGAGCGGCACGCGGGATTACTTACCCGAGACCGTGGCGAAACGACGCTACGTTGTAGCGAAGATTGAGAACGTCTTTCAGCGCTATGGGTTTCTGCCCCTCGAAACGCCGGCCATCGAGAATCTGACCACGCTGTTAGGCAAGTATGGCGAGGAGGGCGACCAACTCCTCTTTCGGCTCCTCCACCGGGGCGACAAACTCACCCGCGCCCTGGAAAAACAGGCCCCCGAAGCCGAGGACCTGGCCGAGTTGGGACTGCGCTACGATCTCACGGTTCCGTTAGCTCGCGTCGTGGCCCAGTACGGCAACAGCCTGCCCAGGATGTTCAAGCGTTACCAGATTCAACCCGTCTGGCGGGCGGACCGACCGGCAAAGGGCCGTTTCCGTGAGTTCTATCAGTGCGATGTTGACCTGACCGGTACCACGTCGCTGCTAGCCGAGGCGGAGGTGATGAACGCGGTCAGCAGCGCGCTACTTGAGCTCGGCTTTTCAAACTTCTCCATTGCACTCAACCACCGGGTAATTCTGCGCAGCATGATAGGGGCGGCCGGTATTGATCCCGACCTTGAGGGTTCCGCCCTGATCGCCATTGATAAGCTGGACAAAATCGGCGTTGACGGAGTGCGGTCAGAACTCACGCAACGTGGGATTGCCGAGGAGTCGGCCCAACGTCTGCTCGCTATGACAACGAGCGCCCCGGAGATGAGCAACCACGCCGTGTTAGAAGCCTTGCGCGAACAGTTATTACAGCCCGAGGCGCAGCAGGCACTCAAGGATCTCGAAACGCTTATGTCCTTAACGAAGGAGGCCCCGGCAGGTTCGCATATTCGCCTGACCCCGGCGCTGGCCCGCGGCCTGAGCTATTATACCGGTCCCATCTTCGAGGTCGTCTCAACCGACTTCAGCGGCTCCTTGGGCGGCGGCGGACGTTACGACAACCTGGTCGGCATGTTCAGCAACAAGCAGGTGCCAGCGGTCGGCTTTTCCCTGGGTTTGGAACGGATTCTGCTCTTAATGGAAGAGCGGAACATGTTTCCAGCGCTGCAACTGACCGCCCAGGTGATGGTGTGCGTCCTGCCGGATACCCCGCTGCCACCGGCGGTCGGACTGGCCTCGCGCCTGCGTCAGGCCGGCATTACGGTTGAGGTCTATCCGGAACAGAGTAAGCTGAAGCGCCAGCTCTCGGCCGCCGACACTCAGCAGATTCCCTATGCGCTGATTCTCGGACCGGACGAGGTTGAACGCCGGCGCTATACCCTGAAGGACCTGGCAACCGGGCAGCAGCAAGCACTGGGTGAAGATGCTCTCATCGCCGCGCTCCGGCCTAAAACACCACCTCCAACTGCGTAATCAGATTATCCCGGTCCCGCAGTAGGCCGATGCCGTTGTACTGGCCGTCGAGGTAGTTGTACTGGATCGTCAGGCGGAACGGGTCGCGCGTCAGGGTGATGCCCGGCTGGACCAGCCAGGAACCCTGCCAGTCGTAGAAGAAGACCAACTGGGGTTTAATCACCCCGGAGCGGAAGGAAGTCGATATACTCAGCGTATTCACAAACTGGTGTTGGTCGATATTGACCAGGTATTGGTTCCGGTTGCCCGGCTCGCTGACTGGAATGGCAAAATGGCCAAAGCCGTATGGCCCGGCTTTGGCCGGCGAGGTGTCGTTAAAATCGACAATATGCGTGCCGAACATCTGCCCGCTGATAATAAAAGACTGTTGGGGATTGAGGGCGCGGATATAGCGATTAATATCGAGGCCCAGCGCCCAGCGCACAACGTGTGAGTGGGCAATATCGTTCTCATACGCCAGCAGCGGCGAGCCGGTGGCGGGATCGATCCCGACCTGGCGGTAACCAGGTGTGATCTGACCGCCGGACAAGACCGGTCCGAGCAGCTGCGTAGCACCCGAGTTCTTGAAGAACGGCTCGTCCCAGAAAACAGCCGCCTCGCTGCGGATGATCGCATACCACTTCGGTATGGGAAACGAGGCGGTCAGACCGGAGATCGCAATTTTCGGATACAGCACATTGGCCTGGAAGTGATCGACGATGAACTGAGCGGCTCGCCCCGCGTCGTACTCCCGCTCAAACGCCGCCAGACTGATCGGGGGATTCTTTCGGGGTGTGACAATACGCACCTCGGGCGCATCCAGAAACGTATAGTAATGCGCCGCAGACAATGTCAGCTCGCCGACCCTGGCGGTGACGCGAAAGCCGCCTCGGGTGTCCTTGAAATTCTGCGCCGGCTTTTTGACGACACTGCGTATCCCCGGCGGGTTCGGGGTGGACCAGGGTGAGCCAGCCGGTGTCGGGCTGGAGATATTCTTGTCAAAGGCGCCGTAGCCCTCAATGTTCAGTTCGGAGAAAGGCCCGACATCCTCAAAGCTGTACACGGCCCGCACCATGTCCAGGGGCACGCGGCGGTCATCCAGGGAAACGAGGAAGCCGCCAAAGCTGGCGTCGAGCGGGTTGATCTGATCCAGCAGTCGAAAGGCGTCGGTCTCTCCCCAGGACAGGTTCTGGCGTCCAATGCGCAAAAAGAGCGCCTCCCACGACAGGTCAACATAGGCCTCAAACAGCCGATGGCGTTTACGCAACGAACGGCGCGGGTTGGTGCGCGAGCAGTCTTTAAGCTGCTGACGCGGGCTGGTCCGTTTTTGTTTGCTGGGCTGCCCACAGTTGGAGAGCAGCGGAAAGCGCTCGCTGAACACGTCGGGTCCATAGTCCCAGACGCCGTCGTACTCCCCCCGATAGGTCATAAAATAACTGATGTCTTCAAGCTGGAGCCACTGTAGCGGTTTGAGCAACGGCGCCAGCACGCTGAGATGACCTTCATAGCTGCCCTCAACCAGGTCCACCAGATCGTGCCGCATTTCGACTTGGACGAAGGTACGGTTCTGGAGCATATTGAAGGCATTATACGGCGTCTGGAGACGGGTGTTCCCGCTCGCGTTCTCCACCGCCAAGGCCGTTCGGTTATACACCCGGCCGTTAAAGCGCAGCGTTTGGGACTCGTCCAGAAAGCGGGCGTATAGCAGGGCCGGCCAGAGCAGGACACTCGCGACCAGGCCACCCAGGCACAACAGCCCGACCTGTCTCAGACGCGCCGCAGCACGTTCATGCGTCGTCGCTTGCCTCCCCTGCACGCTGTTCCTCCTGGCCGTCAGCTCGCCTTCACTTCCCCAGCCGGACCATCTCTTTGACCGTAAACTTCCGGGGTTTGAGTGGTTTGTTGATCAAGACCTTGTCGGCGGTCCACAGGGCGGCGCTATTGCTTTTATAGTCTATCCACACATTCCCTAAGTGGAGATGCGTGCCCTTTACCTCGGCATTGTCCGGATCGTCGGCCGGGTCGCCAAAGGTGTGGAGCAAGGTCCGCCAATGATTTCCTTCACGGTCATGCACAAAGACACAAAAAACCGAATAAATCTGTCGATCAATATAAAAACGACGCTTGCCATACGGGTGGCCGGAATCGTTGGAGGTGGCTTCAAGAACCACGACCTTGCGCAACTCCCACGGCGACTGAGGATACCAGCCGCCTTTGCCGCCATACTCCGGGGGCGTTCCGCCAACAAACCCTGGAACCAGCGCCACCTGCTCACCCAGATACTTCCAGGTATAGTTGTGCAGATAGCCCTGAAAGCCGGCATGATCTTCAATGAGAAAACTCGCCTCGAATGAGGCCGCATGATGGTTGACGACAATGCTGCGCGTGCGGCGACTCTGCGGGTCGTAGGCCCAACCCTTCTGGTTGGTCGTGTCCGCCGCATAGTGAAAAGTGAGACTCTGGGCCCCCTCAAG
The DNA here is from genome assembly GCA_002238415.1 of Desulfurellaceae bacterium bin18. Taxonomy (GTDB): domain Bacteria; phylum Desulfobacterota; class Binatia; order Bin18; family Bin18; genus Bin18. The sequence continues at coordinate 66,121 of MPMI01000030.1, read as the reverse complement.
GTCCTGGGGGCTCATAACAATCGAGTGCTCTCGCCACCAGGTCCCTTCCTTCGCCCACTTCGCTACGTTGAATTCCGGATTCGGACGGAACATGCCGTACCTGCGTGAATAGCGGGTGTCCACCGCCCGTTCGGTATTGCCGGAGCTGTTGATCGTGCGCAGGACGCCTTGGGTTGTCATGGTATCACCCATATAGCGCATGCGGTAATTCCAGGCGGCCTTAAGCCCGGCCTGCGGGTCGGCCGGATCGATCAGGGGGAAAGGCTGACCCAGCGTGTAGTTCTGGAGTTCTCCATCCGCACCGAGTTGGACTTGGCCAGCATGTTCGATCGACGCCTGCATATAGGCATCAAGGATAGGGAAATCCGTTGTCGCCTGCACGGGAATCTCAAAATCTCCGGCCTGGACAACGCGGACGATCTCCGGCGGCAACACCTTTTCGGCAAGCTGGACATTCTCCTTGGTCAGCGTCATGCCGGGCGTTATGCCGTCAATCTGGGGGCTACCGTTGCGGTACGGCAGAAAGCCTTCCATTAGCTGCTGATCTCCGTCCTGGGCATATACGCCTGCTGACAACAGGCCCACCAAGCTCAGTATGCCGGTGAGAGAAAGAACGCTCCGGTTTCTTATTCGCATGCAGCCCCCTCATCTGAGTGAATGTTCATTTTCTTGTAGAGACTCACCGCTTCACACGCAAGAGGCAGGCTTGGGAAGCGCCTTATCTCTTGACAGCCCCGAGTGCTCTCAGATAAGACGGCTGCATCTTTATTCTTAATAATTTGGAGGCAAGGAGGGCCTTATGGCAACACCCCAACCAGCAGTTCTCAATAGAAACATGGGCCAGCACCAGTGGTACGTTCACCTCAGCCGTCTGGATGGCGCTGATATGGGCGTGATCAAATCCGCGGTCCAGCAGTTGCGCAAAGACTGTGCCGACAAAGGCATCAATCTGACCATCGGCCTCGGACCATCGCTCCTCTCGGACCTCACGGACGATGTGCCCAACGATTTCCAGCCCTACGAAACGTTCCGGTCGATTGACGGCAGCGGCAAGGAAGCCAAGGGCACCCAGGAAGAACTCCTGTTCTGGCTGAACAGCGAGAAAAAGGACGAGGTCTGGAAAGCCCAGTGGGATGCACGGGAAGCCCTGAAAGGGCATATGCGGGTGGCCCGCGAGACCATGACCTTCATCTTTGGCGACTCGCTCGACCTGTCCGGCTTCAAAGATGGCACCGGCAACCCCGAGCCCGAGCGGGATGTTGAAGTCGCTGTCGTTCCTGATGGCGAGTCGGGCGCGGGCGGAAGCTTCATTATCGCCCAGCGTTGGATTCACGACCTGGAAGCCTTTAATCTCCTGCCGGTTGAAGAGCAGGAAAAAGTCTTTGGCCGGACCAAGGCTGACTCAACCCGTCTGTCCCCTCAACCCTCCCCCTCCCATCTCTCGCATGTCGAGTTGAGAGAGGGCAAAACGGGCAACGACAGCACTCCCAAGCGGGATGAGATTTCGCGCCGTTCGACTCCGTACGCCTTCCACGATGGCACCGTTGGCCTGTACTTCATGGCCTTCTGCAAGAGCCAAGCCCCGCTACGCGAGCGGATGCGAGCCATGTACGGTATGGACGGTCAGGAACGCGACCGGCTCACCTCGTACAGCAATCCGGCCTCCGGTTCGTTCTACTTTGCCCCGTCGGTGGAAACGCTCGACGCCGCGCTGTCGTAACGTAACCATTAGCCGAGCGCTCTATTCACAAGAGGGACGGGCCCTAGGGTTCGTCCCTCTTTTTGTGTGTTATTCTTACTCGGCATAAACCTCGGGCCGTAAGACAGCAATGTACGGCAGATTGCGGTAACTGCCGGCAAAGTCGAGCCCATAACCCACCACAAACACGTCTTCGATAACAAAAGCGCGAAAGTCGGCTTCATACGTGACTGTCCGCCGGGCGGGCTTGTCGAGCAGCACACAGGTTTTGACCTCACGGGCTCCTTGTTTCAAAAGTGCGCTGCGGAGGAACGCGAGCGTCCGGCCCGTATCAAGAATGTCATCGACCAAAAGAATGCGCTGCTCCCGGATTTCCTGGTCGGTCGGGAAATAATCCAAGCTTAGCCTGCCACCCGTTGTCCCGCCTCCATAGCTCGATACCGCAGCAAAGCTCAACCGGAGCGGAACGGGAAGCTGACGAATGATATCAGCCGTAAAGAGACAGCCGCCTTTGAGCACCGACACAACCGTACAGGGCGCGTCCCGGTAATAGGCCGCGACTTCCTGGGCAACGCGGCTCAGGCCGGCTCGGATATCCGTCTCTGTGAACAGGATACGTTCAATATCCTTTGCCACGTCGGTCGCTCCCGTCCTACGCTTTTTCTCCAGCCGGCAAGTGCCTCGCTGCTCAGAAAATTCTACCGACAGCCAGCCATTGTCGGATTACGCCTGCGGCTAACCCGACCTACAAGGCTCCACATTGGAGCGGATTGTCCTATTCCATCGGCGGGTTCTGGGCCATTTGCGCAATATCGGCGTCCAGCTTGAGCCAGGACTGGGCGCTGTCGCACCAGAGTTGGGCTTCGGGTTTGAGCCAGGAGGTATCGTCGAGCGTGCCGGCCTTGAGGAAATCCATGGTCGGCAAGGCTGCTACATCAGACAGAATCGGTGAGCCACACTTGCCGCAAAATTTACGAATTACCGCCTGGCCACTCGATCCCCGATCATTATACGCTGACAGCTCACCCTCGATATTCAGTGCCCCCTTCGGCACGGCGACCAATATGGAGAAGGACGTACTGGTTTGCTTTTGACAATTTTTACAGTGGCAGATCGCCATCATCATCGGCTCTGCCTCACAGGTATAACGAATATTCCCACATAAACAGCCACCAACAATCTGTGACATGTGCACACCTCCTGTTTTTTGCTATGCGCCGCCTATATCACGCCAGGGGTGAGGGATGAAGAGGTGGAAGTGGCCAGCGCACCAGAGCGACCAGTCCATAGGTGAGCGGAAAGACCGGCTATGATCAGCGTTTGTCAGGACCCTCGTCAAAGCGGGGCAGGTCATCCCGGATCTCATACCAGGGCGCTTTATGACTCACCCAGATATGGCCCTCGGAGCGTACGCCCGGATCATCGTCCAAGGTTCCAATACGAAGAAGTATGGTCTGTGGGTCACGGTCAAAATACGCATACACGTGCGAACCGCATCGAGAACAAAAACAGCGCCTTTTTCCGGGCGACGACTCATAGGCGGTAAGCGCGTCCTGGCCGGTAGCAATGCGGAACCCCGCCGTCGTCACCAGCGCACTCGACCCGTACACCGTGCCATTAATCTTGCGACACGTATGGCAATGGCAGTGCATGAAGCCACGAATCTCCTCGGTGATTTCAAATCGAACAGTCTGGCAGTGACAGCTTCCTGTAACCATATCTACTCCTTCGGCTTACTCTCCTCCTGGAGCGTTGGGAAAAAAGAGCGGCTGGCCGGCGATGGTATAGCCGGCAATCAGACTTTGGCCTTCCGGCCCGACCAGCCAGTCGATGAACTGCTGGCCCAGGCCGGCTTTCATATGCGGGTGTTTGGCCGGGTTCACCAGGATCACCCCGTATTGATTGAAAAGCTGTGGGTCACCTTCCACCAGGATAGTGTAGTCAGCCTTGTTCCGAAAACTCAACCAAGTGCCGCGGTCGGTCAGCGTGTAGGCTCGCATCCCGACCGCCGTGTTCAGGGTTGCCCCCATGCCGGCACCGGCCTCCCGATACCACCTCCCGCCGGTCTCCAACGGATCAACCGCGGCGATTTCCCACAATGCCCGCTCTTTTTTATGAGTGCCGCTTTCATCTCCGCGCGAGACAAACGCTGCCTGAGTTTGGAAAATTTTTCTGAGTGCCGTGCCGGCCTGCCGCAGACCAGCAATGCCTACGGGATCGTTCGCCGGCCCAACAATCACAAAATCGTTGTACATGACATCGAAGCGTTTTACCCCCCAGCCCGCAGTGACAAAGGCCTCCTCCTCGGGCTTGGCATGTACCAGCAACACGTCGCCATCGCCGTTGCGGGCGTTCTTGAGTGCCTGACCCGTCCCGACCGCAACCACGCGCACCTCAATTCCTGTCTTGGCCCGAAAACGGGGCAGAATGGCGTCAAACAAGCCGGAGTTCCGGGTTGAGGTCGTCGATTGAAGAATAATAAAGCGCTCCTCCGCCTGACTGATCCCGCTCAAGAGCAGCCCCAGCATCAGACTGAGGGCGGCACATGCGCACCACAATCGAGACGTTGGTATACGCATTTTCCTCTCTACAGAACGACCCGGCTACTGCCATAAATGTGGGCTGTCGCCGCGCTGGGCTGCTGAAAAAACTGGCGCGAGAGAGAATGTTCGACTACTCGACCCTGCTCAAGAAAAACAACTTCGTCAGCCAGGCGACGGGCCTGAGCCATATCGTGGGTCACCAGGATAATCTTCGTCCCGCGCCTGTGCACAGCGAGAATCAGCTCTTCAATCGCCTCGACGGAGACCGGGTCCAAACTAACCGTCGGTTCGTCGAGCAACAGCACCTCCGGCTCAAGGACCAGGGCTCGCGCAACGGCGACCCGTTGTTGCTCGCCTTGGGAGAGGACTCGGGCCGGGCGGTCCGCAAGGTGAGAGAGGCTGGCAAGTTCCAGGATGTGTCGCAGGCGCTCCTCTCTTTCGGCCCGTGTGTACCGGCGCAGCTTGAGCGCGAAGCACAGGTTGGCTCCCACAGATCGCCGCAGTAAAACCGGGCGCTGGAACACGAGCGCTTGTCGTTGCCGGGCCTGGTCTACCCGTGGGGTTTCTCCCCAGCAGATCTCTCCTTCAGTCGGGGTCAGCAGGCCATGCAAAAGGCGCAGGAGGAGACTCTTGCCCGCTCCGTTCGGACCCATGATGATAGTGCGTCTGTCCTTCTCGATTGTCAGGTCGATACCATCAATGAGACGTTGTTTACCCACGTTATACACGAGCTGACGAACCTTGAGGGGGAACAGGGACTGAGCGGGATCGGTCGATATGCGCTCGGGTTGCAGGGTCTCTACGTCGCTAGGCATAGGCGCTGTTGGACGCATTGAGGCGCAGAAGCGACACTGTGGCGTTTACGCTCAGCGCGATCAGGATAAGAATCAGCCCAAGCGCCAGGGCAAGAGCCAAGTCCCCTTTTGAGGTCTCCAGCGCAATGGCGGTAGTCATCACCCGAGTCACGTGCTTGATGTTTCCACCCACGATGATGACCGCGCCTACTTCGGCGATAGCGCGCCCGAAGCCGGCTAAGGCGACTGTCAGGAGGCTGTACCGAGCGTCCCACAACAGGGCGGCAACGGCCATCTTCGGCGGAACCCCCAGCGATAAGAACTGCTCTCGGTATTCGATGTAGAGGTCCTCTATCACCTGTCGCGACAGACTGGCGATAATGGGTGTCACCAGAACGGTCTGGGCAACGATCATGGCTGTCGGTGTGTACAAGAGATGCAACCAGCCGAACGGGCCCGCGTGAGACAACGACATATAGACCAACAGACCCACCACAACCGGGGGCAAGCCCATCAAGGCGTTTAAGAAGACAATAATCGCACTACGTCCGGGAAAACGCACAATGCCGACTGTTGCCCCAATGCCGAGACCAATAACGCTGGCAATGATGACAGCACTGAGACTCACTCTCAAAGAAAGGAATATAATCTCACTCAGCATGGGATCGGCAGAAACGATGAGCTGAAAGGCCAGGCTAAAGGCTTGTCCGAAATCCTGCATGGGACTGCTCTGTAACGAACGCGACTTTGCCGGCCTCGCGAACCTCGTAGCCTCCGAGTGCAGCCGCGCGTTCTTTCAACTCGGGCGAGGTCACAACGTCCAGCAGGGCTTGGACCGGTTTGGCAAAATACAGCTCTTTGGAGACCAGCAAATCAAACCGCTCCTCGACCATTTCGGTAAATGAGAGGCCCAAAAGCTCGGCCACCGACTGGACGGCCACCCCGACATCCGCCCGTCCCTGGAGCACGAGTAAGCCAACCTCCCAGTGGGTCCGGGCTTCGACCTCGTAGCCCGTGATCCATTCCGGTTTGATCCGGGCCTGCCGGAGTTGCTGATCGATGAACCAGCGCACCCCGGACCCAGCCTGGCGGTTCACCAGGCGTTTCTTCTTCCGCGGCAGTTCGGCCAGCGAGCGGACCGGTCGGCTGCCAGGCCGGGCAATCAATCCGAGTCGGCGATGCCAGAGGGTCACGGCCACCAGGTCGGGGCGTCCGGCTTGCGACACAAACGACGCATTGTACTCGCCGGTCTCGGGGTCCAGCAGATGGGCCAGAGCCACATGGGTCTTCGCTTGCTTCAGCGCTTCGAGACCACCAAAACTGCCCAGGTTGGTCGTGTAAAAAAGGTGTTCAGGGAAACGCCGTCCAGCTAAGTCAGTCAAGGTATCAAGCAAGAGGTCGTTGCTGCCTGCGATTAAGAGCCCCCGTTCGGGTCCAAACTGGACCGCCTCTGGGGGCGCGACGTGCGGTATCGTGGATTGGGTCAGGGAATTCTGCTTGACCCAATCCTCCACCAGGCTTTGTGGGAACAGCCATTTACCGGTGACGCGCGTACACGGAATCGTTCCGTTTCGGATCAAACGGTAGACCTGCTTTTCGTTGATATGCAGATACGCCGCAACTTCGCGCGTACTGAGCAGAGTTTCAGGCATGGTTTTCTTATAAGAAAAATTTAACTGTTTATTACTTATTCAAACTTATTCTGTCAAATACAGACTCTTTGTCTCTTCCATAAGGCGGTGAACACGCCTCATCATGCAGCATGGCTGATGCGCAACCCACAAAAATACGTTACATGCGATGGGCAAGGAGGGAGCATGCTGTACGGAAAAATCATTGATGCGGACGGACACATACTGGAACCTGTCGATCTGTGGCAGAACTACCTGGAGACCAGGTTCAAAGATCGCGCCATTCGGATGGACACTGGTGATGATGGCGTCGAATATCTGGTGGTTGAGGATAAACCGCTGCCCATTACCCGTGGCATAGGCCCGACTGCGGCAGGCATCGGACAGCCTCTGCGAGCGATTTTTGAGCCGGGCCGTTTTGGCTATCGTGATGGCCCCGCGGGAGCTTACGATGCGCAGGCTCGTCTGCAACGCATGGATGCGGATGGCATCGATATCTCGGTGCTCTTTCCCACCCTTGGGCTCATCTGGGAGCCTGGCATTACCGATGTCGAACTCTCGTCAGCCTACTGCCGCGCTTACAACAACTGGATTCTCGATTTTTGTTCCGCCGATCCGAACCGTCTCATCCCGGTTGCCCACCTCGTTCTGCTGGACATTGACGCGGCAATCAAGGAGGTGAAGCGGGTGGCAAAGCTCGGGCATAAAGGCGTGTTCGTGTGTGCCGCTCCGGCCAATAAGCGGGCCTTTTGGGACCGGGCCTACGATCCGCTATGGGCGGTGCTACAGGAGTATGATTTGTCCATTGGTTTCCACACCGCAGTGCACGAAGACTTTCTCGGCCATCAGTGGATTGCCCAGGAAAATACCGACTTCATGGATTCATCGTTTGTGTATTTCCAGTGCCTACCCCTCGTGGCTGACGTCCAGGCGGCCTTTGCCGCACTCTTTCAGGGGGCGGTCTTTGATCGTTTCCCCAGCCTGAAAGTGAACCTCCTGGAGGTCGGCGCCGGCTGGATTCCGCACGCCCTGGACCGTTGGGACTCCAAGTACAAGAAGATCGGCTATAAGACTGGCCTCAAGCATCTGCCGAGTGAGTACTTCGCCCGGCAGTGCTGGATTTCGTTTGACCCGGATGAAACCACGATCGCCTATATGGCCCAGCGCTATGGTGCCGAGCGCTTTCTGTGGGCCTCGGACTTTCCACACTGGGACGGCAGCCTTGACGCGCTGGGCGAGACAAGAGAAGCCATTGCGTCCTTAGCGCCAGAGGCCCAGCAGTGTGTACTCGGGGACAATGTAGCCCGGTTATATAATCTGGCGTGAGTCTTAGAGGGTGGGTTCACGTTGCGTGACCCGTCCGCCCTATCCTCTGACTATTGAAACTCGGGCATGACCTTGGTCGCAAACAGTTCCATCGACTTCATGACCCTCTCGTGCTCCATGCCGCCAAAGTGCATGAACAACAGCACGTGGGACACTTTGCATTCGTCTCGAAGCCAGCGGATTCTGGCCCGGACCGTTTCGGGATCGCCAAACCAGACCAAATCCTCGTCAATCACTTTGTCATAGCTCAACGAGCGAATATATTCGGCCCACGGCTCGAAGAACTGATACGTCTCCGGCCAGGTTTCTCCCTCGGGCAGGGTAAACATCATGGCAAAGTCGTCCAGAAACCACTGCATGCCCTGGCGGGCCTCTTCCTGGGCTTTTTTGGTCGTATCGCTCACGTAGACAAAGGGGTGGCCGACCCGCGGCAGGTCGGTCCGGCCCGTCTTTTTCATGGCCGCGTCAAGCCGCCCAAACAACTGCTTGAGGTCGGCCAGGGGGGTGAGTGAGGCCCCCAGAATAGGCGTAATCCCCCGCCGCAGGGCTTTTTCCATAGTTGAGGGACTCAGACAGGGCTGCCACAGGGGCGGGTGCGGTTCCTGGAGCGGTTTGGGCATCACGCTCACTTCCGGAATGCTGAAAAATTGGCCCTCATACGAAAAGGGCTCGCCGGTCCAGGCTTTGAGAATAATATCCAGGCTCTCGTTAAAGCGCTCCTCTGCCTCTCCCCAGGGGATGCCGTAGCCGTCGAACTCGCCTTTGAACAAGCCTCGGCCCACACCAAAGTCCAGCCGTCCGTCGGACAGCAGATCGACAGTGGCGTAATCCTGGGCAACCTCAATCGGGTTATGCCACGGCAGGACGCTGACCGCCGTGCCCAGGCGAATACGTTTGGTCCGCGCGGCGATATTGCCCAGCAGCACGTGCGGGGAAGGCTTGCCGTGATGATAAAAGGCATGCTCAGCCAAAAAGACGGTACTATAGCCGAGCCGGTCGCCCCATTCGATCTGCTCCAGACCTTCGTCGTATATCTGTTTCATGGAAGAGCCGTCTGGCGTCTGGTTGATAATAAAAAACGAGAAATCCATGCTCTTCCCCTCCTGTCGGGCGCTCCGTCACCACTCTGCCTGCCAACACGGCTCAGGCGTTCGGCTTGAGTGTCGGCTCGACGATAGCACCGTTTTCCACTACCGGTTGCCCATCAAGGAAAACGTTACAGTTTCGCATCGGGATATCGAAATGACACAACGTATGCCGACCCGCCGCCGGGTTCGGGCCCGTGGACAAGAGGAAGTTGCCCGCAAACGCGCGTCCGTCAACGCCGATCGCCTCATCCTTGCTGTACAGGCTGAGGGCGTGCCACAACGCTTTCTCGTGCATTCCCCAGCCCACATGAGAAATCCCGCGGGCAGCCTGGTCTTCCCAGCGGTCCAGGTAATCACGGATCAGGGCCGCATCGACGCCACTGCCTTCAACCCCGGTCACGAATCCGTCGGTGAAATACAAATGCACCGGACTCTCGACGTATTTATAAAAGGGGAAAACAATATCGCCGGGGGCCAGCACCGCCAGCCCGTTCACGTCCGGTGAGGCCGGAAAGACGGCGATCAGCCCCTGACCCCAGTTGGCCCAACTGCCCGGCTCGGCGCAAAACCCGCGTGAGCCCGTCACCAGACTGTCCGCTAGGTCAACACGCATGTCCGTGCCCGCCGGTGAGGTCACCGTCATCGTTTTTGCGGCTTTGGCGAGTTCAACTGCGCGGTCGATGCGCTGTGCTCGTTCAGCGGTGGGCAGTAGACGGGCGAGCGCGTCCGCGGGTTCTCTGATGTAGAGCATACGCGGGCCGTGCTTGAGAATTTCGCCACGCTCCTCTGAGTGAATCAGCCCTTCGACCGAGAGGTCGACAATAAAGTCAACCTGCTTCAGCATCTCAACCACCTCGGGGAATCCGTGCAGGAGCGTGGAGCAGGCATTACCCCGGTTCACTGCGGTGTCGTTTTGCTGCGTCGGGTCAATGGGCAGCATGAGCTGAAACGGCCGCGCCCCGCAGGCGCTCAGACTCGTCAAACTCGCCGCCAGATACTGCGCGGACGAGTCCGGTTCGGTCAGAATCGCCGCGGTCTGGCCAGACTGCACCTGGCACCAGGCAAACTCCTGGGCAAACAACGATGTCAAAGCAGGATTAGGTTGCAACATGCAGCCGGCCCTCCTCGGAATACACTCTGAAAACGCACCTGGGCCAGAGGACGAAACCGTCCCTCTGCAGCCTAGTTGGCGGCCGGTCGAGACACCCCGGCCATAGCGCCTTTGACGGTTGTCTTCAGCGGATATTGGGAATAGTCCGCCTTCAGCTCAAGGGTATGGCCGTTCGGGTCGGTGACGTAGACCGAGGTGCCATAGCCGGTTGCGCCGTACAACTCGACGGGTCCGAAGGTAATCGGTACGGCGTTGTCCTTCAGATACTGGACAATCGCGTCAAAATCGCCGTGCATATGCAGGCAGACATGATCGACCCCCCGCTGGTCTTTCTCCGCCAGCGTACTCCCTTCCGGCAGGACCCGCAGGTCGATCAGATTGCGGCCGCACCGAACCTGATACAGCCCCATGTCCTCGATGACCCGCTCGACGCTCAGACCCAGGACCGTCGTATAAAAGTGCAAAGTATTTTCGACATCCGTGACTTGCAGCACGACATGATCGATACCGTGAAACTGAATCGGACACTCGGATTTCATACATCCTCCACTGGCGCAAAGCGTTTGACATCAAAGCCCTTGATCACGGATGGGTTTTGAAACATCTCCACGGCGTTGGCCACTTCCATTAAGGACAGACTCAGATGGAACAGTCGCCCCGCCTCAGGCGGCAGGGCATCGAGCGAAAAGGCGTTCAGATATGCCATAGCGGCTTCCACTCGCGTGGACATGCAGTCGTAGAAGGCCTGGATATCTTCCATGCTGCTGGCCAGGCGTTTACGGGTTCGCTCGGGTTCCGTGGCGAGCGCCCAGTCGATAAAAGGCTCAAGATCGGCAAACTCAGCGGGCAGTGTCTGTGTGGCCACGGTCTGTTTTACCCCCTCTCCCTCGCTCCGCTCGGTCGGCCCCCCAAGGTGAAGGGGGGCTACGCCTCGGCGTAAAAGCGTTCGAGTACGGTGTGGAAATACCGAATCTGCATTTCTTCGTCCTGGAAATACAGCTCCTTCTTGGCCCGCGAGGCCAGCCCGATATGAATCTGTTCGTGGGCGGTGGCATCCTCTTGCAGGAGATCCCGGAGCAGGCATTTGAAATACTCCTGACCGACGCGCTGGCCGGCGTTTTCGGCCGGCCGAAAGTAGATCTTGATGTCCCAGTCGGTCCGATCGACCGCCTGTGGCCAAAAATTATACGTCATATAGAAGTCGTGTGAGACGCCGCGAAAGAGCAGCAGCGCCATATTGGGAAAGATCGTATAAAAGTCAAAGGAGCCGATGCGGGGCAGGCGATGTTCAGTCTCGGCCACGCTGAACTGGGCGGCCAGCTTCTCAGTGGCCGGACCGACGCGACCCTCGTGCGGATCTGACGAATACACGCTGTGATGGTTGAACAGGCGAACGTCGAGCAGGCGCGTGAACTGCCCGTCTTTCAGCACGCAGAACTCGGGAATGGTCCGGCGGTGCTGAAACGGCAAATGGTACAGCTCGTTCTGGGCGTCAAGAGCGATTTTCCAGTTGGCGTGCTCGTCCACTTTATACCGCGCGGTCAGCGCCAGTTCGCCAAAGCCGCCGCCCTCGAGCTGGTCGGCCACCCCACCCAGATATTCCCGGAGACTCTCGGGTGGACGCTCGGCCAGATGAATAAAGATAAAGCCTTCAAACACCTCGGTGTGGATCGGGGTCAGACCCAGGTCGCATTTGGGCAGATCAAAAAAGTTATCCTCGTCCGGTACCCAGGTCAGTTTGCCCTTGGTGTTATACGCCCAGGCGTGAAAGCCACAGGTGAGCGTACCTTTACACGTGCCCTTTTCATCCCAGACGAGCTTATTGCCACGGTGTGAGCACACATTGTGAAAGCCCCGGACCTCACCGTCCTTGCCCCGAATGATCAGGACCGAGGCGCGACACATAGTCAGGTCTTTGGCGATATAATCGCCAGGGTTTTGAATCTCCTCAACCCGGCCGATATTCAGCCAGGTGCGGCGGAAAATTTTCTCCCGTTCAAGTTCAAAATGCTCCTGCGAAATCAGCGGCTCGGCCAAAACCGGGCCGGTGCCGACCTCCGGGTATTTTTCCGCCCAGCGTTTATCCGCAATTACGGTCCGCATGCGACTGTCTCCTTCCTATATGGCCGCGGTCCGCATCTCTGTGGGGATCACGTCGCCGTCTTGTACAATGAGTTCGTCATCAAGATACAGCGTACAGCCTTTCATGGGCAGGTCCATATGGCAGGCCGTGTCGTTGCTCCCACCGAGTTCGGTGTTGGGACCGGTTGAGAACAGGACGTTGCCGTAGAAGGCCCGTCCGTCCATGCCAACCGTGGGAGCGCCGGTGGCGAGGTAATCCCAGCGCGCGAGATCGTTGAGGCCCCAGCCGATGTGCGAGATGGCAAACGCCCTGGGATCGTGAAAGCCGTCCATATAATTCTTCACCAGCATGGCATCAAAGCCACCGCTGATATCGACGATCATGCCGTCCCGAATGGTAAATGAGACCGGCTCCTGGACGTATTTATTAAACGGAAACAGGATGTCGCCGCGATCCATGACGACCGTGCCGTTGACCCCGGTCTCGCTGCCCTGGGTCGCCAGAAAGCCACCCGGCCAGTGATCCCAGCGACCGGGTGTGTCCGTAAAACCGTATTCGGTCAGAATCGGGAATTGTCCCAGATCGTACTGTACGTCCGTTCCGGCCGGGTTGGTAAAGCGCAGGTTTTGGGCCTTTGCCAAACGCGCCTCGGCAGCCTCGACACGCTCGCGCAGGTCCTGGGTGGGAAAGAGACGCGACAGAACCTCAAAAGGTTCAACCACCAGCAGGATGCGGGTGTCCGCGGCCTGAATCTCCAGCTGTTCTTTTGAAAACAGCAGAAAGATGAGATCCACGACAAGGTCCGCACTTTTGAGGGCCTCAATGGCCGGTTTATTCCCGGCCAGGGCGTTTTGACCCACATCGCCGGCCACGTTTTGTGCTCCGCCCGCACCCCGCGCCGGCAGGTTGACGTTGAACACATCCACCCCCAACTCTCGCGTAGCGATCATAAACGCCGAGGCATACTCAACCGCTTGTTCCGCCTCTGACAGAACCGCAACGGTTTCTCCCGGCTTCACCTTGCACAGCTCAAGCTCCTGCCGAAACAGACTCACCATCGTATTGGTCTGGCTGATCGAGAGAGACATAGCATTGCTCCTTTGGAAAATTCGCACCAGCGAACCGTAGACTGCCGCCTTATGCTGTGGCGTATACCGTTCGCTTATGCTCTGTCAAGCAAAAGTCTTGACAGCTTTTTCCCACACTGCGAGACTCACGCCGTAGCGATTTCTCCCCCCACCCTGACCCTCTCTCCAACGGAGAAAGGGGAATGATGTAAGGAACACACTATGGCAACCAGTCTTGCTGGTACGGGAAAGATGGTCGGCGCTGAGGTCAAGCGGGTTGAAGACCCACGTATGCTCCTGGGCAAAAGTCAGTACGTAGACGATATCCATCTGCCCGATACCCTGGCGGTCGCCTTTGTCCGCAGTCCGTATGCCCACGCGCGTCTCCTCAACATTGATACCAGCGCAGCCGCGGCCCACCCTGGCGTCCGGGCGGTGATCACAGGCGAGGATGTCGCAGAGGCCATACAGCCGCTCCGGGTCGAGTTTGACCCAACGAATGCGCCCACTCACAAGTCCTGCGACTGGCCGGTCCTGGCTCGGGGAAAAGTCCGCTTTGTGGGTGAGATGGTGGTGGCCGTTATTGCCACCGATCGCTATGTAGCCGAGGATGCAGCCGCCCTGGTCGAGGTCGAGTACGACCCGCTCGACACTCTCTGGGATATGGAACAGGCGCTGGAGCCGGACGCCCCCCTGGCACATGAAGACTGGGGCGACAACGTCATGCAGACCCTGGAAGCAAGCATGGGCGAGGTCGATACCGCGTTTCAGGCGGCTGACTGTGTGGTGGCTGAACGTTTTACAACCGGTCGTCATATGTCCCTGCCCATGGAGACGCGTGGCTGTCTGGCTACGTTTGATCCAGTGACGGACTCGCTGACGATCTGGTCCTCGACCCAAGTGCCGCATGTCCTGCGTTCAAACCTGGCGCTCTTATTAGACTTTCCCGAACACCATATCCGGGCCATCGCCCCAGACGTTGGCGGTGGTTTTGGACCCAAGGCGCATGTGTTTCCCGAGGAAATCCTGACTGCCTTCCTTGCCCGTCGTTTTGGCTGCCCGATCAAGTGGATTGAAGATCGGCGGGAAAACCTGGCCGCCGCCATGCACGCCAAGCATCAAATTGTTCAGGCCGAGCTCGGCCTGAAAAACGATGGTACTATTCTCGGTGTGAAAGCACGCTTTCTGAACGACGTTGGTGCGTATTCCTGCTTTCCGTTTAGTTCTGCCCTGGAAGCCGGGCACGCCGCATCGGGGCTGCCCGGTCCGTATAAGATCCCGGCCTATCGCTACGAGGCTGTCTCCATTGTCACCAATAAGGTCACCTTGGGTGCCTACCGCGGCGTGGGCCTGCCAATTGCCATCCTGGTCATGGAACGCTTGCTGAATCTGGGCGCGCAGCGGCTGGGGCTTGATCCGGCAGAGCTTCGCCTGCGGAATATGATCCGCCAGGAAGATCATCCCTACACCACGATTGCCGGCGCAAAGATCGAAAGCGGGAGCCATCAGGAGTCCTTACAAAAGGCGCTCGATATGTTGGGGTATGACAACTTCCGAGCGGAGCAGGAACAAGGCCGAAAAGCCGGCCGCTATCTTGGCGTGGGCCTGGGCTGTTACATCGAAGGCACAGCCCCTGGCTCTTCGTTTTTGAACCTCATGGGCATACAGGTCGGCGGCTATGAGTCGGCCACCGTCCGTATGGACGTCAATGGGAAAGTCACCGTTTTGACCGGCTCTTCTTCACATGGTCAGGGCCATCAGACGACCCTCGCCCAAGTGGCAGCCGACGAATTAGGCGTTGCCGTGGCCGATGTGAAAGTCGTCCAAAGCGATACCGCTCTTGTTCCCTACGGCTGGGGAACCTGGGGGAGCCGAACGGCGGTGACCAGTGGTGGGGCTATTATCAGAGCGGCGACGAAAATCCGGGAGAAGATTCTACGTACGGCCTCACGGCTCAGCGAAATTCCTCCAGATGACCTCGAATTGACGGGCGGCATGGTGGCCCGCAAACAGGACGGGACCACGCTCATGCCGATTAAGACAATCGCCTACCAGGCCATCGTCGCACCCAGCAATTTAGCCCCGGAAGACGAACCCGGTTTAGAGGCAACCACGAATTATGAACCCCCGCCGGCAACACATTCCAATGCGACGCATCTGGCAACGGTCGAGGTGGATGTTGAAACCGGGCAGATCAGCCTGCTGCGCTATATCGTTGTTGAGGACTGTGGCCGGATTATTAACCCCATCATTGTCGATGGACAAATTCAGGGCGGGGTCGCTCAGGGTATCGGCACTGCCATGTATGAACATGCCATCTACGACGAGAATGGACAGTTCTTGACCGGCACGCTCATGGATTATCTCGTCCCTACAGCGGTAGACGTTCCGCACGTCGAGATCGGTCACATTGAGACGCCTTCACCCGATAGCGAGGGAGGAATCAAAGGGATAGGCGAAGGGGGAGCCATTGCGCCGCCGGCGGCGATTGCGAACGCGGTCGCCGATGCGCTCTCCCCGTTCGGAGCCCAGGTGAGCGAAATCCCACTCACGCCGGAGCGAGTGTTGGCGTGTCTCGAACGGGCGAGAAGCGCCACCGGGACACCCGACTAGAAGGAGGACAGATCATGCAGTTCGGTGTGTGTGTCGCCACGAAGATCGATGACTGGCAGTTGATCCAGTATGCCGAAGAACTGGGCTATGACCGGGCCTGGATTCCCGACTCGCAGATGATCTGGTCGGACTGTTACGCCACCTTGGCCCTGGCCGCCCAGCACACCTCACGTATCCGTATTAGGACGGGCGTTTCCCAAGCGAGACAATCCCACTCCCGTTTGACGAGTAAGGAGCACCATCATGGAAGAGCAAAGCAGGTATAGGCTCATACTAATCCTAGCGCTTAGCACTTGGCTGGCAGGGGGAACCTGTGCGCTCGCTCAGGTGGATACGTCGGGTTTCGATCTGAAGAATCACAAAAGTTACCTAAACTGCTCTGTGGAGACCCAGGTAGACATGCTGACGGATGTAGAGTGGCATGTGTTTATGTGTGGAGGGACAATAGTAGGTTCCCCGTCGATTGCCGTTGTGAACTGGAAGGATAATTTCATGGTGCGGATCAACGTTCCCACGCTGGCTTACCTTGATGGCAGTATTCCTGTGACCATTCGTATTGACAAACGCTCCGGTATCAGCGGAATGGCGTCTTGGGATAGCAGAAGCCGCTGGGCTAGTCTTTTTGATTTTGACCTTGCCCCCTCCCTCCTGGATGAGCTGGCTACAGGGGGACGTGTTGCTTTTCGGATCGGGGATGAACAAGCACACATCAGTCTATCTGGGTCGGACGATGCTATTGAAGATTTCCGCAGCAGAATAAGACCTTAAACTAGGAAATTCCATTGACTAATGAGATAATGGACTGGAAGAAGGTCGTTGCGATCCTGCATGAAGCGCTCCCTCAAATCGACAAGGCGCTTAGTCAGGAAAACGTGCCGATTTCGTCCCGCAAACTGAAGGCTTTCGACATCGTGCAGGACACGATGCTCGAAGTTTCCGACTACAAGGCATTTCTCCTCAGCGAGGCACACGGACGATTTCTTATCATCATAGGGGACTGGTATCGTGATCGTTACGGCGACGCCGTCGATGATGATGGTACCTTTGTGTCGATGCTACTTATACATGGAACGCCATTTGCCATGCAGGTGCCCAAAGATTTCAAGATACCCGCCGATGAGCCGAACATGATCTGGATCGGACTTCCGGCATCGGTTCAGGCAGAAGAAGACCCGCTTAGCTGGATTCAGAGTAGAGGCGTGGTCAACGGGCTGTCGAGCAAAGAGCTGGACGTTGTCAGGAAAGCGGCTTTGGAGACCGCAAATATGGTTCGGAGCATCGGCTTTGACGTCAGGTCACTGGAAAATGATGAGAATTTAGACATCGTGGAATTGGCTGGGTCTGTTCGCGCGGATATTCAAAGTAGCGCTCGGAATCTCTGTGAACGGAACGGAGCCTGCCTGCGCTCGGCCACGTGGGACGCGTCACAGGCTACGGAAAAGGCGTTGAAAATTCTTATTCGGCGAAAAGGACAGACGCCGCGTCATATTCACGAGCTTTCCGCGCTGGCGGAGCGGGCAGAGAGTCTAGGCGCTGGGACCATTGATCGCGGAAAGTTGGCGCTAATCCCGTCTGGACGCGCCGCAACTGACATCAGGTATCGCGGCGACATAACGCTGTCCAAGGCCGCTGCCATATATGGTGCCGCGCTGTCTATCATCAGGCAGGTTGTCTTCGAAGCCAAACCCAGCACCGAATACAATGAGCGCGAGGCGCGGTTCAAAATTCAGCGGCCGCCTTGGTTCGACTTCGACACAAGCGCGTTCAGCAAGAAATTGCGCTCAATGATGGGTTAGTGCATCCTCTCTGCGAGCTTCGAGGACGCGCTGGCCTATACATTGATTGGTTGCCAATAGCTCCGCCAACGCGTCGTCCTCCGAAATCCCCACATCCGAACCACCGCTCTTCTCGGCTGAGACCGTATAAACGTGCTATAAACTCAGGCATGCAGCGGAGGAGACCCTTTGGGCCTGGGTTGCTTGTTGCGGCCGCTTT
The DNA here is from genome assembly GCA_002238415.1 of Desulfurellaceae bacterium bin18. Lineage (GTDB taxonomy): Bacteria > Desulfobacterota > Binatia > Bin18 > Bin18 > Bin18. Next base: position 48,171 of record MPMI01000030.1, on the reverse strand, counting down.
CATCGGCCCTGGAACGGTCACGACCGCCAGTGTCGCGGGAGCGCAGTTTGGGTTTGCCCTGGTGTGGGCGGTCGGGTTTTCCATTTTTGCAACCCTCGTCCTGCAGGAAATGGCGGCCCGACTCGGTATTATTGCGCGCAGCGGGCTGGGCGAAGCGCTCCGAACGGCTATTCGAACTCCGCTCCTCCGTCTCCTGCTCCTAGTTCTGGTGGTCATCGGCATTGGCGGGGGCAACGCCGCCTTTGAGACGGGCAATATCCTTGGCGCGGCGCTGGCCTTGGCTGATGTCTCCGGGCTCCCGACCTCATACTGGACCCTGGTCGTTGGCGGCCTGGCGTTTGTGTTGCTGTGGTCCGGGACCTACGCTGCTATTGAGCGCGTGCTGGTTCTTCTGGTTCTGCTCATGAGTGGGGTCTTTCTGCTGACGGCTCTGCTTGTCCAACCGCCACTCTCTGATATATTGGCCAGATTTTGCAGTCCGACCCTCCCCGCCGGGTCGTTTGTGACCGTAATGGCGCTGATCGGCACCACGGTTGTTCCGTACAATTTGTTTCTGCACGCCAGTACGGTCCAAGCCAAGTGGCCGACGACCCTATTCGCTTCTCAAGCCTTACGTGAGGCACGTCGCGATACGTTTCTCTCGATCAGTCTGGGCGGGGTCCTCACTCTGGCCCTGGTCGCAACCGCGGCTGCGGCTTTTTTTCGCCAAGGGATCGCCTTGGAAAATGCCAGCTCTATGGCTAAACAGCTTGAGCCCCTTGTCGGCTCGCACGCGCACCTCCTTTTTGCGACGGGCCTGTTTGCTGCTGGATTAACCAGTGCCATCACCGCCCCGCTTGCCGCCGCCTATGCCACAGCAGGCATGCTGGGCTGGTCCGTAGACCTCGATACCGGCAAGGTCCGACTGGTGTGGAGTGCGGTCGTCCTGATTGGAACAGGACTTGCCTTTTTGGGACAGCAGCCGCTGCTGGCTATCCTGCTTGCCCAGGCGGTCAACGCCTGTTTACTACCCCTCCTTGCCATCTGTCTCCTGTTTGTCATGAATCAGCAGAACCTTCTCGGTTCGTATACAAACGGTATCCTGGCCAATATGGCGGGCGGCGCGGTTGTGCTTATCGTGACGGGCTTGGGCGTCTTTCAGTTCTTTCGCGTATGGGGGTGATTCCAACCTGACACGATCTCACCTTCGACTGGAGCGGAACGCGTACGGAGTCTCGTATGAGCCATTTGTTTGCCTATCTTTCTCGGATGAAATTTATTCGGCGCTGGAGTTTGATGCACAGCACCTATCCGGAAAACGTCCAGGAGCACAGCCTGCAAGTCGCGCTGGTGACCCATATGTTGGCCGTTATTCGGAATCGGCTTTTCTCCGGCGAAGTGAACCCGGAGCGAGCCGCAACCCTGGCCCTCTACCACGATGTTGGCGAGGTCTTGATCGGCGACCTGCCCACACCCGTCAAGTATTTTAACCCCGAGATCAAGACCGCCTATCAGACCATTGAGCAGACCGCAGTACATAAGCTGTTCAGCATGCTGCCCGAAGAACTCAGAGACGACTACCAGCCATTCTTTGAGTCGACCGACGCTGACCGCGACCACCACGAGTTGGTAAAAGCCGCGGACAAACTATGTGCGTATCTTAAATGTCTGGAAGAGGTCAGTGCGGGCAACCAGGAGTTTTCCCAGGCCGAACAGGCGCTCAAGGAGACGGTTGAGCGGATTGACCTGCCAGAGGTGCGCTATTTTCTGGAGACCTTTGTCCCGAGTTTCCGCCTCACCCTCGACGAGTTGGGTTAAAAGAAGACGCCTGTTCGGAGCGTCTTTTTTTTGTTCCGAACCGCAACCTAACTGGTATGGACCCCATCTCTCAACTACAGTTAAGAAGTACCGCAGGCGTAATCCAGGACACGTCAGGAGGGAGAAAATGGCAGCACAGACCCCGCAGGCAGGCATTATTCCGGAACCGAATCAACATGCCCTCTTTCTGGTCACCAAGGTTAACAATCCGACCGCCACCCGCGAAACAGTCGCCGGGGTGGTTGCGGGTATTCCCGAGTTGGTGACGGCGGTTGGTGGGCACGATACAGAGGCCGCCCTGGTGTGTACGGTCAGTTTCGGCTCGGGCTTTTGGGATGTGCTCTCCCCAGGCCGGCGGCCCAAGGGCCTGCGACCCTTCACCGCCATTGACCTTCCCGGCAAGACCGCACCGAGCACAGGCGGAGACATCCTGTTTCACCTCATCTCAAAACGGCTGGACCTCAATTTCGAGCTGGCCAAACAGATTCAGAGTCGGCTCGGAGAGGCGATAGATGTGTTGGACGAGGTCCACGGCTTTCGCTACCTGGACTCACGCGATCTGACCGGCTTTATTGACGGCACGGAAAATCCGAGTGGCGATGAGGAGCGAGCGGAAGTGGCCCTGATCGGTAACGAAGACCCCGACTTTGCCGGCGGCAGTTACGTATTCACCCAACGCTATGTGCATAATTTTCCCAAGTGGCAGGCCACCCCACAAGACGAGCAGGAAGGGGCCGTCGGCCGCCGCAAGTTGGATAGCGAAGAGCTGTCCGACGAGGTCAAACCCCCAACCGCCCATATCAGCCGGGTAGTCATAGAGGAAAACGGGGAAGAGCTGGAAATCCTGCGCCACAGTTTCCCCTATGGGACAACCTCGGAGGCGGGCCTGTTCTTCATTGCCTATACCAAAGATCTCGATATTACCGACAAGATGCTGCGGCGCATGCTGGGAGCCAGCGGCGACGGGCTGCACGATCATCTCATGGACTACACCCAGGCGGTATCAGGTGCACACTTCTTTGCCCCGTCACTCGAAATGTTACAGGCGCTGGGGAAATAGTGCCTACGGAGCGGTTGGACTCTGCTGATACGCTTCCAGATCAAAGAATAATTCCCGGCCCGGATTCTTCAGGTCCGGGCTCTCGCCCAGCCGGAGAATGCGGGCGGTGATGTTTCCGGGCGCGATGTCGAGCACGCCGACCGTTCCGAGCCGGGTGGACCACAGATGAGGATGGGTGGCACTGCCCGAGTTGATCTGCAAGACCCCGTCTCGATAATCCAGTCGCTCGAAGTGCGTATGCCCGGTGATGATAATGTCCGCGGGCTCACCGCGTAGATACTGCCGTGTCAAGTCGGCAATCGGCCGCTCTTCAGGCTCCATGTCGTGGACCATGACAATCCGCCAGCCTTCGAGATGCAACCACTGCACGTCTTCCACCCGCGGGTCATCCCATCCGCTGTCATTATTGCCCCGAGCCGCAGCGTCGGCGCGATCGCTTCCAACCAATCCAGCACGCGCGGAGAGACGATATCCCCGCCATGGAGAATCAAGTCCACGCCCGCAAAAGCAGCTCTGACTTCGTCCCACAGCTCGCGGATCGTACTAGGCAGGTGGGTGTCAGTGACCAGACCGATACGCATTCGTTGTCTTTGCTCCGGGAACAAGAGAGTTGAGAGTCACGGCCGGGGCGAGACTTCCTCTTCGATCATCATTGTATAGGCATCCCGTATATTCTCCTCTAACTCTTCGAGGGTCTCTCCTTGGCTGAAAATCCCAGGAATTTCTTTCAGTCTTCCGACATACCACCCGTCGTCCATCCAATATTCAAGTGAGAAGTGGCGTTTCATGAAAATGCCCTCTTTCCAATGATAACGTATTGTTGATCCTACATATCAAACGTTTGTTAGAAATCGACCCGACCTGCCTACCGTACTTCGCGAATCACAAAATTCTGTGAACTTTCTTCCATTCAAGCACGAGTGTGCTTCCGGGACGAGCAAAGAGGAAAATCAGCTAGTCTGTCTGCTCCACGAGCCAGCGGGCGGCCTCAACAATATTCTCGGGTGCAATCCCATAGCGCCGGTATAGCTCGGCCTGGGTGCCGGACTGTCCGAACTCGGTCACCCCGAGACAGGTCATCCGTGTTGCCAGCGCCCCGCCAATAAATGACAGGGTATGTGGGTGCGCGTCGTGGAGGGTCACAACCGGAGCGCTGCGCTCATCAGCCGGTACGAGGGATTCCACCCAACTTTCCTGCCGTTGGCCCTGCATATTCTGCTGCTGGGCCACCAGATAGTCGTGGAATAATACGTCCGCGCTGGTCACGTTGAACACGTTGGCAAACACGTCCTGCTGCCTGAGTTGCTGGGCAGCCTCCACCGCTTCCGGCAGCATAGCGCCCGTCACAAAAACGTGGACAACATTCACGCCGGGCTGGTAGTCTTCTTCGGACTGCCAATCCAGCAGCCGATAGCCTCCCTGGAGCACCTGCTGCCGCAGGTCTTCCTCGCCTTCCCGTTCCAGCACCATATTGAAGACGGCCTGGTCCAGCGGCTTGGTCGAGAGCCGCAAATAGGCGCTCTTGCCAGTGTCCCGGTCCTGGAGTTCGGCCAGTGCGGCCAGGAGGATCCATTCCAGCTCAAGCGCATAGGCCGGTTCGTAGTACGTCACCCCAGGCAGTTGGACCCCGATGCCCGGCGTAATGAGCGACTGGTGCGCCCCGCCTTCGGGGCTGAGGCTGATCCCCGAGGGGGTACCGATAACAATGAATTTGGCCTGCGAGTAGGCCGCGTAGATAAAAGCATCGAGTGCCCGACACACAAACGGATCGTAGACCGTGCCAATCGGCAGCAGGGACCGCCCGTACAACTCGTCAGCCAGGCCAAACGCCCCCAGAGCCAGAAACAGATTATTCTCGGAGATGCCCAGTTCGATATGTTTGCCGGTCGGGTTCTCGCGCCAGTCGATCAGTAACGAAATATCGGATTCCCCAAAGTAATTCCTCATCTGACGGCGCGAGTACACACCAACCTTGTGAATCCAGCCGCCCAGATTGGTTGACATGGCGACATCGGGCGAGATCGTGACCAGATAGGGCGCAATCTCGGGCTGCCGACTTAAGGCCAGAAAAATGCGGCCCAGTATGGCCTGCGTTGACAGGACGCCGTGATACGTTCCGCCCAGGCCGGCCGGAATCTCAATCGCCGGCCCTACGTCTTTTTCGGCCGAAGCAAAACGCTGCGCTTCCTCAACCGACCCCTCCCCCTCCTCCAGAAGCGCAGTAATATAGCGAGCCTCTTCGCTGTCCGGGGGAAAGGCGGCAAACTCCTCGCCCTCGGCCACGCCCAACCGCTGGCGGACACTGTCGATCTCCCCAGGCTTGAGCAGCCGCGCGTGGTTGGCGGGATTGCCGGCCAGGGGCAGATTCCAGCCCTTGATCGTATAGGCAAAGATCACAATGGGTTGGGTCTCGATGGCGAACGCCTCGGCAAAGGCTTCGAGCACCCGTTCCAGGTCGTGCCCGCCGAGATTGGCCAGCAGTTCCTTCACCTCATCCGGCTCATAACCGGTCAGCAGCTCGGCCATGGCCGCGTCTTTTTTTCCGTTGTGCTGAATGAAACGATCCCGGATAGTGATACCGTCCTGGAGCAGCAGGCTCTGGTATTCCTCATTGCTCATCTCATCGATCCGGGCTCTGAGCTTGAGTCCGTAGGGTTTACGAAAGACGTTTTCGAGCTGGTGGCCGTATTTGAGATCGATGATATGCCAGCCGTTGGCGGCAAACATTTCCCGCAACTGCTGGGCGCGGCCGTCCGGGACGACGCGGTCGAGGCTCTGGCGGTTCAGGTCCACGATCCACAGCACCCGCGACATCCGCTGGGTATAGGCTTCACCCAGCGCCTCCCAGATATTGCCTTCGTCCAGCTCGGCATCACCGACCAGGGCAATATGCCAGCCCGAGGACGGCTCGTCCGCAGATGGAGCGGTCTGCTGGGCCGTACCTTCGGTGTGGTCGCCCAAATAGTCACGCACCAGGGCACCAAAGAGCGGCGCCACCGCGCCAAGGCCGACCGACCCGGTTGAGAAATCGACTTGGTCCGGGTCTTTGGTGCGGGACGGGTAGGCTTGCAGGCCGCCGTACTGCCGGAAGGCCTTGAGCTTCTCTTGGGACAGCACACCGCGTAAAAACTGGATCGCATGAAAAACCGGAGAGGCGTGCGGCTTGATGGACACCCGGTCACCCGACCGTAGAAAATAAAAATACAGCGCGGTCAGCAGCGTCACCACCGAGGCAGAACTGGCCTCATGCCCGCCGACTTTGAGGCCGTCCGGGTTGGGACGCACAAAGTTCGCATAATGCACAATATAGGTTGACAGCCACAGCACCCGACGCTGGATACGCTCAAGCATGTCCAGGTCGTACAGGTCCCACTGGCGGACGCGGGCGGGCGGCTGCGTATCTGCCACGACGTGCGGTTTCATGCGGCTGGCCTCATAACACTGCTCTGGATGGAATCAGCTTCCCCAGACTACAGGCCAAAGAAGGTAGCCGCATTCTCTCCCAGGATTTTGTTGACCGAGGCTTCGGGCAGACGAGCCAGGGATTCGCGGGTTTTCTTGACCGGCTCGGTAAAGCCTTCGGCATGGGGATAGTCCGAGCCCACAAAAAACTTATCGTCCCCAACCAGCTCAATCATATGCGGCAGGGTCCGTTCGCTCGGGTCGGCAGAAATCCAGATGTTGCGCGCAAAGTATTCGCTGGCCGGCCGCTTCATCTGGCAGGTGTGACCCATATAGCTGAACCGATAGTCCAGACGGTCGAGCCACTCGGCCACCCAGCCGCTGGCCGATTCAATCGTGGCCACCCGTAAGCGCGGGAAACGCTCAAACACGCCATCGTAGATCATGGTGGTAAGGGCCATGCGCGGGTCTTGGATGACATTCATGCTGAGAAACATAAAGCCGGGATCACGGTCGCTATACCATTCGTTGCCAATGTATTTTGCATGGACCACCAGATGCAGTCCGACGGCAATGTCGCACTCCTGGGCCGTTGCCCAGACGGGGTCAAAGTCCGGATGGCCAAAGCTTTTGCCATCGATGGGCAGGGCACCAACAAAGACTCCGTGCACTCCCGCTTTGGCCAAGCGCTGAATCTCCTCAACCGCGGCGACAGGGTTGCGCAACGAAATATGGCCCAAGGGATAGAGACGATCCAGACGCCCCTGACAGGTTTCAACCGCCCACCGGTTATAGGCGCGGCAATGGGCGGCGGCGAGATCCGGGTCTTCAACCAGGTCCTCCCACAGCAACCCCAGGGTGGGGTAGATAAACTGGCCTTCTATCCCTTCGACATCGAGGAAGTGAATACGTTGCTCCATGTCCTCAAGCGAATGACTGAACGCCTGAGTCCAATCAAAGGACTTGAGTCCCTGGCCCGATTCTTTTTGGCCATAGCCGACGGCGACGCCCAAGAGTTCTTCGATGCTGAGATCTCCGGAGTGATCAATCCGCATATCTTCAACCGCAACCGCATACCGGTTGCTTTTGGGGTCTTGTTCAAACCGCAAGCAGCGCAGGCGGTACTGGGGGTCGATGTGCTGCTCCCACAGGTCAAGCGGTTCCATAAAGTGACTGTCCGCATCAATGATACGCGTCATGTCATCTCTCCTTTAGCCGTTTTCGACTGCTCGCATGATCGCCACAAACTGTTTCATCTGCACAAAGAGTTCATCCGGCTGATCCGTTGTGGTCAGCAGATATAAGGCCTGCACGCCAGCCGCTTGGTAGGCTTGCGCTTGGGCGACAGACACATTCGATCCGACCAGGGTGGTAATCTCCAACTGCGCCGCATCGCGGCCGGCCTCCTGCATCAGGGTGTGTAAGGTCTCGGTTTTCTGCCGAATCGTTTCAGGCGAGAGAAAAACCGGTTGCCAACCGTCTCCCCAGCGCGCCACGCGGCGCAGGGCGGGCATGGTATTGCCACCGATCCAAATCGGCGGGTGCGGTCGCTGAACGGGCGGTGGCCCAAAATTCACATCAGCATCAATTTTTCCATAGGCGGTGGTGAGACGCGGGTGCGGGTCCGTCCACAGGGTTTTCATCAGCTTGAGACAGTCCTCGCTCAAAGCCGCCCGCTCTTCGAACGGCACCCCAAGAAACGCAAACTCGTCTTTCAGCCAGCCAATGCCAACGCCACAGATGATACGGCCGCCCGACAAGCGATCCAGCGTGGTGAGCATCTTGGTGACAGCCACAGGATGGCGGTAGGGCAGGATAATCACGCTCACCCCCAACCGGACCCGCGTCGTGATAGCGGCCAGAAACGCCAGAGTAGTGAAACAGTCCGGCCAATCGTGCTCCTGGTACACATGCCACGGCGGATTGTCCATCTTCACCGGGAACGGGGTCTGGATTTTTTGCGGCGGCAGGAGGTGGTCGCCAATCAGGATGGACTCGCAGCCCAGTTCTTCCGCCAACTGGGCCATATCCCGCAGCACGGCGGGATCGGTCACAGCCGCCCCGCTATTGACATGTATCCCGTATTGCATCCGCCTCCCCTGTTATTCGGCGTGAGCTTGGAGAACACCTGGATGGACGTTAGCGCGCACAGCCGAACCCGGTCAAGGGAAAAAGGCGTTACGCCAGATGATCCAGCTTGCCTTGCAGCAGGACGGTCCGGCGTTCTCTTCTCTTCATCCCCTCCTTGGAGGGGTGGCCCGCAGGGCCGGGGTGGGTGTCGAGAGTAATATAGTCACCGGCGCGCCCGTTCACGCTTGTAATCGTATCTGGCGTCCCAGTCGAGTTTGCCGAACAACTCAAGCAGCCGTTCCTGCTCTCGCCGCGCAATGAACTCCCGCAAGGCCCTGTTGACGGTCGCTGCCTTCGTTTTCTCGCCGCCGACTTTGAACGCCTTGTCGAGCAGTTGCGGGTCTATTGCCAGATTTGTCGCCATGGTGCTGTTTCCCCCACCTCAAGACTCACAGGAAATACTCTCACAGGGATGACGTGGTTAAGATATGAAAAAGCCCGAGTTGTCGTAGGTTGGATTAGCGAAGCGTAATCCGACGTACAAGGACCTTGAAGAGCGTACGCTCAAACCGTACACTTGGCGATGTGACCATACGCTCTATCCGACACAGAGGTTTACGTCGGCTTATTGAGAACAACGACCCACGGTTTTTGAGACACAACTTGGCTAATCGGATTCGCAGGATTTTGACGGTGCTCATTCTGGCTGACGATTTGGACAGCTTTATTGACAATGCGCCTCGCGGCTGGCGTGTCCACCGGCTCTCAGGTGACCGGCAGAACGAATGGAGCGTTTCAGTATCCGGCAATTGGCGGATCACGTTTGAAGAAGAGGACGGCACTATTAACCATTTGAACTTGGAGGATTACCACTGATGGAGACCAACGGCATCAAAGTGAACATGACCCCTTCTCACCCAGGCGACTTCATCCGCGCCGAGGTCATTGAAGAGTTGGGGCTGAGCATCACAAAAGCGGCCGCAATTCTTGGTGTGCGACGAGCAACACTTTCGGCAGTCTTGAACGCCAAGGCCGCCTTATCGCCGGAGATGGCATTTCGTGTCGAACAGGCATTTGACGTGAGCATGGACCTGCTCCTACGGATGCAGGCCTGGTATGACGCGTCGCAGATGCGTGCCCGAGCACATGAAATCAGCGTTCAACGCTATAATCCTGTCTAAGCGGTTACCCACCCCACCGCTACGCGGCACCCCTCCGAGGAGGGGAAGTTTAGCGGTACAGCGGTTGCAGGTCCTGGGCGAGTTCCGCCAGGTCGGGGGGACCGACAATGATGCCGTCTTTGACGATCTGTTCGCCGTCGAGCCAGAGCGATTGCTTTGAGAGCACGGCGTCGGGATGGTTCTCGCCGCCGCCGGGCATCCAGAACGGCAGGCCCAGGCCGACCGCGTTATAGCCCAGCACGCGCTGGTCCTCAAGAAAACAGTTGCCCGTGTAGCGCGCGGCAGGATGGATGCCGCAGGTGAAGTGAATGATATAGCCCAACCCCTCGCCGCTGGCCCGCCGCAACGAGCGTTCCAGGACGGTGCCCTCGGCCACGCCGCCCGACACGTCCTGCACGGTGCCGTCTATGGTCAGACTGATCGGCTCTTCCAACGGGGTATAGTACTCGTGGAAGACGGTGTCGAACTTCACCACGCCTTTGACCGAGTCCTCCTTGGGCATAATCATGACCGTGCCGGGGACAAACAGAGCGCCCGGTCCGTTGGCGCGACCCGTACCCATGGCCATGGGCTCACCAATGGTGAAGGTGACATCCGTCCCGACCGGATTGGTAATCCGGCCCTGGGCGCCCTTTTTCTCGACCAGCAGAGCGTCAAAGGCTTGGGTGACGGTAAACAGGGTATCCAGGTTGACCTTGCCAAACAGTCTGACCGTGGACTCGGCGTTCAGGCCCGCGGCCAGATAATAGCGGGTGCGCTTGTTCTGCATGGCTGCGTCAAACGCATTCGAGCCGGCCATATAGGGGAAGGCCAGGTCTATCCATACGTCACAGTTCGTGACCGCGGCCCGGACCGGATCGGAAATATAGGGGTCGCCCAGCGCGCCCTGAAAGGGGAGTTGCGGAGAGATAAGCAGGGCCACCGGCGTATCCAGATTGCGAGCCGCGTTCTGGATGGCCTCAACCGTCTGCATGTTTGAGGCCGTATCTGCGGTGATCAGCACAGTCTCGCCCGACTGTACCAGCAGGACATCACGAATCATGGCGTCCGCGGCTTGGGTGAGTTCCGGTCCGAGATTGGTAATCACTCTGCTACCCTCCTGTGTCTGGCCCGTGCCGTGATATGCCTACTCGGCTTCGAGACGTTCGAGGTAATAGTTGGCGATACTGTGAATGGCGACCTCAAAACGGGACATGGGTCCGGGTTGGAAATACTTGGAATCCATGCCTTGCTGGAGTGACTTGATCATCGAGATGTCTTCGGCCAAGAACTCCTTGAGAAAGTCGTCGTAGATTTTCACTTTTTCCTGAAAATCGGGTAGCTCGAAATGCTGCTTGGGGAAAAGCTGGTACGAAACGCCGACCGTTTTATCGACGCTCTCTCCCGGCCAGACCGACATAAAGCACAGAAAGTCGTGCCGCGGAAACCAGGGGATATTCGGCCGCAGATGGCTGGAATAACCGCCCTCGGCCAGTTTGCCCGAAATCCAGGGGATCGTCCCGAACAGCGAGTCGCCGTTCGGCGCCAGGGTCTTACCCTTGAAATAGCCGTGATAGCCACCCCGCACGGGTCGAAACTCGTAGGACTCCAGCGGCTGCCAGGGGCCGAAGGTGTTCACGTGGAGCACGGCAATATGGTAGATATCGGTCAGGTTTTCGTTCACGAACTTCCAGTTACAATCCAACTCGAACGAGAACTTACTCGCCAGGCGAAAGTCTTCATAGCGGTAGGGCTGATAGGTCCGGGGAAAGTCCATCTCGTTCAGAACGTCCATCAAGCTCCGCGCGGCTGGGTCGAAATTGATAAACAGAAAGCCCGCCCAGGTATCGACCCGGAGGGGAATCAGGCCGAAATCCTTGGTGTCAAAGCCCTCCATTTCCGCGGAGTGGGGCGCGTTGAGCAGCCGGCCGTCCATGTCATACGTCCAGCCGTGGTAGGGACACGACAATGCCTTGTCACAGCCCTTGCCAAACGGGGTGCCGTTGTCGGGCTCGCCAAATGCGATCTGAGTCCCCCGGTGGCGACACACATTGGAGAAGGCTCGAATCTCTCCCTGGCGGTCTTTACAGATGACAATCGGCTCGCCCGCTACCCGAAAGGTCAAATAGCTGCCCGGCTGGTCCAGCTCTTCGACCCGGCCCATGCATAGCCATTCTTTTTGAAAGATGCGTTCTTTCTCGCGCGCATGAATCTCGGGCGAGGTGTAAAAATGGGCCGGCATATGCCGCGCCTGGGACAGCGGCTGCCGGGTCCGGACGGCTCCCTCACGAACGGGTTGGGATAGTTGTGTCATAGCTCTTTCTCTCTTTTCTCTTCACTGGGAGCGCGGGCATCCTGCCCGCACCCCTCTAGCCCATCAAGCCCTCGTCATACATACCCCGGATGGGTTGTTTATCCGCAAAACGGGTAAAGCGAAAGGCGTCGATATCCGTGCCCGGCTGCTTGCCGTTGATAATCAGCTCGGCCATCATCTCGCCCACCGCCGGGGCCAGCTTGAAGCCGTGGCCGCTGAATCCAACGGCCATATACATTCCGCCTATCCCCGGCACGGCGTCCAGAATGGGGTGCCAGTCGGGCATGACATCAAAAAATCCCGAGTAGCCGCTGTGAAAATAGCCGGTCTCAAAGCGCGGAAAGCGATGCGTGACATGGCCCGTCATCTCAACCGTTCTGTCATAGCTGACGCCGTGGTCGTAGTGGTCGGGATCGACCCGGTCGTTGAGTTCAATCGGGTCCAGCGAACCCACCAAGGTCAGGTCTGCGCCCTCGGGCCGGGTGTAGACCTGACTGACGAAGTCGTAAAACAGGGGATGGCGCTCGGCGGCCTCGGCGGGCCGCTTGACAAAACAGATGTTGTGGCGGCAAACGGTCAGGGGAATCGCTACCTCCACCATAGCCGCAATCCGATCACCCCAGGCGCCGGCCGCATCAATGACCGTCGGCGTAGAAAAGCGGCCCTGATTGGTGACCACCTCGGCCACCGCTCCGCCCACCAGCTGGATGCCGGTGACCTCGGTCCCCTGATGGACCCGCACGCCCAGCTCGCGTGCCCGCCGGATGAAGGACGAGGTGGTGTCGGACGGGTCGGCGTAGCCAGAGTCCGGCTCCCAGGCTCCGCCGGCCAGGTCTTCCACGCGCGTGCGCGGTTCGATTTCGCGGATTTCTTCGGGAGAGATCAAGCGGGTGTTGATCCCGACGCGGCGTTGCATGGCTACCACGTTTTTGAGCGCTGCGAGATCCTGCTCGGGGACGCCCATCAGATAGCCCGTTCGCGTGAAGCCGGCCGATCCGCCGATTACATCACCGAAGTTTTCAAACACGTCCAGGCTGCGCCGCACCATGCGCGCGGTCACCTCGGTTGAATAGTGTTGGCGAATACAGGCCGAACTTTTGCCGGTGGCCCCGGAGGCAATGAAATTTTTCTCCAGGACGGCGACATTGGTGATGCCCCGTTTGGCGAGATTGAACGCAATGCTCGCTCCGGTCACACCCGCACCGATAATCACGACATCCGCTGTGTGGGCCATACTCCCTCCTGAGCGTCCGCCCTATCACCGGCGCATCCTATAAGCCCTCGTTGTCTGCGCGCAACCCATGCTCTTGGCCCTGCCCAACTCCATCCTGCCATATCTCGAGCGCCTGACTTTTGGTAAGACGGCCACACAACGAACCGAAAAAGGAGAAAGCCATGGCTGACAAAAGTCTGGAAACACAGGTACGGGAGATGTTGGACCGAGAGGCGATTCGAGACCTTCCACAGCGGTACTGCCATTATGTGTGGCAGCAGGACGTTCCTGCCGTGGTCAGCCTCTTTACCCCAGATGGTGAGTTTGATGCCGGTGGAGCACAGCCTACGGCAAAGGGGACCGAGGCATTATTGGCCGCCTATGAGCAGGGGCTGGCCGCTCTTGATCCCCGTCCTTTTATCCATAATCACGTCATCGACCTTGAGGGCGACCGGGCCACGGGAACGTGTTATCTGGAGCTGCGCGCCACGCAGGATGGCCAGAGTGTGATTGCCGCCGGGCATTACGATGACGTGTATGCCAAGATCGACGGAGTCTGGAAGTTCCGCTCACGAAAATTCAACGCCTATTATTTTGTGCCGCTCAAAGACGGCTGGGCCAAGTAGAAGCCGGCTCAGGCACGACGGGGCAGCCGGGCCCTATTTCGCGGATAAGGGGTTCTGTGGGACGGAGTGGCAAGCGCATTGGCACCAGGACTACGGAGCCCCCGTACTCACGCCTAAGGATTATCGGGGCGCCACGAGTACCCACGCCAGACGCCAGCACGGGCGCTGGCGACAAATCGTTGAGACCATCAATGGGCACCTGACGCGCACCTTTGGCCTGCACTTCCCGGGTGCCCGTACCGCCCACGGCTTACTGCCCCGCCTGACCGCCAAGCTGGCCGCCGGCACTCTCGGCCCCTGGCTCCCCCCCCGCTTCGGCCGGCCCGCCGTGGCCGTTGCCCCCCGCTTCCTCGGCGGACGCGGCACTACGCCTCCCCCGTCCCGAGCGGGGAGGCGAAGGGAGCAACCCGGTTGTCTCGTGTCTGCGGGGGACTCTTGGGAGGATATTATCAAACATCGTTCTTCTCTCACAAACATTCTAAAAAAATATAGGGGGGGTCTCCGACCGGAATGCAATGAAATCAATAACTTATTGAACCACAGGGGGTCTTTTTGTGCACAATTTGATGGCTTATTGAACCGTGAGATGTCCTTTTGTGCGACATTTAATGACATATACGACCGACAGGAGCGCCGCATGCGGCGCCCCGACACAATTATGGCCCAATCACCAATTCAAGATCAGCCATCTGTTAAACAGCGTTCTATACCCGGTGGGCGCCGCTCGCGTTTCGCTCAGAGCGTCTTCGGCTGTCAAGCCGGAATATAGGCGCGCATTGGCCTGTATTCAATACCTGCATTCCCCGCTCTCCCCGCGCTCGGTCAGGGCGCCGGTGCCGCCAAACGCCCGTAGGGCCGCGGGCGCCCGATCGTCGAGACCATCCAGGGCCCCCTCACCCGCCCCTGTGGCCGGCACTTTCCGGGCGCCCAGACCGCCCACGGCTTTCGGACCTGCCGCGCGGGCCCGCCGGCCGGCCGGCATCCAGGCCCCCCTCACCCGCCCCTGTGGCCGGCACTTTCCGGGCGCCCAGACCGCCCACGGCTTGCGGACCTGCAGCGCGGCCCAGCGGGCCGCCGGCAATCTCGGCCACGGGCTTCAGCACCGCTTCGGACGGCCCGCCTTAGCACGCACCACCCTCGTCCCTGGCTCAGCATTGACAGCACACGTCTTGGGAGGGAAAGGTCAGAGTCGAGTGTAGCCCTTTCACCGCTCTCCCCTCCTTGTAAAGCGTCCTATCCCGCGTACCCTATTTCTTAGGAGCCCTGAACACCGCAGGAGGAGCCGCATGACGACCATTGCATTCCCTGAAGACGCGTATAACCAATCCCTTGTTGCCAACGTCCATCCGCGTGACTGGACAAACCCGGAGCCAGCGTCGAGTTACAACCTGGTCGTCCTGGGTGGAGGCACTGCCGGCCTGATTACGGCGGCTGGCGCGGCCGGCCTGGGAGCGAAGGTCGCCCTGGTGGAACGGGCACATCTGGGCGGCGACTGCTTGAACGTCGGCTGCGTGCCGTCTAAAGCCCTGCTCCGAGCGGCCCGCGCCGCTGCGGATGTTCGGGACGCGGGTCAGTATGGCGTCGAAGTGCCGGATGGAGCCCGAGTGAATTTTCCGGCGGTCATGGAACGCATGCGCCGACTCCGCTCGGAAATCAGCCCGCATGACTCGGCGCAGCGCTATCGGGACGAACTCGGCGTGGATGTCTTTCTGGGCGAAGGACGTTTTGTCGAGTCGGACAGCGTGGAAGTCGACGGCCAGCAGTTGCGCTTCCGGCGGGCGGTTATCGCCACGGGCGCCCGGGCCATGCCCCTGCCGATTCCCGGTCTGGCGGAAGCCGGCTATTTAACCAACGAAACCGTCTTTTCCTTAACCGAACTGCCCAAACGGCTGGCCATCATCGGCGCCGGTCCCATCGGCTGTGAAATGGCCCAGGCGTTTGCCCGCTTCGGGTCACAGGTCACCCTCCTGGAAGTGATGCCCCAGATCCTCATCCGCGAGGACAAGGACGCCGCGGCACTCATTCAAGACGCCCTGATTCGGGACGGCGTCTCGCTCGTCCTTGGCTGTCAGATCACCGGGGTGGAGCGGGACGGCCAGGACAAAGTTATTCGGGTTGAAAAAGATGAGCAGCAAGAGGAAATCCGTGCGGATGCCGTCCTCCTCGGAGTAGGCCGCGCGCCCAACGTCGAAGGGATGAACCTGGAGGCCGTCGACGTGGAGTTTGATACCAGACAGGGAGTAAAGGTCGATGACCGCCTCCAGACGACCAACCCGCGTATTTATGCCGCGGGTGATATTTGCTCGCCGTATAAATTCACCCATATGGCGGATGCCCTGGCCCGTATTGTGATCCAGAACACCCTGTTCGTCGGGCGGGCAAAGGCGAGCGCCCTCACCGTGCCGTGGTGCACCTATACCGATCCTGAAATCGCGCATGTCGGGCTGTATGAACATGAGGCGGAAAAACAGGGTATTGCCATCCAAACTTTTTACCAGGAGATGGGGCAGGTCGATCGGGCCGTGCTCGAAGGCGATACCGAAGGCTTTGTGAAAATCCACACCCAGGCCGGCAAGGATACCATTCTGGGCGCAACGATTGTGACCCGCCATGCGGGCGAAATGATCTCAGAGCTGACCTTGGCCATGGTCGGCGGCCTGGGGCTCGGCACCCTGGCCAGGACCATTCACACCTATCCCACCCAGGCTGAAGCAATAAAACGGGCCGCGGACGCCTATAATCGCACCCGGCTGACCCCCAGGGTCAAATCGCTCTTCACCAAATGGCTGGCCTGGACGCGCTAGGGAGGTTCGCTCATAATGGTGAGATACGAAGCTGGGGCGCGACGCGCCGTGCGACAAGAAAGGTGAGACACCCATGACTCAACTCAGGAATGTCCTTTCCGGAGGGTTCTTTCTACTCTTATGTGCTGCCGTTTCTGCCTCCATCGCGCTGACGCCTACGGTCGGCAGTGCTGAAGATGCAAAACAGAGCCCGCAGACAACCTATACCAAAAAAACGATTACCCATGCCCTGGCGGCGCGGATGGTCGAAGCGGCTATCGCCCACGCAAAAGAACTTGGTGTCAAGCAAAATGTGGCGGTTGTTGATGACGGCGGGAATCTGAAAGCTTTCGCCCGTATGGACGGTGCTCCACTCCTCGGCATCGAAGGCAGTCAACGCAAAGCGTATACCGCGCTATTCGGATTTGGCACGGCTGATTTTTATAATGCCATCAAAGACAATCCGGCTCTGTTAGTGGGATTGTCCCATTTTGAGGGAGCAACCGTGGTTGGTGGCGGGTTGCCCATTACAATAGACGGCGAAGTCGTTGGAGGAATTGGCGTCGGGGGCGGGACGGTCGAACAAGACATTTCCTGCGCCGAGGCCGGGCTCCGGGTCTTGGGAGAATAATCCTCCGGACGGACGTCTCAGCTACGCGGTGTCGGGTCCTGCAAAACACCTCGCTTTTCAGGCGGGAGAGTCCGGTGACTCGAACCGCACCGCATACCCGCCAAACTTGCGCACGTTCAGCACGCCGGTATCAAAAATAAGGTACTGCCCCTTAATGCCCAGCAACGTGCCTTCGATCTCGGGCGTCTTCTCAAAATTGCGTGACTTGACCTTGGTCGGATACTCCAGCACGGGGTAGGTAAAAGAACGGCTGTCCTCCTCCTCAAGCAGCGCGAGTGCACCTTCCCCGGCGGCCCGCGTTTGGTCGTGCAGTTCAGCCTGACACAGCCCAAGGAGATCGTCTCGCTTGGCTGCCAAGTCCGCCAATTCGGGCTCGCCCTTGAGCATACGCTGCCAGTTGGTGCGATCGGCTATATGCTGCTTGAACATGACCTCAAGCAGCCCGGCCTGATAGCGACTCTGCACCCGAAAAATCGGCAAAGCCTGTACCGCGCCCTGATCCATCCAGCGGGTTGGAATCTGACTCCCGCGCGTAATGCCGATTTTCAGGCCGGATGAGTTGGCTATGTAGACATAGTGAGGCTGCATACAGTGGGCCTCACCCCAGGTCGGCTCACGACAGGTGCCCTGTTCGTAATGACACAGTTCGGGTTTCACGATGCAGATGTCGCACTGGGCAAGGCTCTGAAAGCAGGGATAACAATAGCCCTGATTGAAGCTTTTCTTGGTCTTGCGCCCGCAGGCAACGCAGTGAATCTCGCCGGCAAATCTGAGACGCACGGTTTTGCCCAGTAAGAGATTTAAAGCGACCTCCTGCTCGCCGACCGGCAAGCGATACTCCACGGGCGGACCCGGCTGCGTTCGCATCTTGCGTAGATTGCCCTGCATCGTTGGTCTCTCCCTTTTTTCTTTCCTGAGGAAACCCACCCCGGCCCTTCGGACCACCCCTCCAAGGAGGGGATTACCAGAGCAGATTACGTTCTGTGTCGCCGCCCGTCATTCCTGCGAAAGCAGGAATCCAGCCCTCTCACCCCTCGGCTTCTGGATGCCGGATCAAGTCCGGCATGACGAAAGCGCAATAGCATGGCTAGAACCTATCGTAAAATGCTCTAGCGGGCCGAAAGCCCGTACCACTCACATCTCGGGATCAGGTGGATAGTGTTGCCGCCGATAACGCACATGCTCGATGTTGATCCGGTGCCGAAAATCAACGTATAAACTCCCCGGTCTGCCGATCAGCGTAAAATCATCGGCAATACCCACCCCGCCGATGCTCAGCAGGATATGACAGTTCGGACACAGACATAGCATATTTTCGGAGGTATCAGGGCCGTTGTGCGGGGCTTCGAGGGGTCGGATATGCACCGCTTCGGCATACGACCCGGCGGTACCTCTGAGTTGGACGCCGCATATCTGGCAGCGATAGTGGTAGAGCTGCTTGAGCTCCTGCACGTGGAGGGCTTCTTGGACGACTCGTTCCTGCCGCTGTGTGTCTGCATCCATTTTGACCAACCGAAAACGCCAAATAAAAAATCCGGCTCGTCCAACGCCCCGCCAGTAGTCGTCAACCGTGAACAAGCCATCGTACCGATAACCGGAATCGGGCGCATAGGGAGAACGGAATCCGGCTCCACGGATAACGCGGACGGGCAGGCCGTGCAATCGGTTCTGGGCCAGAGCCAGATTGCCACGAATGAGGACCTGGTTGCCTATCTGCTCGTGGGTCTGAGGGTCGCGCCCGCCGTGACCGGTATAAAAAATGGTATGCTCGTAATCTTCCCCATCTTCATAGCCGCCAGCCAGAACCACCGAATCGGCGCCCGCCTGCCCGCTGCCGGCAATACCGGCGATGCGGGGCCGGTGTACTCCAGCTCTGGAGAGTGCCTGGCGAGAGACGAAGTGGGAGCCAATCGGATAGCCTGGAATATGGCCAAATCTGCGTTCAGACATGGGTCCATGCCAATAATTACAACCGGGCTATGCACACGGTCTCCATGGTTTTCGACCTTCAGAATTGAAACCTTCTGAACACGCCTGGGCCGACAAAGCAATACAGAAACGGTGAGCAGTGACGGGCAAGGCCCGTGCTCCCCAGGAGTATTGAGCCTGGAAAGGGAGGAGCCCCCTCCCCCTAGGGGGAAAGGGAGGGGGACGAGGTGACGGAAATGGGTCAGTTTGAGGGTCAGCCCGGAAAAGGGATGACTTTGCCCTGGGGCGCGGCAGAGTCCCCGCGCCATTTGCGCCGACTCTTCTGTAATGCCTTGAGCACGGCCTCGGCTTCCGCTGGCGTAAGGGTCAGCGTTTGCTGCCGACACCAACCCAGGCCCGAGCCCCACGTCAGACGCCGGAAGGCAATGCTCGGCTGTTCGTCTGCCTGGCCGTTGGGATCATCCGCTTGGGGAAGCTCCACGGCAATCTCCAGCGCGGTATCGGGCCGGGCGGTGGCAGATGCCCCGTCTGGAATGGTTGTCACTATTTCGTTGGTACGCATGTCTGTGTCCCTCCTCTATACGCTGACAGAACTCGCTATTCGTCACGGTAGGGGCGACGCCTGCGTCGTCCCTACTAAGGCGACAAAACGGCTGACCCGCCTCCACCCCGTTGTCATCCACTGTTTGCCGTGTGCTTCACGTAAGAATCCTTCGACGCCGTCGAGTTGCTCGATGAGGTCGAGTCCTTCATCTTCCCCTAAAATTAAGAGGGCCGTGCTCAACGCCTCGGCTTGGGCCGCGCTCGGAGCCACAACGCAGGCCAAAAGGTCGCGCTGCACGGGCCGGCCGGTCCGAGGGTCAATAATATGGCTGTAGCGCCGGCCTTCGACCTGCATACTCTGGCCAAGACTCCCGGAGATGGAAACGGCCTGATCGGAAAACATGGCAAGGCCGATGATCTCTCCATTCGGCTGACGTAATAGTAAGCGCCAGCCCTCCCCGTCAGGCGGCCGGCCAAACGCCCACAGGCTGCTCTGCCCAAAATTGAGCAGGGCGCTTGTCAGCCCCTGTTCATGGAGCTGTCTGGCGATCTGATCGAGCGCATAGCCTTTGCCGATGCCCCCCAGGTCCAGCGCCATGCCCGGCGCAGGCAGACCAACGCGGTGGGGCGCGGCAAAGTGCAGCTTCTGACTCCCAATGAACCGCAGGGTATGGCGAATAGCCGCCGCGGTTGGCCGGGTTTGGGTTGTTGCCGCGTGTCGCCATAAGCTCAGGAGTGGCCGCACCGTAATGTCGAAGGCGCCATTGGTCAGGTCTGCGTAGCGCCGCGAGAGACGCAGAACATCACTCACTTCGGCCGGAACCGCCTGGAGTCCTTGTCCGGCCTGGGCGTTCAAATGGCTGAGCGGACTGTGTGGAGCATAGATGGTAAAAAGATCGTCAAAACGCCCCGCCGTAGCAAAAACCTCGTGCCACACCGCGCTCATCTGCGCCTGGGGGGTGGACTCTGCCCGGCACAGCGTGGCCTGAAAAACCGTGCCCATAATATAGCGGCCATCGGTCTCACACGCCCGGACAGGACTGCCGAAGACCAGAAGGCTCAGAACGACCGTCCAAGCCCCAATCCCGAATCCCCACCCCCGCATCATTCCACCATCTCCCCTGCGGCACCCAGGCCGACATTTTCTTCTATGTCAGCCGTACCCCGCTGCCCGCCGACCGGTCGCGCCTGTCGGTAGTGCTCTTGCGAGCCACGAAAAATAGACCACAGGCAGATGACGACCAGCACCGCCAGACTGATTTCCAGGGCGAGAAAGCCGGCAATTTTCAGATAAGCAAAGCCGGGATGGACAAAGCGCACCAGCCAGCCGCCGCCCTCATTGATCAGGGCAGAAAAAAACGGAATGATAATCAGCCAGGCTTTCAGGTTCGGCGAGATAGGTACGAACAGCATCAGATGCGTCAGCGTCAGCAGCAGCAGTCCCATGGCGAATAAATGGAAATGCGCCACCTCCAGCATGCCCTGATAGCTGCGCGGCTGCAGAAAACGCTCTTCCGAGCCCAGATAGTATTCCGTCACCGAGACATAGCTCAGGTCCATCTTCTGGAAATACAGCAGGGCGTTCGTCAGCCACAGACCGATGACATAGATAACGAAGATGACGATGATGAGTTGGAGCAGCCGGTTTCTGGACCACTCGCCGGTAACGACAAAGCGCACGCTATTTTTTCTCCTGAATCAAAATCTGAAAAAGGGCCAGGACTTTGCGCACGCCTTGGGTCGCGGCCTGGGCGGTCAGCGTGGAGCCCATAATACCGTGGATGTCCTGGCGCAGGCGTAGTGAAGGCGTCAAGCGCTTCTGATCAAACTGCTCCAGCCAGCGCTCCGAGGGCAGGTATTCGGCCGGCTCGTAAAAGGCCAGCACCAGGAGTTTTTGTAGTGTACCGTCGGGTGACACGACCATCAGAAACGTTTCTGGAAAGGTTCGCACAATATGTGTCTCAATAAAGGCGTAGCCCTGTACGCTGTCAGCCGTATGGCCGACGTGAAAGGTAGCCAGCTTGGAAGTGACCGAGGTCTGCGCCAGGGCCTCAACCCGCTCGACCTGCTGCGGGGTGAGGAAGAAGGTTTGCGTCTCGATGCGGTCTGCCTTAGGGAATGCCACCTGTAATGCCTCTGCCTTGGAATAAAAAACCTGGGCCTCAATAATGGTGGCACTGCCCAGCAGTGCCACCATGCTCAGAACGTACTGAGCAACACGGGCTCTAGAAAACAAAGCCAATGCCAAAGTTGACCTCGTCTTCGCGCTCGTTGTCATTATCCACGGTATCGAAATTCCGATAATCCACCTTGAGCACTACGTTCGGGTGGGGTTTATAGCTGACGCCGGTGGTCCAGATGCGATGCTCATAGCGACCCTGGGCATCCCAGTCGGCGGCCATCTCGGCGTGCTGGTCAATATAGGAGAAGCGCACAAAGGGCGACAATTGCTGTTGGGTGGTCCCCAGCACCAACGGCATAATGTCGTAGGCCAGCTCGGTGTAGAAGCCGTACATCTCCTTGGCGATCTTACCACCGCCACCGATGCGGTTGAGTTCGTCCGAGTCCTTCAGGTGGGACATGGCGAACAGCGCTCGCGCCTCCAGCCCTTGCCAACTGTACAGGGCGTGCAGGTCCCAGATGGTCAGCCGCGCACCGGGCAGATTGACCTTGCCGCAGCTCCCGTCTACGCACTCGAAGTACTGACTATCGTGGGTTGACTTGCCGGTGTACACCGAGCCACCGAACTTGAGGTTCAGCATAGGCGTGTAGTCCAGCCGCGCCGCAAAGGCGATATCCTCGGCCATGGCCTCGCCGCCCTTCTGGCGCGTGCTGCGCAAATGCTCTTTCAGTTTAAGAGAGGGTTTGGTCACACAGTTACCGTCATCGTCAGGCGTACACGCGGACGTATTGCTCGCCGCACCTTCAAGCGCGTTCATGGCGTAGAGGCGGTATTCGAGGCCGGGTAGCAGTTCGCCGAACAGCCCGATGCCGTTCTCGCGCCAGGTCGAAGGGATGATACGCCGCTCAACCTCGGGCCGCTCCACGCCGTTGAAGAATACGGGCTCGTGCAGTTCGTTGACGATACCCAGCGGGGCGAGCAACATACCGGCACGGAAATTGGCCCAGTCCCACATCAGGAAATCGAGATAGGCGAACTCGACCGATACCGAACCACCGGTGCTGGTCGAGGCGTGCTCAAACTCTAACTCAGCGTTGAGGATGATGCGGTCGGTGAACTTATAGCCGGTGTACAGCACAAAGCGCAGATAGTCGGTCGTGTCGCGGTCGCTGCGACTCTTGTCGCTCACATCCTTGCGGTAATATGCCTCGCCATAGCCACCGATCGATAAGCCCTGCGAAACGCCATAAATCTTAGAGGCCGCCGGTCCCAGGCCGTATCTGCTGTCTTCCATGCTCAGCGGCTGGAAGTCGGGCACGGTCAGGCTGGTGCGCAGCTTGTCCACTTCCTCGGCCAGGACGTTCTGACGGCGGGCCTGTTCCTGCTCCGCCTCCTGTTCCTGCTTTTGTTCGGCCCGCAGGCTTTGCAGCTCGCCCTGCATCGACGACATAGCGTTCTGCATGTCCTGCAATTGCTGTTCAAGCTGCTGCATCCGCGCTTCATCCACGGCATAGCCGCCCGTGGGAATGCCCAGTACAAGAGCCAGCGCGCCCAAAAGACATATGCTTTTCCACATTAGAATCGGTCTCCTCTCTGTTATGTGATAGGCGCTGGGATTCCGTCCTCGGGCCGCTCGAATGCGTCTCATAATCAACTGCCGACAAGTCTTCCGCCGCCTTCCCTCCTCTTGGTCAAATTTATTTTGTTGAAATTGAGAATCATTATCAATTTCATTTGTCAACACCGCCAGCACGATTCGGCAGGAGTGCGAGTTGTTCTCGTCCGCGCTTTGTGATTTTTTTCGGACAAGAGGTGATGAGGTATGAATATAGATTTGGACCTGAATATATGTGACAAACTCTTAACCACCACACGCTCCATACGAAGGCGTCTCGATCTGAGCCGTCCGGTCCCACCGGAACTGATCGAAGAATGTCTGGAAGTGGCGGTGCAGAGCCCCTCAGCCACCAATACCCAGAAATGGCGCTTTATGGTGATTCGCGATGCGGACAAACGGGCCGGTATCGCCGGACTCTACAAACAGGCGTTTGAGTCCTACTGGGAGCAGGCCGACGACGCGACGTATGGGACCACAGGACCCGCATCGACCCCTGAGGAGGCACGGGGGAAACCTCCCCCGTACAACAGCCTCCAACGCATGATCGACTCCGCCGTCTATCTGGGCGACCATCTGCACGAGGTTCCGGTCCATGTCCTGTTCTGCGTCGAGGATCAGGTCCGCGATGTACCGCTTTTCGACCAGGCCACGGCCTACGGCTCCATTCTGCCCGCGGCTTGGTCATTTATGCTGGCTGCCCGCGCGCGGGGCCTGGGCTGCTGCTGGACCACCGTGCACCTCACACACGCCGACGAAGCGGCCAAGCTGCTCAATATTCCCGATACTGTGACGCAGTGTGTGCTTTTACCCGTGGCCTACTATACGGGTACGGATTTCAAAGCGGCCCGGCGTATTCCGGCCACTCAACTGACCCACTGGGACACCTGGGGACAGAAACGCGACGGGTCATAACGGTCTGTCGGCGTATTTTCGGACAGGATAGGCCGAGCAAGATAGACGGGGCGGATGCTTGAGACGATAGCCGGCGCAAACGGGGGTGGACAACCGGGCACGACGACGCGCTGGCTGGTGGACGCGGTCGGTCTGAGCTGTACCCTGGGCTACGCCGCCCTCGCCTTTCTGGCGCGGCCGCCTGGCGACCCCGACCTAGCGGTCTTCTTCAGCCTGATGGCCTGGACCGGCCTGCCGGTATTCGGCCTCTTCCTGTACTGCCACCAGCGTGACGAACCGGTCCCGCTCGACCGCCTGCTCTTCTGGGCCGTCGCCTTCAGAATCTGTGGGCTGGTCGGCGGGCCGCTGCTCGAAGACGACTTCTATCGCTATCTGTGGGATGGCTATCGTTTTGCCACGACCGGCACGCCCTACGCCGCCGTGCCGGAAGCGTTTTTCACCGATACCAGTGTTCCCGCCACGTTCCACGCTGTTTTGGACGGGATTAACAATCCCGAGTTGCCGACCATCTACGGCCCGACAACACAGTTCATCTTCCTGCTGGGCTACTGGCTGCGGCCGGGCAGTATTGCAGCCTTGCAAGGCGTGTTGATCGTCATTGACCTTGCCACTGTGATCCTGCTGCTGCGCCTGGCACCAGCACGGAACGTCATGCTGTACGCCTGGTGCCCGTTGGTGGTCAAAGAAATCGCCTTCACCGCTCATCCGGACGGCATCGGCGTTGGCCTGCTGCTGGCCACGCTCGTCCTGGCCCAGGGGCACCGCTGGCGGAGCGCTGCGGTGTGCCTGGGTCTTGCCTGTGGGGCCAAGATATTCGCGCTGGTGCTGGTGCCGTTCGTTCTGGTCGGCGCCACCATCCGGCACTGGGTCCTGTTCGGCACTACGCTGGCGGTGTTATACGCGCCGTTCGCTCTGGGCGGCGGCACCGACCTGAGTTCGCTGCTGGTCTTCGCCCGTGAGTGGGAGTTCAATTCCGCGGCCTATGGGCTGTTGACACTGGCGCTATCGGCGTTCGAGGCCAAGCTTGTTTTAGGTCTGGCCTGCGCCCTGTTCTGGGGCTGGTATTATTGGCGGTATCGTCGGGAGGAGGGACAGCCTGCTCCGCGCGGTGACTGGGTTTACGGCGTACTGCTGGCGGCGTCGCCGGTCATCAATCCGTGGTATCTGCTCTGGGTACTGCCCTTTGCGGCGATCTTCCCCAGCGTATGGGCCTGGACGGCCTCCATGGCCGTCCTCATCTCCTATGTTACCGGGCTCAATGTGAATGACTACGAATTGCAAGCCTATCAGCAGCCGCTCCGGGCACGGCTGCTGGAATTCGGCCTGATTCTGCTGGCGCTGGCCTGGTCCGCGTCGAGGCGCGGCCGCCGTAAGGCTCAGTAGACGTCGAACGAGTAGCCGAGCGACATGCTAAAAACGTCGGACGCCGCGGTATTCCGGCCTTCGATGACCGATGCATACTGAAACCCGAGGTTGATACTGTCCGTGACCGCAACATTGAACCCGCCACCGATGAGTTCCATCTCCTCTTTCAGTTCGGGAAAAACATTTCCGATCGGAGAGAAGCCGGGGTCGCCGATGTCGAAGCTGGACCATGGGGTGTCCACGCGATAGTAGCTGATGTTCAGGCTTACGCGGTTGAAAAGGATGATTCCGCCGGACAGGTTCAAAAAGAGATTGTCCGGGATATCGTTGCTGCGGTTGCGGTATCCGAACTCCGAGGACAGAACGAACATATCGCCGAGAAACTTGCCGGCCATGCCTGAGACCTCAAACCCGTCGCCGCCATCACCAATCGAATTGATGTCGCCGCTTTCGTAGTCTCCGGCGATGATCCCGCCGAAACGTATGGCGAGAGTGGGCAGGAGCGGGCTCTCGGTGATCGTCTCGTCAAGGAGACGATAGGTGATTCCCAGGTTCACATCGGCCAAACCGTCAGGACTCTTCTCACTGATCGCGCCGTTCCCGCGTGAAGGGTCGAAGCCATAGTGACCTTGCGCATAGCCGATGCGGCCATCTATGGCGAGGTTGTCCAACAACCCGTAGCGCGCCTCCAGATATGTCGTGTGCTGGACGAGATCTTCTCCGACGTTCCCCGGTGTCGGGACTTTTGTGGTGTTGCGATAAAATTCGTCCGCCGTCTGGTAGGTGTAGGACAGATTGACATCTCCAGCCCCTGGTGCGGGGAGCCAGGGCGAACCCGCACGTGCTGGCGCGGCAGTAAAAAGGAAAACGGCCACAGTTGCTATAGTAAAGGCCGGAATACAGGCTAGTCGCATAATATAGACCTCTCTACTTCATCGGTAAGGCGGCTAAGGAGCGTGGCGTGGCCGACGGGTCAAACAGTTACAGCTTGTAGCGGCGAGTCAGGTAATAATGGACGAGTTCCTGTTCGTCCACACTGCCGCAATCGGTCCCCTGGCTGCCCGGACACAGCACCTGGATATGTTCGTCGTCCGGTGTGCCCGGCTTGCTTTCCGCATCACGCGCTTCGAGGCTGTTCTTCAGGCTCTGAGCCCGAGTTTGGTCCAGCTCGCCCCGTTGGATGGGGCAGGAGGAGCACACGAGCTTCTTGAAGGTGAGCTTCTTGCCCTGCGTGTACGCATCTCGGGGGCTTATGCCTCCGCCTATCGAAATAGAGCCCGAGGCGGACGCGGATACCTGCCACAAGGCTCCGAGAACAACGAGGGCCAATACACCGATCATCGCTTTCATATGGATTCCTCCTACAAAGGTGTTGCGTGTTTCCAGGGTTCCCAGGGGCGGAGCAGACTTCGTGGAATCGAAGTATGAGGGATAATGAAGAGTCTTGTTGACGACCATAATGTGAGCCGGAAATAAGTACAAGGTTTTATTTGACTATAAATTATGCAGACTGTCTGCATGATTTATAATTCCGCAATATAATGTAAGTCCGAGATAGAGCGCAAGCCCCCTTGTCGGCATTAACGAAGAGTAAATCGACCAGTCCCTTGAGCAGGGGGGTGGCTGTGTCGCAAATCCGTGTTGTCTGGTATTCATTGCCAGCATTCCAGAGCGAATTGACTTTTACTCCTAGGCTGCGTTGTATGGGGTGCATGCTGAGCAGGCTTGTGACTGTATGGGTCGTCGTACTCGGTTTGCTGTGCGCCAGTGCGTCAGCCGCGCAGGACTTACCGCCCGACATCCTGGCCGACCAATACCTGTTAGAGGCGACCGAGGCGATGGAGCAGGGAGAGCTGCAAAAGGCGGAACGGGCGTTCAAGAAGATCGAGGCCCTGGAGAGCGAGCCGCCACCGACGTTTGCATATTTCTACGGCAAATTGCTGGCTGAACATGGCGTCGGACCGGAGGTGTGGCGCAAGGGGCAGGCGCTGCTCAAACAGTTCGTCATCAGTGTCGGTCGAGAGTCAGAATACTACACCCCGACCCTGAAGTTACTGTCCATGGTGGAAGCCAAATTGGAGGCAGCACGGCGGGCGCAAGCGGACGATGCCGCGTATGCAGCGGCGGCCGCACAGGATACGCCAGAAGGGTATGCAGAGTATTTGCAGAGATATCCCGCTGGACGGCATGTCGTCGCAGCACAGGCGGCACAGCAGCGGCTGCGCGCAGAGGCCGCCCGGCAGCGCATCTTCGTCCAGGTGAACGCACAGATGGTGCGGATTGAGGGCGGCACGTTTACGATGGGTTGTCAGGGCGGATTTTTCAGTGAGTGTGACGCTGATGAGAAACCGGCCCATCAGGTAGCAGTACGCAGTTTTGAGTTGAGTAAATACGAAGTGACCCAGGAGGTCTGGGTCACGGTGATGGAGGAGAACCCGAGCGAATTTCAGAGCTGTCCCCACTGTCCGGTTGAGAATGTCAGTTGGGAGGATGCGCAGGCATTTCTCCAGAAGCTGAATACTGGGGGTGGACGATATCGATTGCCGAGTGAAGCGGAGTGGGAATATGCGGCGCGGGGGGGATCACATGGCCGGGGCTATGAATATGCGGGGAGTGATACCCTGGATGCGGTCGGGTGGTACGAGGAGAACAGCGGAGAGAAGACGCATCCGGTGGGGCAAAAGCAGGCGAATGAGGTAGGGTTGTACGACCTCTCGGGGAACGTCTACGAGTGGGTGCAGGACTGCTGGAATGAGAATTACAGAGGCGCACCAAGCGACGGGCGGGCATGGGAGCGGGGGGATTGTAGTCGTCGGGTCCTGCGCGGAGGCTCCTGGCACAGCATACCCAGGAGCCTCCGCTCGGCCTTCCGTAACTGGAATACCGCCGACAGTCGGAGCAACTACTCCGGGTTCCGTGTCGCCCGGAGTGTGGATTAGGTCCTGACTCCTTGCCTCCTCTTTCCCCGCTTCCATGAGGCGATATAATAAACGAAATGCGCCGCGTCTATCTGGATGTCTGTTGTCTCAACCGGCCCTTTGATACCCAAGAACAGGATCGATTACGCCTGGAAGCAGAAGCCGTACTCCTAATCCTGAAGCATTGTGAGGCCGGAGAGTGGCACTGGGTCACGAGCGCTGTCGTCTATCATGAAGTGGATGCAGTCCCTAACCAGGATCGCAGGACTAGACTCAAAGAAATGTTGAAGAGAACGGACATGTTTGTGCCACTCAGTGATGCAATGGTTGAGCGGGGAGAAGAACTGAAAAGGATAGGGCTCAAGGCTTACGACGCGCTGCATGTCGCCTGTGCGGAACAGGCGCAAGTTGATGTTTTCCTCACGACGGATGATCAGCTGTGTCGAGTGGCGGCTCGGAACACCCACCGTCTCAAAGTGCGTGTCGAAAACCCTTTAACCTGGCTGCAAGAGGAACAAGAACAATGAACGAACCGACACTGACATTGGACCAAATCCGGGCGCGGGGCATCCAGGTGCTTGGGGAGCAGTTGGGCATCGTGGGGATGGTCCGCTTTCTGCAACAATCGGAAGTCGGCTGGGGTAACTATACCGAGGAGAGGCAGCAGTGGTTGGGAGACCCAGATGTCAAGGTGTTAGCCCAGGCCATACAGACGCACTATCCGGACAAGCCAACCGACTGAACCCCTGACACCGATTTATGGGGGGCCATGAAACGGGATTGTATGCAGTGGCTCATCATCATACCTCTGCTCCTGCTGGTGCCAGTTCTTGCCCCCGGCCAGACCGCCCAAGAGATCGAAGACTTGTTCTGGCGGAGTGTGGAGTGTGAGAGCGCACGGCAGGTCCAGGCACCTATCCCAACGGGGCGTATGTGGCCGAGGCGCAGGCGTGTCTGGAGCAGCAGCGCTTCCAGACAGACCGGGAGATCGAGGATGTGTTCTGGCGGAGCGTGGAGTGTAAGAGCAGGCTGCAAGTGCAAGCGTACCTGGAGGTCTATCCGACGGGGCGCTATGTGACGGAAGCGTGGGCGTGTCTGGAGGGACAACTTGGTTTGAACCGGGCGGCACGAGTATTGGTCCAGCAGGGTCTCGCCGCCGTAGGGCACGGTCCAGGGCCGACGGATGGGTTGTTCGGTGGAGCGCAGACACGGACCCGGCGGGCTATCCGGGCGTGGCAGGCGGCCAAAGAGATGGACGAGACGGGATATCTGACGCGGGAGCAAGCGGACACGCTGATGGCGTTGGGACAAGAGGCGGAGGAAGCACGACGGGTGGCGGAAGCGCAAGTAGAACGGGCAGCACGGGCGGAAGCCGCCTGGCAAGCCCGCGAGGCGGACGATGCCGCCTACACCCAGGCGCAACGAATAGACACGGCGGCAGCCTACGCAGACTACCTGCGAGCCTACCCCACAGGACAACACGGACAGGAGGCGCTGGCGCTCCAAGCGACGGGCGATCATGGGATAGTGGGAATTGTAGTCGTCGTGCACTGCGCGGCAGCTCCTGGGCTGGCACGCCGAGGGCCATTCGTTCGGCCCGCCGCAGCAGTGACCCCTCTGACTATCGGAGCTACAACGACGTCGGATTCCGGATCGCCCGGAGTTTGGATTAAGTCTTGAATCTTTTCTGGCGGAGGTCGGCAGAGCGGATCGTCAGCCGATGTAAGGCGTCAGGCAGTCAGCTTCACTAACGCAACGGTGAGGCTGACAGTGAGGCCAACAATGCCGGCGGCCATGAGCCACAGTTGGCGGTAGAGCCGAGCTTCCAATTCAGCGATATCGGTCTTTAATTCGGCCCTGAGACTGGCGATGTCACGCTGCACCGTAGCGATATCGACTTTTGTGGCAACGTTCTCACCCATAGCATCGCCAACTGTGGCAACGACCGCTTCGGCCAGGGGTTCGTCGGCTCCAGCTTCTCTGAGCAGCTTGACGGCCTTGTGGGTGTCGAAGGCAAGCGTGGCCATAAAGTTTCTCCTCGTGGTTCAACCCCTCACAAGATGAACCCGACAGGCTCAAAAAGCAAGCGTATTTAGGATATGGAAAAAGACTGACGCTCTGGAGAGCAAGGATCATATCTGCACTCAGCGAGGTATGAAGACGCATGAAAATCATCCTACCTTTCCTCTTCGCCCTTTTGCTCTGCGGCCCGACGGCCGCTCAAGACTTACCGCCCGACATGCTAGCCGACCAATACCTGTTAGAGGCGACTGAGGCGATGGAGCAGGGAGAGCCGCAAAAGGCGGATCGGGCCTTCAAGAAGATCGAAGCCCTGGAGATCGAGCCGCCACCGATGTTCGCGTACCTCTATGGCAAGTTGCTGGCCGAATACGGTGGCAATGTGAAAACTCTGCGCAAGGGCCAGTCGTTACTCAAACAGTTCGTCATCAGTGCCGGGCGAGACTCAGAATACTACACCCCGACCCTGAAGTTGCTGTCCATGGTGGAAGCCAAAGTAGAGGAAGCACGGCACGCACAAGCGGACGATGCGGCCTATGCCCAGGCCCGGCAGGCCGACACGGCCGCGGCATATGGAGAATATCTGCGAGAGTATCCCACCGGGCGACATGCGGCTGAGGCGCAGACACACCAACAGGAGCGGGCCGAGACGGAACGGTTGGCGCAGCTCCCTCGTGAATTGCGCAACAGCATTGGCATGGAGTTTGTGCTGATTCAGGCGGGGACGTTTCAGATGGGCTCGCCGGCCACGGAACCGGGACGAGATGATGACGAAGGGCCGGTACACCAGGCGACCATCAGCCAGCCGTTTTACCTGGGGAAGTATGAAGTGACACAGAGGCAGTGGCAAGCCGTGATGGGGAATAATCCTTCGGATTTCTCCGACTGCGGCGCAACCTGCCCAATAGCGGGTATATCCTGGGACGGTGCGCAGAAGTTCATTGCGGAACTGAACCGGCAGGAGGGCCCATACGTGTACCGACTCCCAACAGAAGCGGAATGGGAGTATGCGGCGCGGGCGGGGACGCAGACGGCGTATCACTTTGGGAATGCGGCGAGCGATTTGGAGTTCTATGCCTGGTACGGCGAAGTGCTCCTCTTCGGCAGCATCCATCCGGTAGGACAGAAGCGGCCGAACGAGTGGGGGCTGTATGATATGCACGGGAACGTGTGGGAGTGGATAGCGGACTGGTATGGCGAGTATCCCCGTGGTTCGGTGACGGACCCCCGTGGCCCCTCTACCGGTGTCTCCCGAGTGACTCGCGGCGGACATTGGAACGGTGCAGCCCGATACTGCCGCGTTGCAAATCGCAATAGGGGGCCATTATCGCCTAGTTTCCACAGAGGCGACTCAGGCGGCGACGGCGGTGTCAGCCTGTACTACGGCTTTCGCCTGGCGAGAACGCCCTAACCCCGGGCCTTTCGTTTCGCAAAAAATCAGATAGTAGAGGCGGGCAAGGAGAACAATGCCTATGAAGCAACTCACTAAATGGGCGCGGCACCGCGGCCGGCTGGTGCTGAGTCTGGTCACAGTGGCCCTGCTTGTCGTCGCTCCCAGCTTCGCTCTGGCCGCACCCTCATCGACCCTGCTCGAGTTCTGGAACGCGAGCGACGAAACCAATACCGAAACCATCGATCACAGCGCCTGGCAGAACCTCCTGACCACCTACCTCAGCTCCCACCCGTCAGGTGTCAGCCGCTTTGACTATGCCGCGCTCAAGGCGAACGCAGAAGACACTGCCAAGCTGGCCGACTATCTGGCGCATTTACAGGCCCACGATCCGCGAACCTATGCCAAGGCCGAACAGAAAGCCTACTGGATCAACTTTTACAACGCGCTCACCGTGCAGGTGGTCGTCAACGCCTATCCCGTGGATTCCATCCGCGACATCCACGAGAGCTGGATTCCCTTATCCGGCCCCTGGGACGACGTGCACGCTACCGTCGCCGGCCAGGAGTTGACGCTCAACCATATCGAACACGGCATCCTGCGGCCCATCTGGCGCGACAACCGGATTCACTACGCGGTGAACTGCGCCAGCTATGGCTGTCCAAATCAGTCGCCAACCGTCTTTACCGCCGCCAACACCGAGGAACTGCTTGACGCTAGCGCGCGCGCCTATATCAATCATCCGCGCGGAGTGGATTTCGTGGACGACGATTTCCTGATGATTTCGAGCATCTATAACTGGTATGTGGAGGATTTCGGCAACAGCCAAGAGACCGTGTTTGCACACCTCATACAGTACGCCGAGGCAGGACTCGCGGCCCGGCTCAAGGACTTTGCCGGGTCAGTGGACTACGAGTATGACTGGAATCTCAACCAGCCTTCATATGTGCATGAGTGATGGCTGTGCTTCATGATTCTTCAGTCCTCCTCGTTTCCAGTTTCTCCAGGACCCGCTGACAGAGCCCTGGGGCAATCCAAATATCATTTCTGTCTCTAATCGTCTCAATTATGGCTTGCGTCTCATCAAGTTGTAACGCGCCCTGTTGATGAGCTTGTATAAGAACCCCTAAGGTTCCTTTGATCGTTAGGCCACGAGCTTGGGCTTCCTCACGAGCCTTCAGATCATCGAGCAGCACAAGGTCAGCGGAATCGTGCAAAGCAAGATAGATAGCCTGTTTTTCACCAGTATTGAGCGGGAGGCTGGCAATGTCAGGCGGAACGTCCACATCACTGATCCTACTTACTCTCAACTGTCCTCGTTGAACTGCTATCCGGGTCAGTAGTGCGTCTGGATAGTTTCTTTCGCTCCCACGCACGCCAACCTCAATATAAACGGCTGTGGGAATCCTGACTGAGCCATACAGATGAAATAATACGTCGAGGAGTCCGAGCTTCCCAAGTGCTATCAGCGGTCCGGAGTTCGTAACAACCTTCACCCGAGTTCTTCTTCCACCATCTTTTCCGTCCAGCGCGGGGATACTCCGAACGCCTGGGTCTGTTGTTGCATCTCGTGCTGGGACAAGCCTGCGAGTTCTGCCGCTCGTCCAAATGAGACAAGTCCGCGCTGATACAGCATGAGTGCTTCCTGAATCTTCATCTGCGACAGACCGAGTAAAAGCAGTTCCCCTAACCTATCTTTATACGCCTCCAGGTCCGGCATACGCTCATCGGGTATTTCGACTGTTGTTGTTGCCATCGTCTTGACCCCTTTCCCCGAGATTATCTCCCGTAATCGACGCCCTTTCGTCAGGGTCTGGAAAGCCGGAAACTCTCGCTACTTCGCTCGCGGCTCCGACAAAGGAATCTCGCCCGTATATTTCGTCTCCGTTGATGCGGAGACAGGTTGCCTGCCGTTGGCGTGACTCACAACCTGAGTCTGCCCTTGCCGCGCCCGGACCCAGGCAGCAAAGGTCGGCGGTTGAGGTGGGTCGAAGCCGGTCTCTGCTTTACAGCGTGCCTTCAGTTCGGCAATGTCGCCACCGAAATCGAACAACTGGGCTGGACCGCGCTGCCGCGCCAGCTCGGCACGGAGCGCAGTTGTGGCCGGCTCATCCACACTCAGGTCGTCCCGCAGGACCACGCCGTAGCGTTTGGCTCCTTCCCGCGTCACCAGTCCTCGATCCACATCGGTCGCGACTGTGTGGGCTGGCCGCTCCAGCGGATTGCCCCAGCCACCGCCGCCCCAGGTCTTGAACAGCAGCTTGTCCCCAACCTCAACCCGCACCCGGTCACATTTGGACGGCAGCAACTCACGCCTGCCGTCCGTACGTTCTATGATTTTCGTACTCCGGCCGCCCGGCAGGCCGCCCCGCACTCCCCAGGGATAAGTCAGCCAGCGGTCATCGTGTACGGAAAGCACACCTGGGGCCAGGAAGCGGTAGCCCACGTTCATGGCGTTGCCGCCCCGATGCAGGCCCGGACCGCCGCTGTCCGGAATGGTCTCATAACACTCGATCCGCACCGGGAAATAGCTCTCGATAAACTCGTTCGGGACGTTCATGAACTTCGGCCATAAGGAGTGGCCGTCCGGCCCGTCGCCACCCGGCTTGCCGGGAATACCGCCAAAGCCGATCTGGAAGAGCAGGAACCAGTCCCCGTCCCGGTCGTAGCCCGAATACATCAGATGCGGGCTGTCCGAGAAGCCGGCCGCACACATATAGTCGGGGTTGGACTGGCCTAACAAACCACTCAGCACATCAAAGATGCGGGCCAGGGCGTGAGTACGGCTCGTCAGGGCCGCGGGTTTGAGCGGCTTGAGCAGACAGCCTTCGGGAATACGGACGTCAACCAGGTCAAAAAACCCATCGTTAAGAAGGATCTGGGGATCGAAAAAATTGATCATGAACTGGCCGCAGAACATCCGAAACATCTGCTCGCTCAGGAGAAAATTAATCGAGCCGATCGACTGCGGGTCGGTGCCGCTGAAGTCAAAAACGATCCGCTCGCCTTCACGCCACAGGCTACAGGCGATTTTGTACGGCCCCATGCCCATGCCGTCATCACAGATATAGTCCTCGAAATAGCGCTTCTCTTCGGTAATGGTCTCGTTGATGAGCTTCTGCATGGCGCGCCGGTTACGCTCCAGAAGGTCGTGCAGGGCGGAGACATACACCGCCTCGCCAAACCGCTCGGCCATTTCAACACAGCGGCTGGCGGCCATCCGACAGGCCGCCACAATGGAATGAAAATCGCCCCGGTTC
The DNA here is from genome assembly GCA_002238415.1 of Desulfurellaceae bacterium bin18. Taxonomy (GTDB): domain Bacteria; phylum Desulfobacterota; class Binatia; order Bin18; family Bin18; genus Bin18. The sequence continues at coordinate 13,039 of MPMI01000030.1, read as the reverse complement.
CATTCCGGAATGCGGCAGTTATGCAGGATAACGCGCAGGATTTCTTCCTGGAGGACACCTTTGCTGAAAATTTTGACCGGCGGGATACAAATCCCCTCCTCGAATATCTGTTCGGAATCGGTCGGCATGCTGCCCGGCACCTTGCCACCGATGTCGGCCATATGTCCGAACATGGCGGACCAGTTAATCAGCCGGCCATTCTTGAATATGGGCATGCACACCAGCCAGTCGTTGGCATGGCTGATGGCGCCGTCACATGAATACGGGTCTGAGGTCAGGAAGATATCGCCCTCTTCAATCGTTCCGTCATATTGCTGGGTAAAGCCGTGTACCGGCGAGCCAAACTGGCCGGCCAACAGTTTGCCGTCCCGGCTGGTAATGACCGGAAAGCCGTCGCGCTGATCGCGGATGATGGGCGACATGGCGGTCCGAAACAGCAGGGCGTCCATCTGCTCCCGCGCGGCCACCAGGCCGTTTTCAATCAGGTCAAGCGTAATCGGATCGACCGGAACGCGAGGAAGGGGAGTATGCGCTTGCGGATGGGTCTCAATAATCGTGGCCGGCATAATCGCTGCTCCTTCTTATGGGCTGGCGCAAAGGCGCACTCATACTACACCAAGCCGCTCCCTAAGGCGAGCCAATCCCCAACCTGGTACTGTCCTAATTAGGCAGTTTCGAGCTTTTGAACTATTGGAAAATCAAATACTTAGCCCAGCAAATTAGGCAGTTCAGCGTCAAATTAGGACAGTACCCCCAACCTGGTAGTGGTTCAGTTTGCTTGTTCCCCCTCACCCCAGCCCCCTTCGACTGGGCTCAGGACGGGCTCTCCCTCCAGGGGAGAGGGAGCAGATTGTCCCTCCCCCGGCTGAGGACGTGTGCTGCAGATTACATTATTCGGCGCCCCCCCGCTCCCCTGCGCCGTACCTGTCTGCGCCAGGGGGCCGGGAGTGCGGGCTGCCAGCCCGCAAGCGGCCCGGTCCTGGGCGGCTCCCGCCACAATATGCATCACACGTCCTCAGAGGGGGGCTCCGCAGACAGGAAAGCAGGGTGACGGGGACACGACCCAATCACCCATTTTTTATAAACCCTGTAATTCTACCAGTGACTATATTGACAACCTATGAAACTAAGGGTACCAACTGCATCTGCAATTTAATTGTATCTGCAATATGACTGTATCCGCAATTGATAACACACGTAGAGCAAATAACAATGCAGTGTAGCCACTCGTCATTCCTGCGAAAGCAGGCATCCAGAAACGCTTCGGCCCAGGGTGGTATCGAGGCGGCGTATCCCAACACCCTGAGGAATTGTCCAATTATGCTTCGTCGTTTGTTCATCTCCCTGCTGGCCCTCGTCGGTGCCAGCCTGGGCGGGGCGGTTGCCGGCCCCGGCACGGCGCAGGCGCAAGGGAGCGACATCGACTTGATCGTCAGCATAGAGGTGCCCGCCAGAGTTACAGCCAACTCTCTCGGATCAGGTCCAACCGTTACCCTTACCAATGGGGGGTCCGACACTGCTTACGCAGTAAAAGTGGTGATTGAGGCTGACAATGTCTCGCTGGATCCGACGTCCAACTCACCACCAGGGAAGATCGCAGGGCCGCCGATAGGCAGCGTTGCGCTCCGTGATGCCAAGTTGATCTGGAGCATTGACCGGCTGCCGGGGAAGACCTCACACGCTTATACCGTCATCCCCGCAAAGTGGGCGTCGGGGATACAAGTGGTGCAATATGTGGCCACAGCCAGCAGTCGCGGTGCTCTTGAGCCCGCGCATAACAACCGCGCCGAAGTCTGGCAGGTGAGAAGAACCGGTAATTTCGACGCGGCGAAGCCGGGCTACGCTGTCTCGGTGGCAGTTGACGATCGTTTTCCGCAGTCCGGAGGAAGCACTACCTTTACAGTTAAGGCATCGATCACAGCTCAAAAGGATGCCTCAGCTCATCTCAGAGATGCCCGGGTGGCCCTTGATCTGCCTGCGGGGCTGACCTTCTCAACGCCTACCCCTCCTCCAACAGGCACCTATGATCCCAACACAGGGATATGGACCATTGGCGATTGGCACCTTACAGGATCCCCCCCGACAAAGGCTCACTCGCTGACGCTGACGGCGACGCGGGGCGCCAATACCGTGCTGAATGAGCAATGCGTGACCGCGGAAATCTCGGCCAAGCCACCGGAACCAATCCGCCCAACGGTGGACAGCCAGACGGCAGACAACCGGACGACGGTGTGCCTGGGTGCGCCGCCCGACGAGCTCGTGCTGTTCCAGAGCGGAGAGGTCGAGCTGTGGACGCCCTATCCGTGCGTCAGCAAGACCACGCATCCCTGCACCACTGCTGATACAGTGGAAGTTGTTACCGTAACAACCATCGAAAAATGGGGCAGCGGGCAGATTATCAAGTCCAGCCCGGAGAAGGTCAACGTCTTCATACAGGTCGATCCGGCTAAGGGACGTACAGTGGACACCCACGCACAGAGCGTTAGCACGGTCTCGTGGCAGACGAAGCGGACGGAGACCTCACACGGCAAGACTACTGTTCTGGTGCCGGGAGTCACAATCGGCTTTACGCGGCGAGAGTTCAACGATGAGATAGCGAATTGGAGCACGATGGTCATTGCCGCCAGTGTCAGCGGCATAATCGACCCCGCCGCCTCAGACCAAACCTGCGACATGGGCGACCCAAGTCCCCCGTGCGCCCCTGGCCGTATGAAAGTACGTGCTGTCACCACCGGGAATACCATCTTCGACCCCAACCCCAGCCATACAAGAAATCCGCTCAATCTCACCAGTCCATCGAACTCCTTCGTTAAGTTTTTTGCCGAGTTTGCGACACTCGGCACCTACGTGGTGGACTTCAAGGCGGATGTGACCCACACCAACACGAACGTGTACAGCGGCACGAACCGCTCCATCTTCCACGTCGGCCCCGTCGCGGAACTAGCGGTCCGCGACGCCGGCCCCAGTCCGGACACCACCCCCAGCCAGCGCGCCTTCACCATCCTCGCCGTCAACAACGGCCCGGACGCCGCCCCCGCGGCCCAGGTGACCGTGGACCTGCAAGGCGCAACCGTCAGTCAAGCCATTGCCAGCCAGGGCAATTACAGCAACGGCGTGTGGACCATCGGCGAGTTATCAATCGACCCCACCATCGCCCCGACCCTGACGCTGATCACCACCGCCCCCGCAGACACTCCCATCACCGCCACCATCACCAACACCCAGGACTACGAGGTGTGCATCAGCAGCAGCGGCGACGACCTCGATCACGATAACGAAACGGACTGCGAAGCCGTCAGCGGCGCCAGTTGGCACACCGCCAAGTACTACGACTACATCAGCGACAACAACGAGGCCACCATCACCGCCCAAGTCGGCACGCATCGAGCAACCTCCACCGCGAACATCACCGTGGAGTGGACCGCCCAGACTGGGGCCTCCTCCTACCAGATCTGGCGCCAGGGCAGCCCCTGGACGCTGATCGCGGAGGTGCCCGCCGGCCAGACCAACTACATAGACCAGACTGCCGAACCGGGCAGAGCCTATCTCTACACGGTGCGAGCGCTGGACGCCCAGGGCATCCCGGTGTCGATGCAGACGATTGTGGCAGCGGTTCTGGCAGCGGCTCCGGTAGCGGCACCGGCACCGGCCGGCCCCCACCGACCGACCACCACGGCGATACCCCGGCCACCGCCACCCGCCTCGCCCCGACTGCTCGCGTCGGCGGCCTGCTGCACTACGGCGACCAGGACTACTTCCGCCTCGTCCTGCCCCGCGCCGGCCTGCTGCATGTCGAGACCAGCGGCTGGGCCAACACCGTCGGCACCGTGTGGCAAGGCGGGAGAGAACTCGGCACGGCTGAACTCGGCGGACGACTCTACAACTTCCGGCTCGGCGTGCCGGTGCAGGCCGGTCCGGTGCTGATCCGGGTGACCGAGCGGAGCGCGACCGCCTTTGGCAGCTACGGGTTGCACGTGCGCTTCGTGGCCGGGCAGCTTGAGCAGCCGCCGTCCGTCAGCGTCCAGAACGGCCTGGGCATGGTCAGCGGCTGGATCTGTAGCGCGGACGCCGTCACGCTGGAGATTGACGGCCAGCCCTATGGCCCCGCCCCCCTGCCCGCCCCCACTCCCCCGGCGCCCGCCCCCGTCGTCGGCAGCGGCGGCTCGGGACTCCCGCCCCGGACGGTCGATCCCCACGACCTGTGCGGCGACGCCGCCCACGGTTTTGGCCTGCCGGTCAACTGGAACCTGCTGGGCGACGGCGAACACACCATCATCGCCCGCCTGGACGACATCGAGTTTGCCCGGACCCTCGTGCGGGTGACGACCCTGGGCGAAGAGTTCGTGCGGGAAGCCGCCGGAGAATGTCTCGTGCCCGACTTTCCGCTGCCGGACCAGAGCGTCCACCTGAGGTGGCAGGAGGCCGGACAGCACTTTGCGCTGACCGACGGGAGTGCCCCGCCGCCCGTCAGCGCCACCCGCGCCAGCCCCGTCACCGGTGCGCTGGAAACCCCGGCTGCCAGTTCCTTTCAGAGCGGCTGGGGCGTCATCACGGGCTGGGTGTGTGCGGCCGAGGAGGTCGTCGTCGAGATCAACGGCACGCCCTATGCCGTCGCGTATGGCACCGAGCGGGCCGACACGGCTGCGGTATGTGGGGAGGAAGAGACGGCCAGCGGCTTTGGGCTGGGCCTCAACTGGAACGCATTGGGGCCGGGCGAGCACGCGGTGGTGGCCCTGGCTGACGGCGAGGCGTTCGGCTGGGCCACAGTGCGGGTGACGACCCTGGGGGCGGCGTTCGTGCGGGAGGCCGAGACCGCGTTCGTGCGGGGCGTTGCGGGCGAGTGTGTGGTTGAGGACTTCCCGGCGCCCGGCGAGGCGGTCAGCCTGGAGTGGCAGGAGGCCACGCAGAACTTCGTGATTTCCGGTGTGGAGTAAGGCCTCGGCAGTGCCCGGACGGTGAGAGAACCGCAGGCCGCGGGGTGGGTTCGGTGCCGGACTGGCCGCCCAGCGCAAAGCGTTCGGAGAGCGATTGACGGCTCTGGAGCAACAAATAGCCGAACTGCACGAGCGCATGGCGCATCTGGAAGGCTTGCTGACGGGCTGCGCGAGGCCATCGCCATGATGCCCATTCCCAGGAATCAGCCCTCGCCAGAAGGGGGACTGCCGGGCCGGGGTGGGGCTCCAGGAGTGCGGGCTTCCTGCCCGCAACGCGGCCAGGATGGCCGCGCTCCCAGGAGGCAGGAGCAAGAAAAGAACCCCTCGCCCCCTGGGCGAAGGGGGGAGATGAGGGCAAGAGGGACCGGCATGCCATGCCCGCGTACGCGCCGAGGCGGGAGGACCGTGCTCAGGCCTCCGGTGTGATCAGGATATTGCCATACGCATCGACCCGACCGATATGGTCGGACAGAATCAAGCTGGTCGAGTCCATTTCCATGACGATGGCCGGACCCTGGATAACGTCCTGGGCGCGCAACCGGGCGCGGTCGTAGATCACGGCCGGCCGGTCCGTATTGTTAAGAAACACAGGCTGTTCCCCCATTGCCGCGCGGACCGGATTGCCGTCTCCCGGCTCGGCGCGATAGGGCGTCACCGTGGTGGCTGTGCCTTGCACAACGGCCCGGATATTGACCAGTTCACGGTCGGAGTCGAGCGCAAAGGTGTATAACTGCTCGTGCAGGCGATCAAACCGCTCCCCAACTGCCGACAGCCCTCCGTCCTGCAACTCCTGCCGCTCCAATTCCAGGGTGAGTAGCGTGCCCTGGCCGTGGTAGCGGACATCAACCTCAAAGCTGGTCGTTTGTTCTGCGCGCGGCACGTTTTCGGCGTCAAGGGCGCGGGCCGCCGCCAGGGCGAGTTCGTCACACGCCGCAATCACCTCGGCCGTCTCAAGCTGCGAGAACGGGCGCAACAGGGTACGAGAGGTTTCGTTCCGTAAGCGGGTTGTGGCGTCCCCATAGGCACACAGCACACCCGGCCCTCTGGGAATAATCACCGGCCAGGCACCCAGCAGCCTGGCCAGGGCATTGGCGTGCAAGGGACCTGCTCCGCCAAAGGCGGTCAACGCATAGTCGCGCGGATCAATACCCTGCTGAACCGAGATCAGCCGCAGGGCGCTGAACATTTTTTCATTCACAATATCAATGATGCCGGCTGCGGCCTGTTTGACCGACATGCCCAGGCCGTGTGCGACTGTTCCAACGGCCTGCTCGGCCGCGGCGAGATCAAGAACCATTTCTCCACCCAGCCGAGTCGCGGCCGGCAAATAGCCCAGCACGAGGTTGGCATCCGTCACGGTGGGCTGACCGCCGCCTTTGCCATAGCAGGCCGGACCGGGGTCGGCGCCGGCACTGTGCGGACCGACACGAAGGGCGGCGGTCAGCTCCGGCACGTGGGCAATCGAGCCCCCGCCGGCCCCGACCGAGCGGACATCAACAGAGGACGCCCGGACCGTCACATCACCGACCGTAGTCTCACGCCGGAGCTGGGCTCTGCCGTCTTGCACCAGGGCAACATCGGTCGAGGTGCCGCCCATATCAAACGTCAGCAGGTTCTGATATCCAGCCTGGCCGGCCACCCAAATGGCTCCCGAGACCCCACCCGCGGGGCCGCTCATCAGCAAATTGACAGGATAATGGCCGGCGGCCTGGGCCGAGGTCAGCCCGCCGGCCGAGCGCAGGATGTGGAGCTTGGGCTCCCGCATGGTCTTGGCCAATTCAGTCCTGATGTTGCGCACATAGGTTTCGACCACCGGCCGAACGTAGGAATTCGCCACCGTGGTAATGGTCCGCTCATATTCCTGCATTTCCGGAATGACCTCGGACGACAGGGAAACGGGCAGACCAGGCAGTTCTTCTGCCGCCAACGCGCGCAGGCGTTGTTCGTGCGTGCCGTTGGCATAAGCGTTAATGAGAGAAATGGTCAGGGCTTCGATCTGCCGGGCGCGCAGGCTGCGCAGGGCCTGGCGGGCCTGGGCTTCATCCAAGGGGTCCACGACCTCGCCCGTAGCACTGATGCGTTCGGACACCTCAACCGTACATTCCAGCGATGCCAGGGGTTCGCTTTTGTTATACAGCACCCAGCCGCTCAGCGCGCCAGGCACAAAGGAGCGTGCGATCTGCAACACCTGACGGTAGCCCTGGGTTGTCACCAGGCCCACCTTGGCTCCGCTACCGGTAAGAATAGCGTTGGTTGCAACGGTCGTGCCGTGCAGCACGTGAGCAATACTACGGGCGTCCGCCCCGGCCCGTTCGCACACCAGCGCAATCCCGTTGAGTACGCCCAGAGACGGATCGGCCGGCGTTGACGGCACCTTGGCGGTGACGGCGCTGCCGCGTTCTTCGTCAATCAGCAGGCAGTCGGTAAAGGTCCCGCCCACGTCTACGCCAAGCCGGTAGGACATCAGACTTCAATTCTCACCGGCCCTTCGACTCCGCTCAGGACAGGCCATAGCGGGCCGGTGCTCCCTGGAAATGCTTGTAGAAGCTTTCCCTCGCACTGGCAAGACATCCAACGGTGGGAAGCATCCGTTCGTGGCTAGTCTTTCGACGCCACCCAGAACAGGCTAAGTAACAGCCCATGCGGCAAGAACTGACGGTCTACTCCATCTCCGTAGGGCTCGCCTTGGCCGTGATCATGGGTGCGGCGAACGTCTATCTGGGCCTCAAGGTCGGCATGACAGTGTCGGCCTCCATTCCGGCAGCGGTGGTTTCCATGCTGCTCTTGCGCGTTCTGCTGGGCAGACAGTCGGTGCTTGAAGCCAACCAGGCCCAGACCGCGGCGTCCGCGGGCGAGTCTCTGGCCGCCGGCATTATTTTTACCATGCCGGCCCTGGTCCTGGTCGGCGTCTGGCACGAGTTCGATATGGTCTTGACCACGCTGGTTGCCCTGGCCGGCGGCCTGCTGGGGATTGTGCTCATGATCCCGATGCGCCGGGTGTTTGTCACCGCCGACACCCTGCCCTTTCCCGAAGGCGTGGCGTGTGCCGCAGTGCTGCGAACCGGTCAACAGGCCGGTGATCAGGATGCCCGCCAGGTCATCCAGGGAGCCCTGTTTGGCTTTGTGTTCAAGGCGCTGGTGAGTTTTTTCGGCGTCCTCAAAGGGACGCTCGAAGGAGCCTGGCTGGTGGGCAAGAGCGTGGTCTATCTGGGCAGCGACCTGTCCGTCGCTCTGTTGGGCGTGGGCATGATCGTCCGGCTCAATATCGCGGCCCTCGTCTTTCTGGGAGGCGGGCTGGGTTGGCTGCTGACCCTGCCCATTTTGAGTGCGGGCGTCGCCAGTCCCGAAAATCCGGTTGAGCGCGCCTATGCGGTATGGTCACAGCAGGTACGCTATATCGGGGTCGGCGCCATGGTCGTGGGTGGCGTGGTGGCCATCGGACAGGTGTGGAGCGGCTTGGGTGAGGCCGTCCGGGCACTGTTGCCAGCGGCCCGGACAGGGCCGACCGAGACTCAGGACGCGTCTCAGGATATGCCGCTGGCCTGGACCGGCGCTTTGGCTCTGGGCTGCCTGGTCCTCACCGGCAGTGTATATTTTCTGTTTACCGGGCGGGTGGATGTGACCCTGACGGCTACCACGATCATGTTCGTCATGGCGCTCTTCTTTACTGCGGTGGCCAGTTATATCGTTGGCTTGGTTGGTAACTCCAACAGCCCGGTCTCGGGCATGACCATCACCACCGTGCTGGCTACCGGGCTGCTGCTCGTTCTGTTTGGCTTTACGGGCACGACCGGCATGCTGGCCATCCTGGGCGTAGCCGCGGTGGTGTGCTGCACGGCCTGCACAGCCGGTGATGTGTGCAACGATCTCAAGACCGGTCAGTTGGTCGGCGCCTCGCCCCGCCGCCAGCAAATCATGCAGATCGGCGGCGTGGCCGTGGCCGCGCTGATTATGGCACCCGTCCTGCAACTGCTGCACGATTACACGCCCGGCGGCATTGGCGGCAAGGAACTCGCCGCTCCCCAGGCGCAACTGTTTGCCAGTCTGGCACGCGGTTTTTTCGGTGACGGTCAGCTGCCGTGGCATCTGGTCGGGATCGGGGCCGTGATCGGCCTCGCGCTGGTCGGGGTGGACCGGCTGCTCGCCCGACGGGGCGTAGCTTTCCGGCTCCATCTCATGCCGGTCGCGGTCGGTATGTATCTGCCCTTCGGGCTGAGCGTTCCGATTTTTCTGGGCGGCCTGCTGGCCGCCCTCCTGCACCGCCAGCGGCCCACCACCTCGGAAACCGCGGCCTCTCAGCCCGGCGTGCTGCTGGCCTCGGGGGCCATTGCCGGCGAGGCCCTGACCGGCGTCGGCATTGCGCTGGCCGCCAGCCTGGGGTTCAGCCGCCTTGGGCTTGGCCTGCCGGACGGACTGCAAACCGGGCTGAGTTTTGTGGCCGTACTGGTCGCGCTGCTGTTTTTCTATCAACGCAGCCGGTGACTCGCCGAGTTTATAAGACCTTCTCCTGGGTCCGGTTTCGTGATTGAATATCTGCATGGTCTCGCCCCAGCCGACGCTGGCCCAACTGCTCGCGGTGCTCGGCGAGTATCTCGCACTCGACGACACCGACTGCCGCAGCCTGCCGCCCGCAGCCTACCGGTCGTCCGAGCTGTACGCATTGGAGATCGAGAAAATTTTCAAGACCGCCTGGCTGTGTGTCGGGCGCGCGGAATATATCCCCAATCCCGGCGACTATTATGCCTGCGAGGTCCTGGGTGACATGCTCATCATCGTGCGTGGTGACGACGGCAATATCCGCGCGTTATCAAACATTTGCCGGCACCGTTTCATGCCGCTGGTGCAGGACTCGGGCAGCACGCGCCGTTTCGTCTGTCCCTATCATGCCTGGACGTATGCGACCGACGGCCGCCTGCTGTCCGCGCCACATATGGAAGGCGCGGGTCGCTTCGACCGCGAGCAGTGCAGCCTGCCGCGCTACCGGCTCGAAGAATGGTTCGGCTTCTTGTTTATCAATCTGAATGAAGACGCACCCCCACTCGCCACCCAAATGCGAACCCTCGAAGGCTATATCGCCAACTATCGCGTGGCCGGGCAAAAAGAGATTTTTCATTACGAATCCGTCTGGGACGGTAACTGGAAGCTCTCGGCCGAGAATTCGATGGAGTACTACCATCACATGGGGCTGCACAGCGACACGGTGCAGGACGCTATGCCGGGCCAGAATTCGTATACTCCGCCGCCGCCCGCAGATTTATCCTTCACCCATATGCGCTGCCGCATGAATGAGGCGTTCAAATCCGGCGGCCATACCATGACACCCAGAGGACGCCTGGACACCTTCACCGAAGAAGACCTCACCACCGGGTATATGGTCTATATCTGGCCGGCATTTACCATGGCGATGCGGCCCAACGGTAACAACTGGTTGAGCTTCCACCCGCAGGCACCCGAGCGCACCGGGATTCTGGGCGGCTACCTGGCGTCGCCGGACCTGCTTGAAGTCGCCCCGGATATCGGTGAGCAGCGCCGTGATATCATGGAGCGCGTCAACGAACAGGACAAGCTGGCGACCACCGAACTCGCCAAGGCAATGCATTCGAGCAAGGCGGCGCGCGGGCCGCTGAGTCCGTTCGAGCAGACCATTGCCCAGTTCTACCGCTGGCTCGCTCGGGAGCTGGTCGGCCAGCCAGGAGTCGCCTGATTCACCGCCGGAGTCTCAGCTCTGCTCATAGGCATACGCGGCCCGCAGCAGCACGTCGTCTTCAAAGTGCCGGCCGACCAGTTGCAGGCCGATCGGCAGCCCCTCGTGCTCGCCGCAGGGAACAGTGAGCGCCGGATGACCCGTCGCGTTGAACGACCCGGTATTGTGGATCATGTTGGCAAAAATCGACAGAAACTCGTACGGCGAGAGTTCCTCTTCGGGCATGGGCGGCGCGGTAAACGGGATCGTCGGCATGAGCAGTACATCGACGTCCTCAAATATCCGCTCGTAGGCGGCCCGCAGTGCGCGGGTAAGGTTCTGCGCCTTGGCATAGTAGTGCATACCGTAGCGCTGGTAGGTGTATTCACCGAGCAGCAGCACGAGCTTCAGGCCCAGCGGCAGATCGTTCGCGCGCGCCTTGATGGCCCGGTGCATGAAGTTCACATGATCCAGGGCGTAGTGGCCCGACCAGCCGTGTCCCCAGCCATCCTGCTTATTGGTCTCGTTCCCACCCTGAATCATGAGCGGCCACAGAATCGCGTTGCCGTCCAGGTGCATCGGGACCGAAACGTCAGCCAGCGTCGCCCCAACACGCTCCAGCACCCGCGCGGCCTCGCGCACGGCCGCGTCCACCTCAGGCATGGATTGAGCATGGCCGAAACCCTGGGTGAGGATGCCTATCCGCAGGCCGCCGACACCCGCTTCGAGCTGGGCGGTGTAATCTTTGACCTGGACGTCTTTCTGGCGCGGGTCCAGACCGTCCGCACCGGCCACGGCCTGCAACGCCAGGGCGCAGTCGCGCACCGTTTTCGTCATCGGCCCGGTATGATCGACCGTCGGGTCGAGACCGGCCAGCCCGGTATGCGGCACCAGGCCGAAGGTCGGCTTGAGGCCCACGATGCCGCACCAGGCTGCCGGAATGCGTATCGAGCCGCCCTGGTCGCCGCCCATGGTGATATCCGCGTCGCCGTTGGCGACCACGACCGCACTGCCGTTTGACGACCCGCCGGCACAGTAGCGGCCCGTGGCCGGCCCGGACGGATTAATGGGTTGCGGTCCGGGGTAGATGCTGAGCCCGATCGCGTCGAAACAGTGTGAGCCATTCACCACCTTGCCTATGATCTCGGCGCCGGCGTCGAGCAGGCGGGTGACAATCGTCGCGTCTTCGGTCGGCACATAGCCCTCCATAAGGCTGGAGCTGTTCATCATCGGAATGCCCGCCACGCGCACATGATCCTTCAGCCCGACCGTCTTACCGGCCAGCGGGCCGTCGGACGCACCTGGGATGGAGCAGCGCCACGCCCAGCCGTTGTCCCGGTTGTCATCGGTCGCCGGCCGCGCCCCGAAATCCCGCCGCGGATACTTGACCGGAACGGTGGGGGCGACCAGTTCGTCAAGGCGCCGGTAGGCCGGCAGCATCTCGCGGATATACTGCGAGAAGCCGTCAACCTCTTCGTCATGCACGTCAAAACCGAAGCGCCGACCGGCGTCGCGCAAATCCTGGGGGGTGGGCATACGCACAGGCATGGGTAGCCTCCTTCTTTTTGCGGAATCATACGGCACCCTATCCCGCGAATGCAAATGAGACACGCCGCCTCACTCAGCCAGAAGCCCCGCAGTTTGCGCTCCCCCCTCAACGGGCCGATAAGGATTGAAACCCTTGAGACTCCTGGCATACAATGCCCACCTGGTAAAAGCACCGGCCTTAACAGATCGGTGAGGATTGAAACAAACGGAGGGAATCCAATGGGCAAATACATGTTTCACGCAACGTACACGCAGTCGGGATTGACCGGGTTGCTGAAGGAAGGCGGCACGCGGCGGCGGGAGGCATTAACCCAGACCATTGAGGGTATGGGCGGGAGCGTGGAGGTGCTGTACTACGCCTTCGGGGAGCCCGACCTGTACATCATTGCCGATCTTCCCGACGACGCCACGGCATCGGCCGTGTCCTTGACGATCGGCGCCGCCGGCGCCCTCAACATCGGCATCACCGTGCTCGTGACACCCGAAACCGTGGACGAGGCCATAGGAAAAAGCGTGCCCTACCGGCCTCCGGGAGCCTGATACGCCGGCGGCCTGGGCGGGTGACTGTCCGGCTACCGTTTATATTCTCCCCTGCCCTGAATATCCCCTCTCCCTGGAGACGTGTGATGCACATTCCCAGGAACGGGCGCTCGCCAGACGTGAAAGGCCGCCGGGCCGGGGCAAACCCACCCCAGCCTACGGCCACCCCTCCTCGGACGTGTGATGCATATTAGGGGGCACTGTAGGAGGAGCGTGTCGAGGATAGGCTAAGCTCACTTTCCCTACCATAGGAGGTGAGCGATGCCCATGGATCTCGACACGTTCCTGGTGGCTTTATATACCATCGTGGACGATCTGTACCAGCAGCAGGCCG
>MPMI01000074.1 GCA_002238415.1 Desulfurellaceae bacterium bin18 | reverse complement strand
CCGCCTCCCGATCCGCCACTACCCGCTCCCGCAGGTCCAATGAATACGCTTGCATATGGCCTCCTGGCGACTTCCACCCTAACACTCTTGCTTCCCGACCGCTACACTACGGTGGAAACTGCTCTAGTCCGGTTTACGATACGTTGTCACCGTGCCAGTCCGCTCTCGGCCCGGGCTTTCGTAGGGTGCGCCCTGCGCACCAGGAGGCTGCGGGACGTGCGCAAGCGGGTGGTGAATACCCCGCAGATCACGACCGATGGCTATAGCGCCTATGTGGATGCGGTTGAGGAGGCGTTCGGCGCGGACGTACATTATGCGACGGTGACGAAAGAAGCAAACTTTGCCAAACAGATATGGCAGGGGCAGCCCGACTTGGACCATACCAATACGACCTTTGTGGAAAGGATGAACCTCACCGTCAGGATGCAGCTCCGACGCCATGCCAGGCGGACCAATGCCCACAGCAAGACGATGGAAGGGCATAAGGCTGCCGTGGCCCTACAGATTTCGGTGTATAACTGGTGTCGTATTCACGAGTCCATCAGGGTGACGCCGGCAATGGAGGTTGGGTTATCGAAAGTTGTGTGGCCGATCTCAGAATTGATGGGGTGGGCCAGTCACTTTGAGGAGCCGTTGCCTGATGATCCAGCGCCGACGCGGCCACGGCTGCGGGTGGTGCAGGGTGGGAAGGGGTAGGAGGGGAGAGGAGGTTGGACTAATTCCCCAGCCTCCTTGCTATGGTTTGTTCCACATCAGATATTCGCTCTTTGAGGTCATCCCCAGAAAGGGAATGAGGGTCTAATTTAGCCATTGTCTCATGGTGTTGGCGTTGGCTTTGGTCTCGCTGCTCACGGAGGGATTCCATCGCTTGCGTATGCTGCTGCTGCAACAAGGTCATATATTCTTCATGGCGCTGCTGTGCATTATCATATTGCCTTTGCGAAGAATCCATTACCTCTTCATGGTGCACTTGCGAAGACTCCGCAGCCTGCTTCCCGTGTGAAAACATCCAGTACACCATCACTGCTTGATAGAGCCCAAACAAGATGATGGCGGCTACAGTAATCAGTTGCAGTGTGAGCGGATCAAACATGTCTTCTGCCGTTTCTCTCTTATGATTCTACCTTTAATTGGGCCAGTTGCTTCTGGAACTCTTCCCACATGCGCTTCATGCTGTCATTCTCCTCAATAAGTTTATTATTACTTTCCATTATCTTATCCAATTTTTGATTATACAATTCTTGATCTTGGACAGAAGACAGAGACATGATGGTCCGAATCGCAAAGGCTACGGCGGCAAGTCTCCCGATTGTATGATCAAAAATAAGTGATATGGTTTCGGATTCTGTTGCCATCTGATTTTACTTATGTCCTTTTCTGGGTTTTATGTCAATGTTTCGCAGCCCACTGCCCAACACCACCAGTCAACTGCCCACCTAGGCCAGTACCGACGCCCCGTAGGACTTGCTGTACAGGAAAAGAATCTCTACACTGAGGGTAACAACGTTGTGTGTCCACAATTGCTCAACCCTTTAGCCGGCGGGGCTCCCAGCCTGCCGTTGCGATGCAAGGAGGCGCTGATGGCACACCCTATCACCACGTTCACCAAAGGGGGCACCCACACCGTCGAGTTCGCCCACCCCTTCCTGTTCAAAAACCAGCTCTTTGCAACCGAAGCCGAGGCGCACGCGGCCCTCGCCAGCCTGGATGCGCGCTGCTGTCCGCAGTTGCAGCAGCTCGCCAATGGCGAGTGGGCCATCTGGGTCCATAGCTATCAGCCGTCGTCCACCGAGACATATATCCCGCAGTAACCAGGGCGGCGGGAGGCGGAGTCATCCGCCTCCCGCCTGCTATTTTACACCGCTCAAGTGCCGCTCTGGCTTACGGCCCACGCAACGTGGGCTTAGTAATATCAAGGGATCAGGCAAGGTCGAAGCGGTCGAGATTCATCACCTTGTCCCACGCCGCCACAAAGTCCCGCACAAACGCCTGCTGCGCGTCGTCACAGGCATAGACTTCCGCGATGGCGCGGAGCTGGGAGTGCGAACCGAAGACGAGGTCAACGGCGGTGCCGGTCCACTTGCGCTCGCCCGTCTCGCGGTCGCGGCCCTCGAAGACGTGCTTACATGTGGCGGACGCCTGCCACTGGGTGTTCAGGTCGAGCAGGTTCACGAAGAAGTCATTGGTCAGCGTCTCGGGTCGCTGGGTGAAGACGCCGAGTGCGGACCGACCGACATTCGCATTCAAGGCGCGCAGGCCGCCGACGAGCACCGTCATCTCGGGAGCGGTCAGCGTCAGCAGGTGCGCCCGCTCCACCAGCAGCTCCTCCGCCGGCCTCCGGTGTCCGTTTGCCAGATAGTTGCGGAAGCCGTCGGCAGTGGGTTCGAGTACGGCAAACGAGTCCACGTCGGTTTGCTCCGCCGACGCGTCCGTGCGCCCCGGCGAGAAGGGCACTTGGATGTCGTGCCCGGCGTTTTTCGCCGCTTGCTCAACGGCGGCGCACCCGCCCAGAACGATCACGTCAGCGAGCGAGACCCGCTTCCCGTCGGACTGTGCGCGGTTGAAGTCCTGCTGGATCTGCTCCAGGGTCTCCAGCACCGTCCCCAGCTCGGCCGGATTGTTGACGGCCCAATCCTTTTGCGGCGCGAGGCGGATGCGCGCCCCGTTCGCCCCACCGCGCTTGTCGGTGCCGCGGAAGGTTGCCGCCGACGCCCAGGCGGTCGAGACCAGTTGGGCAATGGACAGGCCCGAGGCGAGGATCCGGCCCTTGAGGGCAGCGATGTCCTGCTCGCCGACCACCTCATGCGTGACATCGGGAACGGGGTCCTGCCATAACTGTGGCTCCGCCGGAACCAACGGGCCGAGACACCGCGTCCGGGGTCCCATGTCGCGGTGCGTCAGCTTGTACCACGCCTTGGCGAAGGCGTCTGCGAACGCCTGCGGGTTTTCGTGGAAGCGCTGCGCAATCGGCGCATAGATCGGGTCCACCTTCAGGGCGAGGTCTGTCGTGAGCATCATGGGAGCGTGCCGCTTCGAGGGATCGTGCGCATCCGGCACGCTGCCTGCTGCATCGGCATGCTTGGGCGCCCACTGCGTCGCCCCGGCAGGACTCTTCACCTGCTCCCACTCGTAGCCGAACAGATTGTCGAAGAAGCCGTTGTCCCACTGCGCCGGCTCAGTGGTCCAGGCACCCTCCAGCCCGCTCGTGACCGTATCGCCGGCCTTGCCGCTGCCAAAGCGGTTCTTCCAGCCCAGGCCCTGCTCCTCGATGCCGGCCCCCTCGGGTTCGGGACCGACGTACTGGCCCGCATCGGCAGCCCCATGGGTTTTGCCGAACGTATGGCCGCCGGCAATGAGCGCCACCGTCTCCTCGTCATTCATCGCCATACGCCCGAACGTCTCTCGAATGTCCCTGGCTGCCGCGAGCGGGTCCGGGTTGCCGTTCGGCCCCTCCGGATTCACGTAGATCAGGCCCATCTGCACCGCGCCCAGCGGCTTCTCCAATTCCCGGTCGCCGGTATAGCGCTCGTCCCCCAGCCACGTGGTCTCCGACCCCCAGTAGATGTCCTCTTCGGGCTCCCAGACATCCTCGCGTCCGCCGGCAAACCCGAACGTTGTGAAGCCCATCGACTCCAGGGCACAGTTCCCGGTGAAGATCATCAGGTCGGCCCACGATATCTTCCGGCCGTACTTCTGCTTGATCGGCCAGAGCAGCCGGCGCGCCTTGTCGAGGTTCGCGTTGTCAGGCCAACTGTTGAGGGGTGCGAAACGGAGCGTGCCGGAGGAGGCGCCGCCGCGCCCGTCGCCGATGCGATACGTACCGGCGCTATGCCACGCCATCCGGATGAAGAGCGGCCCATAATGGCCGTAGTCGGCCGGCCACCAGTCCTGCGATGTCGTCATCACCGCCTCGATGTCCTTCCTCAGGGCCTCCAGGTCGAGTTGCTTGAACTCCTCGGCGTAGTTGAACGCCGCGCCCATGGGATCGGACAGGGGGGAGTGCTGGTGGAGCAGCTTGAGGTTCAATTGATTCGGCCACCAGCGCTGGTTCGCCGTGGTGCCGCGTGCGTGCGCGCCTCCCATTACCGGACACTTGCTTTCGCTCATCTGTTTCTCCTTTCTCCTGGTGAAATGAATGTGAATATCGCCCACTATAGGGACCCTTTTCCATAATTCAAATTGATTGTTTTTATCAATTTGATAACTTCTATTTATGAACTGTTCGCTGTGACAGCCGGGGTATTTGGTGACAGTTGCCGCGCATCCGCGCTGGCGCGAGGCTGCTGACGCGGGTTTTGTCCTCCCGCCGGGGCGAGGGCGGGGAAAGGACGGGGGGAAGGGGAAAGGCCGACGGCATGGCGAGAGCACATGACGATGCTGCGTAGTCGCCCGGCATTCCGGCGACAGCACGTCATCCCTGTGAAAACAGGGGCCGGAATCCAGCCTCCCAATCCCCCAGCCCCCCGTTCGTCCTGAGCGGAGCAAAGCGAAGTCGAAGGACTGGATGCCCGATCAAAGCCGGCCCCCGGACACGATCCGGGGGCCGGCATGACGAGAGCGCAACAGCACGGCGAGAACCTATCGTGAAACGCGCGAGGTGTCTTACAGTGCCCCATCCCCTCCTCGGAGGGAATTATATACAATCTTACCCAAGATGGGAGAGGTGAGTCCGCACTCAATTCCCCCGGCTCTCGGCCCCCGGAATTTTTTGCACTACCATGCTTGACATCAGAGAATACACATATAGATATATTCTACATGACACGGTACTTTGTCGTGTCACCTTGGAAAGGGGGGGTTGATGCCAACCCAAAAAAAAAGTATCCGCAAGCGCACCCCCGCGTCTAATAAAGGCGGGCGTCCTGCCCGGCCCATGCCTGAGTTGATTCCTGACACGCCGGAGAACATCGCCCGAGCTTCGATGATGGGACCGCCGAAAAAGCAGTGGAGGTATCTGACCAAAGGTTAAGCCTAAGAGTCAATCTGGTCTGTCTATTTATACGTAGAGGTGCAACATGAAACAGATCACTCTTGATGTGTCCGACGAGATGTTTGAGGCGATCAAAGAGCTGTCGGAAATTACAGAGCCCGACACAGAGCGGGACCGTATAGCAAAACTGCTGGAATCGTCCCTTCGTGCATACGAGTGGGTGATCTATCAACAACTCAATGGGCGCAAGGTGATGGTTCTCAAGGCCGGCAATTCTGAAGTCCTGGAGTCGATTGAAGGGAAAAGTGATTTCGTATCGCAATTTTTCCCAGAAGACAAAAAGCCTCTGCTTGAACAATACTTCAGTAAAGCCGCTTAGTGATGGAGGCCCCTGAACGGCAAGGCGTCCCTTCTAGGCTCTCATCTTCTTCTGACTTAAAAGAATCCCCAGAAAGCCGTATCACCCGTATAGAGACACAGATTGAGTCTCTTGCCACCAAGGAAGAACTTGAAAAACTCAAAGTGTGGATTCTGCGTGGTGTAGCGGCGGTAGGGGTGGCAATTATGGTGATAGCGCTCGGAGCGTTCTTCAGGGAGGTCTTCAGTCAAATGTTTACTCCGCAATCAAGTCTGAGTAGCGGAGCCGCTTCTTCTCCAGCCCCCGTGCCATCTGTTCCATCTGCACCGCAGTATCAAGCGGGCGCTGGTTGTGACGCCCAGCAAATTCGTTGACATACCGCCCTAAATGCTTCTCGCTCATCTTGTGATACGTGCCGTAGTAGCCCCGCTTCAGCCGCTCGACCACTGCCGCCCGGACTTGCTTCGTGCCTCGGTCTTTCATGCCGACCACAGCAGTCTTACCGATTGTCCCGTTGGCATTCGGAATCTTTTTGCTTTGGTGCTTGTTCGCGTTTTTCCCGCCCATGTACGTCTCGTCTACTTCGACCGGGCCGGCAAAGGACGGGGTGTTATCTGCCCACGTTTCCCGAATACGGTGCGCCAGATGCCAGGCGGTCTTTTGCGTGATGTCTAAATCCCGATGCAGCTTCATGCTCGACGTGCCCTTGATGCCTGTGGACATCAGGTAGAACGCCAGCGCCCATACTCGGTATCCCAGGTTGCGGAGCAAAGCGAAGTCGAAGGACTGGATGCCCGATCAAAGCCGGCCCCCGGACACGATCCGGGGGCCGGCATGACGAGAGCGCAACAGCACGGCGAGAATCTATCGTGAAACGCGCGAGGTGTCTTACAGTGCCCCATCCCCTCCGAGAAGGAGAGCTTTTTTATCCCCTCCAGCGGCGGGGTGGGTTTGCTCCGGCCCATCACCAGGGCGGAGCAGAGATATTTTCCTATCATTTGTTAGGGACAAGCGCGCGCCCGGTGTGGTAGGGAAGCGGCATACTCGGCGCCAGCGGCACCCACGGGTGCCGAGAGCCGGCTGCGCCGTGTTTCCTGATCCGCAGTTTGCACCATGAGACACGCCCCCACTGAGGGAGTTCCGCGCAGGGAGGAGAGAACAATGCGAGCAGGTATGTCACACATGGGCCTCGTCTCCGTTTTCGTTGCGGTGCTGCTGCTGCCCGGCCACGCCCGGGCCCAGTCCCAGTGTAGCGGGAGCGTCGCCACCCCCGCGGGGTCGGACACGGTCCTGGTCGCCGACTGCGACGCCCTGCTGGCGACCAAGGCCACCCTGCCAGGAGGTGTGTCGTTGCACTGGAGCCCAGACATGGCTCTCGCGCAGTGGGAGGGGGTCAGGGTCAGCAGAGAGCGAGTGACGCGGGTGAGCCTGTATAGAAAATCGCTCGCCGGCGCGCTCCCCCCGGCTCTGGGCAGCCTGACCAACCTGGAGGTGTTGGACTTGTCCGGCAACCACCTGACCAGCCTGCCCAAGGAACTGGGCAGCCTGACCAACCTGAAGGTGTTGGACCTGATGGACAACCACCTGACCAGCCTGCCGAGGACCCTGGGCAGCCTGACCAACCTGGAGGGTTTGGACCTGACCGGCAACCACCTGACCAGCCTGCCCAAGGAACTGGGCAGCCTGACCAACCTGAGGTCGGTGGCCCTGACCGGCAACCACCTGACGAGTATTCCCAAGGAACTGGGCAGCCTGACCAACCTGTGGTCGGTGAAGCTGAGCGGCAACGACCTGACGAGTATTCCCAAGGAACTGGGCAGCCTGACCAACCTGTGGTATTTGGACCTGAGCGGCAACGACCTGACGAGCATTCCGAAGGAACTGGGCAGCCTGACCAACCTGTGGTATTTGGGGCTGAGCGGCAACCACCTGACGAGCATTCCGAAGGAACTGGGCAACCTGACCAACCTGGAGGTGTTGGCCCTGAGCGACAATCAACTGATGAGCATTCCGGAGGAACTGGATTGGCTGCGGGACCAGGAGAAGGTGTACGTGGGCGGCAACCCCCTGACCACCGACGAGCGCGTTGCACGTTAAGCGGTAGCCCTGTCGTTCCGCCCGCGTCATGCCGGCCCAACTTGATGTGGCCAGCTCCCCCGAAGCGATGCGTCTTCCCCACTATCGGCTGCATGCCCTCAAAGGCAGATTGAAAGGCTCTTGGTCGGTGACGGTGAAGGCAAACTGGCGCATCGTCTTCCGCTTTGAAGGCGAAGCCGTCTACGACGTGGATGGGGGCAGGCTTTTACGAGTCTCCGTGGGGAACGCGGCATTCGCGTATTCAACTCTTGACGGTAACGGATTTGCTGCTCGGCAAAGGCGTCAATCGACCAACCCGGCACGGCAATGTCACCTTCAAGAAGGCCCTGAAGCATACCCGAGAAACCGGGCAACAGGGGAGATTATTCAAGAAGTGAGGCTTCTCCCTCATTTTCTAAGGAGAATCCGAAATCTCAATGAGATCCGAGGACTACAGGCTAAGGGTGCTCAATGTGGCCCATTTCCTGGCCCCCCTCATACAGAGCCAGCTCTTCATGCAAACGGGCAATCATTTTCCGAACGCCGGCCTTCGTAAACCCTTTCGCTCCAAGAGGATGGGTGTGCTGTAAACGTCGAAGCCGCTCCTCCAGGTCCCGCAGTTCCGCCTGGGCTTTTTCGTATTGCTGAATGTCTGTAATCATAGGCGTATCTCCACGAGACCTTTGCGGCGTCCATCCGGCTCCCGAGTCCGGCTCACGCCATTGGTCGTTTATGCGCAGGCTAGACCGCCCTCGCCGACCGCCCCGCAATGCTTCCAATCGATTACCGGGTGATACCCGAAGATCATCAAGCTGCACGGCTGCCTCCAATCGCCAGGAGCTTCGCCCGTGCCCGTCGCTGAATCTGCATGGGTAAGCCACGAACGGCCCGCCCCGCACAGACCGCAGCGGTGTGCTTGTTGGCAAAGGTTTTGAGCACGAATTGAGCGTAACGAGGAACGTTACGCTCGGTCAAGCCCCGCATGTTGGATGACGCCTGCGGCTCAGCCGCCCTACGAGACTGCCAACGGGCCAACCTACCCGGCGTCCAGGGCCGCGCAGACCTTGGGAACCATATACTTCAGATGGCCGGCTATGAGCTGCATGTCCCTGAACCTGGATGCCTCGGGAGTCCTGCGGTACCTGAGCTGCTTGCCGCCTTTCAAGGCAAAGGCGATCTGCACCCTTGACTCCAACTCGTCCAAGGCCGTGGCCGTCCCCGGAAAATAATGGAGACGCCAGGAGACACCTGCACTCCTCGTATTCTCGACCCCTTCATACGCCGCTTTGACCTGCTCATCATGCTCCACGAGATAGTTCACCAGATACAGCGCAAAAGAACTATAAGTCCGCATTATTTGCGGACTTATAGTTCTTTTGCGGAAGCTTTTCGGGATGAACATTCCGCTGCCCGCCCTGGCCGTCTCCCATCGTCGAGGGCATCTGCCGGGCGGGAAAGCGCGCCCGTATATTCGCCATCCAATCGTTCTCACACAGCAGCTCCTGCGCAAACGGCACGCCGGCCGCCGGCTCGTCCGGCATTACCGATTCGATCAACACTTCCCCATGCCGTATCGCCAGGGAGTCGTTGAACTCATACGCCATGCGATCATGATGGAAATCGTCCGGCCAGACAGGAATCGCCGTAATCCGGGAGTCGCCCGTCTCGTGCCACGCCTCTATTCTCTCCATGGCTCGGACCTTATATTCGGTCGTCACGCTGCCCGGCCAGCCCGGATACTGCGCCCATAAGGGATGGGGCGGGTCGCCGATATGGCACGACTGACACGTCTCGTCCCGCTTGACGGTGGGTGGCGTCGTGGCAAAATCAATCACCCCCAAGGCCCAGTCCCCCGCTTCTTTGGCGATAAACTCCACTTCCTTATAGCGGGGCGAGGCCGCATTCGTCCCCCACGCGAAGAGGGTATCGGCGGTGGCCCCAAAGGAGATCACCCGCGGATGCTCCTCCGAGACAAAATCCTGATCGAGCGCCTGTGAGTCCACCATGAACGTGGCGCGGTGCTTATGCGGCTCGGGCAACCCCAGCGCAAACTCTTCCACGCTCGTAGCACTGCCCACAAAAGTGCGGGTGAGCCGCGCCAGAGTCTCGTCCCCGCGCACTTTCACCTGCCGCTTGGTCTGCTCCTTCCTCGGCGTGCAGGTCGGCGGCTGCCCCTGACAGACTCCCACCTGGACGATATAGGTCCCGGGGCTGAGATTCGGGAGGGTCACACTCGTTTGATCCGTCAGGAGACTATGCGCGTCGGCGGTGGCGGTCCCCTTCAACCGCCACCTGACCTGATAGCGCTGCGCTTCCGACACCGCCGCCCAGGAGACATGAATGTCATGCCAGCCCACCTCCACGGTGAACGCGGGCGGCGCGGGCAGCGCGGCCACCGCCGTCACGGAACCTTCCTCGCTCGCCGCCCCCGCAGGACGACACAGGACGCTGAGCAACACCAGGACAGCGCCAAACGCCCGCATGATGCCTGGCCCTGCCGGGCCGCGGGTGCAACGTATTGGACTACTGGAGTCTTCGAGGGATAGGCGCTTGGGGGCGGAGGTGACTCTGTAGCAAGGCATTTCCTACTCCTTTCGTTGTGACGGCTGCGACAGGGGTTCTCTCCGGTCAGTCGTCCGAGTCTCCTTCTTCTCCTCTGTCCGGGTCGTATTTGTTGGTCAGGGCACCGGCGTCCTTCAAAATTTTGACGATTTTATCGTCGTCCGGGGCGGGGAGTGCCAGGTCGAGCGGGGTATATTTGGACTTACTTTTTGCATTCACGTCTGCGCCAAACTTCACGAGTATCCTGACGAAGTCTACCTTCTCTTCATTGACCGCGTGATGGAGCGGGGTCCATTTGACATGGTCTTGCGCATCCGGGTCTGCGTCATACTTCAGGAGAAGCCTGACAACGGCTAGGGACTCACGCTGGACCGCCTCATGAAGCGGGGTATATTTGAAGCCAGCATCCTGCACATCCACGTTGAAGTTCTGATCCCCATCCCCGTGCTTCAGGAGAAGAGCGAGAGTGGCGCTGTCCCCGTCATGGATCGCCCAATGAAGCGGGGTATCATCGTATATATCTTGCGCACTCGGGTTTGCCCCCCTCTTCAAGAGTACCGTGGCAGCCTCCTTGCTGCGATACCGGACCGCGTAATAGAGCGGAGTCCTTCCGGCAGTGTCTCCCACGTGAAGGAGGGTCACCCCCTGAACATCCCGCTCCTTCTTCAGCAGGATACGGACAATGTAGGGCTTGTTCGCTCCCGCCGCGAAATGGAGCAGGGTCCGGCCGAGCGAGTCTGTGTCGTCGATGGCGGTTCCATTATTCAGCAGGCGACGGACGGCTGGGGCACCTTTCTTGACCGCAGCAGGGAAATCGCCCGGTTCCGCCAGTAGTCTTGTCCGGTCTCGAATGCCCTCTAATGAAAACCCCTGCGCTGTCTGCGCCCAGCCAGCCAGAACACTCATCGAGAACATTACCCCCACAATCAGACTCTTGAACTTCATATCAGCTCCTTTCCGGTACCGCCCCAGGGCGTCATACCCCAAGGCACATGCTCTTCCCTATGCGTACCGACTGTCTATATCTCAAATCATACCGGCTGTCCATATCTTAAGGAGCCGCTGGCCGTGTGTGTTGGCAACGTTCCCGACGACGGGCTTCCTCCCTCCCCCATCCCCTCCCTGGACGTGTGATGCATATTACGGGGCACTGTAGAAGGAGCGTGTCGAGGATAGGCTAAGCTCACTTTCCCTACCATAGGAGGTGAGCGATGCCCATGGATCTCGACACGTTCCTGGTGGCTTTATATACCATCGTGGACGATCTGTACCAGCAGCAGGCCG
>MPMI01000002.1 GCA_002238415.1 Desulfurellaceae bacterium bin18 | reverse complement strand
CGAGATTGATGTGGCGAAAAGAGTGGCCGCGGACATGGGGGTGGAGATCGAATTTGCCCGGACGAACTGGAACTATATCATCTCGGAACTGATTGCTGAGCAGTTTGACGTCATTATCAGCGGGATGACGATCCTACCGGAACGCAATCTCAGGGTCAATTTCACGTCACCATACAACTCCAGCGGTGTCTATCTCGTGGCGAATACAGAGCAAACCGCAGCCCTGGCAACGCTGGCGGATTTCAACAGTTCCGATGTCACGATTGCGACCCGTCGGGGAGCCTCGTCCGTGGTTTTTGTCGAGAATACTTTTCCTGATGCCATGCTCCTGCTCTTTGATACCCCTACCGCTGTCCTCCAGGCAGTCGTCGCCGGTGACGCCCATGCTGCTGCGGCGTTCGCGACGACGCGGACCACGTGGGTTGAGGCTCACCCGGAGACCCTGAATCTGCCCTTCGAGGAGCCGTTTGCCTCGGAAGTGGGAGCGATAGCCGTGCGGAAAGGGGACCTCGATACCTTGAATTTCTTCAATACCTGGATCGCGGCCAACACGGCTAGCGGCTGGCTCGAACAGCGCAGCCAGTATTGGTTCCAGACCCGTGAGTGGGCCGACCAAGTCGCGACCGATCCTGAAACCGTTGCTGCGTGCGATGAATCCTTTGAATAGTTGACTTCAGGTGGAAGCGTCTGGACGGTCCTCACTGTTCCGGCTGGACGCTTCCACCTGGTGACCTCTCCAGTCAAATCCTCGTGACCTCCACCGAGCGACTACTCTCCCGCATCGTGCTTTAGTCCTCAAACGCATTGCTGGAGTCTGGGCCGAACGGCCCATCTCGACCGAGCGCGGAATCTTCGTCTCGCCCAAGTCCCACATGCGGCCAGCCAAGGGCCCCGAAACTCCAAATGATTATGTCTCTTGCCATACACTGGCCTCCTGGACGGCAGACCCTGAGTGTGGCATAGCCCGTGGTGAGGAAGCAAATACACGCACGAGCACCGGTGTCGTACTCAGTTGAATTGTCCTGGGGCAAAGGGTAGCCTCAGAGCGCCTTCGGGCGTTAACCGTGACCGATGGATATCTTTTGTGGAGAGGTGCCATGCCGCCGACTGATCTACCCAACTCCAGGACGAATACCTCGCAGGAGCCTCTCTATTCTGTGTGGGCCGTTGTCTTAGCCACCTTCCTCGGTTCTCCCCTTGCCGGGGGTGTCCTGCTGTCAATGAATTGCCGGAGACTGTCTCAACCCCGTGCTATTCGGGATATTTTCATCTGGACAGGAATGCTGACGGTAGGCTCGTTGCTCCTCAGCAGATTGATACCGCAAGAGCAACGTATGATTGAGGCGCTCCTGGTTGGTCTCCAGGTGTTTGTCATGTATTTCCTCGCGACTCGTCTGCAGGGGCGGGCTCTTGTCTTGCACCTCCAACAAGGTGGTGAGCTTGCATCGTACTGGAGCGCAATTGCTATAGGGATTGTATGCGGCATTGTCCTGCTCTGGATATTGGTCGGATTGGGGCTGGTAATCGCCCCCGGAACCGTGATGGAGGGAGAGGGTTCGCAGGGGCTCTTATAGACCGCATTCGCGTGTATCCGCTCTGTCTCACCCCTCGGTCTCGACCGCCATGGCACAAAAGACAGCAAAGCAAAAGGCAAAACGTCCGCCGCCACGTCATCAGTTGACTTTAGATGAAGCCATTGCGCGTTTGGGACTGACGGGGGTCACGCAGCGACGCATGTTTGGTGGCTTGTGCTACTACGCCAATGGTAATCCCTTTTCTTTTCTCCTGGGTGAAGACTTGGCCTTGAAACTCCCGGCCATGCAGCTGATTTCCGCGAGTGCCAGTCGGGCTGGAGACCTTTTTCATCCCGGTGGTGGGGAGTTTGTGATGCGGGAATATCTGGCGCTCAGTGCAGGGACCTTGACGGACGAAGACAAGATCGACGAGTTCGTGCAGGCCAGCTATGGCTTTGTGAGTGGCCGGGGCAGTCCAGAAGAAGGGTTGGCTCAACGTGATTTGTTGGAAGGGCGGAGTGGTTTATATCAAAAGAAGAAGCGCCCGGCCCGCCACAACGAGAAAGCATAGGAACAGCTCGCACGCTTCTCTTCGGCCCTCGCCAGCGGGGTAAATATACCGTGATAAGCATGACGCAGACCGTCCTCGGCTGGAGCGCCTTTTTGGCCTCGACGCTCGTCGCTCCGGTTGAATGGCTGAAGAACGCTCTCCTTTTCCATCCCAGCCCGACTGTCAACGTCACGCCCGCCGCCCATGGGCTGGCCTACGAGGACGTTCGCTTTGGAGGAGAGCATGGGCGGCTCTTACACGGCTGGTATATCCCCGGTCCGGGAGACGCCGTCTTTATCTGGTTTCACGGCAATGGCGGCAATATCCAGAATCGATTAGAGCACGCCTATTTGATGCATACTCATGTTGGCGGCAGTCACCTGCTGTTTGACTACCAGGGCTACGGTCTGAGTCATGGTCGTCCGTCGATTCCCGGCATCATATCCGATGGCCGGGCCGCTATCCGACTCGTTCAAGAACGGGGCTGGAGCAAAGGAAAGCAACTCGTCTTCTTTGGCGAATCCCTGGGCTGCGCGGTCGCGATTGCCCTTGCGGTTGAGCCCGCACTGGAGGTGCGCCCGGAGCGCATGATTCTGGAAGCCCCGTTTTACTCCCTGCACGCGATGGGACAAATCGTGCTGCCACCCCTGGCCTTCGTGGTGAAAGACGATCTCAACTCAGCCCGACTTATTCCAAAACTCAGGGTGCCACTACTTATTATTCATGGCAGCCAAGATCAGGTTGTGCCCTTTCAGCAGGGCCGCGACCTGTATGAACTGGCTCCTTCACCCAAGCAGTTTTATCCAATTCCAGGGGGGAAGCATGTCGGCCTGTACGGAGTCGCCGGGCAACAGTATTTCCAAACTATTCGCGCCTTCGTCGCTGATGAACCTCCTACCGGTATGACTGAATAGACGTAAGCATGGCCCAAGCTGAGACGGGGACGGAAGAACGACGACCCCGAATATTTCGCTATCTACGGGGACTCCGGCGACTGACGCTGGGTCTGGTCGCCCTTGGGTTGAGTGGTGTCCTGCTGGGACTTTTACTCGCTGGCTGGTTCTTATCCGAGCAGCGCTATGTCGCCTTCCTTGAACAGGAACTGGAACGGTTCTTACGCGCAGAGGTGGAGATTGCATCAAGTACGCTCTCCTTTCGGCAGGGGGTGGGGGTTCAGTTTCAGACGGTCAGTATGCAAGAGTACGGTAGCACCGCTCCCTTTGTGACGGCCGAACGCATTGATCTGGTGCTTGATCCCAAAGCGCTCTTGCGCGGACAGCTCCTCTTTCGCCAGATATTCTTCTTAAAGCCGAGCGTCCAGTTCATGCGGCCGACATCGAATGCCGAACCGGTCGCTCCGGTTGCACGCCTGTTCTCTCGCCAGGTGAAGCCGCCTGCCCAAGACGCTGAAGAAACTCCGTCCGATGCCAATCTCTGGTTTTCGCCTCAACTGCTGGTCCACCAACTTGTCTTGGAAGATGCGACGTTTGTCTTTCAGCAGGCATCTGCTGAAGTTCCCCTGGTCTTCACCCGCGCGCATCTGCGGCTTTCTCTGGAGCCGGATGGCAGAGTAGAGGCGCGGTTGGGTGCGAACCTGGGGCAGAACGGGGAGGTGGGACAGTTGACGCTCCGCTCTCGCGCTACACACTGGCAGCCGACACCGGACGCATCTCCAGCAGTATGGCAAGGAGACATTCGTCTCCAGGATGTTGCCGTCCATGAGTTGGGTGCGTGGTTCGGCGCGAATTGGCCTTCGGCGCACGTGGACTTTTCCGGGAAGTATGCCGGGGAAGCGAATACGAGTACGAACGTCTCGGGTTTAGTGAGCGTCCGAGAGGCCCGTTTTTCACAACTGACAGTTGAGAAGGGAAGAATCGGCATGACCAATTTGCGCTGGGATAATCCAGCGTATGCTTCCTCATGGTTGGTGGTCGCACCGATAGCTGGGCTGCTCGAAAACCTGGCCCAAAGTCCGGAATCACTCACCTTCAACGCCACGATTGAGGAGCTGCAAGGTCGGTTCGGAAAGACCAATACCCCGGTTCATTTGACCTCAGGGCAGCTTCATTTGCAGGCTGGTCAACTGCGTGCCTCGAAACTGAAGGGCTCGTACGGAAAGTCTTCTGAGCTGACGAATTTGAGCGCTGATTGGGCGCCGCTCTTCTCAAAAAATTCGCCAACGCTCACGGTAAACCTTGCTGCGCAGATAAACCTGGCCGATGATCTGGATCCTCTGCTCTCATTTGTGCCGAGCGAAGAACGAGAGGCATACAGGCAAGCAGTGCAGCAGCCGTCGGGCCACGCTGATATTCGGTTGAGTGCACAGATTCCTCCCGATAAGAAAAGCCAAAGCTCGTACTCAGCGAGGGTGGAATGGCGTTCAGCCGGAGGCGTCCTCCCCGAGTGGGGGCTAGCTGTGTCTGAGGTGAATGGCGCCGTCCACCTCACGCCGGAATTGGCCTCATTGCGGGATATCCGTTTTCGTATTGGGACCTCTGTTGGGATGCTTGAGGGGACGATTGAGCGTCCTTTCACGGCCTCGCAGCAAGGACGCGTGACTCTCTCCATTCCACAGGCGACCATCCAGGACGTTATTCCGCTGCTTGCTGATGCGGTGGTGCAACCACACTACGGACAGATCAGTGGGCGGGTGGATGCTTGGTTCGGTCCGGAAAGTCACCTCCTGGAAACTGAGGGGAGTATTGTTCTGAGTCAGGCCCGTGTGGATGTGCTGTCGTTCTTTGAACCGCTCGATATCATGCGCGGACAATTCTCTTGGGGCGGACAGCAGGGTAGATTTGTGATCGAGCAGGGCAGCCTGTCCGGTGCTGGAGTGACGGGCTCGGGTGAAGTGCGAAGCCTTGAGCCCCTAGAGCTGGATGTCACCGTGGAGTGTGATGATCTGGATTTCGACTCGGTCTTGATCCCTAATGCCGTTCGGTCAGAGAAGAAAGAGGCAACAGAACAGAACAAGATACGTGTCGATGTCCACTGCGACCGAGTGCAATATAAGACGTTTACCGCGGCGCCGGTCCGGGCTTCTGTCTACCGGCATGAACGTCAGGTCGATTTTCGCCTCGAAGAAGCCGGTGTCTCAGCCGGCGATCTCCAAGGCGAAGGGACGTTCTGGCTTGACTCGTCCGCCCTCTCATTCGCACCGCAGGCGAGTCAGGTTGATGCGGCAGATTTTTTTGGCGCGCTTGGCCATCCAACCGATACCCTCTCAGGTACCTTAGATGCCAGCGGCGACATCGAGGTTGTCAATTGGGAGTTCTGGGACGATCCAGAGGAATGGGATGGGACATTGACGCTCTCAGTTCAAGACGGTGTTGCCCAGCAACTCCCGATTCTCGTTCGGCTCTGGACCGCCGTCAGTCTGCAAAGCCTGCTCAGTTTTTCGTTGCCGCAGTTCCCCCGCGAAGGGCTGCCCTTTTCTTCGCTGACCGGAGATGTTGTCGTGAAACACGGGCAACTCACCACCGAGAACCTGTCTCTCATCGGAGAGGCCGTGCGCCTGGACGCCCGAGGTCGGGTGAACTTACGGCAGAAAGTGCTTGATATCACGGCCGAGGTTATTCCGCTGCGCGGTCTTACGAGTGTGGTTGAAAAGGTGCCGTTGGCGGGCAAACTGCTCGCCCAGAGCACCGACAGACTCACGGCACTGCCGTTTCAGGTCAGCGGCCCCTACCAGGACCCTCACGTCAGCCTCCAATTGCTCAAAAAAGTCGTTCCCTGACAGGCGAGAGCAGGAAAGTGGACAGACAGCTACAGCATCGACGTATCGGCCCTGAGACCAAACAATACACGGCCGGCAAGTTCATATAAGGGTGGTGCGATGACCGCGTGTTGGGTCAGCACATGGATGTCGCGGAAGGCCCGCTGGAGCGGACTCGTATCCCAGATAGCGCTGGTTCCAGCGACAGTATACATGGCATCCACCACTGCGGCCGACTCGCTGGTGGCGTGGTTGGCGGCAAGTCGAATAGCCGCACGCTGCTCAAGGGGAACCGCTTCCCCCTGACACGTCATATCCCATATCTCCTGGGCCACTGCCAGGAGTCCGGCACGCGCTGTCTGGAACCGTGCTTGGGCCTGTGCAAGCTGCATGTGGACAAAGGGGCGTTCGCAGAGCGGGCGCCGCCCTCCGGTGGGAATCTTGGTGCGGGCAACCTCTATCAGACAGTCAATGCTGCCTCGGGCAATGCCCACGGCTACGCTGGCAACGCTGATCGCCAACAATCCGAAAGTTGGGAAGGCATAGAGCGGGCCGGGCTGCGTAGGGGGCTCAAGGCCATAGGCGACTGTTCTTTCCTCGGGGATAAAGAGATCCTGGATCGCAATATCGTGACTGCCGCTTCCCCGAAGGCCGGAGACTGACCAAGTGTCGATGATGTCGGCTTCCGCCGCAGGAAAGAGCATCAGACGAATGTCTGGCTGTCCGTCCGAACGCAGCCGTGGAGCCTCATCAGCCTCATGGATAATGCAGTTCCCCATGAGCCAGGCGCAATATTCACAACCACTGTTAAAGGGCCAACGTCCTGTGACGCGGTAGCCGCCCTCGACCGGCCTAGCCCGACCGTGCGGAGCGAAGGCACCGGCAGTGACGATATGAGGATCGCTGCCGTAGATCTCCTGAGCAGTTTCCAGCGGAAGATAGCCACTCGTCAGTCCTCCTGTTGCGCCGATCATGGCCGACCAGCCGACTGATCCGTCCAAGGCTGCAGCCGCCTCAATAGCCTGGATGAACGTAGCGACGTCGACCTCAAGACCGCCCATCGAGCGAGGAATCAGCAGACGAAAGAGGCCCGCGGCGGCCATGGCATCAACAAGAGACTGGGGGAGGCGACGCTGGGTTTCAATCTGATGAATGAGCGAACGAACGTGGGGAGCGAGGTCATGCACGACCTTGAGGAGACTATCCGCTTGATCAGAGATATCCATACTAAGTTCCACAGGAAAGCGGCAGCGGGACAGGCCGCTTTCCTGTCTGTCTCAGGGAGGGGAGCCTTTAATAATGAATCACCGACCGAATGCTTTTGCCCTCATGCATGAGATCAAATGCCGTATTGATCCCATCGAGCGGCATGGTATGCGTAATGAAATCGTCAAGCGGAATCTCGCCCGTCATGGCACGTTCGACAAACCAGGGGAGTTCTGAACGGCCCTTCACCCCGCCAAACGCAGTGCCACGCCAGACGCGGCCCGTGACCAGCATGAAGGGCCGGGTCGCAATCTCCTGGCCCGCTCCTGCCACCCCAATAATCGTGGACTCTCCCCAGCCTTTGTGGCAGCATTCCAGCGCAGCCCGCATGGTGTTCACATTCCCGATGCACTCGAACGAATAGTCGACGCCGCCGCCGGTCATATCCACAATCACGTCCTGAATAGGAGTGTCATGGTCCTGTGGATTGACGACATCGGTTGCCCCAAACTTCCTGGCCAGGTCGAACTTGCCAGGATTCACGTCAATGGCAATGATGCGTTCCGCCTTGGCCATGTCGGCTCCGACGATGACGGCCAGACCGATTCCGCCCAGACCGAATACTGCAACGGTACTCCCCGGCTCCACTTTTGCCGTGTTTTTGACCGCGCCGATCCCGGTAGTGACTCCGCAGCCGAGCAAACAGACTTTCTCAAGCGGGGCGTCTTTTTGGATCACCGCAGTACTGATCTCAGGCAGCACGGTATATTCGCTAAAGGTACTGGTTCCCATGTAATGGTAGATGGTCTTGCCGTTGAGCGAAAAACGGCTGGACTCATCCGGCATGAGCCCACGGCCTTGTGTCCCGCGTATCGTCTGGCACAGGTTGGTCTTGCCCGATTTGATGAACGGGCAATTCGGGTCTTCCGGCGTGTAGAGGGGAATGACATGATCGCCTTCTTTGACGCTGCTGACGTCCGCGCCAACCTCGACTACAACGCCCCCACCTTCGTGACCGAGAATGGCAGGGAACACGCCTTCCGGATCATCTCCTGACAGGGTAAAGGCGTCGGTATGGCACACGCCGGTCGCCTTGATCTGGACCAGCACTTCGCCTTTTTGCGGACCTTGGACGTCAACTTCTTCCAGTTCGAGTGGTTTGCCGGCTTCCCAGGCTACTGCTGCGCGTGTTTTCATGATTGCCTCCCCGTATGCGTGAGTACACCTGCCCCCCGTACCACAGCCCTTAGGCACGAACAAGCGGAGCCTTGACACCGAGGCCCATACCGCCTCAAAGGTGTGAAGAATCCCAACAATATTGCGAAGGATGAGGCAATCTGGTAGGAGGAAGCGCGCCGGTTTTCAAGGTTTTTCGTCCAGAGCATACTGAGTCAGGGTAGGGCAGAGAGGACATTGCATGGCTCGGCAGTTTCATATCCCAGACTTCTATAAAAGCCCGATTATCTCGCGGGTGAAAAAATACCGCCAACTGCATGACCCCCGCAAGCAGGACTTACTGCCCACAGTGCTCGACTTTGGTCCGGTCCGTTTTATCCTTGCCCGTCATTTCGGTTTCTGCTTTGGCGTGGAGAATGCGGTCGAGATCGCGTATCGGACGCTTCAGGAGAATAGCGATAAGCGCATTTTTTTCCTAAGCGAAATGATCCACAATCCGGCGGTGAACCATGATCTCCAGGAGCGGGGGGTGCGCTTTATCTTCTCCTCAGCGGGCGAACACCTGATCGCCTGGGATGAGCTCACTGCGGAGGACATTGTGGTCGTCCCAGCCTTTGGTGCGAGTGTGGAAGTCCAGGACGCCTTAGCCCAACGCGGCTTAGACCCGTACACCTATAACACCACCTGTCCGTTTGTAGAGCGCGTCTGGAAACGCAGCGCTCAGCTTGGGAGTAGCGGTTATACCGTTATCGTGCACGGAAAAGCTTCCCATGAAGAAACCCGTGCGACCTTCTCGCATAGTATTCAAAATGCACCGACGGTCGTCGTCCTCAATCTCGAAGAGACGCATATCTTAGGCGATATTATTCGTGGCCGACTTGAACCGAACGTTTTCTTTGCGCACTTCGGCCGTACCTGCTCTCGCGGTTTCGACCCTGAGCGAGATTTGCAACGGCTGGGTGTCGTCAATCAAACCACGATGTTGGCTTCCGAAACTCGACAGGTTGCCCAGATTCTGCGCCAAGCCCTGGCCGACCGTTACGGTGAGGATCGGTTGAGTGAGACCTTTGCCGACACGTCTGATACCCTGTGTTATGCGACCAATGAGAATCAGCACGCCACGTATGCGTTAATTGAGCATGGGGCTGATCTGAGCCTTGTTGTCGGCGGGTATAATTCGTCAAACACCTCGCATATTGTCGAGCTCTGTCGGGCGGCTATGCGGACGTATTTCGTTCAAGGTGCAAAGGACATCGTCTCCCCGGCCTACATCAACCATTTTGTTTTAGACCGGCAACAGGTCGAGACCACGCAGGACTGGCTACCCGAACACCGTCCACTTGATATCGCCCTCACCTGCGGAGCGTCCTGCCCGGATGCCATTGTGGACGGAGTCCTGCTGCGGGTGCTGTCTTTCTTTGACCAGTCACGAACAATGGAAGAGGTCTTGCAGCCCTATCCCTCCACTACGCCAGCAACGGTCTGAGGCCGGTCCTGCCAGGATACCCGTATGCAACTTGAAGTGGCAGACTATATCATCTTGATTGTTGATGACCTCGACCGCGCCCTCGATTTCTATACCCAGGTTCTCGGGCTCAAACTCGGCCATCGTTCCGGAGACTACGCCCAACTCGACACCGGTGTGACCCGCATTGGATTCTATACCCGCCCGGCCATGGAATCCGTGGTCGGTTTCGCCCTGGAGCCCGCTCAACAGACTGCTCCGGGCTTCGAACTGGGCTTCAAAGTCGTCGATGTTGATGCGGCGTATGCGGAAATACTGGCTGGTGGAGCAACACCGGTCACCCCGCCGACAACCCGCCCGTGGGGACAGCGGACGGCCTACGTACGTGATCCGGACGGCTATTTGATTGAGTTGGCTCAGGGACTATAGCCTGAGGTATGGCGTCGTTGTCGGCGCGCCTCTGTTTGCCTGAAAAAGCCGGGCGTGGGACGCTAGTCGCCCCACAGGCGTCTTTTAGCCTTGTTTACGGAGTGCAAAGAACGACGTGAAATTCCCTCGACGGGCCAGGAGCAGGAGGGTCTCTGCGTCTTTGACTTCCTCTACGGCCGTCGTGAAATCAC
Source organism: Desulfurellaceae bacterium bin18 (assembly GCA_002238415.1). Lineage (GTDB taxonomy): Bacteria > Desulfobacterota > Binatia > Bin18 > Bin18 > Bin18. Next base: position 214,806 of record MPMI01000002.1, on the reverse strand, counting down.
GCACCGATTTTACGGTCTGCCGGTTCACCTCTTCGATCACATCTCCGGGACGGATACCGGCCAGTTCGGCTGGGCTGCCAGGCTCAACCGCCGTGACAACGACGCCTTTTTGGTCGTCTGGCAGGCGATAGCGTTGGAGATGTTCGTCTGAGATGTCGGCGACGGTCAGGCCCCAACTTGCCTCGCTCTCTTCGCCGCCACCCGCTTGGGCGATCTGATCGGTCAATTCTCCAAGCGCGACGGAGATGGTTTGTTCTTTCCCACCACGCAGAATGGTGACGTTGACCTTCTCCCCAACCGGGGTGCGCGCCACCATAGCCGGGAGGTCGTGTGATTTCAGAATTTGTTCACCCTTGAAGTGGGTAATGATATCGCCCCGCTCAAGACCCGCCTTTTCTGCCGGTCCACCCTCGGTAACCTCAGCGACCAGGGCGCCGAGGGGCTCTTCCAGATCAAAGGATTTTGCCAGCTCTGCCGTGACCGTTTGAATAGCGACCCCCAACCAGCCACGGGTGACTTTCCCCGAGTCTTTGAGTTGGTTAATGATCGATTTGGCCATATCGATAGGAATGGCAAAGCCGATACCGATATTGCCGCCGCCCTGGCTAAAAATGGCCGAGTTAATACCCACGACCTGGCCCCGGAGGTTCAAGAGGGGGCCGCCAGAGTTGCCGGGGTTAATCGAGGCATCCGTCTGGATAAAATCGTCATACGGCCCGGCACCGATAACCCGCCCTTTGGCGCTGACGATGCCAGCCGTTACTGTTTGTTCGAGACCGAACGGGTTGCCGATGGCCATGACCCAGTCGCCAATCTGCAAGTCCGACGAGCTGCCGAGCGGTACACTCTGAAAGGACTCTTCTGACTCAATTTTGATCAGGGCCAGGTCCGTCTTATCGTCGGTCCCAATAATTGTCGCCTCAAACTCATCCTCGTCTGAGAGACGGACCGTAATTTTGTCGGCCTCGCCTACAACATGCTCATTGGTGACAATATAGCCGTCTGGACTGATAATGAAGCCGGAGCCTAGACTGCGCCGCTGGCGCGGGGGAGGGCGGTCGCCAAAAAAGCGACGGAAGAATTCTTCAAAGGGGTCTTCCCCGCCAAATGGGTTTGGTCCCGGCATTGGTCTCTGGCGACGCTGGGGGCGCCGGGTCGATGCCTGGGTTGTTGAGATATTCACGACCGCGGGCATGGTCGTTTTCGCTATATTGGCAAAATCGGGCAGCCGGCTCACACCTGTGACTACCGGTTGCCGCGCTTCCGCCTCGCTCTTTTCCTCCTTTTTTTTTGAACCGAATAATTCCAGGGCGTGCAGGGGGAGGCGGTCCACCAGCAGCAATCCTGACAGGAGGAGGAGGCCAGCGGTGAAAACGCCGTGTCGTACCGATCCGCTCTTACGCATGCATTCCTTCCCTTTCCAGCAACAATCCAGAGGCAAACATTCCAGCCACACCCAAGGATTACGGTTGTGCGCCCTTATTCATCTTTTCTCGCAGCTCAACTTGTTTCACGAACGAGGGGACCACAGGAGCGAATTCCGGCGAGAGGCGGTGACGGATATCCATCGCTGCATCGGCAGCCAGCCTCCGCAGCGGGACGGACTCCTCGATACGGGAGAATTCGTCGAGAAATGTGAGGACATCCTCCGTCCCCACCTCTTTCAGGGCAAACAGGGCTGTGCCCTTTGTCGGCACATCAAGATTGCGTCGAAGAAACTCCATAATGGGCATGGCGCCCCGCGGGTCCCCAATTTTGCCTAAGGCAATCAGGACCTTTTTTTTGACCCCGGCATGCACGTCACGTAAAAACAGCTGCTGGGCCAGGGCCGGGGTGGCATCGGTCGCCCGCATATTGCCCAGATATTCAATGGCTTTGACTTTGACACGGATGTCAGCATCCGCGGTGGCGTTGAGCAGATAGTCAATCGTCTTCGGGTTTTTCATTTCTCCGAGCGACTTCACCGCGCTCATGCGTGTTTCCGGCCGGTCATTCCCCAGACGACGGACAATCTCTTCCAGTTCCGGTCCCGACCCTCTTTTTTGCTTTTCCTGGCGGAGCCGCGTCCGACTCTCGCGCGTCAAGCGGCTTCCCAAGCGCGTGCCCTGGCCCAGGAATTGCGCCTCGGAGACGCGTGGTGCGGTCCAGTCGAACAGGCTGCATGCAAGGAAGACGACGATGCCGAACACCAGTCCCGATCTCTGTCCACAATACCGTTGCGTCACTCCTGCACTCATAGGTTTATCGCCACTCGTAATTGACCGAGAATGCCCCACGCGGAGACCGGATGCAAGGGCGCTAGGTCGAGAATAAAGGGTCTTGCTCTTCACGACGAAAGACCTGGACCTCTTCCGGGAAAAGGCCACCTTCGGGAATATCCTTGAGCGGCGTGCCGTCCTTGAGCCGCCCTTCTATGACTTCGCGATACGTACAGACCAGATATCGATGCCCGTCGCGCGGTTTGGTTGGGAGCCGGGCCTTTTCGACCCGGGTCTCACCCTTCGCCTCTGGTCCGAGAATGCGGATAACATAGCGTTTCTTCATGAGTCCTTTCAATGCCCGGATAATTGAGGCGCGGGACAGACCCGTCATCTCACTGATTTCGGCATAGCCGGCCGTAATCAGCGGCGTCCGGCGTAAACCGATGGAGTGCCGCCACAGGGCCCGGTAGGTTTTCCACTCGCGCGGGTCCATGAGCCTATTCAGCTCGTCTTCCAGCAGATAGTCGGGGAGGCGCGGGGATGGTTGCCATGGGGGGCGGCGCGTCAGGCGAATCTGAACATCAGCTCCCTCTCCCGTGGCCTGTTCGTCCAATAGGGTGGTCGGCTCCTCTTTTTTCGCCATAGTCGGGTCACTCTATTTTTCCCGTGCATAATACTGATAAATGGAAACGGTGCCAATGGGCAGAACGTGGCTGCGACAATGCTGGAGATGACTCCGCCCGCCGCTGATGGAGAGGGGAACTGATGAAGATTCGGTCCATTACGATAGGACTCGACCCTGGCTTTCCGTTGAAGACCGCTCGGATCACGCACGCCGGACGCTTTGCCCAAGAAGTCAAGACCATCTGCGAGGCGGAGGGACTGGCGGTACAAACCCTGCGCCTCGCCACTCCCCCATTTCCTCAATACCTGGCCGGCTGCTCTCCTGCTGCGGTCCTACGCTTTGCCCAGGAACTGGAAGCCTGCTGTCTCGCCAATGGGCTGGATTATTGTGCGCTCGGTCCGGTAGACCCCGGCCTGCCCGAGGAGCAGAAGTTTGTTGACTTGTTGCCAGACCTGATCGCCGGGACTGAAGCAGTGTTTGTCAGTGCGCGTCTCGGCAACGGCGATCAGGTTCCCACTCGGCCCGTGACCCAGACGATCGCCGGTGTCATGAGGAAGATCGCAGATGTAACGCCGGACGGATTTGGCAATCTCCGGTTTGCGGCAGGGATACACATTCGGACCCAAACTCCTTTTTTCCCGGCGGCCTTCCACACTGGAACGCCGGCCGTCTCCCTTGCCCTTGAAGCGGCCGATGTGGTGGCGTCCGTTGCCCAGCCTGATCTCAGTCCGGCCGGGCTTGTCGCCCGGATACAACAGGCATTTGAACACCAGCTTCGTCCCCTTGAGCAGCGTCTGAAGCGCTTGGAACCGCAGCCTTTTCGCTTTGCCGGTTTTGACCTTTCACCGGCGCCGGGTCCCGAGAGCAGTATCGCCTGGGCAATTGAGCGGATCAGCGCCTCTCCCTTTGGTAGTCCAGGCACGCTGGCGGCAGCCGCCCTGGTCACCGCCGCACTCAAAGCGACCGTCCTCGATCAATGCGGCTATTGTGGACTCATGTTGCCAGTCCTCGAAGATGCCGGTCTCGCCGAACGCAATAATCAAGGAAAAATCAGTCTGCCCCAACTGCTGACCTATTCCGCTGTGTGCGGCACGGGGCTGGATACCATACCGCTTGCCGGCAACGTCTCTCAACAGCATCTCATGGGACTCCTTTCAGATGTGGGGGCTTTAGGCTGGAAGTTGCAGAAACCGCTCTCTGTTCGTGTGCTGCCTATCCCAGGCAAGCAGGTCGGTGAGATGACCACGTTCGACTTTCCCTATTTTGTGAATACGCAGATCATGGACGTCAGCTAGAAGATGGCTAAGGACGTGTGGAAGATCATACCATTGCTGCACGAACAGGTGGGACAAAAGGGGAGGGCGACGTGGGGCAGACGGTTCCTCGCATGGTCGGCGGTCGTCGGTTATTGCGGGTTGCTCTACTATCTGTCCGATCAACCCAGACTGCGTCTGCCCCACGTGCTTCCTTCCTCTGATACGTTAGCCCATGTGACCGCCTATGCCGTATTGGGCTGGCTCTGGACAGTGGCGCTCCGAGAGACGTGGGCGAGATGTTCGTCCCTGACAGCCGTACTTTTCGCCCTCATTTTCACCCTTGGGTATGGGCTCAGTGATGAATGGCATCAGAGTTTCGTGCCGGGCCGTGTATCCAGTACGGTCGACGTCGTCGCGGATATGATAGGTGGCGGACTGGGCGCGGGCGGTTTCTTTTTGTGGACAAGAAGAAGGGCCGAGGAAGACGCCCGACCCTCAGGCCATCCGCCGGCGCCTTAGCGTTGCCAGGGGAGGGGCATGTGTTCATTGTCCGCGGTGCAGACTCTGACCGGTGCCTGGCCGAGAGCCGCAACAATGAACATATCTTCTGTCCCAGTATTGACGATCTGGTGGATCGCATCGCGCGGTATCTGAAGGGTTGAGTTCGGACCGAAATCTGTATCCTCACCCTCAACCGTCAGGCGTCCCGAGCCTCGCAAAACCACGATGGCCTCTTCACAGTCGTGACGGTGGACGGGCGTCCCACTGTCAGGTTTGATGGTTTGCAGCCACATTTCTAAGGTTTGCATTCCATGTTCCGGGCCGGCCAGGGTCTGGTGGTCCAAGCCGGGGAGGGCAAATTTCTCTACTGCTGCGTTGTGGACGACGGGCATGTCATTCCTCCTCAAAAAGACGTTGCCGTACCAATACCACAGAAGTGAGCTGTCTTCGAGCCGATCTTATGGTAATTCTGCCGCGGGGTGAGCAAGGTGGCAAGAAAGATATCGACGTATGGGCAATCTCGACGTGATAGGTTGAGTGTGTCACAATGCCCACGCCAGACTCAATACACTCGGTGGGGAGAGAGGGAGGTGTCAGTGAAAGGGCACGCCCGACAATTTATGGCGGTAAACGATGTGGTCGTCTCTCCTGGGACGACCCTAGCCGAGGCTGCACGCCAACTCGCTCGGTTGGACATCACCGGCCTGCCCGTCACCGATGCGAACGGACGCGTTGTTGGCATTATCACCGAAAGCGACATGCTCGATGCCTTTCTCGCCCAGCGCGCCAACGATGTGGCTGTGGAGGCACTGATGACGGAACATGTGATAACCGTCGACGAATTTACTCCTGCGGATCAGGTGCTCACCATTTTACGAGAGCAGAAAATCCATCACCTGCCTGTAGTACGCCAAGGTGTTGTGGTTGGTCTGATCACCCCCCAGAGCGTGCTCCACTATATTGTCTCGCATGAATTCCCCTCGCCCCCGGATGCTGCCTAGTTGATTGTCATTCCAAAAGAAGACCTCGGCTGTGGCTCCTCAGTTGTTCCGTCTGACCTATCAAGTGGTGCGTCGTGTATGAAAAATGACCCCGTCTCTCACCTGTCCCTGCGTGCCTACTGGCGCACGAATCTTCTCATTGTCGGAGTATTGCTCAGCGTCTGGTTTGTTGTTTCTTTTGGGCTGTCTATTGTCTTTGTTGACGATCTGAACACCATCCGGCTGGGCAGCTTTCGGCTTGGTTTTTGGATGGCGCAACAAGGCTCGATGTATGTCTTTGTCGTCTTGATCTTTGTGTACGTATGGCTGATGAATCGTTTGGACCGGGAATATGACCTGGAGGAAAAAGAAGAGGTCAGCAGCGAGCGGGGTGGCCAATGATGGACCTCTTTTCGACAGATCCAGTCAAAATTTGGACCTTCATCATTGTTGGCCTCTCGTTTGCGCTCTATATCGGTATCGCCTGGCGAGCCAAAGCCGAGTCAACGAGTGACTTTTATGTTGCCGGCTCACGGGTCGGTGCCGTCGCTAACGGCATGGCGACCGCCGCTGGTTGGATGAGTGCGGCCTCGTTTATCTCGATGGCGGGCATGATGTCCTTCCTGGGGCGTGACGGGGCGATGTATCTGATGGGCTGGACGGGCGGGTATGTGCTCCTGGCCCTGTTACTTGCGCCGTACTTGCGGAAGTTCGGGAAATATACCGTGCCGGACTTCGTGGGTGAGCGCTATTATTCGCAAACTGCTCGGGTCGCCGCGCTCGTCTGCGCCATCTTTGTCTCGTTTACCTATGTGGCCGGTCAGATGCGGGGTGTGGGTGTTGTGTTTGCGCGTTTTTTAGAGGTACCGGTTGAATTCGGGGTGATCATCGGCATGGCCATCGTCTTTATCTACGCCGTGACCGGCGGACAAAAAGGCATTACCTATACCCAGGTCGCCCAATACTGTGTGCTGATCTTTGCCTATATGTTGCCCACTTTTTTCATCTCCCTACTGATGACGGATACGCTGCTGCCCCAAATCGGTTTTGGGGCGGAACTGACAACGGAGCCTGGGACGTCTCTGCTGGATAAACTTGACGGTTTAAGTCAGGACCTTGGTTTTGCGGCCTATACGGGTCGGGGGAGTAAAACGGTTATCGATGTCTTTTTTATTACTCTCTCGCTGATGGTTGGGACTGCCGGTCTGCCGCATGTCATCACCCGTTTCTTTACGGTCCCGAGAGTGAAAGATGCGCGGCTCTCAGCCGGCTGGGCTCTGTTGTTTATTGTCATCCTGTATGCCACCGCGCCTGCGGTTGCGGCGTTTGCCCGGACCAATCTCTTAACGACCGTGCACAATGCAGAATATGCCCGGGTGCCTGACTGGTTCTCAAAATGGGAGGAAACAGGCCTGATTCGGTTTTCCGACAAGAACCAGGATGGCCGGATTCAGTATTATAATGATCGCAATCCAGTCTTTGCCGAGTACGCTGCAGGGCAAGGCTGGCAGGGAAACGAGTTATACATCGACCGGGATATTATCGTGCTCGCTAATCCGGAAATTGCCCAACTGCCGGCCTGGATCATCGCCTTGGTTGCGGCGGGCGGTCTGGCGGCCGCCCTGTCTACCGCTGCCGGTTTGCTGCTCGTCCTGTCGATGTCGGTCTCCCACGATCTGATGAAAAAGGTGATCCGTCCGGACATCACAGAGCAGCAAGAACTCCGCTATGCCCGTCTCGCCGCGGCCGGAGCGGTAATCATCGCCGGTTATTTCGGCATTAATCCGCCGGGATTTGTCGCCCAAGTGGTGGCGTTTGCCTTCGGCCTGGCCGCTTCGAGCTTCTTTCCGGTGATTGTCCTGGGGATTTTCTCCAAACGCATGAACCGAGCCGGGGCGATTGCCGGGATGATCTGCGGCATGAGTTTTACCACCGCCTACATCATCTATTTCAAATTTATCAGCCCCGAAGCCAATACCGCCGAGCACTGGTTGTGGGGTATCTCGCCCGAAGGCATCGGCGGGATTGGTATGCTGCTCAACTTTGGCGTTGCGCTTGTCCTGTCCTCGTTCACCAGCCCGCCACCAACCGCGGTTCAAGACATGGTTGAGAAGATTCGCATACCGCGGAGTTAAATAAATAGTAGGAGACAGCCGAGATCATGGCAGAGGGAGAGAACGGACGCGAATACGGTTTTCTTCCACAACAACAATAGCTCCAGTTCGGAGATCATCATCAATCGTTGGCAGTATTTTTAGCAGGATGGATGCCAGGTGCTCAGGACGATTGTTTTGGAGACGGAGAGATATCACGCTGGGCTGAGTGTAGCGGGTAGTTGCAAGGAGAGCCGAGTAATCAAGGTCTTGGGTGATTACGGTCCGTCTATTGAGGCGAGCACGTTCAAGAATAAGAGAATCCGGAGCATCTTGAGGGAGTATGTCGCTGACACGGATAATATCGTATCCGTCGGTCTTGAGAAGAGCGACTGTGCGAGGAGAAATGTGATGGTCGGCCAAGTAACGCACGATCTAAGAAGGGTACGCACGGGACTGCTCAGACGCTAACCACGCCCCGTAGGCAGCGGCTTGTTGAGCATCTTCTTTGCTCAGCTCTGGATACTCCTGTGCGATTTCCTGGCACGACATGCCTGAGGCAAGCATACGGAGAATGACGGAGACCGTAATCCGGGTACCGGTAACAGTAGGCTGCCCCAGACAAATATTCGGGTCTGCACTGATCCGATCAAACATCTGAAACGTCATGGCTGATTGCCTCCCTGTCTATTCAAGACAATTCATACTGATGAGTTAGAAGAAGTTGTACCCAAAATCGTCAGGCCCTCTCCGCTCCTCCCTTCCATACAGGTTTTTGTTTCCTCTTGCCAAAGACAAATTCGCCGAGGACATGTTTCCCGTCCTTGGAAGGTGACTCAGTTCCCACCAAGATCGGTGAGACATCGGCATGCTTTTGGGTCTTTCATTCCACGTTACCTCCTCCCCTGGGATGAGACAGTAGCGCCTGTCTCATCCCTTTTTCTTCCCTGTGCAAGGGGATTATAGAGACGTCAACAAAGGGATTGACGCCACTATAATCCTTGCATACCCGTCAAGGGGAGGTATGGTCATGTTTTGGCTCTTCGCTGTCGCGGGCCTTGTGTCCAATCTTTTGCTGAGTGGGCCTGGGTGGGCAGAGGAAGAAACACTGCACATACGCAGAGGTGACGCACAGCAGCGCCAGCAGCAGCTTAGCGGGCTGATCGGGACCTGGCTGTTCTCCCTCGACTTCAGCCCGACGACCCCAAGTGATCCTTGGTACACCCCTACTCTCAAGTCATATAGAATTACTGAGGTGAAAGGGGATACGGTTATTGCCCTGGCGTATGGTGTACATCAAGAAGATGAATCGGAGTTTGTAGTCTCGGTACTCCCAAGTATCATCAACAACCAGCGATATACCTTCTATATACCTTCTATATGCAGGATGAGGATATAGAAGAAACAACAACAGTACACTCAACCTGCATCAGCTACCAATTCAACCAAGAAGGCCATAATCTTCTTGGGTACTTTCAAGTGTACAAGGCAGAATATAATGAATGCACTGATGATCTGCATGCAGTAGGCATCCTGACTGGTGAACGACATAGGACAGCATCCAGAAAGGAGAATAATTGACTCCTCAAATTAGGCGGTTCGGGCTGAAATTAGGCCGTTTGCGTTCAAATTAGGACAGTACCGATAATGGTAGAGCGATATCAAGATAAACGTGCAGGACCTCGTGCTTGAATTTCTTGTGCAGGACCTGGAAGTGAATATCCAGCGGTGTCGCGCACGGCTGCCATCAAAAGCGTTTGAGAATTGGCATCAGCACTTCAAGGAAAAGAGTTTGGCACCATCAGGAGCGCTGGAGTAAAATAGCCATTTAACCATTCGGGATGTTTCGTAATGGCTGGATCACCTCATCGAATCTGGCATTGATCTTCTTATCGGAAAGCCCGGCAAGAGGTGACCTGTTGGCAAGAAAAGTTCACTCGATGGGAGTGGCTGTGGTGTGCACTTGCCGATAGTCCGCAGGATTCCCTGCTCTTTCTTACTGATTATCCATCACGACAATGGGTGATCGAAGCGCCGCAAAAGATGCAATCCCTACGCCAGGAAATCCAGCGCCTCGATAGCCTCTTGAAGGACTGCGAATAACAATCCGCCAATAATCCCTCACTGCCTAAATTAGGCAGTCAACTGTACACTGAGGACAGTACCAAGTCGGAGATACTCTTAATTGCTTCGTCTGATAGATGCTTGCTAACCCACCGTAAGGTAAACGCCGCCTCGGTTTTATTGAGAGTAAAGATGTGGGCAGGGGCGGAATCGAACCGTCGACACGAGGATTTTCAGTCCTCTGCTCTACCGACTGAGCTACCTGCCCACACGGTGGGGCATTCTCTTAGCAGTTAATCCAGTTTCTTGGCAAGCCCTGTTACGGGGGCGCAAGGGGTGAGAATCGAACCGTTGACGTTGATGAGTCGGTGATGATAGCGCGTGTGGAGGAGGCGGACGATTTGACCACTGGCGGGCGGTAATCAACGTCCAGTGAGAGCGACGTTGGGCGGGGAGGGACGCAGCAATGTCGGGGAGACGAGACGCAGGACACAACACGCCACTAATATCCGTGGTCCTGCCGACTTTTGATCGGGCGGATTTATTGCCGCGGAGTATCGCATCGGTGCTGGTCCAGACGTTCACGGACTGGGAGCTGGTCGTTATCGACGATGGCAGCACCGATAATACGGCCGACGTTGTCGCGGCGTGGCAGCAACGGTCCGACCGGATTCGCTATGTCCGACAGGCAAATCAGGGGGTTGGGGCCGCACGCAACCGTGGCGTTGCGGAAGCCCGAGGAGAATATATTGCCTGTCTCGATAGTGATGATGAATACTGTCCCGCCCATTTGGAGACGCGGCTCGCGCTGTTGCGTCGCCATGAGCTTGATTTGATTCAAGGCGGTGTCCAGGTCGCTGGCAAGCAATGGGTCGTCGACTTCTTTGATCCGACCAAGCTTATCCGCATATCCGAGTGTGTGATCGGTGGGACGCTGTTCGGAAAGCGCACCGTCTTTATCGAGCTGGGCGGATTTTGTGATCTGAATTATGGAGAAGACCTCGACCTGTGGGAACGAGCTCAAAAATCGTTTCAGGCCAAGACCTTTCGCGAACCACTCACCTATATTCTCCACGAAACGCCCAATAGTCTACGCATGGTCCGGTTTGAGGAGTGGGCGGCCCGGCAATCTGAATAGCCGGCTGACATGGCGATGGCGTACGCCTGAGCGTGCCGGTTAGACTGTGGGACGACTCTCGTCTACGGTGGGGACGCGATCTCTCAGGCAATATACTCCCAGATAGAATAGAGGTGTATCGAGCAGGGCAAAGACGAGCTTAAAGGCATACGAGGACAGCGCCAGCGGAATGAGTTTGTCTATCGAATCAACGGCTGAGCCGAGCGCGCCGGACGCATACAGGATGGACGAGATGAGAAACGTATCAACGATTTGGCTGAGCATGGTCGAGCCATTATTGCGCAGCCACAAATGTCGCCCCTTGGTGAGCTGTTGCCAGAAATGGAAGAGTTGGACATCAACGGACTGAGCGACCAGATAGGCAATCATAGAGGCGATAACGCCCGGCTTCATAAAGGCGTACACGGCGTCAAACGTTGCGGTTGCCCCTGATACGCCCGAGGCATCCGGCAACACGTGGCCAAACCACATGAGGAAAAGCATGAAGAAATTCATGCAAAAACCAACCCAGACGATGGACTGCGCCCGCCGCCGGCCGTAGAGCTCGCTGATTAGGTCGGTGGCCAAAAAGGTAAAGGGGTAGGCCAACAGCCCCGCCGGAATCACAAACCAGCCAAGATCGACGAACTTCGTAATCCCGACTACATTCCCCAAGGTGAGCGAGGTGAGGAAAATTCCGGCCAGAAAGGAATAGAAGACCTCGCGGGTATGCGCCGACCAAGCCCGACCAGGCGGAATGCGAGTGTCGCGCGGCATTGGATGTCAGTTACGCACGGGGACGCGGCTGCGCTGCCACCTGCTGCTCGGCAAAATCAATAACCTGGGCTTCCAGGCAGGTCTGGTTAAGCCGATCAATTTCCTGCACACCGGTTGGGCTGGTGACATTGACCTCGGTCAGATAGTCGCCAATGATGTCTAGCCCGACAAAATACAACCCGTCCCTTTGGAGAAACGGGGCGACGGTGCGACAGATCTCTGTATCCCGGTCGGTGATATCCGCCTTGACGCAGGTTCCGCCTACGTGAATATTACCCCGATTTTCATCAGCCCGAGGCACCCGCAGGGTACAGCCAATGGGTTCGCCGTTCAGGGCGATGAGACGCTTGTCGCCCTGCCGGACTTCCGGGATATACTGCTGGGCGATGATGGCCTCACGACCGTCCTGGGTCATGGTTTCGAGGATGGAATTCAGATTCCGATCATCCGTACGGACATAAAAGATTCCGGCCCCGCCATGACCATCTACGGGTTTAATAATCATCTCGCCGCCTAACTCGTCGAGAAAGGATTTGAGGCGCGTAGTGTCGTGGGTAATCAGGGTGGCAGGGATGACGCTGGGAAAGTTGAGGGCGTAGAGTTTCTCGTTTGCCGCGCGTAGGCCGGCGGGACGATTGAGGACCACCGCGCCTTCATTCCGGGCCAGGTCGAGCAACTGGGTCGCGTGCAGATAGGCAATATCAAAGGGCGGATCTTTGCGCATAAAGATCGCGTCAAACTCACCCAACGGGCCGGTATGCTCCGGGCCAAAGGTAAAATGGTTGTTCACCTCTCGGCGCAGTTCGATCCGGCGGGCCCGGCCCATGGCGCGCGCGCGTTCAATAAACAGGTCCGACATTTCCAGATACCAGACCTCGTGGCCCCGGGTCTGTGCCTCAAGCATGAAAACAAAGGTAGTGTCTTTGTCGATAAGGACGTGTTGAATCGGGTCCATAATAAAGGCGATACGCAATCGACTCATGCTGTCTCCTCTTAGCCTACGCGCCTGCGCGCTCCCGTCGGACCGAAGAATGGAGAAGGATTTCCTCTGCCCACAGGTGCGGCATGCTAGGCAGTCGTCGGGCTTAAGACAAGGGGGGGAATTGGGGGTCTCGCCACAGAAACTGACACAGGGCGATAGCGGTTATGCTCGCCGTCTCTGCCCGTAGGACCGAAGCGCCCAAACTGACTGACACAAATCCGGCGGCCTGGGCCTGCTCGATTTCTTCAGGGGCAAAGCCGCCCTCCGGACCGACCAGAATATGGAGGGCATCGAATTGGGCGGAGTCTCGTGCAAAGTCCCTGAGATGTAACGCACACTCTCGTTCCGAGAAAATAATTTTTCCCGAGTTCTGAGGGATGGAGTGGAAGAGAGCCGGAAAAAGTTGCGGCGGGCGAATCTCCGGCGGCAGGCCGCCCGATTGTTTGGTCGCGGCACGGGCGAGGTGCTGCCAGCGCGCGACGCGTTCGGCTCGTTTGCCGTCAGGAATACGGGCAACCGTAAAGGCCGAGACAAAGGGCACAATGGTGTGGACGCCAAGCTCGGTGGCTTTTTCAATCACGAGGTCCATTTTGCGCCCTTTGAGCATGCTCTGAGCCAGTGTGAGGTGAAAGGCGCGTGTCTCGGCAGGAGCGTGTTGCGTAATGCCGACCTCAGCATACGTTGGCGCGATATGCAGAATCTCTCCGTGGTAGGTCGCACCGCTTTCATCGTACAGGATGACGCGTACGCCGCGGTCGAGCCGCAGGACGTGCCGCAGATGATGGAACTCCGCCCCGCTGAGCTGGGCTCGGTCTTGCGTGATGGCCTGGGATGAGATGAAGAAACGTCGCATGTCCGGTCAGTCTGAGGCCCGACGTAAGACCAGGGTTGTCCAGTCGTCTTTGGGACGGTGTTCAACCAGAGTCCAGTCTGGCGCACTGAATGTCTCAAGCACGATCTCGGCCTGGTCGCTCTGGATACCGGATAGGATGGCATGGCCGGAACGTGTCAGTATTTGAGTGATTGCCGGACATAATGTAATCAGCGTTGAGGCAAAAAGATTAGCCACGACCAACTGAAAAGGTGCAGGTAGTTCGCTGAGGCTGGCAGCGCTGATATGGATGGCTGTATCGACACCGTTCACCCTTGCGTTCTTCCGCGCTTCTTCGAGCGCGGTAGGATCGATATCCGTTGCCCAAACTGAGGGGACTCCCAGCTTGGCTAAGGCAATAGACAGCACCCCGGACCCGGTGCCCAGATCCAGGGCTCGCGCCGGAGGGCCATACGTGTCGCACAACGCTTCGAGTGCTTCCAGACAGGTGTGCGTAGTGGCGTGATGCCCTGTACCGAATGCCATGCTGGGATTAATCCCAATCACCGCTCGTTGCGATTGCACGGGTCGTACTTCCCAGGGCGGAAGAATAAGCAAGCGTTGTCCAACCGGGAGGGGGGGGAAGTGGGTTTTCCAGCGCTCTTGCCAGGTATCACTAGCGATGACTGCACACTCAGGAACACAGGTGGCCAGGGCGGGATACTCAGTAGCGATACTTCGGAGATGTGTCGTGAGGCTTGCCAACAGTGCCGCACCGTCCCGGTCTACGGGAAAAAAGCCTTGGACGAGCGTCCAGGCTGGCGGTGGCGTATCCGGTCTCCATTCTCCCTCAGCAATACCGATTGAGCCGAGTTCAACCAGGAAATATGAGACGGCCTCGACCGCCTCAGTGGGGACGGACACCGCAATCCGCAGCCATTGCTCCGCAACCATAACCTACCGAACTCATCGGCCAACAATAACCAGAGTCTGCTCGGCTGGATTGAGATAGGTATTGGCAACGCGCTGCACATCTGCCTGCGTCACCTGCTGGATATGATCGAGATAGAGACGGCCATGTGTATGACCAAGGCCGTACAGTTCGTTGAAGGCCAATTCTTCGGATTGCGCGGCATTGGATTGGAGTGAGATCTCATAGCTGCCGGTCATATATTTCTTGGCCCGCCCAAGCTCATCAGACGTGACTTTTTCCTGGCGGAGGCGTTCCAGCTCCGTTTGTGTAGCGCTCACCGCTTCGTCCACGCTGCCTGGGTCTGTGCCCAAGTACACCCCAAACACCCCTGGGGCGAGTCCTTCAACATGGAACGCGGTCACAGAATAGGCCAGGGCGCGCAGTTCACGCACCTCGTAGAACAGCCGTCCTCCTTGGCGGGACAGGATGGTATCAAGGACTTTCAGCGCATACCGATCCGGATTGTCAAGGGTGACGCCTTGAAAGCCCAGGACCACGTGGGCTTGTTGTTTCTTCGCACTTTTGGTGGCGGTCCGAACATCGCTTGGGCGGGCCTCTGGCGCTGGGGCGGAGGGTGGCGTGACTGCGGGCAAGGTTGATAAGCCGGCACTCAGTCGGTCAACCATCTGGGTCGTCTCAACGTCACCAACAACACTCAGTACCAAGCGTTCCGGGTCGAGGAGGGTTCGGTAGTAAGCGGCCACTTGTTCTTGCGTCATGGAGCCAATGCTGGCTTCGCTGCCGAGGGTAAGCAGTCGATAGGGATGCGTCTCGTACAAGGTCTGGTAAAACAAATCAAACGCAACCTGGGCGAGATCATCCTCACGATTCTTGAGGGCCAGCAATATCTCACGTCGCCGTTTTTCCACCTCATCGGCTGGAAAAGTCGGGTGGAGTAGGGTCTCAAGGAAAATATCAATGCCCTCATCGACATGGGTCGTGAGAAACGAGCCGGATAAGCCTAAACTATTCCGTCCGGAAAAGCCGTTTAAGCCGCCAGCCAGCGATTCAACCGCTTCCGCCAGACTAAGGCGTGAGAACTGTTGGCTGCCGCGTGTCAGCATACCGGCAATAAAATTACTGATACCAACGTTGTGTGCGCTTTCAAACAAGAGGCCACCGAGCGTTGCCGCCTGCACCGCCATGACCGGGACGCTGTGGTGCTCCTTCACCAGCAGACGGACGCCATTATCGAGGCGAATGGCTGTCACCGGGCTGCCGTTCGCCCCGTTCGTTCTCGCTGGGGCGCCGGCCGCGCTGACTGGCTGGTCGAGGCGGTGGCATAATTGGGTGATGTCCTCGGCGGTCGGGGTACTGGAGGCCTGCGTCTTGCCCAGGAGGACGGCATTAAGCCGTGCTGCCGAGAGATACTGACGCGCGACGCGCTGAATGTCCTGGGGCGTCACAGCAGCCAAGCCCTTGAGGTAGCGTTGCTCATAGTCAGGGTCAGAGAAGACCGTGAGAAAATATCCCAGTTGGCGGGCCTGGCCTTGGACGGTTTCCCGTCGGTAAACAAAATCACTGGCTAAATTTGTGCGAGCCCGGTCGAGTTCTACCTGGGTTACAAGTGTGTGCTTGTACTGGAAAAGCAGGAAGAGGCTCTGTTCGAGCGCTGGCCGAACCTTCTCTTGTTCCAGGGCCGCCGCCAGGATGAATAGGCCCGAATCGGCCGGTGTATAGGCGCTGGCCGTAATCCAGTTGACCAGTTCCTGTTCGGCCTGGAGTTTTTGTACCAGGGGCGAGCTTTCTCCGCCGCCCACGATAAAGCTGAGGAGATCAAGAGCGAAAATATCTTCATGTTCAGCCGGGGGAAGGGGAAAGCCTAAATAGAGGTAGAACTCCTCGACGTCCATCTCCACGCTGGACAGGCGCAGTTCGGTCTGGGCCGGTTCGGGCGGACGAGGACGGACGGGAAGTTGCACGGAGGAGGCTTGGTCAAACAGCCGCTGGACTTCTTGTCGAGCTTGTTCGCGGTCAATATCCCCAACGATCACCACCGTCATATTATTGGGGTGGTACCAGCGTTGGTAGAAGTGTACGACACGCTCACGATTCAACGCCTCAATGGTTGCGCGATAGCCAATAATCGGACGACCGTATGGGTGCTGTGTATAGGCAACCTCGAACAGTTCGGTTGCCGCTCGGGTGGTGGGTGAATCCTCGCCGCGTTTCCATTCTTCCATCACGACCTGGAGTTCTTTGTCCAGTTCGTGTGGGTCAAAAGTCGAGTTTTGGAGGGCGTCGGTCAAAATATCGAGACCGTCTGAAAAATGTCGGGAGGCCAAGACGATGTGATAGACAGTATGATCCGCAGTAGTAAACGCGTTGATGCTGCCGCCGGATGATTCGATTTCCGTGGCGATGGCTCCAACTGGCCGACGCTGGGTGCCCTTAAAGAGCATATGCTCATGGACATGGGCTGCACCGGCAACATCGGGAGTTTCATCCGCACTGCCAGCCTTGACCCATATCTGGATGGCCACGACGGGCGCAAAATGGTCTTCTTGAATAGCGACACGAAGGCCGTTTTCGAGGGTGAAAAGAAGACGGTCTGGATTCTGTTTTGGGTCAATTTGGTGATGCGACGCGACGTTCGACATGGCCCCCCTGTGTTTCACACCCCCGGAAGGGAGTCAAGGAATACGGGAGCAGGAAGCGTGTAGATAAAAGAACAGACAGGGAGTTCTGACTGCGAGGAGGGGGACTTGAACCCCCACGGGTGTTAGCCCACTAGTCCCTCAAACTAGCGCGTCTACCAGTTCCGCCATCCTCGCGAAAATAGGGCACTTTCACCATAAAGATGAATGTGGACGGGGGATAATACCGCGCTCTTCCTGGCTGGTCTAGGGGGGCAAGGGGTGCGCTGTTATCTCCCTAGACCACAGGCATTGGCGTTGGTGGCATGGCAGGAGGAGCGGGCTGCTCGGATTGATGTTGCCACCACCGACGGAGTGTGCCCTTGGCAACACGCCCCATGACTGCCGGGGTAAAGAAGCTGGAGGGGGGCTTGAGCATCTGCAGGACCTCACCGACGTAACGCCGGAGGGTCATGTCTTCGATCGCTGCCATGAAGAGGGCATTCATATAGGGGCCAACAATCCGTGCGCCTTTTGGACGCTCGCCTTCCGTTGTCGGCAAACTGAAGTCGGCCCCGGTTGCGAGACCCCACGGGGCGGCCTGGACCCGAGCCTGGGCCTTGAAGAAATGCCGCGATAGGTCCGGATGCGTCGGGCCGTATTTTTTGAGGCACTCGTCCAGCGCACCGGCCGAGAGGGTTCCGGTTGTCATGCCTTGTCCATATACGGGATTAAACGCGCACGTGGAGTCTCCCACAGCAATAAAGCCGCTCACGCCGGCCCTCCATTTTTCATACCGGCGAAATCGATTCTCCATTTTCCGGTAGGCATAGACCGAAGAGATAGGCTCGGCCAGACGTACTGCGTCGGCCACGACCGGAGAGCGCAACTGTGAGAGCGCTGCCGTAAATTCTTCATCGTCCTTGGGCGGATAGTGTTTGGAGACTCCTGCCAGGGTGACAATCCAACGGTTGCGTTCGACCGGGAAGAGCACGCCGGCCAGGGGGTGTTCCGGCAGTTTGAGGTCAAGCCAAACGCCCTTCCACCACCAGTCCTTGGGGAGTTGGTCCGGTGCTTGATACCAACGCGAACTATACCCCGTGTGAGCATTTACAATCGTTTCGTGTGGAGGCGTAATACCAAGCGCTTGGAGCCAGTCGGGCGCTTTTGACGTCCGTCCACTGGCGTCAACGACTAGGTCAGCCTGAATTGAGGTAGGTCCCTCTGCGTCGCGCGGTATGAGTTGCACGGTATTAATGCGCGGAGGGCCGGTAGGAGCCATGCCCAGGCCGGTCGCACTCGTTTGCTCGAGTACCTCGACATTAGGCAGCTTACGGAACAACTCGCGGACGGTTGATTCGATGAGGTTGCGACTGGCGAACAGGGTCATCATGCCGGTGGGGCGACGGCGTTCCCAGCCCCAGTTCCGGAGTGTGGCAAAGTCATTCCCAAAGTCAATCTCATGCGCCCCGCGCTCAAGCATCAGGCTGTCAAAGCCTGGAAAGAGACGGTTGAGTTCTTGTCGCCCTCGTACGAGCAAAGCATGGACGTGGCGGCTCTGCGGAACCCCGGCACGTTCACGTACGCCGTCGGGACAGGTGTCCCGGTCCAGGACGGTGACCCTGTTGAAATGCGTGCTGAGTATGCGCGCGGTGCATAAGCCGGCCATGCTGCCACCGATGACGACCGCGTGAGTCTGTGACATGCGTTGCTCCTGTGCGTCTACTGCTGCAAGATCATGTCAGACGGAATCGAATAAGTGTCGGACGGCGTGGGCCAACTCGCACTTGCCTGAGACCCCGTGCAGTGCACGCAGCCCGCGAGTCCAACCCCCCGCGCTCAAGAACTAGTTACTCTGCGTTGCCGCCGGCGCTTCGGCCTGAGGCTCTTCGCTTTCGGACGCCACCGGTGCTGCCGATTCTGAAGTGGCTTCCGCTTCTAGCGCCGTGTCCGCTCCCGCTTCGGTCTCAGTCAGCGGAGGGGCGGCAGATTGGGCGTCTGAGACTTGGCCTTCTTCTATGTTAGCCGGGGGAATCTCGTCCGTTGCCTCTTGGGGAACAGTCGGGGCAGGGACATCGTCGAACAAACTTTGTGATGTCTGACGTGCGAGCCCATAGGTCATGACCAGCGAGGTCAACATAAAGAGGATGGCGATGCCGGTTGTCAGCCTTGTCAGAAAATTGCCTGCCCCGGAACTGCCAAAGACGGTTTCACTCGATCCGCCGCCGAACACGGCTCCCATGTCAGCACCCTTGCCGGTTTGCAAAAGTACGACCGTAATCAGAAAAATACAGGCGAAAACATGCAGGCCAATCAAGGCTGTATACATCATGGAAGCATATCCTACTCAAAGCGAACGATACGGGCAAACGAGTCAACCTGCAAGCTGGCTCCACCGACCAACGCGCCATCAATGTCGGGCTGGGCCAGCAGTCCATCGACGTTGTCCGGCTTGACGCTGCCGCCATATACAATACGGACCGCAGCGGCACTGGACTGGCCAGCGAGTTCGACGAGCGTCTGCCGAATGGCCGCATGCACCTCCTGCGCCTGTTCCGGCGAAGCGGTCTGACCCGTCCCAATGGCCCAGATTGGCTCATAGGCCAAGACGAGGGTGGCAACAGCCTGGGCGGTCTGACCCGCAAGACCGGCCCGAATCTGGCGTGAGATCACCGTCAGCGTATCGCCGCGTTCGCGCTCGGCTAAGGTTTCTCCCACGCACACGATGGGCGTCAAGTTATCCCGCTGGGCGGCTCTGATTTTTTGAGCGACCTGTTCGTCGGTTTCTCCATAATACTGGCGGCGTTCCGAATGCCCGATAATAACGTACTGACAGCCAATCGCCTTCAGCATTGGCCCGGAGACCTCGCCGGTGAACGCGCCGTGCGTCTCTGCGTGGAGGTTCTGGGCGGAGAGACGGACCGGGCTGCCGCGCAGCGTTCGAGCCGCGATCTCCAAGGCGGTAAAGGGGGGAGCGACCACAACTTCTCGATCTGAGAGCGTCTCGGGCAGCTGCGCGACTAGGGCTGAGAGCAGCTCAGCTGTCTCGGCTGGCGTCTTATGCATTTTCCAGTTGCCAGCAATAAGGGGCAGCCGCGTGGACATGGAATTATCTAGAGTTGGCTTCCGATGAACAGGGTCATATCGCGCATACGATTGGAGAACCCCCATTCATTATCGTACCAGGAAAGGACTTTCACAAAATTGTCGTCCATCACCTTGGTGAGGGCCGAGTCAAAAATAGACGAATGGGGATTCCCATTGAAATCAACGGAGACCAGCTCTTCCTCGCAATATTGTAATACGCCCTTGAGCGGACCTTCGGCTGCGATGCGCATGGCCTCGTTGACTGCGTCTGCCGAGACGGTTTTACCCAGTTCGGCGACCAGGTCGACGACCGAGACATTTGCGGTTGGGACACGGACGGCCATGCCGTCGAGTTTCCCTTTGAGTTCCGGGAGCACTTCGCCCACAGCGCGGGCCGCACCGGTCGAGGTCGGAATCATCGACTGGGCTGCCGCTCTTGCTCTGCGAATGTCCGAGTGGGGCAGGTCCAGGATGCGCTGGTCGTTGGTATAGGCATGCACAGTCGTCATCAGGCCATGCGTGATGCCAAAAGATTCGTGCAGGACTTTGGCCACGGGCGAGAGACAATTGGTCGTGCACGAGGCATTCGAGACGATGTGGTGGGATGCTGGATCGTAGTTCGTATGGTTGACACCGTAGCAGACCGTAATATCAGGATTTTTGGCTGGGGCAGAAATAATGACCTTTTTGGCGCCGGCCGACAGATGCAATGAGGCTTGTTCCCGTGCGGTAAACAGGCCGGTTGATTCAAGAGCAATGTCGACACCAAGATTTCCCCAAGGCAGCTTGCCTGGATCACGCTCTTGGATAATTTCGATCCTTTTGCCATTGACGACCAAGGCGTTGTCTTCGGCAACAATATTGGCGTCAAGTTGACCGTGGACAGAGTCATAGTGCAATAAATGTGCCAGAGTTTTGGCATCTGTTATGTCATTAATGGCAACAAACTCAAGTTCGGGTTCGTTGAGGCTGGCACGAAAAACGTTGCGTCCAATACGGCCAAATCCATTGATTCCTACACGTATCGCCATACTCTCCTCATTTTGTAGGGTAGTGACTTCGCCAAGTCTTTTTTCATACTTTCGTGTCCGGTGAAAGCCCGTCATGGAAAAACGGTCGACCCAGGAAAACGATTGACTCGATTCTCCGCATGTATTAGTCCTACCAATCAATGATCCTGATTTGAGGCTTTCCCGATCACGAGAGGAACCGAAGCCCCCAATGTATGCCAACCGATATGTGGTGGAGGGTGGGGAGTGGATTATGGATGGTTTTCTTGGGCGTTTTGCGATTCAAGCCGACGTTCCGTTTCGGCAGACCCACAGCATTGTCGATATGGTTACCGGCTCAGGACCGGTGGTCCTGGCCGTCCTCTATATCCTCTTGGGCTTCTCCATCGTAAGTTGGGGCATTATGCTCTATAAATTCCGCCAACTGCGTCAAGCCAGGCAGGAGTCTGAGCGCTTTACCACTATATTTTGGGAAACCAAGAATCTCCCCGCTATTCACACTGCAGCCCTCGAAATGAAGGAAAGTCCACTCGCCCAGGTCTTCCGAGCGGGCTATCAAGAACTCATGCGTCTCACTCGGACGAGGAAGCCGCCCGAAGCGCCCGCCGACCCCGTTCCGCTGACCATTCCGGAAGAAGGCGGGATTGATAATATCGAGCGAGCTATGCGCCGGGCCGTGCGCGAGCAGGTAACTCATTTGGAGCGCGCGCTGACTTTTTTAGCCACAACGGCCAGTACCGCGCCGTTTATCGGTCTTTTTGGGACGGTCTGGGGGATTATGAATGCATTCCGGGGCTTGAGTCTCACGCGGACATCGACCATTCAAGCCGTCGCGCCCGGTATTGCTGAGGCGCTGATTGCAACCGCGATTGGCCTAGCTGCTGCGATTCCCTCAGTGATGGCGTACAATCATTTCAGCCGAAAAGTCCGAGTCCTGGCAACGGACATGGAGAATTTCTCAGCCGAATTCCTCAATATTGCCGAACGTCACTTTCTCTAGATAAGGGGATGGCAGACTATGGCCTTTGATCAGTACGATGAAGGGAGTATTTCACAGATTAATGTGACCCCTTTTGTTGACGTCATGTTGGTCCTGCTGGTCATTTTTATGGTGACTGCGCCCATCTTGCAGCAAGGCGTCAACGTCGAGTTGCCCGCTGTGGAGGCTGGACCTCTTGTCTCTGAGACAGAAGAGCAGTTGGTTGTGGCGATAGATGGTGAGGGGCGTATTCACTTGAACGATACACCGCTCGATCTTGTCGCTTTGGGGGAAAAACTGACCGCAATTGTGAAGCTGAGGGCAGACCGGACCGTTTATCTCCGAGCGGATAAAGACGTTGTGTATGGCAAGGTCGTTGCGGTCATGGCCGCCATACGGAGCGCGGGGATAGCGAAGCTCGGCATGGTGACTGAGCCCCTTCCAGAAGGTGGCTTCGCAGAACAAAATAAATCCTGAGCTGTGCTAAAAAAAGATCAAAAAAATCTGGACCCGCACGATGCCCCACCCCAGGACAGACGGCTCGGCCGTATGGTGCTGCTTTCCGGGCTGCTCCACGTTGGGCTGCTCCTGGTTCTGGTCTCTGCTGCCGACCCTCCCCAGTCAAAACCCCGGACACCCCAAAGCTACACCGTCTCTTTGGTTGCTCCGGCTGCCTTGGGGGCCGCCCTCTCGCCTCCGCCCGCCCCCAAGCCCCAGCCGCCAAAGGTCGAAGTGAAGGGGCCGAAAGTCGAACCGAAGAAGCCCAAGGTCGAGGCCAAGAAACCGAAAGCCCAGCCGCCAAAAGTCGAACCGAAGAAGCCAAAAAGAAAACCAGCCGTGGCCAAACCGAAAGAGCCAGTCAAAATAGCCGCGAAGAAAGAACCGCCGCCAAAAAAGGCGCCGGCTAAAAAACCTCCAGCCCAGAAACCCGAGCACGCCAAAAAGCCGCCGCCCAAAAAGCCCGAGGAGCAAGGTGCGAACGCCGAGGACCGCGAGCAGCAGATCGTGGCGGCCCTGGACAGGGTCCGGCAGCGGCTGCAGGCCGAGGCCCCTCCAGGCCCGGTGTCTGGGGGGGGCGGAGGCGGTGATATGCTACGGGGGCTTCCCTTTATTTTATACACGCAACAGGTGAAACAGCGGGTGAAGCAGAGCTGGATTGTTGCTGAGCACAAGTCTGGTCTCACGGCGGTGGTGCGGTTTGGTATCCTGGCCAACGGCGAGGTTGTCGAGGTGGAGCTTGCCGAACGGTCCGGTGACACCGTCTTCGACGAATCGGCAATCCGGGCGGTGAGAAAGGCCAGCCCGCTTCCCCCCCCCCCGGCGGCCTACCGGAATGAATTTACCCGACAAAAGGTCGAGGTAATTTTTGGCGAGACGTAGCGCGCTCGGTCGTGGCAGACGCGGAGTGAGTGGTACGGAGCAAGTGAAATGAGCTGGAGAGGGTTGACTCTGCGGATGGCCCGGTTGGGGATACTGCTGACGGTAAGCGCCGTCCTGGCGGGATGGGCCCGACCGGCTTCCGCCCAAATTCGGATTGAAGTGCCGGAACCCGGTGGGGCCGGAGTTCCGATCGCTATTTCGCCCCTGTCTAATCCGGACTCCCACGCCGAGCAGCAAATCGGGGAAACCTTTGCCAGTACTATTACCAGGGATCTCACGCTCTCTGGTCTTTTCCGAGTGCTCGACCGGCGCGCGTATATCGAGGGGCCAGAAGGGTTTGTACTCGATCACATTAACTTTCAAAACTGGTCTGTACTGGATGCGTTAGCCCTGGTCAAAGGCGGATTTTGGCTGACCGGCGAACGGTTGACTATCGAGGCGCGCCTGTTCGATGTGACCCAGCAGAAACAGCTTGGCGGAAGACGATATATCGGACACAAACGTGACGTGCGCCGTATGGCGCACCGCTTTGCCGACCAGATCATGCTCTTCTTGACCGGCGAAGAAGGGCCTTTTAATTCGAAGATCGCTTTCATCTCGAATCGTGTTGATGGACGGATCAAGGAAGTCTATGTGACCGACCTGAGTGGAACCGAAGTGCGCCGGGTCACGCAGGACAGGACGCTGAGCCTCGGACCGAGTTGGAGTCCGACTGGGGCGGAACTCTTGTTTATCTCGTATAAGCAGGGTGGACCCTATCCGTTTAAGCTCGACTTGGCGACGGGGCGGTCGGCTCGGGTCTACGCCCGAATTGCCTATGGGGCAAGCTGGTCTCCGGACGGCACCCGTATCGCTGTCAGTATCGATCAGAACGGGAATTCTGATCTTTTCTTGCTCTCGCCCCAAGGACAGTTAATTAGTCGTTTAACGTACCACGGTGGCATCGATGTTTCTCCCGCTTGGTCGCCAGATGGGCGCCGACTGGCATTTTGTTCGAGCCGGACTGGCAGCCCTCAAATTTATGTGATGGACATCGAAACTGGACAGTCCAAACGCATTACGTTTCAGAGCGCCTATAATACCGATCCCGCCTGGTCTCCAAAGGGAGACCGGATCGCTTATACGGCCCGCTCAGGCGGATTTCGTGTGATGTGGACCGATCCGGATGGTGGGGAAGCCACGCACATTGTCCGTGGTGAGCACCCTTCGTGGTCGCCGGACGGACGCTATCTCGCGGTGACGCGAAGAGGGCGGCTCTATCTGGTGAGTCGGGACGGCCAGAGCCTACAGCAATTGACCGGGGGAAGTGGAAATGATACTAGTCCGGCGTGGTCGCCACGCCTTCCATAAGTACGCGTGGGACGAGGAAAAATGGTGAAGAATGCACAACAATAAATTCCGTGGTGGGTGGCTGATCAGTGTACTCCTGCTCTCCTTGGGCTTGATCGGATGTCCGAAACAGTCTCCTCAGCCGATGAGTTATGGAAGCACTCCGAGTACGAGCTCTGGCGGGTCGGAGATGGATGAATCTGCAGTTGGGGAGGACGAACGCATCCAAGAGCGCGTCCAGCAGGAGGGGGAGGGCGGGCCCTTGCAAGACGTCTTCTTTAGCTATGACTCGTTTGAGCTGTCTGAAGAGGCGAGGCAAACCCTGCAAGCGAATGCCGACTGGTTGCAAAATAATGCCGAGGTGAAGGTGGAAGTTGAAGGGCACTGCGATGATCGGGGGACGGCCGAATACAATCTCGCCCTTGGCGCAAAACGTGCCCGTGCCGCGCAGGATTATCTGATTACGTTAGGGGTCCCTGCTGAGCGGCTTTCCGTCATTAGTTATGGGGAAGAACTGCCCCAGTGTACCGACTCGAATGAATCATGCTGGCAGCGAAATCGACGCGGCCATTTCTCAGTCCTACGCTAGGCAACGGGCGTCAGTCCTGGCTATACACTCGTGTTGTGAGAGCTAGCCGCCGGGCGCTATGCCCCTTGATTCTGCTAGGCCTCTGGCTTGCTGGATGCGCAACCCAAGCGGACCTGCAACTGGTGCAGAACGAGCGCAAGGCAATACGCACCCAAGTGGCAAATACCGGCGCCTCGATTGATAGCCTCCAGCGCAAGGTCCAACAGCTTCAAGGTCAGATTGAAGAATTCCGGCACCGCTTGGCCCAGGTCTCCAAACAAGAGAGTGGAACCGGTCCACAACTGCGCAATCTTGAGGAACGCTTAGTCGCCCTTGAAGGGCAGATGCGCTCTGTGAGACGGAGACCCGGGTATGGACCGGACGAACCTGCTCTATCCAACCCTCGGACGCCGACCCGCTCGCCTGCCCTGCCGGTTCCACCGAGAACGCCTCCATCCCAGCCCTCGACCAGTACCCCCTCGACTAATGACACCCCAGAGTGTCAAGACCTCTACCGCGGAGCAGTCCGGCTTTTTCAAGACCAGAAATATAATCCAGCGATTCAGGAATTCCGCACCTTCCAGCGTCGTTGCCCTGAATCACAAATGGCAGATGATGCACAGTATTGGATTGGTGAGAGCCACTACGTCCAGAATGACTATAATCGGGCCATCCTTGAGTTTAATGATGTCCTCTCATACAGACGGGGTGATCGCGTTGCCGCAGCCCTCCTGCGACAAGCCCAGGCATTTCTTGCGATTGGAGACAAGACTGACGCGCGCCTGATCCTTCAGAAGCTCGTCAGCGATCATCCGTCAGCCGCCGAAACGGTTGAAGCACAAACCATGCTCCAGACGCTTGTACGTTAGCATACCCGCCCCTGGACTTCCTCGGGGCACTGAGTATGAAAATTATCCGCCACGCCTCGCGCCACACGCCGCTCCCCCATCCGGTCATCGGGCTCGGAAATTTTGATGGGGTGCACTTAGGCCATCAGAGGATTCTCTCTCGGCTTGTCGAAGAAGCCAGAGCGCGCCAGGGGACCGCTCTGGCTATGACATTTTACCCCCACCCCCTTTCGGTGTTACGGCCCGGCAGTCCGGTGCCGTTAATTCTCAGTTTACGTGAGAAGCTCCGGAGGATTGCTGAGTTGGGTGTTGACGGGATCGTGGTACAGCGGTTTGGGCTTGATTTTTCTCAACTCGCCCCCGAAGCGTTTGTGCGCCAATATCTGCTCGACTCAATTGGTGTGGAAAAGATTTTGGTTGGCCATAATTTCAGTTTTGGCCGGGACCGGGCCGGGAATGTAGGCCTGCTCAGCTCCCTGGGAAAACGGTGGGGATTCGAGGTCGAGGTCATGGGATCAGTTACTGTGGGGCCGCAGGAGGTCAGCAGTACCGTGGTGCGCGCACTGCTCCAAACTGGCAAACTGTATGAGGCAACCACGCTGCTGGCGCAGCCATATGCGGTAAGTGGCCGGGTTGTTAAGGGATTTCAGCGGGGTCGGCAGATCGGGTTCCCGACGGCGAATATACGTCCTCGGACATCAGTCCTGTTGCCGAATGGAGTGTACGCGGTCCGGGCTTGTGTGAATGACGGAGAGTATGATGCTGTAGCAAATGTCGGGGTGAATCCCACTTTTGGCGCGAATCAGAGAACGGTTGAAACGAACCTCTTTGACTTTTCCGCCGACCTGTACGGAAAACGTCTTCGGGTGAGCTTTGTCAAGCACCTTCGAGAAGAGCGCAAGTTCTCGTCGGTCGAAGATCTCGTGCAGCAGATACGAGAGGATGCTGACCGAGCTCGTAGCTTTCTCTCCTCAACCGGAAATACTCCCTCGTGACAGTCCAGCATTTTCAGGTTCCGCTTTCCCAGATCGGTCAGCGTTTAGACTTGGTGGTTGCCTCCCTAGCGGAGATTAGTCGGTCTCAGGCAAAGCTGTTGATTACACGTCGCCATGTTTTGGTAGACGGCACTCCCCAAAAGGCGAGTTATCCTGTCCGCAATGGTGAAATCGTAGAAGTCTCTCCCCTGCTTTCACAACCAACGACGGCTACGCCTGAAGATATTCCGCTCGATATCTTGTATGAAGATGATAGTCTGGCCGCGATTAACAAACCGCCCGGTATGGTCGTTCATCCCGCTCCTGGCCAGTGGCACGGTACGGTGGTGAACGCCTTGCTGTCATACTGGGGGTGGCATGTCGAGGAGGCATCGCTCCGTCCGGGGATCGTCCATAGACTTGATAAAGACACGTCCGGCGTCTTGCTCGTCGCAAAGAATCGGACGGCGTTGGAAGCCCTCGCTGAGCAGTTCAAGTCGAGACAGGTGCGCAAAACCTACCGAGCTGTCGTGGTCGGATACCTGCCGCAGCATGAGGGAGAGATTTCTTTTCCCATCGGTCGGCATCCACAGGACCGGAAGAAAATGTCCATACATGCACGGAAGAGCCGTCCGGCGGTTAGTCGGTATGAAGTCCTTGAGTCAGGTCGCAACGTGTCCCTTGTGCATCTCTTTCCCAAGACTGGCCGGACCCACCAACTGCGGGTTCACCTCGCCGCGCTTAACCACCCTATTATTGGGGATGACCTGTATGGCTCTCGGCGTATGGAGAAAACACTACCCGCTGAGATTCGGCACTTTCCTCGTCAAGCATTGCACGCAGAGGCTATTGAATTCATGCATCCCCAAGATCATACCGTGATGACAATTCAGGCACCTTATCCCGCTGATTTTGCTGGGCTCCTGCTGGAACTGTCCGCTGTCTGGGAGTGAGTCTTTTCGTTGACAGGTTTGCGATGATGTATTATATGAAAGTGCCTTGCAGAGGATAAATCGTTCTCTGTAGACCGCTCCGAAAAAGAATTTCTCACCGGTCATACTGCTGTTTCCTGATGGTTTTTCCCCTAACACGGGCAATCGGCGTCCGAGGCGGACATACCGCGGCAATATGTAATACCAAGGCTACGTCCCTCCAGTTTACTACTGCAGACAATTAGGAGGAAAATATGGGTCGAGCGACCACAAAGAGTAATAATGCAAATGGACTCCAAGAAGTTCGCATTAATGGGGACGGCGAAGATGTCGGTCTGAACCTGAAGTCTCTGAAATCGAAGAAAATTGAAGAACTGGCGGAGATCGCACGAAATTTTAATGTCGAGGGCGCGTCCAGTCTCCGGAAGCAAGACTTAATTTTTTCTATTCTCCAAGCTCAGGCCGAGCAGAGCGGCTTTATCTATGGCGAGGGGGTGTTAGAGATTCTCTCTGACGGGTTCGGTTTTCTCCGTTCTCCTGACTACAATTATCTGCCGGGGCCGGATGACATTTATGTGTCCCCGAGTCAGATTCGGCGGTTTAATTTGCGTACCGGAGACGTTGTGGCCGGGCAAATCCGCCCGCCCAAGGAAGGAGAGCGCTATTTTGCGTTGCTGAAAGTTGAAGCAACGAACTATGAGGAACCTGAACGCGCCCGAGACAAAATCCTCTTTGATAATTTGACGCCGCTCTATCCAGAGGAACAACTCCGGCTTGAGCACAATCTTGAGGAATATACCACGCGGACCATTGATCTGTTCACGCCCATAGGAAAAGGTCAGCGTGGTTTGATCGTTGCCGCTCCTCGTACGGGCAAGACCATGATGCTGCAAAATTTGGCGCATGGCATTGTTCACAATCATAAAGAAGTCATTTTGATTGTCTTATTGATTGACGAGCGACCGGAGGAAGTCACCGATGTGCAGCGCTCAGTCCGTGCCGAGGTCGTGAGTTCGACGTTTGACGAACCGGCGAATCGGCACGTGCAGGTGGCGGAAATGGTCCTGGAAAAGGCAAAACGTCTTGTCGAGCACGGAAAAGACGTTGTCGTCTTACTCGACAGTATTACCCGCTTAGCGCGCGCGAATAACGCTGTGGTTCCGCCGAGTGGAAAATTACTGTCCGGTGGTGTGGATGCCAATGCCTTACGGATGCCGAAAAAATTCTTTGGAGCGGCACGGAACATTGAAGATGGGGGAAGCTTAACCATTATTGGGACGGCCCTGGTCGATACTGGTAGTCGTATGGATGAAGTCATCTTTGAAGAATTCAAAGGGACCGGTAATATGGAAATCCACCTGGATCGCCGCCTCATGGACAAACGGATTTTCCCTGCCATGGATATTGGCCGCTCTGGTACCCGCAAGGAAGAGATGTTGCTGACGAAGACGACCTTGGACCGAATGCGGCTTCTCAGACAATTGCTGACCCAAATGAACGCAGTCGAAGCAATGGAATTTTTTATAGATAAAATCCAGGGGACAAAGGATAATCAAGAATTTCTTGAATCTATGAATCAATAGCACTCTCCGGCGCGTTGCAAAGATTTTTCGCCTTTGATACAAAATTTCTCCCTGAAATCAAGAGTATTCCACACGTAGTTAAGAAAGAAAGGTGACCTGTACATGGTTGACATTACGATCAAGCAACTGCTTGAAGCTGGGGTGCACTTCGGCCACCAGACGAGTCGCTGGAACCCAAAGATGAAGCCCTATATTTTTGGTGCCCGCAACGGAATCCACATCATTGATTTGCAGCAGACCGTGGGGATGTTGCGTGACGCGTGCGGCTTCATTCGTGATCTGGTAGGAGATGGTGGTCAGATTCTTTTTGTCGGTACCAAGAAACAAGCGCAGGAAGTCGTGCGCGAGGCAGCCGAGCGATGTGAGATGTTTTATGTCCATAACCGCTGGCTGGGCGGAATGTTAACGAACTTTCAAACCATCCGGAAGTCTATCGATCGACTGAAACGCGTCGAGGAGATGCTCGAAACAGCCTCGATTGCTGACGCGTTGACGAAGAAAGAACTCTTGGGGATTAGCCGGGAGCGGGATAAGCTGATGAGTGTGTTAGGTGGTATCAAAACCATGCGGAAGCTGCCTGACGCGATGTTTGTCGTTGACACCAAGAAGGAAGAAATTGCCGTGCGGGAGGCGAATAAGCTCGGTCTGCCCGTTGTCGCTGCGATTGATTCCAACTGTGACCCGGATCTGGTCACGCATAAAATCCCGGGGAATGATGATGCTATCCGTGCCATTCGTCTCTTTGTGGAGGCGATAGCTGACGCCTCCATAGAAGGACGGACGCTGTACCAAGAGCAGCAAGGAGGACCAGATGATTCGGGCGAACCGGGAGACTCGCCTGTAGGTCAGGCTGAACCGCCAGAGCCTGGATCGCCATCTCACGAGGCGCAAGCCGAAGACACTCTGACGGAGGCAACGCCTGTTGAGGAAGGGGGCGCGGCGTGAGCGGTATTTCTATGGCCCAGGTAAAGGAACTACGCGAGCGGACAGGCGCGGGCATTGTCAACTGCAAAAACGCGCTTGCCGAAAATAACGGTGATATTGAAAAAGCCATTGACTTTCTTCGCGAGAAAGGGTTAGCCGCTGCCGCAAAGAGAGCTGGGCGCGCGGCAGAGCAGGGAGTAGTGGGCTCCTATATTCACGGTGGTGGCAAGATCGGCGTCTTGGTTGAAGTGAATTGTGAGACTGACTTTGTGGCCCGGACTGAGGAGTTCCAACAGCTTGTCAAAGACCTCGCGATGCAAGTGGCGGCCGCAAATCCACGCTGCGTACGTCGGGAAGACATCTCTGAGAACGAGCTCGAGCGGGAGCGGACGGTCTACCAGACCCAGGCCGAGGCGTCTGGAAAGCCGACGCAGGTGATTGAGAAGATCGTTTCCGGAAAAGTCGAGAAGTTTTACAGCGAAGTATGTCTGCTCGAACAAGCCTATATCCGGGAGCCGAGTAAAAGCGTCCAAGAGATTGTCAATGATGCGGTGAGTAAAACGGGCGAAAATATTGTCGTTCATCGGTTTGCGCGTTTCCAAATTGGAGAAGCAAGTACTGCTGAAAAGGGGACTGAGTAGGTCGCATGGCGACAAAGTCTGCACCATACCAGCGTGTCCTGCTCAAGTTGGGAGGAGAAGCACTCGCTGGCAAACGAGGCTATGGGATTGACGATGTTGTCTTAACTCGTGTTGCTAGAGAGATTCAGGAGATTCATTCGCTGGGGTGTGAGATCGCTTTGGTCCTGGGTGGAGGAAATATCCTGCGTGGAGTAGACGCGAGCTCAAGAGGGATTGCGCGGGCGACCGGCGATTATATGGGGATGCTGGCCACGGTGATCAATAGCTTAGCCATGCAGGAAGCCTTGGAGAGGGTGGAGGTTCCGACGCGCGTGATGTCAGCCCTGGCAGTAGCGCAGGTGGCGGAACCGTATATTAGACGGCGCGCAACGCGCCATCTTGAGAAAGGTCGTATCGTTATTTTTGCCTCCGGTACCGGTAATCCGTATTTCACCACGGACACCGCTGCCAGCTTGCGGGCGATGGAAATCGGGGCACAAGCCATTTTCAAAGCAACCAAGGTTGATGGGATCTATAGTGCTGACCCGATGAAGGATGCGACGGCCGAGCGGTATCAAACCCTGACCTACCTTGAAGTCTTGCAGCAAAATCTCAAGGTCATGGACTCCACTGCTATATCATTGTGTATGGATAATCATCTCCCCATCATTGTGTTTAGTATGCTTGAGCCTGGGAATATCCAGCGCGTGATCCGTGGAGAGCCTATTGGAACGGTGGTCAATGGGGGGGTGTTATGAGCGCCGAAGTTTTGGAACAGATGAAGCAGGAAATGGAGCAAACGCTGGGGTCGCTCCGTGGAGAGTTTTCGAAAGTTCGTACCGGTCGGGCCTCCACAGCGTTAATCGAGGGTGTGATGGTCCAGTATTACGGATCCCCAACCCCACTCAACCAACTCGCCTCCTTATCTGCACCAGAAGCGCGCCTCCTGGTTGTGCAGCCGTACGAAAAAAATATTATCGGGGATGTGGAAAAGGCGATTTATCAGGCTGACTTAGGCCTGACTCCAATCAACGATGGGAAAGTCATTCGAGTCCCCATACCCGAACTCACCGAAGAGCGGCGGAAAGATTTTGTCCGAAAAATCCGTAAGAGTGCAGAGGGCTACCGGGTTTCTATGCGGAACCATAGACGCGATGCCAATGACTATCTTAAGGAAATGCAAAAAGAGAAAGAAATTACCGAAGATGAATTGCACGCCGCCCAGGATCGCGTACAAAAGATGACGAATGAATATATTGAAAAACTCGACCATATCCTCAAGCTCAAAGAGGAAGAATTGATGGCGGTCTAAGGGTTGGTGTTTCTCTGTGACGGTCAACACGGACAATCCATTCTAACCTGCTATTTACACGCGTGAGCGTTATTATCGAGAAAGACCAATTGCCCCGTCATGTTGCCATCATTATGGATGGCAACGGACGGTGGGCGCAGCGACGCGGACTGAGCCGTATTGAAGGACACAAGCGCGGAAAAGAGGCAGTTCGTAATATTGTCGAGACAAGTCGCGGCATAGGACTCTCGTATCTGACCCTCTACGCATTTTCTTCGGAGAACTGGCAGCGGCCGCCACGTGAAGTCCGGGCGCTCATGGGGCTTCTCAATCGCTATCTCCGGACGGAATTGCGCCGTATGATGCGATATAATATCCGCCTCCGGGCCATCGGTGATTTGGGCCGCCTTCCCGCGACTGTTCGGAAATCGCTGCTTGACGTGATTGCGGCAACACAAGACAACACTGGCCTGACTGTCGTCTTAGCCGTGAGCTATAGCGCGCGGGAAGAAATCGTTGCCGCCGTGCAGACGCTGGCGACCGCCGTACAGGCGGGACGACTACGGCCATTCGAGATTGACCAACAGGCTATCGAACAATCGCTGTGGACGGCAGACATTCCCGCCCCAGACCTCCTTATTCGGACCAGTGGAGAGTTTCGGATCAGTAATTTCATGCTCTGGCAGTTGGCCTACACGGAACTCTATGTGACCGATACTCTGTGGCCAGATTTCGACCGTGACGCCTTCTTGCAAGCCTTAGCTGATTATCAACAACGAGATCGACGTTTCGGTCGGACGGCCGAGCAGTTGATTGAGACTGAGCTCAAACGTGCTGCGCACTAGGCTCCTGACCGCAGCAGGTGCGCTCCCCCTCCTGATCTTCCTGATAGGCTATGCTCCGGAATGGAGCTTTTCGGGTACCGTTCTGGTTCTCACTGGTATCGGCTTATGGGAATACTTCTCACTCACGCGAGCCCAATGCACACTCTCTCCGGTCATTGGCAAACTGTGGGGCATGCTTGTCGCATTCAGCATGGTATCGGGCGATATGCGGCTCATCGGAACCGCCTTGAGCCTTGGTTTCATGCTGATTTTTATCCTGAGTCTGCGAGACCGTTATCCAGCGCGAGGAATCCAGACAACGAGCCTCTTCATGCTTGGGGTGGTGTATATTGGGTTTCTTTTTCCGCACGTACTGTGGATACACCGCGGCCCGGAAGGTGCGGAATGGGTTTTTTTCATATTGCTTGTGGCTATGCTTGGAGACACCGGAGGGTATGTCGTCGGACGGGCATGGGGAAAGCGGAAACTACTACCGCATATCAGTCCCGGCAAAACAATAGAGGGAGGCGTCGGATCGATATGCGGGAACGGCGTGGCCGCGCTCATCGCCTGGCAGTATCTCCTGCCTAATCGACCGGCGTCCGAATTAGTGGTGCTTGCCCTTCTTATGGGGCTGCTCGCCCAGTTGGGTGATCTGTGTGAGTCTGCCTTGAAGCGGGCCTGCGGCGCGAAAGACTCAGGCCGTTTCTTTCCCGGCCATGGCGGCGTTCTTGATCGTATTGATAGTTTGCTTTTCCCGATTGCCTTTATCTATTACTATAATACGCTGTGGAATTAAATCTGGCCCGAGAACTGAGGAGCATGTGGGCATGGATCTTTCGACTTTTGATGTTGCGCTACGAGTGATTATTGTCTTTGGGCTCATTATCTTTGTGCACGAACTAGGGCACTTCCTGACCGCCAAATGGGCCGGCGTTGGGGTTGAGCGATTCTCGCTCGGATTTGGTCCGAAACTCATCGGTCGTAAGATCGGCGAAACGGAGTATTTACTCAGTGCGATTCCTCTGGGTGGCTATGTGAAGATGATTGGAGAGGAAATTGGTGAGGAGGTGGACGAGACTGATCTGGATCGTTCCTTCACTCATAAATCCTTGCCTAAACGCTTTCTGATTGTCTTTGCCGGGCCATTGGCCAACTTTCTGATGGCTTTCGTTGTCTTTAGTCTGGCCTTTGCCCAATTCGGCGTCAATGTCCCGATTGATCAGCCCACAGTCGGAGGCATCGTGGCGAATATGCCTGCGGAAGCGGCCGGTCTGGAGCCAGAAGACGAGATACTCAAGATCGATGGGGTTGCCGTCCACACCTGGGAGGAATTGGCGGAGCAGATTCAGCACAGCAATGGGAATGAGATTCACCTCGTCATTAAAAAGGCGAACCGTGGCCAGATTATCGCGACAACGGTAATCCCCCAACTGCGTGACAACCCCGTCGGCGGACAAGTCTACGTGATTGGTATTGAGCGAGCCTTTACGACCGAACCTGTCACGGTCGGGCGCGCGGTAACGCTCGGAGTTGAACAAACCTGGCTGTGGACGCACCTTATTTTAGATAGCGTTGTCAAACTCGTGAGTGGAGAGGTTTCAACCAAAGAGCTGGGCGGTCCCATTCTCATTGCGCAGGTAGCCGGGCAGCAGGCGCGTCTGGGATTGGATTATTTGCTGCGCTTCACAGCTATCGTGAACGTCAACCTGGCAGTCTTTAATCTGCTGCCTATTCCGATCCTTGACGGTGGCCATCTGTTGCTCATGCTCATCGAGCTCCTTATCGGCCGCCCGTTGAGCAATCGCTCCAAAGAGATGGCTCTGCGCGTCGGCTTTCTGGTTATTGTCTCGCTCATCGTTCTGGTCTTTTACAACGATATTTCACGACTTATCAGTTGATCTCTTGACATGCTCGTTCTCGGTATTGACACGGCTACCCCGATTGCGAGTGTCGGCCTGATACAGGACGGCAGTGTGCTGGCAGAACAGTCCGCTGGCGCCGCGGCAAATCATGTGGAAAATCTTTTACCGTTGATCTGTCGCGTCCTCGACCAGTCACACGTCAGCCTGCCTGAGATCGCAGGTATAGGGGTGACGATCGGCCCCGGAGCCTTCTCCGGGCTGCGTATCGCGCTTGGCACGACAAAAGGTTTTGCCTATGCCCTGTCTCAACGGATTGCCGGCGTCTCGACGCTTCTCACGCTTGCCCATGCGGTGACGCAGTGGACCGGCAGGCTGTGCGTCGTGCTGGACGCTCGCAAGCGCGAAGTGTATGCGGCTTTCTTCGCCCGTGAGGCAGGAGGACAGATTACCCGTCTGACTGACGATATGGTCCTCTCGCCCGAAGAGTTGGCCAACCAAATCAGTGCGCCCTGCCTCTTTGTTGGGGATGGTATTGAGCGCTACGGTGCAATAATTCGAGAACACTGCGGGCCCCATGCGGAATTTCTGCCGCTGGCTGCTGTCCCGCCACGCGGCAGCATTGTTGCCCGCTTAGCCTGGACGCGGTTCAAACAGGGAGATCACGACGACGCCTCACAGCTCGTTCCTCACTATATCCGTCGCTCCGACGCCGAACGAAATTGGCTAAAACAGCGTTCTGGGAAGCTGGGGCGATGAGGATGGGTTGCTCCTTGGTGCTCTTCCGATAACGAAGAGCGGCTGATGCACGTCCCGGTCGACAAAAGCGAGTCTTTCGGCAGTCTTCTGGCCTAGACAGGTCGTGGGAATTTTGGCATCCTGCCCCAAAAACTTGCCGAACAAGCAATATCTCAGCGGATTGAGATGAGGACAGACGTCCTGGCTGTCCTCCTTCTATACTATTCATGGATGCGAGACCGGAGGGAAGAATATTATGGCTCGGAAAAAAATCGCACTCATTGGCGCAGGTAATATCGGCGGCACCCTTGCCCACCTGTGCGTGCTCAAGGGACTTGGCGACGTAGTCCTGTTTGATGTGATTGATGGCCTGCCTCAGGGGAAGGCCCTGGATATGCTCGAAGCCGGTCCCATTGAAGGCTATGACGCCAACATTACCGGGACGACGAGCTACGCTGATATTGCCGGTGCGGATGTCTGCATTGTGACGGCTGGCATTGCCCGTAAGCCAGGCATGAGTCGGGACGACCTGCTGGGTATTAATTGCAAGATCATGAGCGATGTGTCCAGCAACATTAAGCAATATGCGTCGGATTCGCTGGTGATTGTGATTACCAATCCGCTTGATGCAATGGTGACCCTGACCAAGCGTGTGACCGGTTTCCCCAAGAACAGGGTTGTGGGCCAAGCCGGTGTCCTGGACTCCGCCCGTTACCGGACCTTTATTGCCCAGGAACTCGGCGTGTCTGTCCAGAATGTGACGGCTATGGTCCTCGGCGGTCACGGCGACGACATGGTCCCGGTACGCAGCTATTGCCAGGTCGGCGGGGTGCCGGTTGAGAAGCTGATCTCCGCGGCCCGTCTGGAAGAAATCGAGCAGCGCACTCGTCAGGCTGGCGGTGAGATTGTCGCCCTGCTCAAGACGGGTTCCGCGTTTTATTCTCCGGCTTCGGCCGCAGTGCAGATGGCGGCGGCCTATCTGCAGGATAGAAAACAAATTCTGCCCTGCGCCGCCTACCTCGAAGGCGAATACGGAATTGACGGCGTATACTTTGGCGTACCAGTGTCTATCGGTGCCGGTGGCGTTGAGCGCGTCATCGAAGTGGACCTGAGCGACAAAGAAAAGCAAGAAATGGAGGTGTCCGTCGGCCATGTGCGTGAATTGGTGACGGCCATGGACGCCCTCCTGGAGAAGGGCGAGTAATCTCCCCCAGAAGGTAAGAGTGTATGAATATTCACGAATACCAAGCAAAAGAGATTCTACGAAAAAATGGAGTGGCCGTGTTAGACGGCCGGGTCGCTACAACCCCGGATGAAGCCGAAGCCGCGGCCCAGGAACTGGGTGGCGGTCTGTGTGTCGTTAAAGCCCAGATCCATGCTGGTGGGCGTGGCAAAGCCGGTGGTGTCAAGCTCGCCAAGACACCGCAGGAAGCGCGCGAATATGCGGCGGCTCTGCTGGGCACAACTCTGGTGACGCACCAAACTGGACCCGAGGGTAAAGAAGTCCAAAAAGTCTTTGTTGAGCAGGGCTGTGATATTGATCAGGAGTTCTATCTCGGTATGGTCATTGACCGTGCGACCGCGCGGGTGACAATGATGGCCAGTTCCGAAGGCGGCGTGGAAATCGAGGAAGTGGCCGAGCGCTCGCCCGAGAAGATTCTTCGCGCGACCATTGATCCTGCCGTCGGCTTCGGGGCTTTCCAGGGCCGCCAACTCGCGTACGGCCTGGGTCTGCCCAAAGACACGGTCAACAAAGCTGTCGCATTTATGCGCGGCTTATACAAGGCATTTTCCGAGAGCGATGCCTCCATGGCTGAGATTAATCCGCTGGTACTGACGAAATCCGGTGATCTTTTAGCCCTGGATGCCAAGATGGGTTTTGATGACAACGCGCTATTCCGTCACGCCGATATCCGTGAGATGCGGGATGTGACGGAGGAAAACGAGAAAGAGGTCGCGGCGTCCAAGTTTGACCTCAACTATATTGCCCTGGACGGCAACATCGGCTGCATGGTCAATGGGGCCGGGCTGGCGATGGCGACCATGGATATCATCAAACACTACGGGGCCGAGCCGGCCAACTTTCTGGATGTGGGCGGAGGCGCGACCACGGAAAAGGTCACCGAGGCGTTTAAGATTATTCTGTCGGACGAGAATGTCAAAGGCGTTCTGGTCAATATCTTTGGCGGGATTATGCGCTGCGATGTGGTGGCCAACGGGGTGGTTGAGGCCGCCAAGCAGGTGAATCTGTCGGTCCCCTTGGTCGTTCGCCTAGAGGGCACGAATGTTGAACTGGGGAAAACGATTCTGGCCGAGTCCGGGCTGGCTATCATTCCGGCGGACGATTTAGCCGACGGCGCAAAGAAGATCGTCGAGGCGATAGGCGCCTAGGCGACGCACCGGCTCAACCGTTCGTATTATGCGTAGGCTGAGAAATCGAGGAGCACGGTCGTGAGCATTCTTGTTGATAAAAACACCAAAGTCCTGACGCAGGGCATTACCGGCTCAACCGGCCAACTGCACACCCGGGGCTGTAGAGATTACGGAACCCAGATGGTGGCGGGGGTCACGCCCGGTCGGGGTGGGACGGATTTCGAAGGCATTCCTATTTTTAATACGGTCGTGGAGGCGGTTGCGGAAACGGGGGCAAACGCCTCCGTTATCTATGTGCCGCCGCCGTTTGCCGCCGACGCTATCATGGAAGCCGTCGATGCCGAGGTGGAGTTGGTGATTTGCATTACCGAGGGGATTCCGGTGCTCGATATGGTCCGGGTCAAGCGCTATTTGGCCGGCAAAAAATCCCGCCTTATCGGTCCCAACTGCCCGGGCGTGATTACCCCGGGGGAATGCAAGATTGGGATTATGCCGGGCTATATCCACACCCCCGGAGCCATCGGCGTAGTGTCGCGCAGCGGAACCTTAACCTATGAAGCCGTGCATCAACTCACCCAGTTGGGTATCGGTCAGTCGTCGTGCGTCGGGATAGGCGGCGACCCGGTGAACGGAACCGGTTTTATCGACGTCTTACGGCTCTTTCAGGACGATCCCCAAACCGAAGGCGTGGTGCTGATAGGCGAAATTGGTGGTTCGGCGGAAGAAGAAGCCGCTGCCTTTATTAAGGAGCATATGACCAAGCCGGTCGCGGCGTTCATCGCCGGCCAAACCGCGCCGAAAGGCAAACGCATGGGACATGCCGGGGCGATTATTGCCGGTGGCAAGGGAACTGCAGCAGAGAAGGTTCAAGCCTTCCGGGATGCCGGTGTGGCCATTATTTCGAGTCCGGCTGAGATGGGCAAAACCATGGCTGCCGCTATGGGCTAAGGGATTCGAGTAGGTCCCGCTATCAAATCCTGTCAAGTAGGGGAGGGGTGGTTCTTAAACCGCCCCTCCGATCTCTATGTCGCCAGCTTCGGTCCAGACACCGCACGCCTTGTTTCAACAAGGCGAACGCGCCCGGCAGAAGAGTCGCTTTGCCGAAGCGCTCGTGCTCTATCGCCAGGCACGCCAGGCGGCAAAAGCCGCAGGCCTTGGAGAATGTGAGCTTGATGCTCACCTCGGCATTGGCGATTGTTTGCGCATGCAGGGACAATTCGGGCTCGCTCAACGCGCCTATGAGCGGGCCAGCCG
Organism: Desulfurellaceae bacterium bin18; assembly: GCA_002238415.1. Lineage (GTDB taxonomy): Bacteria > Desulfobacterota > Binatia > Bin18 > Bin18 > Bin18. Next base: position 175,274 of record MPMI01000002.1, on the reverse strand, counting down.
CCTGGCTGACCGCCTAGCCGATGTAGAAGGAGAGGCGGAGAGTCTGGCTGGTATCGGCCTCAGCGTCCGCGCTCGGGGGAATCCGCAGCGCGCCTTACCGTATCTGGCCGAGGCGCGGGCCCGCTATCGTCAAGCCCAGGTGTACGACCGGGAGGGCTTTATTGTCTGGGCTATGGGCGGAACGTACCGTTTCTGTGGCGACCTCAAAAAAGCGCTGAGCCATTTCAAACAAGCCCGCAGACTAGCCGAACGCGAGGGCGACACGCTCGGAGTTGGATATGCGCTGTGCGGCCTGGGGGGCGCATCGCGTCTGATGGGCCGATTTGCAGATACCCAGAACTATTACGCAGAGGCAAACGCGGTGTTTGAGGTTGAAGACGATGTGTACGGCCGGGCCTATTCCTATTGCGGCCTGGGTAATGCCGCCCGTATGCGTCAAGAATTTACACCCGCTTTGCAGCTCTTTGCCAAAGCCGAGCGGTTATACCGGCGGATTGGTGATAAGGCGAGCTTTGCCTATACGATCTGGGCGATGGCCACGGTCTTCAAAATGCAGGGCGACCATGAACGCAGCCGAGCGACATTTGGACGGGCGCAGCAGCTCTTCCACGAAACACGCGACATCCGCGGTACAGTCTACTGTCGTCTGGGAACCGGGGAATTAGCGTTTTTACAAGGAAAACACAAACAAGCCGCGGCCGCCTTTGCTCGCTGCGCTGATTTGACTCAACGCTTTGGCTATCAGGCGGAAGCCTGTCACGCGCTTGCTGGTCTTGCCCTGGTAGCGGAAAGTCCTGACTGGCGGGTGGTGAAACAAGCCTATCGCAATTGCGGCTTGTATTTCACTCCTCTACCGCCGCCGTTGAATTTGCCCTGAGAGCATGAACATTGACCCCTCTAGCAGGCCTGGATAGACTCTCTTGCCGTACAAGAAAGGACATATATGATCGAACGAACACTCTCTATTGTGAAGCCTGATGCCGTTAAGAAGAATGTCATTGGTGAAATCCTTCGTCGCTTTGAAGTCGCCGGTCTCAAAATCGTCGCTACCAAAATGGTTTCCCTGAGCAAAGCCGAAGCTGAAGGCTTTTATACGGTCCATAAAGAACGCCCATTTTTTGGGAGTCTGACCGACTTCATGTCCTCGGGTCCGATTCTCGTCTCCGTGCTTGAGGGGGAAGGGGCCATTCAAGCCCATCGGAAAATTATGGGAGCGACTAATCCTGCCGAGGCGGATGAGGGCACAATCCGGAAGGATTTTGCTGCGAATATCGAACAGAATGCCGTGCATGGCTCCGATGCGCCCGAAACGGCTCAATGGGAAATCGGTTATTTCTTTAGTGGGGTGGAACTCGCCTAGGTCGTTTCTTCTGCGGCCTAGACCTGCTCCTTGACCTGTGCGCTGTGCGTGTCTGTCTGGATGGGTATGGATCTCAAAAATTTCACCCAAGACGAGTTGGCCCGGTGGCTGACCGCGCGTGGACACAGATCTTTTCGTGCCCCGCAAATTCTAAAATGGGTGCATCAACACCGGCTCACGGATGTGAGGCAGATGGGCAATGTGCCCCTGGCCTTACGTGAGGAGTTGGCTCAACATTTCAGCCTTGTCCGCCTGGACTGTAGCAAACACACCACGGCAGATGACGGGACGGAAAAATATCTCTTTAGCCTTGCCGACGGACGCCGGATTGAGAGTGTTTTGATTCCGAGTGAGAACCGCCGGACGCTGTGCATCTCCTCCCAGGCTGGCTGTGCAATGGGCTGTCAATTTTGTGCGACTGCCCAAGTACGGCCCGTGCGTGACCTGACGGCTGGGGAAATAGTCAGCCAAATCTGGGAAGTCCAGTACCGACGGCCTCAACATCAAGCGGTGACCAACGTCGTTTTTATGGGTATGGGCGAACCGTTGGCCAATTACGATCACGTGGTGAAGGCTGTCACCATCCTGACCGCCGCCTGGGGGTATCATCTCTCTCCCCGCCGCATCACCGTATCGACGGTTGGACTCGTGCCGCAAATGCAGCGTTTGTTACACGACACCAAGGTCAACCTCACTATCTCCCTAAGCGCAACAATTGATGCCGTGCGCGACACGCTCATGCCGATTAATCGGCGCTATCCTTTAGACGTGATATTCGAGGCATGTCGATCCTTCCCAGTGGCACCGCGCAATCGGGTCACCTTCGCCTACACGTTACTGAACGGAGTGAACGACGCTGAGGCCGACGCAAAACGCCTGGTGTCGCTCCTGCACGGCATCCGAGCTAAAGTCAATCTCATTCCGTTTAACCCCTTCCCTGGGACCTCATTTTCCGTCTCGCCGCGGCACCGACTCCTGCGTTTTCGTCAAATCTTACTCGACCGGGGCATTCATGCCAGCATTCGCGAAAGTCGCGGCCAGGATGTACAGGCCGCCTGTGGGCAACTGGCCGCCCCTCTGGAGCAAGCGGCCTAGGAAAAGGGACAGTCATGATCACGCTTGGTGTTATTGGTGGCAGCGGTCTGTATCAGATGGACGGCATCGAGCACGGCGAGTGGGTGAGTGTTGAGACGCCGTTTGGGGCTCCGTCGGATGAATATTTTATCGGCGAGCTAGACGGCATTCGCGCGGTTTTCCTGCCTCGTCATGGCCGTGGACATCGCCTCTTGCCCTCCGAGCTGAATTTCCGCGCCAATATCTACGGGATGAAAAAGCTGGGTGTGCGGCGCTTGATTGCCGTCAGTGCGGTGGGTAGTTTGAAGCAGGAGATTGCGCCCGGCCATATCGTCATTCCGGACCAATTCATCGATCGCACCCGTGGCCGCATCGGTACCTTCTTTGGCCGCGGCATTGTCGCCCACGTCGCCTTTGCCGACCCGGTGTGTCCGCTCTTATCGCAGTCTTTGGTTGAAGCCAGTGACAGCCTGGACGTATCTGTTCACCAAGGGGGAACGTATATCTGTATGGAAGGTCCACAATTTTCCACACGGGCCGAATCTCTGCTGTATCGGAGTTGGGGGGCTGATATCATCGGCATGACGAATCTGCAAGAAGCCAAGCTCGCGCGTGAAGCCGAAATCTGTTTTGCTACCCTGGCCATGGCAACCGATTACGATTGCTGGAATACCGAGGCCGGTGATGTCGTGATAGAAGAGGTGCTGGCAATTCTGAACAAAAATGTTGTCACCGCCCAGCGTATTGTACGGGACACTGCTCGGCGGTTGTCTCCCGAGCAGGTGTGCGGCTGTGAAACCGCGCTCACAAATGCGATCATCACCGACCGGGCGATAATTCCAGAAACGGTGAAACACGAACTTGAGCCGATTATTGGGAAATACGTCAATGGATAAACACAAAGAGGCTGGAATGAGTATTGTCGTTGTCGGTTCGGTTGCCTTGGATTCTATTGAAACGCCGTCCGGTAGGGCTGACGAAGTCCTGGGTGGCTCGGCGGCCTATTTCGCGGTCGCGGCAAGCTATTTTGCGCCGGTGAACGTTGTTGCCGTTATCGGTGAAGACTTTCCCGCAGATGCACGGGCAACCCTGACCGCGCCGAATATCAACCTGGAGGGGTTGGAGGTCGGGGCGGGACGGACGTTCCGGTGGACCGGCCGCTATCACGAAAATCTCAACATCCGAGATACGTTAGACCTTCAGATGAATGTGGTTGCGGACTTCGCTCCAAAGCTGCCCGAACAATATCGCCGCTCGCCTTTTGTGTTTCTGGGGAATATCGACCCTGGCTTGCAGAGTCAGGTTCTAGACCAAATCGACGGGGCGCGCCTGATCGGCTGCGACACGATCAGTCATTGGATTGAGCATGATCGCGCTGCGCTCGAAGCCGTACTGAAACGGGTCGATGTGCTGGTCATCAACGATGAGGAGGCGGGTATGATCAGCGGTGAGTCCAATGTCGTGAAATCCGCACGCAGGATTCTGGACTTGGGACCCAAGACGCTGCTCATCAAGCGTGGCGAATACGGGGTATTGCTGTTTTCCCCCCAGTCGATTTTCGCCGTCCCCGCCTATCCCCTGGAAGATGTGGTCGATCCGACCGGGGCCGGTGACTCCTTTGCCGGCGGGTTTCTCGGCTATTTGGCCGAGTCAAACGACACGTCTGAGGCCGGACTGCGCAAAGCCATTGTCTACGGCAGTGTGGTGGCTTCGTTCACGGTGGAAGATTTTAGCCTGCGGCGTCTGCACGCTCTGAGCCGGGATGCCATTGAACAGCGCTATCGCCAGTTCGTGAGCCTAACCGAATTCTAGCCCGTCACCGTCGAATCACTATGGACCTTTCCATCGTCGTACCGATCTATAATGAAGTCGAGAATCTGCGTCCGTTGTGCCAGCGGGTCCATGCCGTCCTGGCGCCTCTGGACTGGAGTTACGAACTCATCCTCATCGACGACGGCAGTCAGGACGGGAGTGGTGAGCTGCTGGCCGAGTTGCACGCCGAGGACGAGACGCTTAAGGTCCTCCGCTTTCGACGTAACTTCGGCCAGACCGCGGCGCTGGCCGCAGGGTTTGAATACGCCCACGGGGACGTCATTGTTTCGCTGGACGGTGACCTCCAGAATGATCCCATCGATATTCCGCGTTTGCTGGCAAAGCTGGACGAGGGGTACGACCTGGTGAACGGCTGGCGGGTTAATCGACAGGACCCGTTTTTGCACCGGCGTCTCCCGTCTCAGATCGCCAATCGTATGATCTCGCTTACAACGCGGGTCAAACTGCACGATTATGGCTGTACGCTCAAAGCGTTCCGCCGCGAGGTGGCAAAGGGCCTCAAGCTGTACGGAGAAATGCACCGGTTTATTCCAGCCCTGGCCGGGGATATGGGCGCGCGGATTGCCGAACTGCCGGTCACCCATCATGCGCGCACGCACGGCAGCTCAAAATACGGCCTGACCCGGACATTATGGGTCGTGCTGGATTTACTCACCGTCAAATTCATGTCGAGCTATGCGACCCGCCCGAGTCATTTATTTGGCTTTCTAGGGCTGATTGCCGTACTCGTTGGCGGGGGGATAACGACCGTCCTGGGGCTGCAACGCCTCCTGTTTGACGTGCAGTTAGCCAACCGGCCCATTTTGCTTTTGGGGATCCTTCTGCTTGTCACCGGTGTCCAGTTGGTGACCACCGGCCTCATCGCCGAGATGTTGTCCCGCACCTACCACGAGAGTCAGGAAAAGCCCGTCTACTGGATTAAGGATGTGCTAGAGTAGATGGACTGTCCTGTTTCCGCGCGTCGCTGCCCGAGCGCGAGTTGAAAGGAGAAGAGTCATCGCACGCATCTTAATCACCGGAGGGGCCGGGTTTATCGGCTCGCATCTGTGTGAGCGCTTCCTGGCCGACGGGGATGAGGTGGTGTGTCTGGACAACCTCATTACGGGCGATATGGACAACGTGGCCCACCTGTTTGTCAATCCGCGCTTTTCCTTTGTCCATCAGGACGTGACGAACTATATTTACGTCAGCGGTCATATTGATGCGATTCTCCACTTTGCCTCGCCGGCGAGTCCCATCGACTACCTTGAACTGCCGATTCAGACCCTGAAAGTAGGCTCGCTCGGCACGCATAAAGGACTTGGCTTAGCCCGAGTGAAAGCCGCCCGTTTCCTGCTCGCTTCTACCTCCGAGGTCTATGGCGACCCGCTCGTCCATCCGCAGCCAGAAGATTATTGGGGCAATGTGAATCCGATCGGCCCGCGGGGGGTGTATGACGAGGCCAAACGGTTTGCCGAAGCCCTGACCATGGCCTACCACCGCAGTCACGGCGTGGCGACCCGTATTGTCCGTATCTTTAATACCTACGGTCCACGGATGCGCCTTGGGGACGGCCGTGTCGTGCCAAATTTCATTACCCAGGCGCTGCGAGGAGAAGCCTTAACGGTGTATGGTGACGGGAGTCAAACCCGCAGTTTTTGTTTTGTGGACGATTTAGTCGAGGGGATCGTCCGCCTCCTACGCTCTGATTGCACCCAACCCGTGAATCTGGGAAATCCGCACGAATTATCGGTCCGCGCATTCGCCGAGACGATTATCCGGCTGACCGGGAGTGCCGGCCCCATTGTGTTTCAGCCTTTGCCAGTGGACGACCCGAAAGTCCGCCAACCCGATGTGAGTGCTGCCCGCCAGATATTGGAGTGGGAGCCAAACGTCTCCCTCGAAGACGGACTGAGCAAAACCATCGCCTATTTCCAGGAAAAGCTGGAGGTCGATTAGCTTCCGGTCTCTGGAAACAGGGGAACGAAAAAAGACAGTCATACGGCTCAGGAGAGATGTAGCGCATGAAGATCATGGTCACCGGGGGAGCGGGCTTTATAGGCTCCCACGTCGCAGAAATCTATCTCAGGGCGGGCCACGAAGTCTGGATAGTCGACGACTTATCAACCGGCAAGCCGGCCAATATTCCATCCGACGCGCACTTTATCCACGCAGATATCGCCGCTGCCGCAGTGCGGCGACTGCTCGTTGACGAACACATTGAGGTGGTCAACCATCATGCGGCGCAAATGGATGTCCGTCGCTCGGTTGCCGATCCGTTGTTTGACGCACGGGTGAATATTCTCGGACTGCTCAATATTCTTGAAGGCGCACGGCAGGCCCAGTGCCGGCGCATTATTTTTGCGTCTTCTGGGGGGACGGTCTACGGGGAACAGGAAACCTTTCCGGCAACCGAAGACCATACCACCCGTCCGATCAGTCCGTACGGCGTCAGTAAGCTGGCCGGAGAACGGTATCTGTATTTTTACCACAGAGAACATGGCATCCCGTCGTTGAGCCTGCGCTATGCAAACGTGTATGGGCCGCGACAGGACCCCCACGGCGAAGCCGGCGTGGTGGCCATTTTCACCCAGCGCCTGCTGGCGGGAGAGACGATTACGATTAACGGCGACGGTCAGCAGACGCGAGACTATGTGTTTGTCGACGACGTGGCCCAAGCGAACCTGGCTGCGTTGACTGCCGACTATGCCGGCGCGCTCAACATCGGCACGAGCCTTGAGACGACGGTGAATACCCTGGCTGAGCATTTACAACGGATAACCGGCTCAGGTGACCGGGCGCGGTACGGTGCCGCCAAGCCGGGAGAACAGCGCCGCAGTGTCTTGTCCTGGAACCGAGCCGCAGACAGACTGAACTGGAAACCGCTGGTATCGCTTGCTGACGGCCTTGAGAAAACAGTCGCTTCCCTGCAGACAGCATATGAATAGTGAACAGATACGAAACTTTAGCATTATCGCTCATATTGATCACGGAAAATCGACCCTGGCCGACCAGCTTCTCTCCCAGACGGGCTCCATTAGTGAGCGTGAAAGCGGGGCGCAGTTTCTGGACACCATGGATCTCGAACAAGAGCGGGGCATTACGATTAAAGCCCGGACCGTCCGCCTACGCTACCAGGCCCAGGACGGTGCCGAATATTATCTGAACCTGATCGATACCCCCGGTCACGTTGATTTTGCCTATGAGGTGTCGCGCAGTTTGTCCGCCTGCGAAGGCGCCATCCTGGTCGTTGACGCGACCCAAGGGGTCGAGGCGCAAACGCTGGCCAACACCTATCTGGCGCTCGATCATCAGCTTGAAATTTTCCCCGTGATTAACAAAATCGATCTGCCCAGTGCCGAACCCGAGCGCGTCCGGCAGGAACTTGAAGACATCATCGGACTGGACGGCAGTGATGCGGTCTTAACCAGCGCGAAAGAAGGCAGAGGGATCGCTGAGGTGCTGGAGGGCATCCTGCGACTTATGCCGCCTCCTCAGGGCGATCCCAGCGCGCCGGTCAAAGCGCTACTTTTTGATAGCTGGTTTGATCCTTACCAGGGGGCGGTTGTGCTCGTCCGGGTGTTCGATGGGGTGCTGAGGCCGGGGATGTCCATTCGGCTCATGTCGAGCGGTAAAGAATATGAAGTCGGACAGGTTGGTATCTTCGCCCCGCATGCCCAAGCGGTCAAAGCGCTCGGGCCAGGGGAGGTCGGCTTTCTCATGGCCGGTATTAAAGAGGTCCGCGAAGCGCGCATCGGTGACACGATTACGGAAGCCCACCGGCCGACAGCCGTCATGTTGCCGGGCTTTAAGGCGGCGAAACCTATGGTCTTTAGCGGTTTGTATCCGGTCGAATCGAAACACTACGAGGCGCTGCGTGATGCGGTCGAAAAACTCCGTTTGAACGACGCCGCTTTTTCGTACGAGAAAGAAACCTCGCTGGCCCTTGGGTTTGGGTTTCGCTGCGGGTTCCTGGGTCTCCTCCATATGGAGATCGTCCAGGAGCGTTTGGAACGAGAGTTCGACCTCGATTTAATTACCACTACGCCCACGGTTGAGTATCAAGTCCTGACGCTCGACGGGGAAATATTACACGTCGAGAATCCGTCCTCGCTCCCGCCGGTACAGGAAATTGAGTCCATACAAGAGCCGTTTATCCTGGCGAGTATTCATGTGCCCGAAGAGTATGTCGGTAATGTCATGCGGCTCTGCCAGGAGCGACGCGGAGAACAACGCGCCATGAAATACCTGGGGACTGCCCGCGTCGCCCTGGAGTATGAGTTGCCGCTCAACGAGATTGTGGTTGATTTCTACGATCGGATCAAATCGATCAGCCGTGGCTATGCCTCGTTTGATTATGAATTCCTGGATATGCGACCGGCCAACTTGGTGCGGATTGATATCCGGATTAATGGCGATATGGTCGATGCCTTGTCCCTGATCGTTCACGCCGAGCACGCCTATGCTCGCGGACGCGAACTCGTGCAAAAAATGCGGGCCCTGATTCCGCGTCAAATGTTCGAGGTGGCCGTCCAGGCTGCCATCGGGACTCGGGTGATCGCCCGAGAAACCGTGAAGGCGTTGCGCAAAAATGTGACCTCCAAATGCTACGGTGGGGATATAACCCGTAAACGAAAGCTGCTAGAGAAACAGAAAGAAGGAAAACGCCGGATGAAACAGGTTGGGCGGGTAGAAATTCCCCAAGAGGCATTCCTGGCCCTGCTTCAGGTGGGCGAGGGCGAGACGCAACGGCGCGGGTAGAGAGTAGCGGGTATGGCCAGAGGAAAAACATCGGCCCCAGGGGCGGCAGGCTCTGTCGGTCTGGCGAACCAGCAGACAGGCGGCAGACTGCTCTCCACGTCGACTACCCCCCCCAAACAGAAATCGGCCGTTCGTGAATACGCCGAAGCGCTGTTTTTCGCCCTCATTCTGGCGCTTTTTATTCGGAGTTTTGTTGTACAGGCGTTCAAAATTCCATCTGGCTCCATGCTGCCGACGCTCCAAATTGGGGATCACATTTTGGTCAGTAAATTTTCCTATGGACTGCGCCTGCCATATCCCTTTGAAACCCCAGTGTTCGAGTGGGCGCGACCGGAACCGGGCGATGTTGTTGTTTTTGTCTATCCAAAAGATGAAACCAAAGACTTTATTAAGCGGGTCGTCGCCGTCGCCGGTGACGAGGTGCGGATTCGCAATAAGCAGCTTTTTGTCAATAACGTGGCGGATGAGAGCCCGTATGCCCATTTTGCCAATCCTGGCCGTATCATTCCCGGTCCGCGTGACAATTATCCTCCCCTGCTTCCCGACAGGTCCGATGAATCTGTTGTTGTGCCGCCCGGCAAATTGTTTGTCATGGGGGATAATCGGGACCATAGCCACGATAGTCGCTTCTGGGGCTTTGTGGATACCCAAGACGTGAAAGGCAAGGCCTTTTTGATATACTGGTCATGGGATGGCCAGGACCGCTGGGTGCGTTGGGAGCGACTCGGAGCGCTTATTTACTAGCATAAAAAGTAAACAGGCCCAGTCTTTCCATGGATTTTGTAGGGCGCGTTTACTTTTTCGTTCATACTGGGGGTCGGAGTGCCAAGGCTCGAAGACATGTTGCTTGAGAGTGGCAAAGTCTCTCAGGACGACTTGCGCCGGATTCAGCTCGTCCAGCAAGAGCGCGGAGAAACGCTTGAGCGTTTACTGGTAGAGCTCGGATTCATGTCTGAGGACGATCTCCTGCCAGTCCTGGCCGAATATTATCAGGCTCCCCTCATGAGCGCGCGGGACTTTCCGCCGCAGCCGCCCCCCCTGTCCGATATGAACACCGATTTCCTGCGCCAAGCGCGGGTCTGTCCCCTAGCGGTACACGATGGTGGCCTGACCATTGCCATGGCTGACCCTGGCGATTTCTACGTTATTGAGGCATTGGAGAAGGCGACGAAGCTGCGTCTTGCACCCCGCTTGGCGCGTGAGCGCGACATCCTTGAGAGCTTGAATACCTATTATGCCGACGGGGTTACCGACGGTCAGTCCGACGCCCAGGAGGTCGGCGCGGTCGAGTACCTGGAAGATGATCAAGAAGATGAAGCCCATCTGCGAGACTTGGCGAGTGAGGCGCCCGTCATTCGGCTCGTGAATATGCTCATCGCTCGGGCCATGGAGCAGCGCGCGTCGGATATTCATATCGAGCCGTTTGAAAAGGAACTGCGCGTGCGCTACCGCATTGACGGGATTCTGCACGATGTCGAAGCGCCGCCCCGTAAGCTACAAGCCGCTCTGATCTCACGGGTCAAGCTCATGGCCAAGCTCAATATTGCGGAACGCCGCCTGCCGCAAGACGGGCGGATCAAGCTGCGGATGTTGGGGCGTGAGGTAGACCTGCGTGTTTCAACCCTGCCGACCCTGTATGGCGAGAGCGTTGTGCTGCGTATCCTCGACCGGTCAAGTATTGACGTCAGCCTGGAATCGCTGGGTTTTCCCGAGGATACCTTGTCCGCGTTTGAAAACCTTATTTTTCAGCCGTACGGAATGATTCTAGTCACCGGCCCGACCGGTAGTGGCAAAACGACCACCCTGTATGGTGCCTTGGACAAAATCAACTCGCCTGAGAAAAAAATCATTACGATTGAAGATCCGGTTGAATACCAACTCAACGGTGTCAACCAGATTCATGTCAAGTCACAAATCGGACTGACCTTTTCCGCCGGACTGCGCTCCATTGTACGGCAGGACCCGGATGTGATCATGATCGGTGAGATTCGCGATTACGAAACGGCCGAGATCGCCATCCAGTCCGCCTTGACGGGCCACTTGGTCTTCTCGACCCTGCATACCAATGATGCTGCCGGCGCGGTCTCTCGCCTCCTGGAAATGGGCGTGGAAGATTATCTCCTGGCTTCGTCCCTGCTTGGGGTGATGGCCCAGCGGCTGGTACGACACCTATGTCCAGTGTGTCGACGGCCGGTCGGAGAGGATGCCTCGTCCCCTCACCTGGAGTTGCCAACGAACGGGCACGCGCCTGAACCCGTGCTCTCGTATGAGGCTGGGGAGTGCGAAGAATGTGCCATGACAGGCTATCGAGGTCGAAAGGGCATTTTCGAACTCATGCTCATTGATGAAGGCTTACGCCAACTCATTCTGAAGCGCTCATCAGCCGATGTGTTGAAGGAGTATGCGGTCGGGAATGGCATGCGTACGCTCCGAGATGATGGCTGGCGCAAAGTCCGCGCCGGCATTACCACGGTGTCGGAAGTGATGCGCGTCACCCAAGACGAGCCACCTTCTTCCGAAGAATATGACGCCGGGGTTGAAGAGCCAGCCTGATTGACCTGAACCGTACCGACTCGATTCACAGGGCGACACCCCAGCCCAGCCTTCATTATCCGCCACCGGTGCGAGAGGCCGTTGCGCCCCTGGAGCAAATTGCGACTCTGTATAGCTGCCCGCTGGATGCAGGGACACGTCCGGCACGACGGAAGCCTCCTGCACGGCGAGAGCTTAGCGGGAAATGCTCTCGCTTGGTCAGGCACGCCTATGGTTTCTTGTCCTTCTTCCGATACTTTTTGGACCGCTGACCCTTGGCCAAGTTCACCTCGGCGACCTCATTCGGACCAGCGATCCACGTGCGGTGGTGTTGCCAGACGAGGGGGTCATGGCCGGGAATGAGGCGTTCGAGTTCGCGGCTCAAGGTTTTGCGGATGCGCTCATAGGTAAAGAGCTGGTTAAACGGATTGCCCTGATTATAGCCGGGTGGCCACATCTTCTCGATATTGGAATACCAGTACACGGCATCACCGGCGATGGCAAAAAGACCGTTGCCGGTTTGGACTTCAAACCACTGGGTGCCAAAGGTATGGGAATCCTTGGCCAGGTGCGCCGTAATGCCCGGCAGGACTTCGACATCGCCCTCAATTAAGGTGGCCTTGTCCTGACTCATCGCTATCGCCACATTATGAATGTCCTGCGGGTCAAGCGAGGACAGAATCCAGCTTCGCTCACCGCCCCCAAAGTCTTTCGGCAATGACAGGGTACGCAGCCAGCCCATGTATTCGTCCAGTTGAATATACAGATGGGCGTTGGGAAAGGCCGAGAAATTACCAATATGATCAAAGTGCAGGTGCGTCACCAGAATGGTATCCACATCTGCGGGAGTAAGTCCGATCTTTGCCAGTACGGTCGAGGGATCTTCCCAGCCAAAGAATTGATAGCGTGACAGCCAGTCCTGATTGCCGAACCCGGCATCAACCAGCACGACGTGCTTGCCCTGACCTTGTGCCCCCCCGACGAGCACGGTGTAGAGCATGGGAATCTGGATCGTGCCCTGGTTGCTCATGAGTCCTGAGCCGCCGAAGAAGTCATACGGCATGTCCGCCTGACAGTAGGCCAAGGTCCAGATGGAGTAATCCGTCGGTGGCTTGTCACCGACGAGACGGGGCGACTGCACGGCCCGCCTTCTTTTTTTGACCGCTGGCATGGGGGCTTCCTTTCCTTGAGTGTGCTCAATACTCATCATGAAGTGCGCCCGCGGACAAGCTCCGGTCAAAATTTCCGTCGTCCCGCCGAGCGGCAGGTCAAAGAGTGGGTTTGCCGTGACAACTTTTCTGCGGGCTCGTCTTGTCGCTTGCCGGATATTTCGATAGTGTCATTAAAACTTTACGGCTTCGCGCACGAAGAGCGACGGTAAGCGGAACGTTCCCGAGGTGCAAAGTGAGGGCAGGGGGATGCTCTAGTGGCTCACCGCATGAATACAATGCGCGGAAGTCAGACCAGAAAGGAGTCAGTATGCGCATTGGTATTCAGATGGTGCTTCAGAACCATAAGGAGCACGATGATCGGGTGATGTACAAAAACGAAACCCGCCTGGCGATTGAATCCGAGGATATGGGGTTCGATGTGGTCTGGCCGGTGGAGCATCACTTTTTTGACTACTCCATTTGCCCGGACAATATGCAGTATCTGAGCTATATCGCCGCCAGGACGGAAAAGCTGCAATTGGCCACCGGTGCGATCATCGTGCCGTGGAACAACCCCATGCGGGCGGTAGAAAAGATGGTCCTGCTCGACCACCTGTCGGACGGACGGGCGATCCTCGGGCTCGGACGCGGTCTTGCCCGGCGCGAGTATGCGGGTTTTGGCGTGGACATGAGTGAGGCCCGCGACCGTTTTAACGAGGCCGCCGAGATTATTGTGAATGGCTTGGAAGACGGCTTTGTTGAAGCGGACACCAAGTACTACAAGCAGAATCGTATTGAGGTGCGACCCCGGCCGATCAAGAGCTTCAAAGGCCGACGCTATATGGTGTGTATGTCGCCCGAGTCTTTTGAAGTCGCGGCCAAGCTCGGTCTGGGCGCCATGATGTTTTCTCAGACGACGTGGGACAAAGTTGCCGACGGCATCCACAACTACCGTGACTTGTATCGTCAGCATAACAATGGCGAAGAGGCGCCCCCGGTGAACTGCGCTGACTTCGTTGTCTGCTCGCACGACGCCAAGAAGGCCGAAGAGATCGCACGGGAAAAAATCGTAGGTTACTACTTCAGTGTGATGGAGCACTACGAGATGCTGGGCGACCACTTTGCGCAGACGGGTAAATCCTACGCCCACTATGCCGAAGCGGCCAAGATGATGAAGGAAGCCGGCAACGAGGCCATTCTGGAAGACTTTCTGGCTGCCAACCTGTGGGGCACGCCGGATATTATCATCGAGAAGCTGGAAACGCGGCGTGGCCAGATCGGTGACTTTGAAGTCAACGGCTGCTTCAGCTTCCAGAGCCAGCCCTTTGATCAGGTCGAAGACAGCATGCGTCTGTTTGCCAAAGAAGTTGGCCCGATGATGCACGCCTGGACCCCGCAAGCCCAAGCGCCAGTCGATGTGGCCGCTGCTGAAGCCCGCGTTGGCAAGTAAACCTTCTCTTTAACTAAGCGGACGGAGTCATACTCCGTCCGCCTGGTAGTCCACTGCCCCCACATCCTTATTCTGGCCCACCCCCGCGTAGCGAGCGAATGCTCGGCGTCGTGAGGCATAGCAGGCCATGGATACCGAGCCACAATCGGTCAATAGTACCACCCGGTAGCCATCGGACATCGCCATAGTAGACGATGTCCCACCACAGATGACTTGCCAAGCCGACTCCATACCCGGCAACCAGGATATGCAGAAATCGCGCCTGCCGTCTGACCGACAGGACCAAGACAAAGAACGACCCGCTACTGTGGAAGAGGGGATATCAGGCTGCTAATCCCTAGCAGCCTGGTATCCAGGTCCGGGAAGCGTGCCCAGGTAGCACGGCACAAGGGCCGCGAAAAAATGCCGACCGCCTGACCTATATTTGCCCGGTTGCCCGCGCCGGCTGCCATGCTGCCATATAGTCCAGGAGCAGTGTCTATGGGGCGGTTGGTCGCCTGTGATTACCCGTTTTTGCGTTGTATACGATACTCTGGAGGCTCGGCCGATAGGAGGCTGTGGCCGGTGAGGGTGCACCAGGCTGGGATATCCGCTGGTGCGCCGGGGTCTTGGGCGATGAGGAGCAGGACCTGGCCGGGTTGCAGAGACTTAAGACGCAGGCGGAGTTTCAAAACCAGCTCGCCGCAGGCCATGTCTCCGGCATCCCAGGTGTCGTTTGGGGTAGCTGGGATGTCTGCTGCCGGTGTTGCCACGCGGGTCTGAGGTTGTGAGGGAGTGGCTGGCCAGATACAGGCAGGCTGCTCAATGGGTTGGCCTTCTTGTCGGCTCGCCCAGTGCCAACCGCTGCGGTAGCAGGTCTGGCGACGGATATAATTGTAAGCGTCTCTCACAAAATCTGCTGGTGAACGCCCTAAGCCGCTGGCGAGGCAGGCGGTACAGTGCGGCGTGGTTTTGAATCCGGTCACGACGCTCAGGACGTATTCGTGGAAGCAGAGCGACTGCGAGCAGCGAAAGCAGGTTGGATTGTTGAGCCGGGCGAGTTCCTTGAGGATTTCAGCTGTGCGCTGTTCCTCGGCGTCCAGATCGTCATCGATAGCAGGGAAGGGGGGCTGATTGGGTTTCATTGTGTCTGGCCGGCTTTCTTGAACTCCTGCGCATACTGACCATTTTTGACAGCTTGGTGCAAGTTGGTCGTAGCAGTAATGATCTTGACCATGGCACCCAGAGGGCTTATCGTGCCCGCGAAACGGTACGCGCGCGGATAGGCGGAACGATATGGGAACAAAGGGCAGTCAACCTGGCGGTCCGTTGGCCGGTATTCGGGTTATTGAATGTGGTGTTCTTCTGGCCGGCCCGTTTTGCGCCCGTCTGCTGGCCGACTTTGGGGCTGAAGTCATTAAAGTCGAAGCGCCTCATAAGGGCGACCCCATGCGCACGGTCGGCCAGTCTCTGGTGAACGGTAAGAGCCTGTGGTGGCCGAGCGTTGCGCGTAATAAGAAATGTATTTCTCTTAACCTGCGTGATCCGGAAGGACAGGAACTGCTCCGCCGATTGGTCTGTCAGTCCGATGTCCTGGTGGAAAATTTTCGTCCGGGAGTGTTTGAAGAGTGGGGTCTCGGCTATGAGACCCTGCGTGAGTTGAATCCGGGTCTCGTCTTTGCGCGGGTCTCCGGTTATGGCCAAACCGGCCCGTATCGGGAAAAACCTGGCTTTGCGGCAGTGGCCGAAGCCTTTGGAGGCCTGCGCCACTTGGTCGGCTTTCCGGACCGACCGCCTTGTCGGGTGGGTATCAGCATTGGCGACTCCCTAGCCGGTATCTTTGCCGCTATGGGCACCCTGATGGCGCTCTACAATCGTGATGTCAATGGTGGAACCGGCCAAGTGATAGATACGGCCTTATATGAGGCCGTGTTTGCCGTGATGGAGGCGACCCTGACCGAGTACGAAAAAACCGGCTACCAGCGGACCCGGACCGGAACCCTCCTGCCCGGCTTTGCGCCGTCCAACCTCTACCCGTGTAAAAATGAGCAGTGGATCGTGATTGCCGCCAACACCGATGGGCTGTTTACGCGGCTGTGTACGCTCATGAATCGCGAAGAATTACTTACCGATCCACGCTTTGAGAACCAGGTTGTCCGGGCTGAAAACCGTGAGGCCATTGATGCCATTGTCTCGGCCTGGACGGCGACCTATGAATTGTCAGAGTTGCTGCCTCTGGTTGAGGGTGCAACGATTCCTGCCGGGCCAGTCTATAGTATCGCAGACATCGTTCACGACCCGCATTTTGCGGCGCGCGATATGTTGCTGTCTCTCCATGATCGGGTGCTGGGCGAACTCAAAGTACCCGGCATCGTTCCCAAACTCAGTGAGACACCTGGCGAGGCCCAGTGGCTGGGAGCCGAGATCGGAGAGCATAACCAGGACATCTATTCCCGTTTGTTGCAGTTGAGTACGGATGAGATGTCTGCCTTGGCAGAACGCGGTGTCATCTGAACAGTCAAAGAAGCAGACAAGAACGATGAGGGAGGACTATCATGGCTGAACAACTCCTGTCAGGAATTAACGTCGTTGAGTGCGGCAATATGGTTTCCGCCGCCTATGCCGGCAAGCTGCTCGCCGACTTTGGCGCGGAGGTGGTCAAAGTCGAAGCGCCGAGCGGTGACATCTCCCGCCAGCGTGGCCCATTTCCCGGCGATACCCCGCATGCCGAAAAGAGCGGTCTGTTTCTGTATTTGAACGCCAATAAGCAAGGTGTGACGCTGGACCTGCGAGAATCCAAGGGGCAGGCGGTCTTACAGAGCTTATGCGCCCAGGCCGATATCCTGCTGCATAATTACAGCCCGCGCGAGATGCCCGAGGCCGGTCTGGATTACGAAAAACTAAGTCAGATCAATCCGGGTCTGATTATGACCTCGATTTCCTACTTTGGTCAAACCGGCCCGCACAGTGGCTATCTCGGCTATGATCTGACGGCGAGTAATGCCGGGGGATGGGCGTTTATCAGTCCGGGTGCTTCCGATTACCCGGACCTGCCGCCCCTCAAAGCGTTCGGCCATCAGACGGACTTTCAGGGCGGGGTACACGCCGGCGTCGCAACGCTCGGTGCGTATTACCATAAATGTCTGACGGGCGAAGGCCAACACCTCGATGTCTCCATCCAGGAGTGTATTGCCGCCATCCTGGAAATGAATTTTATGCACTACACCTATAGCGGCCTGGAAACCTCGCGGCTGGGACGACGGTCCATCTATCCCTGGTGTATGCTTGACTGTAAAGACGGAAAGCTCTTTGTGATTTGTGTGGAAGAAGACCAGTGGCAGCGTTTTGTCGAGCTGATGGGTAATCCTGAGTGGGCGACCCTGGAGATTTTTGAAGACCGCGTCGTCCGGGGCCAGAACTATGATGCTCTGATGCCCTTTCTCCAAGAGTTCGCGGCAGAGTGGACGGTTGCCGAGCTGTATAAAGCCGGGCAAGAACGCCGTATCTGCATGGCCCCAGTAAACACCATGGCCGACCTGTTGAACTCGGAACACCTGAAAGCGCGTGAATTCTTTACCGAAATCAGTCACCAGGTGGCAGGCTCGCTACAATATCCCGGCGCCCCCTTTAAGGTAGAGGACGTTGGCTACTCCGTGCGGCGTCCGGCGCCGCGGCTCGGCGAGCATAATAATGAGGTCTATGCCCGAATTGGGCTCTCTCAGGCCGAGATCGATGAGCTGAAGCAGGGCGGGATTATTTAGGAGAGCTGACTGTCCTGTCCTCGGAGCAAGACTAAAGGAGAACATCATGGCACGACGACCATTAGAAGGCATTCGCGTAACCGATTTCACCTGGGCCTGGGCAGGGCCGTATTGTACGCTCCAAATGGCGCATATGGGTGCGGAAGTGATTCGCATTGAAAGTGAGAAGCGTCCGTGTGTCACCCGATTGATCCCGCCGTTTGCCGATAACGAACCTGGGCCGAACCGAGCCGGTTATTTCAACCAATACAGTCAGGGCAAGAAAAGCCTCCAACTCGACCTGGCTCGGCCCGAGGCAACAGAGATTGTCAAAAAGCTCATTGCCAAGAGCGATATCGTTGTGCAGAACTTCTCGACCGGGGCGATTGACCGCATGGGCTTTGGATATGACACGCTCAAGCAACTCAAACCCGATATCATCATGATTTCCATCTGTGGCTACGGACAAACCGGGCCGGAACGCAAATATATGGGTTATGGTCCGGCCTCCGTTCCGCTGGCGGGGATCTCATCGCTGACTGGCTATCCGGGAGTTGGACCGGCGGAGATCGGTATTTCGTATGGCGACCCGAACGCCGGCATCTTTGGCTCGTTTGCCGCCATGGCGGCGCTGGCCTATCGTCACCGTACCGGCAAGGGGATTCACGTTGACCTGGCACTCTGGGAAGCTCTACTCGTCCTGATGTCTGAAGGCATCATGGATTATGTGATGAATCAGACCCAGCCGGAACGCGACGGTAACCGGGACCGCTGGCTGGCGCCCCACGGCTGTTTCAAGTGCAAGGGCGACGCCGAGAAGTGGGTGACCATTGTGTGCGGTAGCGATGCGGAATGGCTGGCCCTGTGTCAGGCCATCGGCCAGCCGGAACTGGCCGCAGACAAACGTTTCACTGATGCGGCTGCCAGGAAAGCGAACGAGGACGCGCTCGAAGAACTCATCACAGCCTGGACAAGCGAACGCGACCGCTGGGAGGTGACGGAGGTGCTGCAGAAAGCCGGTGTGGCTGCCTACCCGTCTCAGAGCAATAAAGACCTGGCAACCAATCCGCATCTGGAAGAACGCGGCTATCTCGTGCAAAAAGAACATCCTGAGTTCGAAAAGCGCATCCATGCCGGCATCCCGTGGCAGATGAGCGGCTCGCCGTGCGACGTGCAGACCGCGGCCCCGCAACGCGGACAACACACGGACTACGTATTGCGGGAGCTTCTGGGTTATTCCGGCGACGAAGTGCAGAAACTGCGAGACGGGCAGGTGCTGACCTAACTCCGTGGGGGCGAGAGTCGCCTGATTGCTGAGCCATGGTCGTCGAGCGGGTCGTGCTCAGCCGACCCTCGTCCCGTGAGAGGGTGAGTGGAACCCCCATCTTGCATCGATGGTGGCTTGTGGCTAGGATCGCGGCAGTTCACATAACTGAACCTTCATTCAGCCATTCGGCCAAACTACTCTATAATTATTGAGAGAAGGGGACTCAGTATGGCAGGCGCGTCACGTCAGGGTATGTTAGCTGGCTATAAAGTGCTGGACTTTACGCAGATCGTTGCCGGGCCAACGACGACGCGCCTGTTGGCCGAAATGGGGGCTGAGGTCATTAAGGTTGAGCAGGCGCCGAAAGGAGACCCGGCCCGCCTCAACGGGATTCTGAAACAGGGCCGCAGCGGCTATTTCATCCAGCACAACGTCTGCAAACAAAGCCTGTGTGTGAACCTGAAGACAGAGGAGGGGCGGGACATCATACGCGGGCTCATTCCGCATATGGATGTGGTGGTCGAGAACTATAGTCCCGGCGCGATAAAACGGCTCGGTTTTGCCTATGAAGAACTGCAAAAGCTGAACCCGCGTATCATCATGTGCTCAATTTCAGCCCTCGGGCAGACTGGCCCGCTGTCCCACGTGCCCGGCTATGATTTCATTGCCCAAGCATATTCTGGCTTCAATGAAGTCACTGGCGAACGCGGCCGTGCGCCGGCCATGCCCCAGGCTGCGATTGGCGATGTGAGTACAGGAGTGCATGCCTTTGGCGCGATTGCGTGTGCGCTGTTGCACCGTGAGCGGACAGGCGAAGGCCAGTATATCGACGTGTCGCTGCTCGATGCCTATATCCATTCCCATGATTTTACGATCCAGTCGCATAGCGCCTCGGGTGGTAAATTCGTTCCGACTCGGAGTGGCGCCCACCATATGGGGCTGGCCCCGTGCGGTATTTTTCAGGCAAAGGATGGGTTCGTGGTCATCGTGGGTGCCCTTGACCACCAATGGCAGGGTGTGGCGCGGACCATCGGACATCCGGAATTTGTGGAAGATCCGCGTTTCCGCACCAATCGGGATCGGGTCCATCATAAAAAAGAACTCATCCAGGCCATTGAAGCCTGGCTCGACACCATGTCGAATCGGGAAGAAGCGGTTGCCGCTCTGCACAGTGAACGCGTGCCGGCCGCACCCGTCCTGACTATTCCGGAAGTGGTCAATCATCCCCATTTGCTTGAGCGGGAAGCCATCCGGCCGATACAGGATAAGGTGTTGGGCGATTTTGTCCTGCCCGGCTTTCCGTTTCGCTTTTCGAGTCCGGCCCGAACCGATGCCCCGTTTGAGGCGCCGGATTTAGGCGAACACAATGAGTCTGTCCTGCGCGACTATCTGGACTATCCCGCTGACAAACTCGAGCGCTTAGCCCGGGACGGCATCCTGGTCAGCCGCCCAACACCGGTAGAATACGAGTAAGGAAAGATATTGCATGCACGGTAAACGCGGGCTCCTATCCGTAGTCGGTAGCGTCCTCGGCGGACTGTTACTCTTGGCACTCTCGGCCAATGTTTCTCCCTGTTATGGCTATTTCATGGACAAACAGGTTGATGCGGTCGTGAATACCTGGTCACGCTTCGATCGCTTTCTGTCCACCTTCGATCCGGCGGGGCGCTACGTCCGCCAACCCATCGAGCGCCAGGTCCCGGCCCTGACGTTCCGGGGATTTCTCCGCCAATGGTCCGATATCCAACTCTCGGGCGACCGTCGCGTTGGTAATCGACAGAAAGACTTCCGTTTTTCCCAGATGCAGAATTTGTTGGAGTTGGAACTCCACTACCAGGTCTCACCCAATATCGAGATAACCAATATCAACAACTTCATATACGACAGTGTGTACAACTGGCAGGATTCTGCCGGTCTGTTTGCCCCCCGGACGAGCGAGACCTTCCGCGCCTATCATAATTTTGAGCGTATCGTGCGCGAGTTGTATATCAGCTATCGCACCCACAACCTCGATGTGGTCCTGGGCAAACAGCAGATCGCCTGGGGCAAAATGGACGGCCAGTATATTGACGTCATCAACGGTATGGACCGGCGCGAGTCCGTCCAGCTTGAGGCGAGTGACTACGAGTGGCGACGGCTGCCGGCCTGGATGGCCAACGTGACCTATTTCTTTGGCGCAAATTCTCTCAACTTCCTGTGGATTCCGAACTTTGAGCAGGACCGCAATCCGGTTCCCGGCTCGCCGTGGTACTCGCCCCTAGCTTCGCCCAGGGATACGGAGACAAAGGCGCTCCTGGACGGACGACAAGACGCGACAGGGGATCAGTTCAGGGAAACGAAACGGCCGTCTACGGGCGACTTCGGCGACCATCAATACGGCCTGCGGCTTGATGTTTCCATGGAACCGCTCACCTGGGGCCTTATCTATTATTACGCCTGGAATAAAAACCCGACATCCTTCATTGTCGACCGGACTGGCCTCGACACGGATGCCGATGGAAACTCTGATCTGATCTTTCGGCCGCGTTTTACCCGTTTGCATCATCTCGGCATCACTGCCGACTATGCTTCCGCGCTCTCGAATATGCCGCTTGTCGGCGAACTGCCGATTGTGCTGCGGGTTGAGGGTTTGTGGACCAAAGACGTTCCCTTCGCCGATTTTGACCATCAGCAAGCTGCGCGGGACGGCAATCTCAACTCGGGCATCATTCGGCGCGATACCCTGCGGGCCGCGATTGCGCTGGAGTTCGCCTTTCCCGGCAATACCTCTGCGATTATACAACCCTCTCTGTTGTATACCTTTGACTGGCGTCGCAATCTCGGTGGGGGCTTTGGCGGAGGGATCGGAGATGAAATGAGCCTCCTGCCGGTTATGTTTATTGGGCGCCCGTTTCGCTTCACCCGCGACCGTTTGCGCCTGGAGTTGACCGTCGTTCCCGTTATCAGTCTGCCGCAGAAGAAATGGCAGGGCATCAAAACGAAACTTGTTTCGAGCTATCGCTTTTCCCAATTTGTTACCGGTCGCCTCATTTATACGGCGTTCAGTAGCGGTGATCGGACTGATTTATACGGCCAATTCAACAAATGGGACAATATCGGCTGGGAACTGAGTTACGAGTTCTGACCGACCTGAGTGAAAGAGCTCTCACCGGACGATCATCTTATGCAGAGACGCCTTTTTTTCCTGACGGCATGGGCCTTTTCTTTTCTCTCCAGCCTGGTGATATCGAGCGCTGGGGCTGCTGAGCAGAACGGCAGCCACCGGCAGACCTGGAAAACGGTAGCGGAGCTGTCCGAGGCGGAAAAGTCGCGTCTTGATTTCCGGGTCGAGACCCTCCGAGACTCGACAATTCCATACCTCCCGGCAGAAGCTTATCCCTTTCAGCCACCCTACACCGCGGAAGAGATGGGCTATCGTTCCATGGAATTTCCGCATGTGGCCCGCTGGTCGCATGCCATGGCCGATGTGTTCGGCGCCATTACCAGCACCGGCTTTCTGGATGAAGGTATCACGCTAGGCTATAGCCATTACATCCCGGACGAAGACGGTGTGCCCGGCCAGCTCAGCATGGCGCCAGGGGAGGACTATTTTCGGATGGTCTTCTTTTATACCTATCCGCCCGAGAATCAGGGCTTACAGGACCTGTGGATATTGAGACGGACGGACAAGGAAGAAACAACCAAACTGGACAATTTCATCTATAGCCCAACCTTACGTCGGGTGCGCCGCCAGCCTCAGCCACGCCGGGATGCCCAGTTCCCCAATAATGTCCAAACCTTTGACGATGTGGTAGGGCGTGATGCCTGGGAGTTTTCGTGGCGCCTGCTTGGCACGGATGTGTTGTATGAGACCGTGCGCTTTCCCAATACCCGTCCGACAGTTACCCTGGCCACGCCCGACGGGAACTTTAACGAGGTCCCGTCGGCTCAGATCCAAATGCTGGGCGATACCTATCCGCATTATACGCAAGACGGCGGAGTGGCCTGTTATGTGGTTGAGGCGACCAGGAAAGAAGACTGGTTGCCTCATTACCGTACGAGCCGACTAATATACTGGCTCGACCAACACAGTTTCTATCCGCTGCGTATTGAGCAGTATGACAATGATAATCAACTACGAGTGATTGAGGTGCGGAATGCCTATCTCGCCAACCCGGCACTGGAAGAACGCGGTTATGCCGGACTGTTTACGGTCTACTACGATCTCGCCCTCGACCTGATGAGCTATAGCGTGCATGATGCCCATTGGGTGAAGGAGTGGTCTCCAGAAGATCGGGAGACGATGTTTGAGCCTGATTTTATGCGTCGCAGTTGGCTCAAGTATCCGCTCAAATCCCAATCTCTGGTCTATTCTCCGGAAAAATTCTTTCTCCGCCCGCTCTTGTATCCAGAGAAATTCCCACAAGACCGGAGCGTTGCCATCTCCGCAGAGCTGGCGCAGCGCTACCGTTTGCAAGAAGAAGCCGGACATCTGGTCTTCGACATCTCCTCTCCGCTCATTGAGGTCAAAGCGCAACAGTAAGATGACTCTTCGCGCGCAACAGCCCTTGTGGCTGCTTGTTTGCTGCCTGCTGTGTTCCGGCAGTCTGGGGGCCGCGACCGTAGCGGCAGACCAAGACGGTCTGCCGCCGCAGAAAACCTGGACAACGGCTGCCGAGCTCACGGCCGAAGAAAAAAGAGCGCTGGATTTCCGTACGGACACGCCGCGAGATGCCAGCGTGGCCTATCTGCCGGCTGAGCCCTTCCCGTTTCAGCCGCCCTATACCGCGGAAGAAATGGCGCTGCGAGCCATGGAGTTCCCCCACTCGCCGTTCTGGGACTGCATCCTGATCGACATGGCGTTCTCGGTGACGAACTCGGGATTCATGGACCAACGCGTAACGCTTATTCCTATTCTGTATTTTCCTGAGAGCGGCTTTGGAGAACATCTGTACGCGGCGCAGCCCGGCCAGGAAATATATCGCTGGCTCTCCCAAAGCGTCTCTCCACCCGAACGGTACGGGAATCAGACCTTATGGATAGGCTATCGGAGTGCGACAGGAAAGTCGCTTGAAGAAATGGTCAATAAAGATCGAGAAAGGAGGGAAAACCAAAACGATCAGACCTAGAGAGTACACACCCTAACACCCCATTCCCCATGCGCCGCGAGTAATCGTGAGGTGTGAAGCGGGAATGAATGTCCAACGAGAAAGGGAGTTGTCCCCGGACTCAGGGCTAGGTGTCGTACTGGCATGGTGAACAATTGTGAATCCTCGATAGAAGCTTCGTCACCGATGAACTCTTGAAATGACAACTGACACAAGAGAATGGGATAAAGGGATTGTACTCGTATTATACAATCCAAAAGGTTGGACAAGTCCGATATGTCCAACACGTGTACCACATGTCCCCGGAGTAGAGAGGGCACCTAAACCAGTACAACGATTCTTTAAGCGGAACCTGATAACCCCGATGGAGTCCCAGCAATGGGTAAGCCGACTGTAAAGAAGGCCCAACCCTCCAGCGGGTGTAGGAAGTCTCAAGAAGCGAATGCTGGCAGCCGAAAGGCAACAGGAACCAGGATGGCTAAATGGTCACTCCGAATCCGAAGTCAACCAAATGAAAACACCCAACACGGCAAGGCTAAACACTAGCTTTACCGTAGCCTCTCCCAAACTCATTGGGAGAACAGGCAACTCCATGTCAATATGAGGACCAGGACCAGAGCTTGACATTATGTCAAACCCAGTCCCCCCATAATGACCAGGGGTACAAATGGAAGGTAGATTGTCCATAGCAATCGTCCTTTCTACGCCTAAACTTAATCCTGCTGCGAACAGGATTAAAGACGCGGTGTCACATTAGCACAGTGGACAAGGACGGAGAAGCCAAAAAGAAATCCTCATAACTGGCCAGATAGGGCAATACCCAATCCGAAAGGATGCTGACGTGAGACTGGTGGATTGTCCAAGGAACGCAGTAAAGGAAGCACACTATGACTGACGTGAAGATTCAGGCAACTGGAAACGAGGTCGTAGCGCGAGACTGGAACAGCATCAACTGGTGCGATAACGCCAAAATCGTGCGCGACCTGAGACAGCGTATCTTTCGGGCTTCACGGCAAGGGAACCGCCGCAAGGTACGTTCCCTGCAACGTCTGATGTTGAAATGCACAGCCAACCGCGAGACAAGTATCCGACAGGTCACACAGATCAACGCCGGGCGGAGCACGCCAGGTATCGACAAGGTGACAGTGAAAACCCCGGCAGCACGAACGGCACTCATGCAAGAAATTGCCACCTACGAGCCGTGGAAAGCGCAGCCGGTCCAACGAGTCTATATTCCCAAGGCAAACGGTAAACAACGTCCCCTCGGCATCCCGACCATTCGAGACCGGTGTATGCAGGCAATCGTCAAGAACGCCTTAGAGCCGGAATGGGAAGCAAAATTCGAGCCCTGTTCCTATGGGTTCAGACCAGGGCGCAGTTGCCATGATGCCATCGAGAAATTGTTCAGAATCTTCCGACCCAATAAGAAAAAGAAATGGGTCGTAGACGCGGACATTTCAGGAGCCTTTGACAACATTCAACATGAAACTATTGCCAAAGCCATCCAAGGCTTCCCAGGACAACACCTGGTGAAAGCCTGGCTCACAGCAGGAATCATGGAGAAGAACAAAAAGGTTCCCACCGAGATAGGCACGCCACAGGGAGGAGTCATATCCCCACTGCTCGCAAACATTGCCTTACATGGCATGGAAAAAGCCGTAGGCGTGAAATACGGAAAAGAGCACACGCTGAAAGGGCCGCGCGCACTTGTTCGATATGCAGACGACTTTGTGATCTGTACAGAAACAAAGGAAGATGCAGAACAAGCGCAAGCAGAAATCTCAGAGTGGCTCAAGGAAAGAGGACTCGCACTCTCCCTTGAGAAAACGAGAATCAGACATATTCAAGACGGGTTTGATTTTCTCGGATTCACACTGAGACATTACCCACAAGCGCATAGTCGAACGGGATGGAAACTTCTCACCACGCCAAGTCAGAAGTCGGTAGCAAGCTTAAAACACCGGTTAAAACAGGAATGGCACGATCTCATAGGCCACAATGCCCAATCGGTCATAAGCAAGCTGAATCCGATCATCAGGGGGTGGAGAAACTATTTCAGGACAGGGACATCGAAAGAAACCTTCAATGAAATAGATCACTGGATGTGGACAAGAACATACCAATGGTGCAGACGCACACACCCGCTGAAAAGTCAGGCATGGAGAAATCAACGCTATCTCGGAGCCTTCAAGAAAGGATCGAAGGATAAGTGGATATTCGGAGGACGAGAAGGATATCTCCTCAAGTTCTCATGGATACCAATCAAAAGACACATTATGGTTACGTTCGATGCGTCTCCCGACGATCCAAACTTGCAAGAATACTGGGAAGAACGAGAGGAGAGAAAAGCGGAACTCCTTCCTTCAAATAGGTGGAAAGAACTTGCACGAAGACAGAGAGGGTCTTGCCCCCGCTGTCTGCAAAGCCTTGCCAATGGTGAGGAGTTGCACGTGCACCACATCCACAAGAAATCAAAAGGGGGAAGCGATGCGATCTCAAATCTTAGACTGGTACACCTGTACTGTCACCTACAAATACATGGCAAAGGACGAAGGGCTACGGTCTAAAGGAACAGGTCATCTCATCATGCTTTTGGCAATAACGAGAGTTCAACCATTGTTTCCGAGGACACCGAAACCAGGCACACGGTGCCCGGTACAGAAAGGGATGTTGACGCAGGGAGAACCTACGGCTAGGCTTGTGCATGGATGCGCCTCCAATGGTTGTTCCCTGCACCTAACAGGGACAACAATGTATTCGGTAAAACCCTGGCTTTACGCTGGGGTTTTGCCGTTAGGGGTCTTTGTGCTGGAATCCCGGCCTAAAGTCAAACATTAAGCCAAAGAAGCGAAACAATCCGCTTGAGCCGTGTGCGGTGAAAGTCGCACGCACGGTTCTGAGGGGGGGGAGAAGTGGCAACACCTCTTCCCTACCCGACCGGATAAGACGTTCCGGACGAAAATAGACATGTTCGCCTATTCTCCATCGCTTCGCCGAATCCGTCGTCAGCCGCAACCTCGGCGGGAAGACCGTTTACCAAACAGCGCCGCAACCTTCGATAATCTGATCGGACGCGATGCCTGGGAGTTCTCGTGGCGCATTCTCGGGACGGATGTTTTGTATCAGACGGTGCGTTTCCCCAAGACGCGCCAAACCGCCGTGCTGACCGACGAGAAAGGGCAGTATGTTGAGGTTGACGCCAAAGATCTCTCCCTCATGGGTAAAGAATATCCGCTCTATACCACAGACGGTGGGGTCAAATGCTATGTGCTCGAAGCCATACCAAAACCCGAATGGCTACGTGACTACTACGCCCATAAGCTGATCTACTGGGTTGACCAACATGCGTTCTTTCCCTTGCGGGTGGAAGAATATGACCAACAGGGGAATCTGAGTTTTGTGAACACTCGGATTGCGAGCCTTGCCAACCCGGCTCTTCAGGAACATGGCTACGCGGTTCAGTTTGATCTGTGGTGGGACGTGTCTATTGATTTCCTGTCCGCCTCGACCCACGGCTTTGTTCCACAGACATGGACGGAGGAAGATAAAAAGATTTTCTTCAGCTCGGGCTTCATGCGCCGCGAATGGTTCCTGGCGCCGCCCAAGGGCCTGATGAGTCTCAACTCGCCGGACGAATTCTACCTGCGGCCCCCGCTCGAAGAGGGGAAATTCCCGGACTCGCGCTCTATCAATTTGTCACCTGAAGTACGGGCCTTGATTGAGGCCCAGGAGCGCGAGGGTAAGCTGGTGTTTGAGGAGGGGAGGGGAGACGGCTGAGCGCGTCAGCGAGGATACCACGGGCGTTGCAGTTGCCGGTCCCCTCAGCGCGTCTTACTCCGTCGTGTGTGTATCCTGCCAGGCACGGCCCATCGAATCTGCGGCCAGAATGGCGTCAGCAACCATGTCGGGCCGCACGTCAAACGGTTCGTTATGGATGGTCTCTCCTTCTGCGGCTGCCCGCGCGGCCACTTGTTCAAGCATGTCTTCTGGGAACTCGTTGAGCCCGATCTCGGCCAAGGTAATGGGCAGGCCGACCGCGGATGAAAACTCCAGCACCGGATCGATAACCGAGCGGGGCTGACCTTCAAGCACCAATTGAGCCATCAGGCCGTAGGCGACTTTTTCCCCATGATAGTAGGGATGGGTGAGCGGGGCTGCGGTGAGGC
The DNA here is from genome assembly GCA_002238415.1 of Desulfurellaceae bacterium bin18. Taxonomy (GTDB): domain Bacteria; phylum Desulfobacterota; class Binatia; order Bin18; family Bin18; genus Bin18. The sequence continues at coordinate 146,895 of MPMI01000002.1, read as the reverse complement.
CGTTATGGATGGCATGGGCTGCGGCAAGCCCTGAGGACTCGAAGCCCAGACCCGACAGCAGGGTGTTGGCTTCTACCAGCCGCTCCAGGGCTGGATTGACAACGTGACGTTCCACAGCCCGTTTCGCATCCGGACCGTCTTCAACCAGGATGTTGTAGCACAGCTCAGCCAGCTTTTCGGCGCTACGCGTTGAGGCTCCCCCACGCATATTCTGGACATGACCGGCAACACAGGTTTTGGCCTCGAACCACGTGGCCAGCGCATCTCCCATCCCTGCCACCAGCAGCCTGGCCGGAGCTTGGGCGACAACAGAGGTGTCCACCACAACCAAATCAGGGTTCTTCCGATAAAAGCGATATTCCTGAAATACTCCCTCGGGCGTATAGATCACCGACAGCGCGCTGCACGGCGCGTCACTTGAGGCAATACTCGGACAGTTGACAACGGACAGATCAAGGTCGTCCGCCGCTGCACGGGCCGCGTCCAATACCTTCCCGCCGCCCGCTCCAATAATGACCTGAGCCTTATTCGTCCGCGCCGTTTCTTTAATACGTTCGATTTCAGGGTAGGAGCATTCTCCCCCGAACTGATGGACGACGTGGGTGATGCCGGCATCGTTCAAATGTTTCTGCCAGACTTCCGAGAGCAGCCGAATGGCGCTTTTCCCAGCAACGATGCAGGCGGGTCCCTGCAAGCCAATACGCTGCATTTCCGTTCCCAAGGCCGCGGTGGCGTGTTTCCCCTGTACATAGTGGCTGGGGGCTGAAAAAACCGAGAGCATATATATCCCTCCTTACCGATTGCTGTTCCCTCAGATAGAGCAGGCAGTATAAACTGAGAGGGGTTGACGCGGCAAGCAGGAGAGGGCCATTGGGACAAGAGGAGAGACGTTACTGTCGCCCCATAGCGATGAGCAGGATTCCGTATCCGGTACTCTGTCTCGTTGTCTTCGTCCTCTGGGGGGCTGGATGTTCTGAATTGCCAGGCGAACCACCCGAGTTAGGCTGGCATACGTATAGTAACGACCCCAGCGCCGAGCTGTGTCCGCTCGGTGAACGGAGCGGACACGGTGGGATGAGCAACGACGAGCAGACCGACCACGGGATTACGTATGCGGTTCGGACGCCGGCCAACTACAATCCAGGAATTCTTCATCCGCTTCTCATGGTCTACGCCCCGGCAGGCTCAAGTCGGTTTCGCTCCGAGCGCCTGACCAATCTGACTTTTGAGGCAACGACGGCCGGCTTTGTCGTTGCCTATGCCGACTCCCGCCGTCTTTCGCTGGCAGTCATTCATGAACTCGGTACGATCCCGCAGCTTATTGCCAAAAAATGGTGTGGTGGGCGGCGGCGCTTCAATGCGCCGGGCTTTTGGGGGGGCGGACGGGTCCCCCGGCCCCCCGCTTTTTGGGACGACCCCCGCCACATCCCGACTGCGGCGGCGCCGAGTGCCGCCGGGTTCAGACGGGCCGACCTCGAAACGTTCTCGTGTCCCGAAACATTGTCTGCTCTGATTATGCACAGTACCAACGACCATCTTTTCCCCGGCTACGGGGCTGAGGCGGCTGCCTGGCTCGCATCGTGTAACAAGTGTCGGTCTCGTTTGGTTGACAGGGACGAAAACGGCTGTATGGCCTACTCGGGATGTCAGGCAAACAGCAAAACCATATACTGTGAAGGAACGGGGTCTCACAGGCAGTGGCCCGCGCTCAATACCGCCCTCCTGTCGTTTTTCGTTGATATCGACCGCTCTCTTCACTAAGTCGAGTTCCCGCCCTGGAGTTGTCCCTGCTCCCTCATCCTGTTATCTCAGTACGGCTGGTCAATAACCAAAATTCCGTAAGAATCGACTGATGCGACGCGCCCGCCGAATCCCTTTTCTTCTATCTGTCGTCGTGGCGCTGTGCCTGGCGTCTCCCGTGCCGTCCTGGGCGCATCGGGACAGAGGGCCGGGAGACCCGTGCCGCCGGGAGGTCGGTGCCTCGCTCTTGCATATTACGTTCTATCAGACCCAATTTGACCCGGTCACCGAGTATTGTGAAGAAATCCCACGGGTGGGTACTGCCTTCCTGGTCGTGGACGTGACGCCCGATCTGTGGGAAATGCCGATTGGCGTTGAACTCCTTGCTTCAGATGGCTCCGGGCAGTCGAATACGGTCCTGTCCCTGCCTGTACAAGTCTATGAACGCGGCGTGGCCAACGCCGAGGTCCTTGTGCAGGCCGGACTTCGCTACGAGGTGCGTGTCCTGCTTGGGCTCAGCGGTGAACCAGAACCGCGCAAATTTTCATTTCCCTTTCAAGTTGCGGCATGGTATAAGGCTTTGGTCGGACCAGCGCTGATCGTGTTCGGAGTGGTGATCGTGCTTGCGGTCTCGGTGATTCGTTATAAGATCACTGTTCGGGGCAGAGAAGAGCTGGTGAAATAAAGACAGAGAGTGTACACTCACAGCGTTATTACTATCGAGGAGGGATAGGTATGGCTCAAGCGCAAGCAGTCCAAAACGCACCGAGAAGTTCCGGCGATGGTTCCATGACAACTGGCAACCCGGCCAACCCGACTGATTGGTCAGTCGGCTGGCATCCCCTATTCTGGGGGTGTGGGCTCATCATGCTGGCCAATGTCTTTTTCTGGTACTGGAACTACGCCTTTATGTTCACGGCCGGGCTGAACTCGGCAAGTGCTGAATTCACGATGTATTACTGGACGCTGTTCTGGGGTGAGTTGATTGTCTTAGGTGTATTCAGCGGAGTGTGGTTGGGCTGGCTCATCCGGAATGGCCGGGCCATTGAAGGACAAGAATGCTCACCCGCCGAAGAGACGCGCCGGATTGCGATTTTGTGGAGCCTCATTGGCGCGACGAGTCTGGCTATCTATCTGATGGCCAGCTTCTGGCCGAACTGGGATGGATCGTGGCACCAAACCATGGTGCGTGACACGGCATTCACCCCGACCCATATCCCGATGTTCTACTTCTTCTTCCCGCTGTCGGTCATATTGGCCGTGGGGACCTATATCTATGGCCGCTTTCATATCCCGGCGCTGTACGGGAAGGACAAAGGCTTTCCCTGGTCGTTCTTTCTGCTGATCGGTGCCTGCGTGCTCGAATGCATGGCCGTTGCCGCCAATGAGTGGGGCCATAGCCTGTGGATCTCTGAAGAGATTTTCTCCGTTCCGTTTCACTGGCCGTTTGTGATTTATGGGTGGCTTGCCGCCGGCATGTTTGCGGTGTGGGGTGAAACCCTGGTGCGCATGTTCGAGGTTGAGAAGGCCGAAGAGGATGCCAACCCGGAAGCCTCGCTTGAGTCGCCGATCGCCGCCGACTAATAACGGCGGTGTGGGCCTGGTCGATAAACGGATCGAAAATCCTCGTGTAGAGAGGAAGTGCGCATGGCGACGGAAACCACAACCGTAACCGACCTCGCAGAAGCGGCGGAACGGCAACGGCGGCTCGAACTCAAAGAACTGCTCAACAAGAAGTATAAGTGGATTGACTGGAAGTGGGATCTTGTCTTCTGGACCACGGCCATTTTCGTGGTGGCCGGTGCCGCCGATATCACCAAGCAGTTGTTTGCCGGTGACTGGGATTTCTGGACAGATTGGAAAGATCCGCAGTGGTGGCCGGTGGTCACGGCTTTTGCCACGATCATTATTCCCTCGACGCTGCAATACATCCAGTGGGCCGCCTGGCGCTTTCCGACTGGTGCGACCTATACCGCGTGTTGCTTGTTTTTTGCGGCCTGGGTTGGGCGATATTTCCAGTGGGACCTCGCAGCGACCTACCCTATGAACTTCGTGTGGCCTGCCTCCGTCGTCTGCGCCGGGATCTTGATGGACTGGACCTTAATGAAAACCAAGAGTTTTATCCTCACCTCGCTGATCGGCGCCCACGTGTGGGCGATTGCGGTGTGGGCCTATAATTACGTCCCCTTAGCTGCCTTCCTCCAGCCGGCCCATTTTATGGATCATGTGGTGACGGTTGCTGATGTTCAGGGCATTGCCTATATCCGCTCTCAAACCCCGGAATACCTCCGGCTGATTGAACGCGGCGCGTTGCGGAGTTTCCTGGGTGAGACGCAATACGTTTCGCTGGCCTTTGCTGGAACGGCGGCTTTTGTTGGCTACTGGATCGGTCAGTTTATTGGCCGCTATCTGGCAGTGTGGCCGATTCGGCGCTATCTGAAAACTGTGTGAGACAAATATGAGGTGCGGTATGTCTTTCGAACCTCAGCAGTCCGTCCGATACGGAAGAGTCTGCTCTGTTCTCATGGCTCTTCTTGCCGGCCTGTCTCTGTTTCCTTCCCCCGTGTATGCGCACGGCATGAATATCTCTGAAATAGCCCCGCCCGTCACTACCGCAGGCATCTTAGCCTTTGTGTGTTACTGGCTGGTGGTTTTGTGGCCGGCATCGAAACGTGTGGAGACGGACGGACGCGGGTCACCGGAAACGGGTCCGGTTATTCGCATCAAACGGAAGCCCCGATTGCGTGTCATAGAAACCAAGCCCCAGCTCCCGGACGAGCAGCCCGAAACCAGGAGGGTGGCCGATGGGTAGGCGATTCGTGCTTGGCAGTGAAAGAGTAAACGTGTCCTCCAATAGATATGAGATGCTGGACACGTTTACTCTTTTTGGCGTGCTATGCGTCATACTGGCCGTTGTCCTTGCCAATCCGCCGAACGTCGCTGCCCACGGTGAGGCGGCAGACGAACCGTTCTTGAAAAACATGACAACGGCTTTCTTCAACGTCAGCGTGTCGCCGACTGAAATCGAGGTTGGAGAGCCGGTCAAGGTGACGGGCTCGGTCAAAATCCTCGAGACTTGGCCGCATACGCTGGAGACGCCGGAAATTGCTTCCATCATGCCGGTCGTTCCCGGACCGGTCTTTGTGCTTAAAGAGCGTTTTGTCAATGGAACGGCTGCGATCGGCTCGTTTTTTGCCCAAAAGGGGGGCATTTACGAGTTTGAAATGGAGCTTGTTGGCAAAGAGCCTGGGGACTGGCATGTGCATCCCGGTATCGCCGTCTATGGGACCGGTACACTGATTGGACCTGGCGAGTGGGTGAGCGTCAAACCGAGTGACGAGCCGTTCTCCTTCCCACTCACCCTGATGTCTGGTGAGACGATCGAACTCAGCACCTATGGAGGTGCGTTTGTCTGGTGGTGGTCGTTTGCCGGATTTGTCCTGGGGGTGGCCTGGATACTGTACTGGACGACGAATAAAAGAACGGTGACCAATCTCGCCGTGACTGTCCAGCTTCCCGTGAACGATGATGCCCCCGATATTGGCCTCATCACGCCCCGCGACCATATGTGGATGAATGTTATCGTGGGCGTGACCTTGGTGATGCTGGTGGTCGGTTGGACGTATGCCACATCAAATGCGCCAGTTCGCTGGCCTCAGCAAACGGACTGGTTTACACCGGAATTCATTTCTTCCGGCGAGAAAATGGCCGAGGCTCGGGCCAGCGAGGCGACGTATGACGAAGCGAGTGAAACGCTTGAGATGAAGGTCCAGGTGACGAATGTTATCGAGAGCGACATCGAACTCAAGCAACTGACTATGGCGATGGCGACCTTCGTGAACGGACCTGAAGCCGAACAGGCCAAAGCTGGGCCGAGTGATTTTGTTGGTCGCCTCGAAGTCCAGCCGGACGGGCCGATTGCTCCGGGTGAAAATAAAGAGCTGACCCTGACTATTTCAAGTAGTATTTTCAGCGAAGAGCGTCTCATCCCGACGCAGGCACCGCAGCAGTTTATTGGTGCAGTCTTACGCTTTGAGAATGGGAACGACGGTCATGAGTTAGTGACGGTCCGTTCAAACGTCGTCCCCACTCAGTTCCGTTCTACCTATCTGCCATAAAATCCAGAGCGGGGAGCCCATATCCCGCTCTGGAGTGCAACTGGACAGCACTGTGAAACTGTTCCTCCTTGTTGCCTTGCTCCTCGTCCCAACGGGAGCCTGGGGACATGGGGGTGTCGCTATGGATCTGGACCCCTGCATAGAGCGGGCAGGGGTCTATCTGGTCCATTTTTCTGCCTACCAGCCGCAGGAGTACGCAACCGAGGAATTCTGCCGGAGCGTTCCTCAGACTGGGAGTGCGATTCTTGTTTTTGATCTGATTGATCCTGAACTGCGCAAGAAATCGGCCGCGGTTCGTATTGTTGAGGAAATTAATGCGGCTGAACCACGACTGTTACTCGATATCCCGGCGCGGGTATACCCCAGCGGCGTGGTGAACGCTGAGGTCAATTTTGACACGCCTGGACAGTATACGGCCCTGATGACAGTTGATGGAGTTGATGGGGCAGTGCGGTTTCCAATTCGCGTCGCTTCACTCTCAAATACCATGCTGGTCTTGATCGCGGGCCTGCTTATTGGCTGTGGCGTGGGCTATTACGTTGTCGGTGGTAAACTCGGTTGGCCGCCGTTTCCTGTGAAAAAGGTTTCGTCCCTGCTCAAGGGATAGCTGCAGAACCGGACAGCCCCCCTTTCCCGAACACTCTGTTCACAGTACATGTTGAATGATGTGGCTACGCGGTCTGTTCTTCTTCCTTTTGCTCAGTGTGCTTGCTATCGGTACACTCTTTCTCGTTCCGCGTGCCTGGCTTCCTCGCCCAATACAAGATCTTGCGTATCAATATATCGGTGAAGAGTCCTACCAGGAGCCGCCTCCCAGTCGTCAAATAAGCCCTGTCAGTGTGGAGCCATTCTGTCTGGATAGACATGCCGACTGGCGGGAATCTCAGACTCTTGAAGGTGTCGCTATAGAAGCCTCACCCGTGTGTGACCCGGACAATCCGGCGGAAATTGCGGCCTTTGTCAAAGGAACGAATAATATTAGTCTGCACACCCTTATGGAGACCCGGCTGACGCCCAATACGGTGGTGAAAGAGAACGACAGAGATGGGGATGGCGATCCGGATGAGATTCATATCCGGCTTGAAGTCGTAGAACTAAATGGGCACTCACCGGATGATCCTGCACCGTTCCCCGCCTATGCCATTGCGCCGGGTGTCCAGCCAGGGCTGTGGGTTTTTGCGCCGAAATCGCGCGGTATGGCGACTGAAAACTTTGAGAGCGAGTGGGCTCATCCGGCCTTGCGAGCCCCGTCTCCGGTGATTCGCGTAGAGCAGGGTGATACGCTCCGGGTGACCTTGGAGAATGCGCACTATCTGCCGCACACCATACACTTCCATGGGGTAGACCATCCCTATGTTGACGCCACCGGCGAAGGAAACGACGGGGTGCCGATTGCGAGTGAAATGCCAGTCACACCAGGGACGAGTCGTACCTATGAAATGACCCCGCGTCAAACGGGTACGATGTTTTATCACTGCCACGTCCAACCCCATGTCCATATTCTGATGGGACTCCAGGGTATGTTTGTGGTTGAGGACAACCGACCAAATAACTGGCTCCAAACGCTCAATATTGGGGCTGGTCGGGTGCGCTCCGTCTCTGCAGCAGTCAGAGAGTCCTATGACCGGGAATTCGATCTCCACTACCAGGACATCGACCCGGCGTTGAATAATATCATTCAGACTGCAGGCGATCCGCGATTAATCGCCGAAGCGACCAATCGCCGCTATGATATTACCGACCAAGACCCTGACTATTTCTTACTCAACGGCCGCTCCTTTCCCTACACGACCCGTGAGTCGCTTATTGTTGTCGCCCCGAATGAACGCGTCAAACTGCGCGTGCTCAACGGCGGAGCAGAAGGCATCTCGCTGCATACGCATGGGCATAAAGTCAGGTTGACGCATTATGACGGCGTCGAACATAATCCGGTTGCGCAAATCACCCGTGATGTCGTCTGGATTAGCCCGGCCCAACGGGTGGACCTCCTCCTCAACACCACTGATGACGGCTTGCATAATTATGGACCAGGCATCTGGCTGCTCCATGACCATAAGGAAAAAGGGATCACCACTGATGGGATCAACCCTGGTGGCAATATCAGTGCCATTGTTTACCAGGACTATTTGGACACATCAGGCCAGCCGAAGACGCAGGGGATGGACTGGGCGCCGTTTTTCACCAAGGAATATTATCAAAAGAAGATTCCCGTCTGGGATGAACTGGAAGCCGTCAGTCTGCTTGGCGAGGCCCGCGCGCGCTCCCTGCCCTGGGGCTACGCCCTCATGTTGGGGATAGGTATCGGCTTCCTCATCGGCGCAGCTTGGACCTTTAGAAGACGATGGACTCGACACCGGTGAGGAGAATCTTCAATGGATTTTTTTCTCAGAGAAGATGGTCGGAAGGGGGCAGTGGTGTCCAGGAGAAGGCATCTTCCGAGGACCGTCTCTGCACTGATTGTGAGCACTTTGTTTGTCGTGCTTTTCAACGCGGGCAGCGCGGCGCAAGAGCATGCTCATCATCATGGGATGCAGCTCGATACTGTAGGTATGGTGATGAATGAAAACACGGACCAACTCCCCCGGGGTTGTCCACGTCTCTCAGGTGAACACGAGATTACCGTTCGTGCCGGAAAAGAATTTGCCCGTCCGGGGACGATGTTCGCGTATGATCGAAGCGAATGGAGTTTTGAGCCGTGTACGAAACTCACGGTGACGCTCATTAATACGGACAGCGTTCGTCACCAGTGGATGCTGCACGGCCTGCCGCGCTATATCTACCCCCAGGGTATGTTTACCCTTGAAGTGGCGGGCAAAGGACAGCGGACCAGTACGTTTATTCTCCCGCCCGGAGACAAGACTTATCTCGTACACTGCGATGTTCCCCAGCACATGGAAAAGGGCATGAAAGCGCAGCTCAAGGCTGGTGCTGGAGATGGAGATCTGCCTAGCATTCCCGGTGTGACCGGACCACGGCTGCAGGACCCGTATGCACTCGCCTGGAACGGATGGACACACGGGGCGGGCGTTCTGTTTGGTATCGTCGGGGTGCTCTTCGTGGGGAGAAAATTGCACCTCTTTGCCTGAGAGTCCGGGGCGTATGCCGTGTCCTCTTTCTTGACCTCTGGTATAAAAATCAGTAGGGTTCGACCACATTTTTCGATTGGCAATCACTCTGAGGAGGCATTACTCATGCGAGGTTCCTGGCCGTGGAAGTTTGTAGCAATAGCAGCCACTCTCATTCTCTCTCCCGGCGCGCTTTACGCCGACACGCTTCAGCCAGTGACGCAGGAGCGCCTGCTCCAGGAGCCGGCCAATGACTGGTTGATGTACGGCGGGAATTATGCCGGCTGGCGGTTCAGCCCACTGAAGGATATTGACCGCCAGAACGTCAAAAAACTCCAGGCCACCTGGATTTTTCAAACCGGTGTGCCGGCACAAATGCAAGCTTCGCCCGTGGTGGCTGATGGCGTCATGTATCTTACTGCGGCCTACAACAAGCTGTTTGCCTTAGAGGCGGCAACGGGCAAACCGCTCTGGAAATACGATCATGAATTGCCGGACGATATGCGAATTTGCTGCGGGCCTGGAAATCGGGGTGTAGCCTTGGCTGGGGACAAGGTCATTATGGCTACCCTGGATGCGCGTGTTGTCGCGCTCGACAGAAAAACCGGGACTGTCGTGTGGAATACCAAAGCCGACGACTATGCGGGTGGCTTCAGCTTTACCCTGGCACCCCTGATTGTTCGAGATAACGTCATCGTTGGTATTGCGGGCGGTGAATATGGTATTCGCGGATATATTGATGCCTATGATCTTGAGACGGGGGAGCGTAAGTGGCGGCGTTATACTGTGCCTGACGAAGGCGAGCCCGGTGTCGAGACCTGGGCCGGCGATTCGTATAAACAGGGCGGCGGTCCGGCCTGGGTGACGGGCTCATATGATGCGGACCTTGACCTGGTGTACTGGGCAACGGGCAACCCGGCCCCTGACTGGAACGGTGATGGACGTGAGGGCGATAATCTCTACACGAACTCGGCGTTAGCCCTCGACCCAGACAGTGGTGAGATCAAATGGTACTTCCAATTCACCCCACACGATGTCTGGGACTATGATGGGAACACGGGCATGTTTCTGCTCGACGTCATGCGTAGCGGGGAGTCTGTGAAAGCCTTAGCCCAGCCCAATCGGAACGGCTATATGTATGTCCTGAACCGTGGGGATGGGAAGTTTCTACACGGCTCTCAGTATGTTGAGCAGCTCAACTGGGCAAAAGGGCTGGACGAAACCGGGCGACCGATTGTTGACCCTCAGTATGTGCCCATGGAAGGGGGCAATCCTGAACTCATATGCCCTGGAAATGTGGGTGGACAAAACGGCTCGTATGCTGCGGCCTACAGTCCGCTGGCCAACCTGATCTTTGTCCCGACGATTGAGAGCTGCGGCAAAATGGAAAAGGCCAGGTCTATTTTCATTAAAGGAATCCCATTCTGGGGCGGAGGGCCTGGACAAACCCAGGGCGACCTCGGTACGGCATACGGTCACGTCACGGCTATAGACCCCACCAGCGGTGAGGTGAAGTGGCGCTACAAGGACGAGTGGCCGATGGTGGGTGGGGCGCTGGCCACAGCCGGCGGACTCGTCTTCACGGGCAACCAAAAGGGGTACGCGCTTGCTCTGGATGACGCCACGGGTGAAGTCTTGTGGAAGTTTCAGACCGGGTCAGCAGTTCGGGGACAACCGATTTCCTACAAGGTCGGTGGTAAACAATATATTGCTGTTCCGAGTGGCGCTGGGGGCCTGGTCGTGGATATCGTTGGCAAATACCCCCATACCACACCGGGGAGCGCTGTTGCGGTCTTTGCGCTGCCGTAGAAGCGCGGCACCACTATTCTGGCACGGAGGGGCACTGCATGAACTGCCCCTCCGTTCTCGTGAGCCCACGTCTCCTAACCCAGAACCTGCTGGATACGCCGACTGACCTCATCCGGTGCGGCATTGCCATCCACCCGTTTCAGCTTTCCCTGGGCATCATAAAAAGGGATAATGGGTGCCGTTTCCGAGTGGTATTTCCCGAGCCTAGCTCGGCAGGCTTCTTCGGTGTCGTCTTTACGCTGCGTCACCCGACCGGCAATATCCGCCGGCGGCGGCTTGAATTTCATATGGTAAATATCTCCCGTATCAGGGTCCAGGCGTCGACCGGTAATGCGTTCGACAATCAAATCGTCCGGGACTTCAATTTGCAGCACAACATCTAGGGCAACTCCGGCTTTCTGCAGTTCGATATCCAGCGCCTCAGCCTGGGGCCGGGTGCGCGGAAAGCCATCTAACATAAACCCCTTTGCGCAGTCCGGCTTTCCAATCCGCTCTATCACCATCGCGATGACGAGTTCATCCGGCACCAATCCGCCGGCCTTCATATAGCCGTCCGCCTGTTTGCCTAACTCGGTCCCTTCGCTCACCGCAGCGCGTAACATGTCGCCGGTTGAGATATGGGAAATCTTGAACCGTTCGACGAGATGTACGGCCTGCGTCCCTTTGCCCGCCCCCGGCGGTCCGACTAAAATCATCCGCATAGATGTCAATCCTCCCTCTGGTACGACAGATCGCTGCCGCCTGAAATCATGAAGATGGCATGGATACTATCGAAGGAACACGCTCACTGCTAGGCGTGCCGGGAGGCTCGTGGTAGAGTCAGGAGCGCTGTATTCAGACAGACGAGAAGGAGGAATATATGAAAATTGGAGTTTTCGAGTTCTGTATTGATAAATCCGTTGATCCGGCTGTCATTGCCAAGCGGGCGGAGGAATTGGGTTTTGCCTCCTATTGGGTGCCGGAACATGCGATTATTCCGATTAAAACCAGTTCGCCCTATCCAGGCTCAGAAGACGGCATCATTCCAGACGAATATGGCCGCATCACCGATCCGTTTGTATCCTTGGCTCGTGCCTCGGCGGTGACCAAGACGATTGAACTCGGCACGGGAATCTGTTTGATCCCGGAGCGCAATCCGCTTGAATTGGCCAAAGAAGTCGCGACCCTGGATCACTTCTCGGGTGGGCGCTTCATCTTTGGTATTGGCGCGGGCTGGCTGAGAGAAGAGACGGAGATCATGGGGGGTGACTTTGATCACCGTTGGGGACAAACCAAGGATGCCATCCTGGCCATGAAGGAACTCTGGACGCAGGACGAGGCCGAATATCACGGCAAGTACTACGACTTTCCTGCCGTCCGCTCATTCCCGAAACCCGCACGGAAACCTCACCCGCCAGTGTACATGGGCGGCTCGTCAAAGTATGTCTTTAAGCGGGTGGTCGAGTGGGGAGATGGCTGGATGCCCGTTCTCTCACCTGTGGAATACATTAAAGAAGGGCGGCAGCGCCTCAACGAGATGGCCGAACAGGCCGGCCGTGATCCCAAAGAAATCTCTGTCCTGGCCTTTGGCTGGCCTGAAAAGTTTCGGACCAAAGAGGAAATCAGCGAACTGCAATCCGCTGGTGTGGACCATGTCACCATATGGCTGACGCAGAGTGAAGCGGGCGAGGACGCCGTTCTTGCGGAATTGGAATCCCTGGCCAAAGAAGTGCTCTAGGGGGAACGGATTGTCACCGGGATAGGGAAGGGGCGGTCCGTTTGTGCCCGCCCCTTTTTCTCCAGGAGAAGCAGCATGATCAAATTTGGCATCATGGCCATGCCCCAGCATCCCCGAACGGATTCGCCCGTCAAACGCTTCGGGGAAACGGTCGAACTGACCCGATTGGCACGTGATGCTGGCCTCGACTCGATTGCCTGTGGTCAGCACTTTCTTGCCCCGCCGTATCAGAATATCCAAAGCCTGCCTCTGCTGTCGCGGCTGGCGGCCGAGAGTGGCTCGATGTCACTCGTGCTGTCGGTGATTCTGCTCCCGCTGTATAGCCCGGTGGGTCTGGCTGAAGATGTGGCGTCGCTTGATGTCGTGAGTGACGGCCGGGCCGTCTTCGGCGTCGGGCTCGGCTACCGAGATATCGAGTACCAGGGATTTAATACGCGCCGCCGTGACCGTATTCCTCGCTTCGAGGAGTCCCTGGAACTCATCCGTCGCCTGTGGACAGAAGAGAATGTGTCCTTCCGGGGTAGCCATTTCAGTCTGGAAAACGCGACGAGTACGATTCGGCCCGTCCAGCAACCGCATCCGCCTATCTGGATTGCTGCGAACAACGATAGCGCCATTGAGCGTGCCGGCCGGCTGGGGTATTCGTGGTTGGTAAATCCCCACGCCACCACCCACACGTTACAACGACAGATGGCGCTGTATAAAGCCACTTTAGCCGCCTCTGGTCATACCGACGCGCTGGAGGTCCCCATCATCAAAGAAATGCACGTCGCCAAAACGCGTGATGAATCGCTGGCCATTGCTCAGCCGTATCTGGAGAAAAAATATCAAGCCTATGCCGACTGGGGACAGGACAAGGAATTACCTGGCGAGGAATCGTTTCGCGTATCGTTTGAGGAACTGGCCCAGGACCGCTTCATTCTTGGCAGTATCGAAGAGGTTGTTGAGCAAATCGAAGCCCATCATCACCAACTCGGCATTGACCATTTTATTTTCCGCATCTGGTGGCCAGGCATGGAAGCCGCTCATGCCTACCGCGTAGTGGAACTGCTGGGCGAGCACATTATCCCGTATTTTCGAAAATGAGCGAGGGGCGAGGAGAGATGCCGCGCCATCCTGTCTCCCCTCGTCTAATGTCTGGCTAACTCGCCTGCAAACGTTCAACCAGTTCCTGGGTGGGCAAGACCTCAGCAAACATCGACGCTTGGGTAATCAGGGTGGAACGGTGTAATTCACCGTGCGCTATTTTCCCCAGCGTAGGGTGTTCACCGTCGCGCGTTGCGGTGGCATCATTGAGAAATAAGACGCGAAAATCCCGGTGAAATCCTTCCCGTGCGGTCGTGTCGCAGCACATATGCGTCATATACCCTGAGACGACCAAGGTCTCGATGCCATTTTTTCGTAGCGTTTCCTCCAGGTCAGTTTTGGAAAATGACCCAGGATAATTCTTGACGATACGATGGTCTTCGGAGCGAGGTGTGAGGCGCGGGTGGAGTTCAAAGCCATTGGTCCCCCGAATGAATAGCCCGCGCTCAGGATTCAGGACCTCGTGCTGAACATAGATGATCTTTGCGCCCGCCTGCTGGCTGGCCTCAATCGCTGCTTCGATTCTGTCCAACGCGACGTTTCCATCCGGGATGGGCCATTTGCCATCAAAGTATTCATTCTGAACGTCTATGACGATCAGCGCTGTTTTCTTGGGATCAAGAGCCATGAGTGCCTCCTCTTTATTCTCACTCGATACGTGTGAGCTGTAACGGAAGAGGGGCGGGAGAGTCAAGCGATAGACAAGCTTGACTTCTGACCCGGGTGGGATAGATGGAAGATTCTACCCTTTATGGAGGAATCCGTATGATTTATGAACTGCGTACCTACCAACTCGCCTTTGGCGGCCTACCTGAATACCTCGAAGTTGCCGAAACTATTATCCTACCCGGTGTAGCCGAACACGGGATCAAACCCGCTGGGTTCTGGTATAGCGAGGTCGGCCAGTTGAACGAAGTCGTCCACCTCTGGGCGTATAACGACCTGAATGAGCGGCAGGAAAAGTGGGCGAGCTGGGCCAAGGATCCGCGCCGGGCCGAGGTGGCCAAGCGGCTGCGTGGAGTGATCCTCAGTCAGAGTAATAAAATTCTGAGCCCGACGAAATTTTCTCCCATGCAATAAGCGCTCGCCCATTCGTCACTGTGAAGAAAATCAGCCTTGTTTTGTGGGTGCTCTTTGGCCTGAGTGCAGGCTGTGGCCCTGCACCTGCCCCTGAAATTCTCACGGGCGAAGGGATTGTCGAAAAGGTCGTGATCCCAGATCGACGTGTCATCGTCGCACACGAAGACATTCCAGGCTTCATGGATGCCATGACTATGAGCTTTGAAGTGAACAAACCCAGTCTGCTCCATAAGCTCAAGCCCGGCGACCATATCCGTTTTACCCTGGAACGGACAAAGCTGACCTTGTATCTGGTTGCTGTGGAGAAGATTGCAATACGAACAGCAGAGGGGCAGGGGAGTAGCGAATAGTGCCCAGGGGAGTTTTGTGTATTACTCAAACGTGTCGTCGTCTTTTTGGGGCCAAAAGAAACGCCATATCTTGACAGGAGCGTTTAACAGCGACAATGAAGCAGACTCGTCTTCTTTTTCAAGTTCCTGCTCATAGAGACGGTCCTCATACATCTGCTCCCAGGTTGTCCCGTAGTAGTCATCCTCTTCTTCAAAGTCATCAACTTGACTAGGAGATGTTGACCCCCACTTCCACGTCCCGAGGTTGTCCCCTGTATCGTCATAGTGTGAAGGCTGTGCCAGCAGGATGGGCGCATTGAGCGCCAGACTGAAACAGACAATGCTAAGGAGGACGACTCGCGCCATCCCTATTTTTTATCACAGTCTCTCACCCAGGCCAATGCAATCACTTGCGCCTCGGCTGAGATGTAACTGGCCGAGACATGGCTGCCTCCCCTATGCTACGAAGGGAATCACGGAAGGCGGATGTGAGCGGTGAGTTTCACATCGGTTCTTGTCTTTGGTTTTTTGCTCGGACTCAGGCACGCTTTTGAGGCAGACCACCTCGTTGCTGTCTCAACACTCGTTACGCCTAAGCGCTCTCTGTGGAAGAATATCCGTTTTGGCGTTACCTGGGGGCTTGGCCACTCAGTCACGCTCCTGGCCGTTGGCGGAGTTGTTCTTATCCTTCAGGTGAGCATTCCCCCCTTTCTGGAGCTTTCTCTGGAAGGCTTGGTCGGGGTCATGCTCGTTGGTTTAGGACTCATGACCCTACTCGACTGCCGGCGTCGGCGGATTCACCTCCACCAACATACCCATGGAGGAAACACTCACCTCCACTTTCATGCACATGTGGAGGGTCCGGAACACTTCCATCAACATGGAGGGGAAACGGGATGGAGACCTCTCCTCATCGGTATGGTCCATGGATTAGCCGGCAGCGCCGCCGTGCTCCTGCTGACAGTGGCAACGGCTCCATCTCCCGTGGAAAGCCTGCTCTATATCGGGTCTTTTGGCTGTGGATCCATACTGGGCATGGGGGCCGCTAGTCTTCTCCTTGGGGTCCTCTTTTCGCTCATGCAAAGACACCTCCAAGGGGCAAACCTGTCTCTCCGTATTGCGGCCGGTGCTACAAGCGTGGCATTAGGAATCTGGATTATTTATGAACTGAGCCTCTCCCACGCTCACGCTCTGGTTTGATATCTCTCTTGTTCCTGCTCAACTAAAGGGTATAGCCATTGAAAATTGGGGCAAAGCCTTGATGACCCTCGGGCCTGGTACACTATGAGTGAGTTTATAAAAATTGCCTACTTCGATGCGTTCTCTGGTATCAGCGGTGATATGGTCATCGGCGCGCTCCTTGACCTGGGTCTATCGCTTGATCTGCTGAAAGCCGAATTCTCCAAGCTCCAGCTCAGTGGTTACACGCTGCATCAGTCGGAGCGGGTTCAACATGGCATTCACGCGATCAAGTTCGATGTAGGAGTCAGTGCACAACAGCACGAACGCAGCTTTCGTTCCATCGCTGATATGCTCGACACAAGCCCGCTGAGTGGGACGGTAAAAACAACTGCGCTCAAGATTTTTACCCGACTCGCTGAAGCCGAGGCCCACGTTCACAACACCTCAGTTGAGGATATCCACTTTCATGAGGTCGGTGCGGTTGATTCGATTCTTGACATTGTTGGTGCCGCCATCGGCTTTGAGGCATTAGGAATACAGGCCATATACACGAGTCCACTCCCTATGGGAGGCGGATTCGTATCCTCCCGCCATGGCATACTGCCCGTGCCCGGTCCTGCCACTGCGGAGCTGCTAAAAGGACTGCCGGTTCGATTCGAGGACGGCCAGTCCGAACTGGTCACGCCTACTGGGGCGGCGATTCTTGCCGCGTTGGCCCAGCCGAGGCCCCCCTTGTTTTCCATTGCGCAGGTCGGCTATGGCGCGGGAGAACGTACCTTGTCTGATCGGCCCAATGTCTTACGAATCTGTCTCGGACACCCAGTCCCTGAGGTGCGCCGCGAACAACTACTCGTGCTGGAGACGAACATTGATGACCTCAATCCAGAGTGGTACGAGCATGTTATGGAGCAGCTCTTTGCTGCAGGTGCCCGGGATGTCTCTCTCTCTCCGATTCATATGAAGAAAAATCGACCGGGAATTTTTCTCTGGGTTTTATGCGACCCTCAAGACGAGGGCCAGCTTTCCGGTATTCTCTTTAACGAGACTTCGACGTTAGGCATCCGCTCCTATGCGGTCGATCGTCTGGCACTCCGGCGGGAGCAGAAAGAGGTGCAAACCAAGTACGGCAGGGTCAGAGTCAAAATTGCCCACCAGCCCAACGGACAGGTCAACTGTGCTCCAGAATATGATGACTGCAAACGCCTCGCCCAAGAAAAAAATATTGCGCTCAGGCGGGTGTATGAGGCGGCTCTACAGAATGTGCAGAGCGAGTACAGGCAGGACGAATCCCTTACGAAAGGAGATCGGCCAGAACCTCAGCAGGGTGAACGCGGGGATTGACGGAGGCGTACACGCGCTGGACCGTACCCTCCTCATCGATCAGGTAACTGATCCGATTGGCAAAGCCCGCGCCGACATCATTACACGCACCATACGCCAGCCCTATACTCCGAGTCGTGTCACACAGGAGCGCATACGGAAAGCTGAATCTTTTCGCAAAAGCGGCGTTTTCCTCAACCGTATCGAAGCTGATTCCCAAAACCTCAACATTTTGTGATTTGAAGGTTTCAATTTGGTCGCAGAACCCACGACCTTCAATCGTTCAGCCGGGAGTATCGGCTTTTGGATAAAACCATAAAAGGACCTTCTTACCACGTAAAGCCGACAGGGACAGCTCGTTGCCTTCATGCGTCTTGACCGTAAAATCCGGTGCGGTATCTCCTACTTGTAACATGATGCTTATTCTCCCCATGGTCAGGCCGAGCTCTTTTCAGTTAGAGCGCACTGAGCAGATTCCGCTGATTATATTCAATCTTTGCCCGCTCTTTTAAATATTTTGTGAACTCCTGATATGCCGCCGTTTTTTTCCTTTGGAGAAGCGATTGGCGCAGGTCATCCCGCTGCTCTTCGAGTTGCTCTGGGTCGGCAGGAATATATTCTTTCAGAACCGCAATAAAAGCATTGCCCCCCCAAATATGACTCTGAGAGGCGACAGGGGCGTCTGGTGTTAATCGAAAGGCCTCGGTTTTCAGGTCCGGCACAACGCCGATCTTTGGAATATAGCCGCCCCGACGGGCAAATGCCCCAGTCTCTTCTACTGTGAGTGCCTCTGCTTTTGCCAAACTGGCCAAATCCTTGGTCTCCTTGAGTTTTGTAAGGAGTTTGTCCGCTTTCTCCTGGGCTAAGCGTTCGGCTTGTTCGCTCCGGTACCGTTCTTCAGTCTCCTCTTGCACTACCGTAAATTCAGGAATCCGAGAGGGTACGCGTTCCGCAAGTGACACAAGGAACCAGGTATTCTCAACTTGAACGGGGTCGCTGATTTGTCCCGGGGACTGTCCGAAGGCCGTTTCAACGAGTTTTGGACGATGACCAAGACCTGGAATCGTCTCGTTCTGAGTCACAAGCGGGGTTTCCTCTGCCTCCAATCCCACGGATTCGGCAAACTGGAGGAGCGTCATACCATCTGCAATTTTATTCCGATCCTCCCGTGCCCGCTTCTCTGCAATAGTACGACTTTTCTGTTCCAGTAATTCTTCAGTGACCGTATCGACGACTTCTTCAAGCGGTCTGATGTGCTCAGGCTGGATTGCCTCAACCTTGATGATATGAAAGCCGAAGGTTGTTTCTACGAGGTCGCTCACTTGCCCAACATCCATACCGAAAGCGGCCTCTTCAAACGGCTTGACCATACGACCCCGACCAAAAAAACCGAGATCGCCGCCGTTGCTTGCCGTCCCCGTATCTTGTGAATATTCCTTGGCCAGAGCGGTAAAATCTTCTCCTGCACGCGCGCGTTCGAGGATCATTTGCGCCGTACTTCGCGTGTCCGCCCTCCTCTCATCTGAGGCACTATCAGCTATGGAGAAGAGAATATGACGGGCTTGGACCTGTTTCTCTTCCGTAAAGCGATCATCTTTATGGGTGTTGTAAAAATCGAGCACATCCTCTTCAGAGACCGAGACCTCTGTTTCAAAGTCTTCCGGTGAGTACGAGACATAATGCAGGCGGACACGCTCCGGTATCCGAAAAGACTCGGAGTTGTTGGTGTAGAATTCGCGTACTTGCTGCTCACTGATTGTGACCATGTCCACGAGATCGGCCGAGGCGATTTTAAGGAAGGCGAGATTCACTTGTTCTTGTTCAAAGCGAAATAATTCCTCCACCTCATAATCCGTAGCGCGGATCGACCCGTCCATGAATTTTTGGAATCGCTCGATGACGAGCCGGTCTCGTTGCTGCTCTTCGAACTCCTGAGGAGTCATCCGCAAATACCGTAATAGCCGACGGTAGCGATCTGGGCTGAAAGCGCCGAAGCTGTGAAAGGTAGGGGAGGTAGCGATCTCTTGGCGCACGTCTTCATCCGATGCACTGAAACCAATACGGCGCGCTTCTTTGGCCAACAACCTTGCGTCAACGAGCTGATCAAGCGTCTGTTGTCGCAGATTCATTTGCTGAGCGAGCTCTGGAGTAAAACGTTCTTTGTAGATTTCACGGTAGTTGGACTCGACGTTCCGATAGGCTCGCTGGAATTCCTGAAGGGTGATAGGCTCGTCGTCGACCGTTACGACTATTTGTACTTGTGAGTCGTCTCCAAAGCTCCCAATACCAAAGAATACAAAGACCAGGGCAATAACCAAAAAAAGCGCTTTGATCCATAGGGACCGAGCCCGTTGACGCATAAAGTCAAGCATATGGGTTGACCTCCTGTTTCACCATGCCATAGTTGATAGTTGAAGAAAAAGCAACTGTATTACAAGGACTTGTCCAGCTATCAAAATTCTGCTAGAAACCTTGTTCTATTAGGGCCGCTTTGAGAACGAAGGAAATAAAACATGGTTCTTAACGCGCTATGGGGAGCGCTGTCTGTTGACATGGCAGTTGACCTAGGCACGGCAAATACCCTGATCTATGTAAAGGGTCATGGGATAATGTGTAATGAGTCTTCCGTTGTTGCAGTACAACAGGAAGCGACTCGAGGGGCACGACGCGTTCTTGCGGTCGGCATTGAAGCAAAGCGGATGCTCGGCAGAACGCCCGGAAATATTGTCGCTATCCGACCGCTGAGGGACGGAGTGATTGCGGATTTCGAGACGACCCAGGCGATGCTGCGCTATTTTATTCGCAAGGTCCACAGCCGCCGTGCCCTGATGCGGCCACGTATTGTTATTTGTATACCCAATGGGAGTACGGCGGTAGAAAAGCGAGCTGTCAAGGAGTCTGCTGAGTCGGCAGGGGCACGTGAGGTCTATCTGATGGAGGAACCGATGGCGGCTGCTATCGGAGCGGGACTCCCGGTGACCGAACCTATTGGCAGCATGATTGTTGACATCGGTGGTGGGACGACGGAAGTCGCTGTTATTTCACTCGCGGGTATTGTGTTCTCGTGTTCGGTGCGGTCTGGTGGCGATAAAATGGATGAGGCGATCATTCAGTATGTCAAACGAAAATATAACCTCTTGATTGGTGAACGAACCGCCGAATTGATAAAAATCACTATAGGCTCAGCTCATCCTATAGAAGAAACGCTCACCATGGACATTAAAGGCCGCGATCTGATGACTGGGATACCAAAAACGGTGGAACTCTCGGCTGAAGAGATGCGTGAACCCTTAATTGAGCCCATTAATCAGATTATCGAGGCGGTACAAGTCGCTCTGGAACGAACACCGCCTGAGTTGGCCTCGGACATCGTTGAGAGCGGAATCGTGTTAGCGGGAGGCGGTGCCCTCCTGCGGAATCTCGATGTTCTGTTAAGTGCTGAAACCGGGCTACCGGTAGTCCAGGCTGAGGATCCTTTGACTGCGGTTGTGATGGGAGCGGGAAAAGCGCTCGAAGAACTCTCCTTTCTCAGAGAGGTTACGGTGCCTTGAGTGTGAAGCATGCTTGAGATCTTCTACAGATACCGTCTGCTCTTATCCTGCGGATTTTTTCTCTTTGTCTCGCTCCTGTTGGCGACAGTGAACGCCCGGTCTCCGTACCGAATCGATCCTGTTGGGGTGCTGTTTCTCGAAGTGATGAAACCCCTCCAAGTCGGAGCGACAATAGTGGTTCAAGGCACGGGAGCAGTCTTTGATCAATATCGCGACCTGCTCTCCGTCCATCAAACCAATGAAGTTCTCCGTACCCGGCTTGAAGCGCTTGAGCAGACGCAGGAACGGTTGTTCGAATTAGAGTTGGCGAATCAGCGTTTAGAGCTCCTGTTGGGTTTACGGGCGCAAAGCTCAGATACGTCAATTGCCGCCCGCGTTATTGGACGAAATCCTGGGACGTGGACACACACGGCCGTGCTAGACAAGGGGGAACGGAATGGAGTCCAGAAAGAAATGGCCGTGCTCACCCCAGCTGGTGTTGTCGGAAAAATTGTGTCTGTTAGCCCACATGCCGCCCACCTTCTCCTTATCTCTTCTGCCAATAGTGGAGTCGATGCCCTCGTTCAGCGTTCGCGTGTCTCCGGTATCGTATCCGGCTCCATTGCTGGGAACTGTCAATTGAAATATGTTCAGCAGGGTGGTGATGTTGTGGTTGGAGATGTGATCATCACCTCTGGACTGGACGGAATCTTTCCGAAAGGGCAGCAGATTGGGCGCGTGACGCGTGTTGCCACACGAGATGACGAGATATTCCAAGACATAGAGGTGACGCTCAGTGCCGAACTCGCAGAGATCGAAGAAGTCTTGGTGGTTGCCCCGGCTGTCGTCCGAGCAGGAGCCGAGCACTTCCGGAACGAATAGGCTCCAGACATTTGGACTACTGGGAGTCTGCGGAATTGGGGCGGTTCTTTTACAAACAACAGCTTTTCCTCATTTCCCCCTTGTTCCTGATCTGCTACTCATCCTGTGTGTCTATCTTGGTATTTACCATGGCGCCTTGGCTGGGGCGGCGAGCGCCTTTTTCTTGGGATACCTGCTGGATAGTTGTTCAGGAGTTCCGGCGGGAATGTGGACTCTCGCCATGAGTCTTGTTTTTACCGCAACAAAACTCCTGTCCCAAAGGCTGTGGGTTCAGAATCCCCTCTGTGTTCTCGGACTCGTCGCCGGTGCGGTGCTCTTGAAGGCCGTCACTTTTTTTGCACTGCTCGAATCCCACTGGACAGTCGCTCCCATTTGGTCTTTTCTCACACAATACGTGCTGTGGGATTTACTTCTGGCTCTCTTCCTGACCCCACTCATCTTTGCCCTCCTGACGACGGGGGAGCGCGCTATCGCCAGAGCATAAATGGACGAGCAGTCAGAGTTCTTTGCGTCTCAGGAAACACTGACCGCGTGCTATCGCCGCATCGGTGTCATCAGTCTCATCATCTTGTTTGTTTTTTGTGCTCTGGGCTTTCGTTTGTGGCAGCTTCAGATCGTTGAGGGCGATCGTTTCCGCACTCTGTCGGAAAAGAATCGTATTCGTCTGAATCGACTGCCGTCTATACGGGGGCTCATGCTTGATCGAACCGGACGTGTCGTCGTCGGGAATCACCCGTCGTTTGATGTCATTCTGGTCCCAGAGGACGCACAAGATCGTCTGACAACGCTCCATACTCTCGCGTCGTATTTGCCCGAGGCGGTCGATTTTTTAGAGGGGAAGGCTCCGCGGAATCCACTTCGGCCCGCATACGAAGGTATCTCTGTCGCCCGTGATATCTCTTGGGATACGCTGGCCATGATCGAATCCCACCAGTTAGACCTGCCTGGTGTCTCCGTTGAGGCGAGTCTCAAGCGTTTCTATGCTGCCGGGAACCTTGCTGCACACCTCGTCGGCTACATCGGTGAAGTGAATCAGTCTGAAATGGCGGAATACAAGAGATACCGGCAGGGCGACCTTATTGGTAAGGTCGGGTTAGAGAAGGCCTGGGAAGAAATTTTGCGTGGATATAATGGCGGACAACAGGTCGAAGTTGATGCCACGGGAAGAAAACTACGTGTTCTAGACGAAGTGAAGACCCAACCCGGGCACAATATACACCTCACGCTTGATCTTGAACTGCAAGAACAGGTCGAACAGGCTCTGGGAGAGGCAGAGGGAGCCGTTGTAGTCCTTGCCGTCGAGACTGGAGAAGTCCTGGCTCTGGCCAATCGTCCTACATTCGATCCGAATCTCTTTGCGCTCAGCATCAAGCCCAACGAATGGCGGACGCTCGTAGAGGATCCCCTACGCCCGCTGACCAATCGAGCTCTCCGGGGCCAATATCCTCCAGGCTCTACATTTAAGCCTTTTATGGCATTGGCAGCCCTGGAGGAAGGGATTATTACGCCTGAGACGCGGTTCAACTGTCAGGGAGGTCTGCCCTTTGGTGGGCGAACTTTCCACTGTTGGAAGCGGCCCGGACACGGCCGGGTGGATCTGAAACAAGCCCTCGCCCAGTCGTGTGACGTCTATTTTTACAAGGTTGGCCAACGTCTCGGGATACAGAAGATTGCGCAGGCCGCCCGTCGGTTTGGGTTAGGCCAAGACCTCGGTCTTGCCCTTGCTGCGTCACCAGGCTTGATCCCCGATGTCGAGTGGAAACGGCGTCGCTTCGACGCCCCCTGGTATGAGGGTGAGACGCTGTCCGTTGTGATCGGGCAAAGCTATGTCCTCGCAACTCCACTCCAAATGGCTGTTGCGACTGCGGCTCTCGCAAACGGAGGGGTCATCCATCGCCCCTTCTTCGTCACACAAGTGAGCAGCGTCGATGGAGAGTCCATTCAGACCTATTCTCCGGAGATCATGACGCAAACCAAAATCCCTGAAGAGTACCTCGGCATCGTTCGAGACGGTATGCGAGAGGTGGTTCATGGCGAACGGGGGACGGGAAAGAAAGCCTTCCTCCCCGATATTGAAGTCGCCGGTAAGACGGGAACCTCTCAGGTAGTGAGTCGCATAATCGGTAAAGAGGAAAAGGTCCCGCGTCACCACCGCGATCACGCCTGGTTTATCGCATTTGCGCCGGTACAGACCCCTAAAATCGCTGTAGCCTGTCTGATTGAGCACGCCGGTAAGGGAGGTGGAGCCGTTGCCGCGCCTGTTGTTCGTCAGGTTTTAGAGGCATATTTTCGTATCGTTGAACAACGGAAGCGAGAAAACGGTGGGATTCGACAGACGTCTGGTTGAGCATTTCGACTGGCTGTTGTTTTGTCTGACGGTCGGGCTGTTGGGTCTTGGCCTGCTCGGGCTCTACAGCGCAACCTATGACGGGTCACCGCAGGCGAATCCGCAGTTCATCCGGCAGCTCATCTGGGCTGCCGTGGGCTTTTGCGGGATGGGTCTTGCCTTTGCTATTGACTATCGTCGGCTCGAACAGTGGGCCTATATCCTGTACGGAGCGACGCTCGGGCTCCTCATTCTCGTGCCCCTTATAGGCTCTTTTGGCGGTGGCGCACGCCGCTGGCTCTATGTTGGCATGTTTTCACTCCAGCCGGCTGAATTCATGAAAATCGGCCTGCTCCTCGTGCTGGCTCGGTGGTATCACCGCGTCGCCCCTCCAGGGGGGTATGGTATCAGAGATCTTTTCGCTCCAGCCGTATTTTTTTCTGCTCCAGCGATCCTCATCCTCTGGCAGCCGAATCTCGGAACGACTGTCACGCTCGGACTCCTCTTTCTCACTCTGACCTTTACAGCGGGTCTGCGCTTGCGATCCCTGTCCGTTCTCGCCCTGGCCGGCGGGAGCGTTCTGCCCTTTATCTGGACCTATCTCAAACCCTACCAGCAGCAAAGAGTCTTGTCGTTCTTGTACCCGGATGTCGACCCGCTCGGTGCAGGCTATCATATGATTCAATCACAGGTGACGGTTGGGTCGGGGATGTTCTGGGGCAAAGGCTTCCTGTTGGGGACGCAGAATCGTCTCGATTTTCTGCCGGAAAAGCATACGGACTTTGTCTTCGCCGTCTTTGCTGAGGAGTGGGGATTTGTCGGAGCCCTCGGTTTGTTAGTCTTGTACTGCGCTCTGCTGGCACGTCTGCTCGTCATTGCCCTCCGGGCACGTGAACGGTTCGGTTTACTCCTCTCCGTTGGGGTCGCCGGGATTATATTTTGGCAGATCGTGATCAATACCGGGATGAACGTTGGCGCGCTGCCTGTCGTGGGGGTTCCCCTGCCTCTTTTAAGCTACGGGGGCTCTTCCTTGCTCACGACGCTGGTGGCGATCGGCCTAGCGCTCAATGTGAGCACTAGACGTCTGTTCTTTTGAATACTGTCCGACTGCCTTAGACAACGTCGTCAATAGCTTTCACGAGGTGGGCTTTAGGAACCGCCCCCACAATTTGCTGCTTGACTTCGCCACCCTTGAACAAGATGAGATTCGGAATGCCACGCACCCCGTACTGTGCCGGTGTCTGGGGGTTGTCGTCAACGTTCATTTTTACGATCTTGAGCTTGCCATCATATTCGCCGGCGAGTTCTTCAACAATTGGCGCAATAGCCCGACAGGGGCCGCACCACGGAGCCCAAAAATCGATCAGAACCGGG
This sequence comes from Desulfurellaceae bacterium bin18, assembly GCA_002238415.1. Taxonomy (GTDB): domain Bacteria; phylum Desulfobacterota; class Binatia; order Bin18; family Bin18; genus Bin18. The sequence goes on along the minus strand of MPMI01000002.1, from coordinate 121,337 downwards.
ATATCCGCTTTCAGGACGTCGCCGTCAAAGCTGGAATCTGAAACCTGTTGAATATCAGCCATCGCTTGCCTCCTCACAAAAAAGCTTTTCCTCTCATAGCAGACACAAGCCGGTGAACCTATACCCTTGACACCTGACGGGAGGCAATTTACGGGAAAGAGCTATGTCCGTGTTGGTGACTGGTGCGTCTGGGTTTGTTGGTGGAGCGGTTGCTCGTGCACTCGTTCAGGCCGGCTCATGCGTCCGGGTCCTCCTGCGCCAGACGGCAAATACCGATTTGGTGAAAGATCTTCCGATAGATATCGTTACCGGCGACGTGCGGAATTATCACAGCGTCCTCCAGGCGATCCGTGGCTGTCACCAGGTCTACCATGTTGCCGCGCTCTATAAATTATGGGTCCGTCGTAAGCAAGACATGTATGACTGCAATGTCCTCGGCACGGAGAATATTTTACGAGCGGCACGTGAGGTGGGAGTGGAAAAAGTCGTGTACACGAGTTCCGTAGCGACGCTCGGCCTTCCGGGTGATGGTCATCAAGGAACGGAGGACACGCCCGTCAGCCTGTCTGATATGGTCGGGCATTACAAACGGAGTAAATTTCTAGCCGAACAAGTGGCACTGCAATACGCCCAAGACGGTTTGCCCGTTGTGATCGTGAATCCGAGTACCCCAGTTGGTGGGGGTGATATCAAGCCCACACCCACCGGAAAGTTGATTGTGGATTTTCTGAACGGCAATATGCCAGGCTATGTGGACACCGGGCTGAATGTGGTCGACGTTGAGGACGTTGCCCAGGGCCATCTTTTGGCCGCGACCCATGGGAAAATAGGAGAAAAATATATTCTCGGTAATGAAAACCTGACCCTCCGGCAGATTCTCCAACTCCTGGCTGACCTCACCGGCCGTCCGGCACCTCGCTTGAAGGTCCCGTACGCGCTTGCCTTAGGGGTTGCCTATGGTGATGCGGCACTCGCCCGTCTCATTCCCGGCCGTGAGCCTTTCGCCCCTCCGGTTGGAGTTCGACTGAGTAAGAAAAAAATGTTTTTCAGCCCGGCCAAGGCCATCCGTGAATTAGGACTCCCGCAAACTCCCGTACGTGAAGCCTTCCGCAAGGCCATTACATGGTTTCGCGCACACGGCTATGTGAAAGGGTAGGGGACGACGCCAGCCCTCTAGGAGTAAAGCTGTGGTCGTCTGTCTCGTATTCGGGGCGCTTGTTCTGCTCATCTGGGTCAGCATCGCGCTGCATCCGGCGCGTCCGTGGGATTTTCGTCCTGCTGGAGAGGATAGTGTCTCATCTCTCGAACCGTATCAATGGCCCTCCGTTCAGGTCTTGATCCCAGCCAGAAACGAAGCAGCGATATTGCTCGAGACGTTGCCCTCACTCCTGCATCAGGACTATCCAGGGCCGTTTTCAGTGAGCGTCATTGATGATCGCTCTCAAGACCAGACGGCGAGCGCTGCTGCTGCAATCGCTGAGCAATGCAAGACCAGGGACCGTCTGCGTGTTGTTTCAGGGGCAGCACTCCCATCAGGCTGGGTTGGCAAGGTATGGGCGCTCCAACAAGGGGCCGTAGCGTGTGGCTTTGAACAGGACTCGAATGAGGGACTTCCCGACTATCTCCTGCTGACCGATGCCGACATCTGGCACGCCCCCGATTCTCTCCGATGTTTAGTGACGGAAAGTGAAGCTGAGCAACTCGCGCTCAATAGCCGGATGGCACGGCTGCGCTGTGCGTCCTTTGCCGAGCGCCTACTCATCCCGCCGTTTGTCTTCTTTTTTATCCTGTTATATCCCTTGCGTTGGGTAAACGATCCCCGAAAAAAAACTGCCGCATCTGCTGGCGGATGTGTCCTGCTCTCCTCGCAGGCCCTCATCCGCATCGGTGGATTTCGGGCTTTGCGAGACCAACTTATAGACGATGTCACTCTTGGCCGGTTAGTGAAGGGGGTGGGACTGACGATCCGGCTCTCCCTGAGTCGGACTGACGTCAAAAGTCTGCGTATCTACGATACGGTAGACAGTATTTGGAGTATGGTCCGGCGGACTGCCTTTACCCAGCTCAAATATTCCTGGCTCCGACTCATCGGCACTGTTGTCGGTATGGCTGTCGCGTTCAGTCTCCCTCCTCTTTTTTTTCTTTGTGGCCTCGTGTTTTTCGGTCTTCATTTAATTGTTGATATCGGGGTTTCGGCACAGCTCGCCCTCCTTTTGATGCTCGAAGGAGGGATTGCCTGGGGGCTGATGACTACGGTGTATCTCCCTGGCGTTCGTTTTTTTGATTTACGCAGAGTCTGGGGATTCAGTTTGCCGTTGGCTGCAATACTCTATGAAGCGATGACGCTCGATTCGGCATTCCGCCACTTACGGAAAAAACGCGTTGACTGGCGTTAGGTCACGGAATGCGTTTGGACAAGGGATAGCATGACACAGCCTATTATTATCTTTACCGCGCTCGCCTGGGAAAGCGCGGCAGTGCGTTCGGTCTTACGTCAGGTCCGACGAGAAGGAGAGGGAGTCTGGCGCGGCTCAAGTGGGCAGCGTGACATCCTCATTGTTACCGGCGGGATAGGTCCGCGTCGGGCTCGTCAAACGGTTCAAGAATTTACCGATACACCACTTTCGGCTGTACTCTCTGTTGGGTGTGCTGGGGCATTGATTCCAGGGCTGACCACCGGCCAGCTCGTTCTGGCTCCGGCTGTGCGTATGTGTGCCAAAGAGCCGGAAGGACCGCTCGGTACCTTTGGAGTCGATACGCGCCTGCTCAGTGCCGCTCAGAACGCCGCCCAGCAGGTGGGTATCGAAACGAGGGAAGGCGGAATAGTCACGAGTTCTCGTGTCCTCTTTACCCAGCAAGAAAAAGAAGCGCGAGGACGAGAGACAGATTGTATTGCCGTTGAGATGGAAAGTGGCGTGCACGCTGCCTTTGCTGCGGAGCGTACACTCCCATTTTTAGTCCTACGCGTCATCCTCGATTCGGTTGATATGGTCATCCCGCCTATGAAAGGAGTCACAACCGCGGAGGGAAAAATCCGACTCTCCAAAGCCCTGGCCCATATCGCGACCCATCCGCAACATCTGCCGTTTTTCGTACGACTCCAGCAATGTCGGAAGCAAGCTGCCGAAACGATCTCGCGCTTATGCCGAAGCTTCTTTCCAAGGCTGGACGCGCTGGACCTGTCGAGCTGAAGGCGATTGTCCGATCGTTTATTGCTTCTGCCCTGAATTTTTTTCCGCTAACAATTTCTTTTGTAGCTCATAGGCTGGCCGGGCCTGTTCCCGTTCGCCGCGGACGAGATAAAACCGAACCGCTTGTCCGAGCGTCTCTATGGCTTTCTCTGGCTGCCCGGTTTTACTGTACGCCACGCCGAGTCCATCGTGTGCGGCAGGGTCTCGGGGATGCTGTTTAATGACCTCTTGGTATGCCTGAATGGCCTGCTGGTACTGCCCTTTTTCTGTGTAGGCCGCAGCCAGATGCGTATGGGCGGTACTCTTATCTGGATCGAGCCGAATCGATTCTTGATATTCCTGTATTGCTTGATCGAGCTGTCCTTGTCGTGCGAGTTCCTGGCCCAGTTCAAAATGGGCAGCGGCCGATGAACCATTAATGCTGAGCGCCTGTTGGAATGCCGCCTTGGCCTTGTCAAATTTCTGTTCTCGGCGAAACGCAATTCCTTCGTTTACATAATAGCCTTCAAGAAAACTCCTCGCCCCAGGATGGCTGGGGTTGAGTTGCAGGACCGTTGTGTAAGATTGAATGGCGTCCTCTATTGCGCCAACTTTTTCGCGTACAACGCCGAGACGGTAGTGTGCCTCCACATGGTTCGGATCGATTTCGGTGAGAATCCGATGGTATTCGGCCATGGCCTCGCCCCAGCGCATTTCGTTCTCAAATTTGCGGCCGCTGTCGATATAATCCTGAGGATTTGCGGCGAGTAGCCCAACCGCGCTAGCGCTTACGACGAGGGCCAATAGACCCGTATATATGCGTCTCACAATGCCTCCGATATGCCTTACTAGAGTACGAGTTTGGCTCACCATCCTTTATGGCTGGTATCAGAACGCTTTTCCCCCCTATGCGTCAAGACCGCTACGTGGAGGTCGGGGAAAGATATCTCCCCCTAGGCGCCGCGCGGTGGGTCGGCTACAATACCCCCTATGGGAACACTGCTCAATGAGACGGAGGAGGCGATGACTCCATGCGAGCATCTCATACATGCTGAAGAGCAGATGCGAGAGCTCCTATGTGTCATCAACGACCACCTCAAATTGTATGACCCAGACGAGGATACCTATAGCTCGCTCTTGTCCGTGGCCTACCATATGAATGAAGGGCTACGGGAACTCGGTTATTTACTTGATCAGGCCGAGGAGAATAGTTCCTCAGGAGTAGTCAAAGAAGTTGGCCACTAGTCCAGACCTCACCAAAAGAATCCACTCACACACTATGCAGTCTCCAGCAAAGCCATCGCGGAAACAGAAGCGCCTTTTAACGGCAAAAAACGGATTTGTCCTACACCTCTCCCCGCGGACCAAGCCAAAAGAACTGAAAATGGCAAAGTCTGCGGGTCCGCATCTGATTTATGGCATATCGTATGCCTATCCTATCCCTATGCCGGTGACGCTGAGTAATTAATGCGTGGCGGAGAACCGATCGAGCTCGTACTCTGAGCGAGGGTATGAATCTTGTAGGCCACGACTGGGTCTACCTACGCTTATTGGCGTTGCATTCAAGGGGTCGGCCAAGCCCTTGCCGGTAGAAGAAATCTGTCCTAGCGCCCTGGCCGAGGTCAACCGCGGGGCGCTGTGCAGCGCCCCGCCCGGTTTGATACCGGCCCGCCCCAGAGAGGCCCTCAGTTTCCCCGTATGCCACCCCTTGCCTCCCGTTCCCCACAACAGGCTCTCTACCTCGCTGGGCAAAGTCTACGAACAACCGCTGGTTGAACCACAATCCAGGCACTTATAGCACGAGCCATTCCGGATCATGATTGAGCCACAGTCCGCACAACTTGGGGCATCGGCTTGGGTCTGCCAAGTCGGGCGGGTATAGGCGGTGTCCACTGGTGTTTGTTGTATACGCTCATCAATAGCAGCGCGTGTGGTCTCTACGACGTGTTGAACCGGTGCGACAGGCTGTGGAGTGTGAGCCTCGGTCTGGAGAGCTTCGGACTCCATTTCGGCTAGTCCGACGTCTTGTTTCTGCTCGGTGGACAAGAAGCGGGTGCCCAGAAAACGAAAAATATAATCGGTTAAAGATTTCGCGAACGGAATATCGGGGTTCCGGGTGAAGCCCGACGGCTCAAATCGGACGTGGCTGAATTTAGAGACCAAGGCTTCGAGCGGCACGCCATACTGCAACGAGACCGAGGTCAGGGTGGCAATCGTGTCCATTAAGCCCGAGATCGTGCTGCCTTCTTTCGCCATACGGATGAACATTTCACCCGGCGTCCCATCCTCATAAAAGCCGATGTGAATATAGCCCTCGTGCCCAGCAATCTCGAACTTGTGACAAATTGCACTCCGGTCTTCTGGCAAATGCCTGCGAACCGGTTTGGGCTCAGCAGGAGTGGCGGTCTGGTTGGTTTGCTGCCCCGCTTGAGGAGACTGCTTCTGTGTTCCGAGCGGCTGAACCCGTTTGCAGCCATCCCGATAGATAGCGACGGCCTTCAGTCCGAGCTTCCACGCCTCGATGTAGGCGTGGGTGATGTCTTCGACGGTAGCATCATTAGGCATATTGATCGTTTTTGAGATGGCCCCAGAAATAAAGGGTTGGACCGCGCCCATCATGCGCAAATGGCCTAAATGATGAATTGTCCGACTCCCATTCGCCGGCTTAAACGCACAGTCAAACACGCTGAGGTGTTCGTCACGTAACTTTGGAGCTCCCTCGATCGTTTCATGCTCGTCGATATATTCAACAATGGACTGGATTTCCCTGCTGTCGTAGCCCAGGCGTTTGAGAGAGCGGGGAACCGTATTGTTCACAATCTTAAGCATGCCACCGCCGACCAGACGTTTGTATTTGACCAGGGCGATATCCGGTTCAACGCCCGTGGTGTCACAGTCCATCATGAAGGCGATGGTGCCAGTCGGGGCTAGTACGCTGGCTTGTGAGTTGCGATAGCCGACGGCCTGTCCCAACACTAAGGCTTCATCCCAGACCTTACGCGCATCCGACAGCAGATCGAGCGGAACGAGAGCAGGGTCAAGCTTATACGCATAGGAACGGTGCTGGTCGATCACTTTCAGCATGGGCTTGCTGTTTTCCGCATACCCAGAGAACGGTCCAATCTCTTCTGCCAGACGAGCCGACTGGAGATATGCTTGCCCCGTCATCAGGGCCGTGAGCGCTCCGGCATACTGCCGTCCGGCTTCTGAATCATAGGGCATGCCGAGGGACATGAGCAGGGCACCGAGGTTGGCATAGCCGAGACCGAGTTCACGAAACGCCCTGGCATTGGCGGTGATTTCCTCCGTCGGATAGCTTGAATTATCGACGACGATGTCCTGCGCCATGATGCTGATATCGACGGCATGCTTAAACGCGGCGGTATCAAAACTCCCATCGTCTTTGAGAAATTTGAGCAGATTGAGAGACGCCAAATTGCAAGCGCTGTCGTCGAGGTGCATATACTCCGAACAGGGGTTGGAGGCATTAATCCGACCGGTGTTCGGACAGGTATGCCAGTTGTTAATCGTGGTATCGAACTGCATGCCCGGATCGCCACAGTGGTGCGTCGCGGTGGCGATCATGTGCATGAGATCGCGCGCCTGATAGGATTCACAGGGATCGCCGGTCAGGACAAAATGGGTCTGCCACGCGGTGTTATTCACCACGGCCTGCATAAAGCCATCAGTCGCGCGGACGGAGTTGTTGGCATTCTGGAAGAAAATGGAGCTATACGCATCTCCGTCGATGGAGCCGTCATAGCCGGCTTCAATCAAGGTCCAGGCTTTTTTCTCCTCTTCCGCCTTACATTGAATAAACTCGACGATGTCTGGATGGTCGGCGTTGAGGACCACCATTTTCGCGGCCCGACGGGTTTTCCCGCCGGACTTAATGACCCCGGCAGAAGCATCGGCGGCTCGCATAAAAGAAACCGGTCCCGACGCTGTTCCTCCGCCACCGAGCTGTTCTTTTGCAGAGCGGATCGCAGACAGATTGACACCCGCGCCCGAGCCGCCCTTAAAGATCACTCCTTCCCTACGATACCAGTCCAGGATGGAGTCCATCGTGTCGTTGACCGACAGAATAAAACACGCCGAGCATTGGGGGTGGGGTTCAACGCCGACGTTGAACCAGACCGGACTATTAAAGGCCAATTTTTGCTGGACAAGCAAATGGGTCAGTTCGTCTGAAAAAGCCTGTGCGTCGTCTGCACTGGCAAAATAATTGCCCTGTTTCCCCCAGGTGGTAAGCGTGTTGACCACGCGCCCGATCATCCGGCGGACGCTGGACTCTCGCTGTGGGGTCCCGAGCGGACCACGAAAATACTTTGAAACTACGACGTTGGTCGCGAGCTGGGACCAGGATTTCGGGATATCTACATCGTGCTGTTCAAAAACGACCTCGCCGTTTTCGCCCGAGATCACGGCACTCCGCTTCTCCCATTCAACTGTATCGAACGGATCGACGTTCGACTGGGTGAAATGCCGCCGGACCGTCAGCCCCCCGCCTTTGCGCGCTGCTTGTGGTTTGGCTTGTTCTGCCACGTGGCCCTCATCTGCCTTGGCTGTTTCCTCCGCCCGCTCTTTCCTCCGCACCTTCGCTGCCATGGCCTCCTCCTCTCCCTCTCCAACAAAATATAATGAATAAGAAACTGACTTACATACTATATATTGTGTTGTCAAGTTCTTGAGACGCAAGACTTGGTAGGTTGCGAAAATCTCTTCTGTTTTCGGGGGTTTTGCTCTATCCTGGTGCAGAGATGGGCAGTCAAACGAAGAATTCGCACTGGAATTCCGTTGCCGGAGTCCTCCGTACCGTTTTCCTCGACAGTGCCGAGCCTGAAAAACTACGTGTGTATCGGGCCTGGGAAGCGTGGCCTGAGGTCGTCGGTTCGGCCAATGCAAAAAGGGCGCAGCCGACCAGGTTTCGGAACGGAAAACTCTTTGTGACAGTCTTTCATCCCGCCCTGATGCAAGAGTTGCAATTTGTGAAGGAACGTATCCGCCGCCGGCTGAACCGCCATATTGGGGCGGAGGTGATTACGCACATTTATTTTGGGCGGGGGCCAATACGACAGGAGGATGCCGTAACAACATCCCCTCCGCAACGGACACTGCCGCCGTTTCGTGATATCTCTATTCCGCCCATCGACAACCCTGAGGTCAGAGCCGCCTTTGAGTCACTCCTGACCGTCCGCCGTCACCGCCTGGGAAAGCCGTCTGAAGACGGCTAGAGGAAAGAACCCCACGGCAGTCCTCGTGTCACGTCGCCCCGGTACTGGTTTTCTTCTCGTTCCGTAATGCCTCGGTTGCCGCTGCCTCTAGCGTCCACGTGTCCGGGTCGATAACAACGCCATAATCTCGCGCGGCACTCGTCGGCGAAATATATCCATTCCTGACGTCATTGAGTACTTTTTCCGGATCGCGCTTGAGTGGATCTCCCCAGCCGCCGCCTCCGCCAGAACAGTTCACCAAAACCTCACCCGGGGCCATGGCCTCATAGACCATCCCCGTGATTTGCTCCCGGTCTGTTCCGGGGCGAAGAATTACGTGACAATTTTCTCCTGTCTGACCGCCCGCCATGCCCCAGGGACGGGTTTTCGTCTTTTTAATCAGCGTTAATGCCGACGCCTCAGACAAAAACCGATACTTTCGGCTCACACCCAGTCCGCCGGGATGTTCACCCGCACCGCCCGAGTCTTGACGCAAACCGTACTGTTCGATCAATAACGGCGCTTTCGTTTCCATGACTTCAATGGGAACGTTCTGGCAGCCCGGTTCTGTCAAATGCATGATGCCATGTTCCCCATCGCCGCCCGCATGGCCCCCAAAGCCGACCCCCTCGTTCGTGCTTTCAAGCCAGATTTTCCCCGTGCGCGGGTGGGTGCCGACCCCCATCATGGAACACAGGTCTCCCCCCGAGCAGGCGGGAACAATATCCGGAATGCCTTGGGCGAGCGCCTTGGTGACGACCTCGGTCGCCAGGATGCCCGGCCATAAGGTAAACGTGGCCGCCGGCGGGAGGGCATGCATCAGGCTGCCCGGCGGAGCCTCAACCCGCAGCGGACGGAAGTTGCCGTCGTTGGCCGGCGTATCCGGGGTCGTAATTGCCTTGAAGATGAGCGCCCCCACGCCCATGGTGAGTCCGATGGGAATATTCACCGGGCCTTTGACCGCGGCTGAAGAGCCGCTGAAGTCAACCAGCAACTCGTCTTCTGAGATAGTCACGGTTGCCTTTATCTTGAGCATGGTATCCTTATCAATTCCGTCATCATCTACCCAGTCCTCAGCCGACCAGCTGCCTTTGGGCAGGGCAGACAGGCGGGCCCGTGCCAGCCGCTCGCCGTGGTCAAGTATCCGGGCTGTTGCCTGGGTAAAGGTTTCAAGACCAAACTTCTTAACCAGTTCCTGGACTCGTCGTTCCCCCGTCCGACACGACGATATCTGGGCATTCATATCGCCCAGGACACGCTCGGGCATGCGGCAGTTAAAGCGGATGATATCTTCGAGTTCTTTATTCAATACTCCACGTTTATAGATTTTCGAGCACGGGAAAAATAAGCCCTCCTGGTGCATGTCCGTGGTATCGAGACAATAGCCGGCATCTTTCTGGTCCAGGTCCAACCAGTGGATTTTGACTGCGGTAAAACCGACCAATTGATCTTCATAGAAGATCGGCGATGAAGCCGTTACGTCAAGGGTATGGGTCGAACTCCAGAACGGATAATTGAGCAAAATCACGTCACCCGGATGAAGATTGTCTTCACCCAGAAACTCAACGATTTTTCTGAGCGCATAATCGTTCGCCCGCGTAAAAATCGCCAGCCCCGGCGCTTCAGCCAGTAAGCGGCAGTGACGGTCATACAGGCCTAATCCAAAATCCCGCACCTCGTACACAATCGTGTTATACGCCGTACGCATCAGGTTGCGGTTCATCTCACGGGCAGCGGACAGTAAGTAGTTGTGGATCACTTCAACCGTAATGGGATCGACCGTCTGCATAGCCTTCTCCTGTCCGTATCAGGGCAACTCTCCAATAGTCAGCACTAATTCCCCATACTCCCCAACCGCCATCGTATCACCGGTATGGAGGATAGTGGTTGACGTCGGCTCTTCGATGATGGCCGGACCGGCAATCCGATCCGCTCGGTGCAATTTGAGGCGGTCGTACACGGCGTAACCGACCTGGTGCTCGCGTTGAGTGAGGCCCGGTCGGTAGACCGGTCGCTCTCCCTTTCGCGCGGCCTCGACATTCTCCGTCCCTGAGGCGATCTTTGGCAGGCGCGGGCGCGGAAGCAGTCCGACCGCCCGCACCCGCAGCGTCACCAACTCAATGGGATCGTCCATGCTATGGCCGTACTGCATACGGTGAGATTCATTAAACGTGGTGGTCAGTCGGCTGAGGTCATCGGCAGTGATTTCATGACTGGGGAGCGTCACATTCACCGTGTGCTCCTGGCCGTGGTAGCGGAGCTCTGCCGAGCGAACCAAGCGCTGGTCGGCGAGGCTGAATCCGTCCTGTTCAAGGGCACGCGTTCCCTGTTGGGCCAAGAGGGCATAGGCCACGCGAATGGCGCCCAGGTCAGCCGCGTGGAGGTCGGTGACCAGGGTCTGCGAAAAATCGTGGACCACGTCGACCATCAGCATTCCCAGGGCGGAGAAATTTGCCGGGCCGGGCGGAATGATCACGCGCGGCAGCCCGAGTTCCCGCGCTACGCCGGCCGCCACAAAACCACCACCGCCGCCAAAAGCGAACAGGGCGAAATCTCCAGGGTGAAAGCCGCGCTCGATTGAGATCTCACGGATCGCGCCCGTAATTTTCGCCTCACTCATGCGCAGCATGCCGGTTGCCACTTGTGGCACGGAGAGGCCCAGCGGGGTGGCGAGCTGCTCCTGGAGCGCCAGGCGGGCCAACTGCGAATCGAGACCGATTTCACCTCCAAGAAAATTGGCCGGATCAAGATAGCCGGCCAGCAGGGCGGCGTCGGTGAAGGTCGGCTGCTGACCGCCCTTGGCATAGCAGGCCGGTCCCGGTACGGACCCGGCGCTGTGTGGTCCCATTTGCAGATGCCCACCCTCATCTACCCAGCCGATACTCCCGCCACCAGCTCCAATCGTCTTAATGTCGAGAATAGGGAGGGAGATCGGAAAATGCTCAAAGGCGGCATCGTTGTCAACTTGGGCGTAACCGTCAACAATGAGTGAGGCGTCCAGGCTCGTCCCGCCCATGTCCAGCGTGATCAGGTTCTGCGCTCCAACAAGTGAGCTCAGCGCGCTTGCGCCGATCACGCCGCCCGCCGGCCCGGACAGCACCAAATGCACTGGCTGTTCTTTGGCCGAGGCCACGGTCATGGCCCCGCCGCCCGAGCGCGTCAGCAGGAAATGACCGGCAAAGCCCCCGGCCCGTAACTCGCCGTCGAGTTGCTCCAAATAGCTGCGCATGATCGGCTTAATGCCGGCGTCAATCACGGTGGTACTGGTCCGCTCGTACTCCCGATATTCGCGGCTGAGTTGATGAGACAATGTCACGAAGAGGGCCGGGCACTCCTGCTGCAAGACGGCCTGCGCCGCCAACTCGTGTTGGGGGTTGGCGTAGCTATGCAGAAAACACACCGCCACCGCCTCGACTTCGTGTTCGCGCAGTTTGCGGGCCACCGCTCTGGCTTCCTGCTCGTCAAAGGCGGTCAGCACATTGCCCTGATAGTCCAGGCGCTCGGTCACCTCAAAGGCGAGAGAGCGGGGCACGAGTGGCCGGGGTTTCCGGTAGGTGAGGTCATACATGGGGTCGCGGGCCGTGCGGCCCAGTTCATACACATCGCGGAATCCCTTGGTGGTGAGAATGGCCACCCGGGCGGCCGTGCGGGTCAGCAAGGCATTGAGTCCCAGCGTTGTACCATGCACGAAATAGTCGATCGTACTGGGTATCGCGTCTGCTTTATGAAATCCTTGCAGGACACCGCTGGCCGGATTGTGGGGTGTGGTCTCGACCTTCTCCAGTCGCAGTTCCTGGGTTTCTTCGTTCAGGAGGATCACGTCCGTAAACGTGCCACCAACATCAACGGCAATACGCATAACAATTCCCGTCTACTTATCCCAAGTGCGAAGTTTCGCGTTACTGACGACTCCTGTTCGCCTTAGCTATACGATGAATCCGAGGCCGAGGAAAGCTGTCAGGTTCCGTGGCCTGGGGCGGTTTGCGCCACGGGATCTTGGGATAGGGAGAGATGGGTGAACGGCTGGGGAGGGAGTGAAAAGAACCTAAGAAAATATCTGACTATAGTCAAAAACTATTATTCCAGGGATTTTTTCTATCCATTTGCCTAAAATGGACATTTCCGACGGGGTGGCCTGTGTAAAATTCGTCACAGAGAGATAGGGGCAGTGGGAGCAATGCGCTGATATAAAAAGGGGGGATTGGTCAAGTAGGCTGACGATTAGAGGTTCTTACCTGATCGGGCCGTAAACAGATGTTCCTAGATGCAAAACTTCAGAATAATGTTGCGCTGGCCAATTGTATAATCTTATCGGCCTGCAATGAAGTCGAATATGATGGCCCCGAGAACACTTGCTGAGATGGCAGTTACATAAGAGAGCCCTAACATATACCACCGTCGCCTCTGCTTCTCGGTCAGCTTCTCCTTACGCTCTTCTGCAGCCTTCGAGAGTCGGACGAAGCTAGCGGGCCGATTGTCCGCGTTTGAACCGACCCATACACCAAACAAGACTGATAAAATAAGAGAAATGATAACGAACCAAGCAAGGGCGAAAAAAAACTTTGCCCAATCACCCCGCGCAGACTCCTCGACGAGATATTGAAGATGGGCTTGTACGCCTTCCATATTCGGAGACGAGTTATCAAGAATGGTCGCTGACTCTAGAAGCTTGGTGCTGAGGAAATTAGACGAAGCATGATACGCCCCTAAAAGGGAAATACCAAAGAAGATGGAGGCAGAGACGCTCCCTATCCAGCCACTGTACTCATACAAGAATTTTCTAACAGGATGTATATTCTTGAACAGGCTTTGTACATGTCCGGAGATGAGCGATTCAATATCGACACCCCATGTCCGCTCTGTGTAATTGATGGTGAGGGAAACCATCCCACTGTCAACGTACCGTACCGGAAGGGATATAGAAGGGTTACCGACTATATAAGCACGTCCAGATGCGTGGAACCCTAGACCTATTTCTTGTTTCTCCGGCACGGTTCTCCCTGGAAAATCAATGAGATATATCCATGAAAGCTCAACCGCTCTAGATACGATTGGCCGTACCTCAGCGTAACTCTTGAATTCATTAAGGGAGCCCAGGAGGATAGATGAACCATCATTATACATCACATTGACTGTGAACTGTATTAATGACGCTTTCTGCTGTCGTGTGACTCTTTGATCCACGAGATGGAAGGTGTTATCGATTTCATCCGGGCTTAAATCAAATGTTCCCTCGAATGACCTATCTATTCGTTGTACCTTGCCTAGTAGCCTCGCGATGAACTCACTGAAGCGATCCCGCTCCACAGGTAGAATCACGGCGTATTCAGGATTTGTGGATGGATTCGGTTGTTCCGACATTCTACCCTCCGAATAAATTGCTATTTAGATGGACCTATTTTTTGCTTATGAAGTTGCAGAGGATATATCCCAACTTTAAATATTTTGCATCCTAGGATGCTCGACTTATAGAAATCCGACGCCCCCATAACCTACACCGGTCTCAGACTGCCCACCGCTTTGACTTTGATCCGCACCGCATTGCCCGGCCTTCTATCGGCTAGTTTTCCTAGAGCAGATGAAGATACTGTGTAGTCGCCCGCTGGATATCGGATCACGTCCGGCATGACGGAATCCTCCTGCACGGCGAGAGCCGAGTGTGAAACGCTCTAGTCGAACGGGAGAAGGTCATTCCGGTCGTTCTGATTATTTTCCTCGCCGCCTTCAACCGGTGGTGACGCAGGGTCCTTCTTAAGCAGCAATTCAGCTTGCGTACCGCTGCCAGGCATATCAAACCCAAACCCCTCGACACTCCACAACTGAAATCTTCGCTGGCGCGGAGTCAAGAAGCCCACAATGGTTAACGGAGTTCCGGGGAGAGCCTGGGCTATTTCAGACAGCAGGTCCTCGGGGCCGACGATATCGAAATTGAGTTGCCACTTTTTCACAATTTTGAGTAACTGGCGGGGAGTGAGCCGTGGTAAGTCCACGGCTTCAATCGCGACGACGACAAACGGATACTGCTCGCCATAGCGTGCAATCCCCAAGGTAACGACATCGAGCTCAGGTCGCTGGCTGACTGCCGGCATGTACTGGAGGAATCCTTCCAGCCTGACCTGTATGGGGAAGCGCGAGCTCTCGTCATCTGCGCCCGGCCTTCCCGTCCCCAACCCTCCAACTCCAGTACCAACCCCGAAGGGATAGAGAGCAGTCGGGAAAAGCACGCATAAGGTGACAACGAAGATAACGAGAAGGGACGATTTCAGGACAGCGGCGTATATTTTCATCGTTGCTTTTCCTTCACCTCATACCGTCTTCAGACTGCCCACCGCTTTGACTTTGATCCGCACCGCATTGCCCGGCAAATAGGCTAGGGGGACTTCTTCGAGATCGAGTACCTCAACTCTATCCGGTGCGGCACCAGCGGCGACGGTGCGCTCAGAGGCCAAGGCTGTCGCCTGGTCCAGGGCTTCAGTCCGACTCAGATTTTCCAGCGAAAACACGCTGTCCACCGTCCCGCTGACCTGTGCAATCGCCACGCCAATCGCATTGGCAACTCCAGCTTGTTCTGGCCGGATAATCTCAGACACGCCTCGGAGCGCATCGGGAAACAAAATGTTGCCACCACCGACAGCAACAACCGGAACCGGGTCGGCCGAAAGTTTTACGCGATCAATATACTCTTCAAGTGTGTGTTGAATATAGTCCAGCCCCTTGTTGAGTGTTGTCTTGGGTAAAGCCTGGACTCGACCGGGATTGCCGAGCCGTATACGTCCGGCTGCTACGGCCAAGTCGGTCGCGGTAAGCTGAGAGCCGCCAAACACCCTGGCTTCCGTTTGGAGTCGATAGCCAACGCTGTCCGGTCCAACGCACACTGCCTCTTCCGGGTGAACCCGACTCCCGCCGCCCAAACCGATCGAAATCAGGTCCGGCATACGAAAATTGGTGGCCACACCGCCAATCTCGACGGCTAATTGAGATTCTCGCGGAAAGCCTTTGTGCAGCACGCCGATATCAGTCGTGGTCCCGCCAATGTCAACGACAATGGCGTCTCGCAACTGGCTTAACGCGGCAGCCCCACGGATGCTATTAGCCGGGCCTGAGGCAATCGTGAAGATGGGATACTGCACGGCATAGTCCAGAGACATTAGGCTGCCGTCATTTTGTCCCAAGAAAAGGGTCGCCGGGATGTTGAGCTGGCGAACGGCTTGTTCAAAGCCTTGCATCGCCCGCTGCGCCACGCGCATTAAGGCCGCATTCAGGACAGTGGCATTTTCGCGTTCCAGCAGGCTGATGCTGCCGATTTCACTTGACAGGCTGACGGGAATATCCGCGCCCAATTCCTCCTCTACGATCTCACGGACGCGCAACTCATGGGTGGCATTGACCGAAGAAAACACCCCGCTGACGGCAAGAGCGTGGACGTGTCCTTTGAACGCGCGGGCAGTCTGCCGCACTTCCTGTTCATCTAGCTCGGACAAGGGCTCACCGTTATATTCATGTCCGCCGTGAAGAATCGCATGCCGGACACCGACGACGCGCTTGAGATCCTGCGGCCAGGTCAGGAGAGGCTCAATCGCGCGGGTCGCTGGTGCCCCAAGGCGAATAACCCCGACCGTATTCAATTCCCGGCGAGTGACCACGGCATTAGTGCAATGCGTGGTGCCGAGCATGGCGTAGGCGATCGCGACCGGCGGGAGTTGAGAGGCGGTCAAGACGGCGTGCAGGGCTTGGACAATCCCGGTGGTGATATCCTCAGTGGTCGGCGTCTTGGTGCTGGCAATGACCCGGTCGGTGGCGTCAAGAATAACAGCATCGGTATGGGTGCCGCCCACATCGATGCCGAGCCGAAACGAGTGGTCTCGGCGGTGCGTCTGATCGGCCTGGTCTGTATGCTCAACTGAGGAGGGGGACATAGTCTATGTCGTAGCCAAAATAATGCGGACCCACTAGCGCCAACCCCTCAGGGGTGCGCCACTGAGCGTGACACGGAAAGGCTAACACGGCGATACGCAGGCCGTATCTGAGCGCCTCGGTGGTAATCGGCAGCCCGGTCTGTTCGTCAACCACGCTGAGCAGGTCCGGGACCGTGACCTCGGGCCGGTCGCCACGCCAGAAAACGAGATTTTCATTTTGGAAGGACAGCCGAAACGTTTGTCCGGCATCCGAGCCGGCTCCCGCGATCTTCAACTCGCCTCGCGCAAACCCGCCCTCAGTCCGGCGCTGAACGTCCGTAATCTTTCCCTGACACAACTGGCGACCGGCCAGCAGGCCGGTCAACGCCTGAATAGGTTTAGTTTGTTTGCTGGTACGGAGCGTTTGACCGATCCTGGCGGCGAGGCTGAGGGTGCCCGGAATCAGGGCGCGTTTCGCAACGCGGCCCTGCATGGCATACAGCGCAATACAGGCTGAACAGCCCATGGCGATGGTCGCCGTTCGGGCCAGCCGTTCGGTCCACTGATTATCAGGCGTTTGCAGTAACACCTTATTGCCTTTTTCGTCGGCTACGACCATCGGTGTCGCTGCGACCCCGTGTAGGGTAGGGGTGACCATTTGAAGCTCAGGAAACGCGCGTCCCATGCCGTCCGCGTCGAGCACGGGAATGTGCAGGGCCGCAGCCACCACAAGCGGTATCATGGAGTTAACGCCACCCGCCTCGATTGACGCGGTGGCGGCCGCCTGACATTGCAGATGACGCTCGATCATCTGGAACGCCTCGATCACTTCGTTCCCGCTCGGAATCTTCTCAACTAAAACCGTTGGCGCCCCCATCATTGCGGTGGGAATCACCCACTCCTCATCGGCGAGTTCATCAAGCGAAAGCAGCGCAATGGGGCCGTGTTGGGCAACGGCCTGTTGCGCCATGAGTCGACCCAGCGTCGGGTCGCCGCCACCGCCGGTCCCGAGAACGGCTGCTCCCACGGCGATATCCTGAATGGCCGGTGCGTCAAGCTGTAGCATGGTCTCAGAATCTCTCGATCCCGACGATAAGAAGACCGTCAGCGCATCCCATGGATCCCGTCCTACGGTTGGGCGCTGTGTCTGTCAACCAAAACGCCTCACCGGTCCTTATTTTTGTTTGCTCTGATATCTGAAACCTGTTAGCTGGAATATATGAAACCAGCACCATTCAAATATGCGTGTCCCGGCTCTGTTGACGAAGCCTTGGCCTTGCTTCAGGTGGGTGGTGATGAGGCCAAAGTACTGGCCGGTGGGCAGAGTTTTGTGCCGCTGCTCAACCTGCGCATGGCCTCGGTTGAGTCTATCGTAGACCTGAATCGCCTGGATGATCTCGCCTATATCAAGCGGGACAACGACACCCTGTGTATTGGCGCAATGACGCGGCATAGACAGATCGAAGTGTCCGATGAGGTTCGGGCCGCCCAGCCGTTACTGTGTCGGGCCGCGGCTGAGGTTGGTCACCTGGCGATACGAAACCGAGGAACTATTGGGGGCAGCCTGGTCCATGCCGATCCTGCCGCGGAATGGCCCTTAGTTGCTGCGGCCTTGGATGCTCAGTTCGTGCTGCGCTCTCAGGACAACTCCCGGACGATTGCGGCGCGTGAATTTTTTCTCGCTCCACTCATGACCGCGATTGAACCGCACGAAATTCTATGTGAGGTCCGTTTCCCGGTCGCTCCTGCGGGTGCGGTCTGGGGCTTCCAGGAGTTGTGCCGCCGGCCGGGTGATTTCGCCATCGTGGCCATTGCGTGTCAGTTGACGCTGGACGCCGGTGGAACGTGCTCGGCGGTGTCTTTGGCGATTGGGGGAGCACATTCCACGCCACTGTATGTCGCTGAAGTAGAACCGATCCTCATCGGTAGTCAGGGCGATGCCGCGGTGATGACTGCCGCTGCGGAAAAAGCCGCCGCCGCGGTCGATCCGTCAGGAGACGTCCACGGTTCTGCCGACTATCGACGCAGAATGGTCAAAGTACTGACCCAACGCGCATTGAAAGAAGCCTGGGACAAGGCGGCAAAGAGTGAACGTGTCCTTCAATAGACATGCAGATGCTGGACACGTTTACTCTTTGTAAACAAGGGGAAAGGATATGGCAGAAACGCAATTCGCCGAAAGTCAGACCATCCGTGTCCGTGTCAATGGCCAGGAATATGAACGGGAAGTTCCGGTGCGTCGACTCTTGGCCGACTTCATCCGTCACGACCTGGGTCTGACCGCAACCCACCTCGGCTGCGAACACGGCGTGTGCGGTGCTTGTACCATCATCATGGATGGCGAAAGCGTACGGTCATGCCTCTTGTTTGCCGTTCAAGCCGATGGGGCGGAACTCCGGACGCTTGAGGGGCTGGCCGACGGGGATGAGATGCATCCGCTGCAACAGGCCTTTTGGGACAACCATGCGCTCCAGTGTGGTTTCTGTACATCCGGGTTTCTCATGAGCGCGGTGGACCTCCTTAACAAGAACCCGCAGCCGAGCGAAGAAGAAATTCGGCACGGACTGTCCGGCAATTTATGCCGCTGTACCGGCTACGCGAACATTGTTAAAGCCGTTCAGGCTGTCGCGGAACAGTCCCAATCCTAGGACACAGGAATATGACAGCCTCCCAAGGCGGAAAAAGAGTAAACATGTCCTCCACTAGCGATGAGATGCTGGACACGTTGACTCTTTCCGGCAAGATGGTCGGCGCGCAGGTACGCCGGGTCGAAGACCCGCGCGTCTTGTTGGGCAAATCTCAGTACGTGGACGATCTCGACCTGCCCAATTCGGTCGCGCTCGCCTTTGTCCGCAGCCCGTATGCGCACGCACGGATTGTGTCTATTGACGCGGGTACGGCCCAGAATCACTCTGGCGTTCAGCTTGTTTTAACCGGAGCCGACATTGCCGAGGCCATCAAGCCGCTCCGGGTCGAATACGATCCAGCCAAGGCCCCCACGCATAAACCCTGCGACTGGCCCGTCCTGGCCCAAGACAAGGTCCGTTTTGTAGGCGAGGCCGTGGCGGTCGTAGTGGCCACCGATCGCTATGCGGCAGAAGACGCTGCTGGTTTGATCGATGTGGAGTACGAGCCGCTTGAGCCCGTGTCCGATGTCGAACAGGCACTCGCAGCAGACGCCCCGCTGGTGCATGAAGAGTGGGGCGATAACGTCATGCAAACGCTCCAGGCCGAGATTGGTGACGTGACCACAGCGTTCCAGACTGCTGATTGCGTTGTTTCGGAACGCCTCACCACCGGCCGTCATATGGCCTTGCCCATGGAGACGCGGGGCTGTGTGGCATCTTTTGAGCGTGCCACGGACACGCTGACGGTGTGGTCGTCCACGCAGGTGCCGCATGTCCTCCGCTCACATATTGCCCTGGTGCTGGACTTCCCCGAACATCATATCCGCGTGGTGGCCCCGGACGTTGGCGGCGGGTTCGGGCAAAAGGCACATCTCTTTCCCGAGGAGGCCGTGGCTGCCTACCTCGCGCACCGTCTCGGCCGCCCGGTCAAATGGATTGAAGACCGTCGCGAAAATCTGTCGGCCTCGCTCCACGCCAAACAACAAGTCGCCCAGGCCGAACTTGCCGTCCGACGGGACGGTACCATCCTTGGCATCAGAGGCCGGTTTGTCGGCGATGTGGGCGCATATTCCGAATATCCATGGGGGTCGGCGTTCGAAGCCGGACACGCCGCTTCCAGTATGCCCGGGCCGTATAAGACCCCGGCCTTCAGCTTCGAGGCCGTGTCGGTTGCCACCAACAAAACCACTATCGGGGTGTACCGCGGGGTGGGACTGCCTATTGGAGTGCTGGCTATGGAGCGGCTCATGGACCTGGCCGCCCATAAACTGGGCCTCGACCCGGCCGAGATACGGCTGCGGAATATGATCCGAAAAGAAGAACATCCGTATACCACCATTATCGGTGCGGAAGTCGAGAGCGGCAGCCATCGCGAATCCCTCCAGAAAGCGCTGGATATTCTGGGCTACCAGGAGTGCAGAGGCGAACAGCAGCGGGCCCGAGCCCAGGGCCGCTATATGGGTATCGGTATCGGCTGTTACCTGGAAGGCACGGCGCCGAGTTCGGCGGCCTTTGCCTCGATGGGCCTGCATCTAGGCGGCTATGAATCGGCAACCGTGCGGATGGATGTCGCAGGTAAGGTCACTGTGCTGGTCGGGACCCACTCCCACGGTCAGAGCCACGAAACAACCCTGGCCCAGGTTGCAGCCGACGAACTCGGTGTTCCGCTCGCCGATATCAGAATCATCGAGGGCGATACCAACGCTGTTCCCTACGGCATGGGCACCTGGGGCAGTCGAAGTGCCGTCACCGGCGGAGGCGCGATCTCCAAGGCGTCCGAAAAGCTGCGTAGCAAGATGTTGCGTATCGCCTCGCGTATGACCGAGGTGCCGGACGACGATCTGGAACTGGCCGCGGGGATGATCCGGCGCAAAGCGGATGCCACCCCGCTGCTGCCCATCAAGGAGTTTGCCTATCGCGTGCTGGTGCAGGCCGGCGATCTGCCACAGGATGAAGAGCCCGGTCTGGACGCCACGGCTCACTATGAACCGCCACCGTCCACCCACGCCAACGCGACCCATATCGCCTTGGCCGAAGTGGACAGCGACACCGGCAAGGTAACTCTGCTGCGCTATATTGTGGTTGAAGACTGCGGCACGATTATCAACCCCACCGTCGTCGATGGTCAGATTCAAGGCGGCGTGGCGCAGGGGATAGGCTCGGCGCTGTACGAACACGCCCTCTACGATGAGAACGGCCAGTTTCTGACCGGGACGTTGATGGACTATCTGATCCCCACCGCAGTTGATGTACCGCAGGTGGAAATCGGTCACATTGAAAGCCCATCTCCGCATACGCCCCACGGCATTAAAGGCGCGGGAGAGGGCGGGGCTATCGCTCCCCCGGCGGCGATAGCGAATGCGGTTGCCGATGCGCTGGCTCCATTTGAGGTGCGGGTGAATGCCATCCCCCTCACTCCGGAACGGGTGTTGGACTGGATTGAACAGCGCAAAGCCGCCGCCTGACATCGAACGACGGCAGCAGGTCTTCGACCGGAGGGTCATCCATGAGTCGTGAGAGAACCGGGAAAATGCTGGGGGCGCAGGTACGCCGGGTCGAAGACCCGCGCGTTTTACTAGGGAAAACCCAATACGTTGATGACCTCGTATTACCCGACATGCTGGCAGTCGCCTTTGTCCGCAGTCCTTACGCCCATGCCAAAATTGCGAATATCGATGTTCAGGCTGCGCTGACCAAGCCCGGTGTGGCATGTGTCCTGACCGGCAAGGACATTCTGGAAACGATCAAGCCGCTCCGAGTCGAATTTGATACGCAGAAAGTCCCTTTTCACAAATCATGTAACTGGCACGTCCTCACGCCTGACAAGGTCCGTTTTGTGGGTGATATGGTTGCGGCGGTTGTGGCGACGGATCGCTATACCGCCGAGGACGCCGCCGAGCTTGTCGAAGTCGACTATGAGCCACTTGAGGCCGTGGCCGATATGGAAAGTGCGTTGCTCGCGGATGCCCCCCTGGTCCACGAAGAGTGGGGCGACAATGTCATGGAACGGCTCGAAGCCCAGATTGGTGAGGTGGGCAAGGCGTTTCAAGAGGCCGACTGTGTGGTGTCCGAACGGTTTGTGACTGGTCGCCACATGGCCTCACCCATGGAAACACGGGGTTGTGTCGCCCAGTTTGATGTCGCAACAGAGTCGCTGACCGTCTGGTCCTCCACCCAAGTACCCCATACCCTGCGGGCCAGTCTGGCGACGCTGCTGGACCTGGCGGAGCACCGCATCCGGGTCATTTCTCCTGATGTGGGTGGAGGCTTTGGCCTCAAAGCCCACCCTTTTCCTGAAGAAGTGGTGGTGACCTATCTGGCCAGAGCTCTGCGCAAACCGGTCAAATGGATCGAAGACCGGCGTGAGCATTTGTCGGCCTCTCTCCAGGCTAAGCATCAGATTGTCAATGCGGAATTGGCTCTCAAGAGCGACGGTAGCGTGCTGGGCCTCAAGGCGCGTTTCCTGAGCGACGCGGGTGGCTATTCGTCCTATCCATGGAGTTCGGCTTTTGAGCCAAAACATGCGGCTGGGACTATAACGGGCCCCTATAAGATTCCGGCCTTTAGCTTCGAAACCTGTACGGTCGCGACCAACAAAGCCTCCATTGGAGTGTACCGGGGCGTGGGTATTCCGGTTGCGGCTCTGGCTATGGAGCGTCTTCTGGATATGGGTGCCCAAAAGCTCGGTCTTGACCCGGCAGAGATCCGGCTGCGGAATATGATCCCGCAGGACGAGCATCCGTATACGACCCTGATGGGTGCGGAGATCGAGAGCGGCAGCCATCAGGCCTCATTACAACAGGCGCTGGATATCCTCGGCTACGGCGATTTTCGGATTGAACAGCAGAAAGCCCGCAAGAACGGCCGTTATCTTGGGGCGGGGATCGGCTCGTATGTGGAAGGCACAGCCCACAACTCGGCCGTGTTTGATTCCTTTGGTGTCAAGATCGGTGGCTATGAGTCAGCGACGCTGCGCATTGATGAGTCGGGCAAGGTGACAGTCTTCGTTGGGACGCACTCGCACGGCCAGGGCCACCATACCATCTATGCCCAACTGATCGCGGACACGCTGGGCGTGGCGCTCGAAGACGTCGCGGTTGTCCAGGGTGATACACAGGCTACCCCGCGTGGCTGGGGGACCTGGGCCAGTCGGAGTGCGGTAACGGGTGGGGGGGCCGTGACTTCGGCGGCGCGAAAGCTACGTGATAAATTGCTGCGCATTGCGACGCGCCTGACCGAGGTGCCCGCAGACGACCTCGAACTTGCCCAGGGTGCCGTCCAACGCAAAACCGGTGGGGTACGCCTGCTTTCCATTCCTGAGTTGGCGCATCGAATTATCGCCCAGCCGACGAGCCTGCCTCCCGACGAAGAGCCGGGGCTGGACGTGACCGTTGCCTACGAACCGCCGCCGATCACGCACTCCAACGCGACCCATGTGGCCGCGGTTGAAGTCGATATTGAAACCGGTCAGGTTCAAATCTTGCGCTATATCGTGGTTGAAGACTGTGGCACAATTATCAATCCCATTATTGTGAATGGTCAGATTCAGGGCGGGGTAGCCCAGGGGATCGGTTCCGCGCTGTACGAGCAGGCTGTATACGATGACACTGGCCAATTCCTGACTGGGACATTTATGGACTATCTGATTCCCACAGCCGCGGATGTGCCCCAGGTAGAAATCGGACATATTGAAACACCGTCGCCGTATACATTGCACGGCATCAAGGGCATGGGTGAAGGTGGGGCGATTGCCCCGCCGGCGGCGATTGCCAACGCCGTGGCCGACGCGCTGTCACCCTTTGGCGTACGGGTCAACGAGGTTCCGCTGACTCCAGAACGCGTACTCAGCATGCTGGACCGGGCTCAAACGAATCCCAGTGCCGAATGAGGCTACTGATGAATACCAACCTGCGGCGCCCTATCACGGACAAAGAGATGCGGACCTACGAAGAGGATGGCGTTGTCTGGTTGCCGGGTATTCTCGATCCGGAGTGGGCTGATTACCTCGCCCGTGGCATTATTGAATTGGTCAAAAACCCTCAGGGACAGGCGGTGGATTTTACGAATCTTGGTCTGGCCGCCAATACGCCTGAAGCTGTTTCCGGTTTCCAGGCTCGTGACAAGTGGGCGGAAGGTCAGAACGAATGGGGCTCGCCCCGGCAATTAGCCGGTACAGTGCTGCTCGAAGACCGTATTCAGCCGGAAACGGACAAGCGGGGCCATTATCTCTCCATCACCGGCTCATGGCAGGTTAGCGATGCCCTGCGCGATGTGGCTATTCATTCCCCTCTGCCGGAAATCGCGGCCACGCTGATGCAATCGCAGAAAGTTTTTCTGTACGACGACCAAGTCCTGGTCAAACCGCCCCTCACCCTGGAGAAAACCTCGTGGCACCAGGACCTGGGCTATGACAACATCCAGGGCAGCCAGGTTTGCGGCGTGCGCGTTCCGGCGTATGCCGAGAGTGCGGACATGGGCCTGGTCCACTATCTGAAGGGTGTTCACAAGTCGGGCCAGATTTACAAGGTCAATTTTTTCATCAGCAATGCCCATGCGGACGATGATGACGGACTCGACGTTCCACGCATAGACGGACACGAAGACGATTTCGATATCGCCACCTTCGCGCCCCAGCCGGGGGATGTGGTGGTGCATCATCTAGCCAGTCTGCACGGGGCCGGGGGGAACCTCTCCCCAACGCGTACGCGCAGTGGAGTGACGGTGCGCTACGGCGGCGACGATGTCACCCATAGATTCCGTCGTCACGCCCCACCGCAAGACCTCAGCCTACTCTCCGACGGTACTCCCCTCGGACATGATGCAGCAAAGAACCCTCAGGTCTGGCCACGATAGAGGTCTGATCATGATCCATTCAAAGACCCTCGAATACGGCGGAACACCATGAGTGAAAGTAAAGGTCTCGTTTCTGATTACCAGGAGACAATTGCCAAGATCGGCAGCCACGGACCACGTCCGTTCGGTCTCGGACTGGCGCACGGCTCGATGTTTACGCTGGTCTACCGTCCGCCCGACCCGGACGACCAGGAGCCTCACGACCAGGACGAACTGTATATTCCCATGAACGGCAGCGGGACGCTCATCGTCGACGACGAACGCCACTCGTTCAAGACCGGCGATATGCTGTTTGTCCCGGCCCGGGCCGAGCATCGCTTTGAAGACTGCACTGACGGCCTGATGCTGTGGGCGATTTTTTACGGACCAAAGGGCGGGGAGTAGGATAACCCACCCCGGCCTGCGGCCACCCCTCCGAGGAGGGGAACTTTTTTATCCCCTCTCGGGAGGGAAAGAGGAAACGTGTCAGCATCTGCCTATCTGTTGAAGGACACGTTTCCTCTTTGTGCCGCGTGAGCGGCGGGGTGGGCTCCTTTTCGCATTACACGCCCAAGGCGGGAAGATGTCGATACTGTCCTTCAGCATCCTGTTTCTGCTTTCCGCCTGTGATTTGCCTGGCTCAATCGAATCCGCTCCACCAACCGCGTGTTCTCAAATCGGTGCGCAGTGTCAACTTCCGGACGGGCCGCTCGGTGTGTGTCAATCAGCTCCCTGCTCCGCCGGCCAGACTCCGCCCTGCTTTGTCTGCACCCCGCAGCACTAAACCCACTATTGTGATGGACGCATCATCCGTCCGAGAAACAGCATGGTTCCCATTCGTTTATCCCGAATGAGAAAGAGAAATGGTCGGTCCGCTCGGAATGTGGGAATTGGCGGATTCCTTGCAGACATCGCACGCATCACTCCGGCAGTTGCAGCAGCGGCCTCAGTCCCTTCCTCGTTGACATCCACATAGGCTTTATGAGCAACGTGTGAGATATAGAGCTTCCCCGCATCGGCTGCATCACTCATGCCAAGGAATCCGTTTGGCTCAAACGCCTTCGGCATGCCCATAGCAGAGAGCATCTGCTTGAGGGATATGTTTTCCTCCAGCTTGAATTTTGGAAGAAAGACATGCACCTCTTGTCGCCGCGCGGTATCCAGCCACTGAGCCAGTGTGTCGATTGTCAATGCTTCTTCAAGAGCCGGTAATCCGGTGTGTTTTTTCGGCAGGAGAATGACCATCTCGACATCTCCGCCGCGATATTCAAGTTTCAGAATCTGAAAACCGTCGGGATTGGGCGGGCTGTCGAATGAAGGCCGGTTCTCGCTCATCGCCGGGATATTCGGAGTCCCATCCGGTCCCAGCTCGACATAATGAGTGAATAAGGAACGCTGTGACATCAATGGGACCTTAATCGATGATCCGTCCAGGAGCGTAAAGTCTTCCGGTTGAGTCTTTCTCTCATCAAACTCATCTGCCCAATGACCTTTGAAGTAAATCGCGTTGGCGAGGACGAGCCGAGTGTCCGCATCGATTGTACCTGGCGCAAGAACGTTTTGAATTTTGTTTTTCGTCTGTTCTTCAACCCATTGATTGATCTGAAGCCGAGTCGGGTCCGCATTAAACATGAAGTCAACGAGGCGTGCCGCTGCGCCATACGCCTCGTTGAGGATAGCGAGAAATTGGGGACGAAAGGAGTAGGTTTGTTCCAGCCAGAGAGCATTGGCGATATTGATTTCATATGCTCGGTCTTCCCCTAAAAGAAGGCGTTTGAGCGTCGCCATCTCCCTATGAATGCTCGCCGTATCCCACGGGACGGATACGTCATCGGACCGTCTCGCCTTTTCGGGAAAGCGGAGGACGGTCCCCATTTGCAGGGCGGTATCGCCCCGCGCTCCTTCGGCGGTCATCGTCAGGGCGCTCACAATGGAGTAGGGCGAGAAGAAGAGGTTCTGTCCTGGGCTTTCTTTCGCGACTTGGGCGTACAAGTCCAGGGCGAAGTTGTTGTTCATGTGCGGGACAAACCGTAATGCGGGTCTTTTCACGGTGGGATGGAGGGAAGTAGAGGCCGGGGCATCAAGCTGTGCCTGGACGACGGCATGATATGGTCCGCCGCCCATAAGAATCGACAAGAAGAGAAGAACGGGTTTCATATTCCCTGACACCTGCCAGACTAGCGGGAGCCCATCAACCCCGCCTTGCTTGCATTCACCGGCATTATCCGGTGTGATGTGCGCCGCGATAATGTGAAGGGGTGAGTCAGGAGAGAGAACGTATGGGTCGCTACGATTATGATTTCTTTGTTTTAGGGGCTGGCTCCGGCGGCGTGCGGGCGAGTCGAATCGCGGCCTCGTATGGGGCCAAGACCGCGGTTGTTGAGGAACGCTATATGGGTGGAACCTGCGTCAACGTGGGCTGCATTCCGAAGAAACTCCTCGTGTACGCTTCAGAATTTCGGGACCATTTTGAGGATGCCGCCGGCTTTGGGTGGACGGTCGGAGAGCGAACCGTTGATTGGAAAAGACTGATTGAGAATAAAGACAAAGAAATCAACCGGCTGAACGGCATTTATCGCAATCTGCTCGAAGGCGCGGGCGCGGAAATCATTGAAGGCACCGCCCGCCTGATTGACGACCACACCATAGAGGTGGACGGCAAGCAGTACACCTCGGCGTATATTCTGGTTGCGACCGGAAGCTGGCCGACTTTTCCCCAGACTCCGGGCATTGAACATGCCATTACCTCAAATGAAGCTTTTTATCTGGATGCGCTGCCCAAACGCGTAATTATCGTGGGTGGCGGCTATATTGCGGTCGAGTTTGCGACCATTTTTCACGGCCTAGGGTCAGAGGTGACCGAACTCTATCGGGATGAGCTGTTTCTGCGTGGCTTTGATACCGATGTCAGGCAAGTCCTGGCTGATGAAATGCGTAAACGAGGAGTAGATTTGCGCTTTAACTCAGACGTGAGTGGTATCGAAAAAACACCGCACGGAATGAGAGCCACGCTGAACGACAAGAGCGAGCTTGAGGCCGATATCATCATGTACGCCACCGGCCGTTTACCCAACTCAAAAGGGCTTGGTCTTGAAACAGCCGGCGTTGAGACGGACGAGATCGGTGCAGTGTGTGTGGATGTCTATTCGCAAACAAATATCCCCCATATCTATGCTGTCGGAGATGTCACCGACAGGCTCAACCTGACGCCCATGGCTATTGCCGAAGGCCATGCCGTGGCGGAAACCCTGTTCAATAATAATCCTACCCGACCGGACCATATGAATGTGGCAACGGCAGTCTTCAGCCATCCGAACATCGGTACGGTAGGTCTGACGGAAGAGGAAGCGCGCCAGGAATACGACGCGATAGATATCTATAAATCCTCGTTCCGGGCCTTGAAGCACACGCTGAGCGGGCGGGATGAGAAGACCTTTATGAAGATTATTGTTGATCCCAAATCAGACCGGGTGATTGGCTGCCATATGACCGGCCCGGAGGCGGGAGAGATTATTCAGGGCCTGGCCGTCGCCATCAAATGCCAGGCTACCAAAGCGCAGTTCGATGCCACCATCGGCATCCATCCGACCTCGGCCGAAGAATTCGTCACCATGCGACAAAAGGCCGCCTGAGCCGAGGGAGGAGACTCCCGTCCCGAGTCTCTCCCCATAAGAGGGAAGGCTGCAGTTCTATCCCTCACCCAGAGGAAATATGGGCCAATTTTCCCTATGGAAAGTGTGAGAAGGTTGTCTTTTCTGATTGTGAGCAAGGTGCCCATTCGTACGCAATGGGAAGGGCTGCGCGCTTCAATTGATAAGTTGGAATCAGAAATCTTGAATACTGAATAAGAGGCGGCGCTTGAAATTACCAAACGCGCATCGGGCGCAGATCGAACGGGGGAAGATCACGGATTACCTGCTATCACTCGTCAATCCGCGTAGCAGAGCCAAGGCGGATTTTTTTCTGAGTTTCGGGTTCAGCAGAGATCGCCAGGAAGAGTTCGTGAAGGCATTGAAAGCTCATGCCGCATCTTATGAGGTCGCCCGAGTTGTAGAGACCGCATACGGTCCGCGCTACCATGTGGACGGCGCGCTAGAGACGCCGGACGGGCGCAATCCGGTCATAAGGACCGTCTGGCAAACCGACCTGGGAAGTACATATCCCAGATTCATTACAGCGTACCCGCGCAGGAGGTGAGAAGTGTTCAAGGAACATGAGCAGATCGTGCTTACCGCTGAGGTGCTTGGTGATGAGGGAGAAGCACTGAAACCGGGCGACGTGGGCACCCTCATCCACATCCACCCCGATAAAGAAGCCGCTGTGGTGGAGTTCCTATCGCTGGATGGCAGCACAGTGGCTCTCGCTACGGTGTTGCCTGCACAGATGCGGCCCGTGACGGGTGCTGACCTCACTCATGCCCGAACGGTTACGATGGCGGTCTAAGAACGAGTCGTGCGCGATCTCAAAGATTCCTCACGAGGCAATAACATGACTCGCCTGCTTGAAGAGGCTTTCGAGAGGGCCTCTGATGGAAAGTATGGCTTACCAGAGGCGGCGAACGCCGTACTGGTCGAAGAGTGATTCGTTCGAAATGAAAACGAGGTTGTGCGTCAGCGCCTGGGCGATGAGCATCCGGTCGAAGGGGGCTCGATGGAGACCCGGCAAAGCTCCGGCGCGACTGGCGTCATCCACTGTGATGGCAAGCTCGCCGAAACCCTGGTTTGCTATAGCTTCGGCAACGTCGGCGGCGATCAAGTCAGCGCCCGGGAGTTTGCCGAGCCGATGCTTGGTGGTGATTTCCCAGGCCGACGCTGCGCTTATCAACACTTCATTTGCCTCATCCGCAATCGCGCGGTGTACTGTCTCAGATAGACGCCTGCTGTCTGTCATCCACCAAAGAAAGGTATGAGTGTCCAACAGTGCTCGCACTGCTATTCACCTTCCCATGCTTTCAACTCTTCCTCCGGCAGCGGGTCGAAGAAACTGTCTGGAATGACAATCTTTCCCTTGAAAATATCGGGCTGTCGCTTGCCGCGCTTTTGGACGCTCACCAGTCGCGCCACCGGCTTGCCGTTGCGGGCAATGATGACCTCTTGGCCGTCCTCGACTTGCGCGAGCAGACGCGACAAATGGGTCTTCGCTTGATGGACATTTACCACTGGCATCGCTGGCTCCTTGACGTATGATTAGCTAAAGGTATGACTAATATAGATGTTGTGTCAAGCGGCCAAACTCAACCGTTCACCGCCTTTCGGCGTCGTATGAGAAGGAGGGGACAATGACTGACAAGCTTAACCGAGGCTGGCACTGTCCAGTTCCCAATGGTATGCCACGCCGTCGAGATCGGCTGGACGCCACTTGCGGTGCGCGAGCGCGGGATGCTGTTCCGCGCTGAGGTCGAGGAAGCCCTGGGGCGGTTCAACCTCTGGATGACCGCCGGCGCCGCGCTGCAGCCTGAGGTGGGAGGAACCCACCCCGCCGCTCCGCGGCACTCCTCCTGGGAGGGGATTTTCAGGGAAGAGAGGTTAGAGTATTTTATGGCCAGATAATACGGATTTCCTCGACCAACAGACCCACTGAATTTTTAAGGTCAATGAAGTTCGGCACATCACCCTGAATCTGTTCAATCTGCATCTCGTCCGACTGCCAGCCCTTTTCAAAGGCGGCCATGTCAGCCCAAGACAGCTCCGCGACGCCGTCAAAAGCGGGTGTCTCGGCTTCGTAGATTTCGGGAGCGACGTGGCATTGGACATAGCGTCTGAGCCCCGGCGTTCTGGGGACAATGGGGGCGTGGACATTACGCCAATGATCCTGAAACTCGGCAACGCTGAGCCCCGGTTTTCGTTTGAGCAGGAAAAGGGCTTTGACTCCGGGCGCGTCTTTGGCCAACTCGGGCCCTGGGACGACAGCATTTTCCCTGGTCATCAAAAACGACGGACCCTCGTCGGCAATGAAATTCGGCTCATCCGGGTAGGCTCCATTCATATAATCGGGGTTGGTACCCAGCCCCCGGCCAGTTTCCAGGTCGTCAAACCAGATCTCGGCCAGACCTTCGTATGGGCTGGTCGGGACTCCGGGGATGTCATCTGGCATGCGATGGCTCTGCACATAACGTCTCAGCGCTTTTATGCGGACGGCCAGGGGAGCATGAATATCACGCCAGTGGCGATGAAAATGCTCGCGACTGATATCCGGCTTCTTTGGTATCAGCGCAAATCCTTTGATCATTGGAGTACTCCTGTCGGGTGTTTAATCCTCGGCTTTATACAGCGTCGGTTTCGGCGCCACTCCCGAGGGTAGATCGTGCACAGGGACAAAGCGTGAGGCCTCGATAGCCTGAAAGCCGCTGGGATTGCCTTTATACTTTTCCACGGCAAACGCCACTTCCGTCATGCTGAGGGTCAGGTTGAAAAGGTTTTGCTCTTTGGTCGGCATAGCGTCCAGAGAGAACTGGTCCAGGTAATCCAATGCTTTTTCAAGGCGGGGCCGAACCGCGGCGTAAAATGCGCGTAGCTCTTCGGTCGTACTGGTGCGACGTTTTTTGGTGCGTTCTCGTTCGGTCGCCAGGCACCAGCCGGCCTGGGCCAATGGTTCCAGGTCGGCGAATTCCTGAGGCAGGAAAGGGTCGGCCATAGTCGGTCCTAATCGAACAGCGAGTCGCTGACGCCATCGCGTCTGGCGCGAATCTCCTGCTCGACCGCCCAGTATGAGTGCCGGACAAAGAGTTCTTCGTCTTGCAGGTAAATCTG
This sequence comes from Desulfurellaceae bacterium bin18, assembly GCA_002238415.1. Taxonomy (GTDB): domain Bacteria; phylum Desulfobacterota; class Binatia; order Bin18; family Bin18; genus Bin18. Next base: position 89,851 of record MPMI01000002.1, on the reverse strand, counting down.
CTCAATCGCCCCGGTCTCCAGGGCATCCTGGGTATGTTCATGTGTGGCGCCGTCTTCGAGCAGGGCATCCCGCAGGAGAATTTTATTGTATTCCTGCCCGAAGCGTTCGCTGGGGGTTGCGGCGCTTGGCATGTGAATCTTGAGTTCCCACAGCGCCTCGTTTTCCGAGACCGGCCAGAACTGATGGGTATGCCACACGCCGGGCAGAATGAGGATGTTGAGATTCGGAAAAATGTGGACAATATCAAAGCCCCAGTCGTCTGCGTTGGTGACATTGATGCCCTGACCGGTGGGCAGAACGAAATCATTGTCTCTGGAAGTGATGGCGGCCGATTTGCCGAGTGCCAGTCCCTCAACATCTTTGGGCTGAAAATACTTATTGCCCGGCCAGTTGCCGACGCGGTGGCGGTCGTACAGGTCCAGCTCATAGGCATGACCGTAGGGGTTGTCCGGGCGGGTAAAGACGTCCGGCCAGGAATAGCTGTGCAGATAGCGCACATGATAGATTTCGGACTGCGCGTCCAGCATCAGCTTCCAGTTGGCACGCTGATAGGACTGATAATGAAACTGGAGAGGAACGCGCTGAAACGGAAAGTCCTGCATGCGCTGGCCGGCTTCCCCCAGATACTCCTCTAGGGTCTCGGTCGGGTGGGGGTCGAGATTGACGAAGATAAAGCCCTCCCACACGGCGGTATGCACCGGAATAAGATTGGCTTGGCCCTCAAGATTCTCGTAAAAGCGCTCACCGTCGGGCACGTCTTTGAGGGTGCCTTCGGCGTCGTAGACCCAACCATGAAACTTGCAGCTCAAATAGCACGAGCTTGACCCTTGATAGTCCCAGACCAATTTATTGCCCCGATGACGGCAAACGTTGTAGAAACCTCGAACAATATTGTCTTTGCCCCGAATGAGAACGTTGCGTTGCGTAAGACATTTCTCGGCGACCAACCTGTATCGAACAGAAATGCTCGCCCGTCTACTTCGACCCACGCTGCAAAGCTCCATTCCCCCTGTGTTGTAGCAACGGAATTTTCATGCCTATGCATATCTCCGACATTAGTCGCCAGTATAGTAACGCTAACATGAGAGTCGACAGGTTTTGCTGCCTCGACTGTGTTGATCCAGAGACTGAGGAGTAGACCCACGAAGGAACACAAAACCAAATAGGAGCATGGATGAAAATGTATGACCGTCTTCATTATTATTTTCTCATCTGAGCATTATTCAAACAGACCTTCAAACCAGGGCAGAACATATGTCTCGTTAATCGAATAGGTATAGGCGTGGCCCCATTCGGGCAGCTCGGTAAATGTTACTTCTTTCAGACCGTTTTCGACAAGCGTGGCATGTGCCAGGCGAGCGACTGCCACCGGAAAAATAAAATCCTGGCCGCCATGGATAATCAGAAAGGGCAGGGTGGTGGCCTTCTGCATATCCAGCCAGGGAGGGAGGACCCCGGCGACAGGAGCAATCGCCCCGAAGAGATGGGGGCGACTGGCGCCCAAGGCATACGAGAACGTACCGCCGTCCGACAAACCGGTGGCAAGAATCCGGTCGGGATCAATGGTGTAGCGTTGGCGCACGGCCATGAGCGTGGAGGTCACGGACACGACGTCCCGCTCCGGCTTCTCAATCGCCCAGGTCGGACCGAGCGATTTGGGCGCGAGTACGATATAGCCTTTGCTCTTGGCCGGCCGCAGCCAGGTCAGTAAGTATTCGTCGTTTGCGCCACCCCCGCCGTGCAAGGCGATAATCAGCGGCCAGTGTTGTTGTGGGTCGTACTGCTCCGGCACATAGAGGGAGTAGGCTCCGTGATTGCTTGACGACGGATGGTGGGAAATACCGACCTGATGTTGCTGGGCAGGGACGCGCTTTTCCAGTTTGGAGAGGTGGGCAACCGCCTCCGGCAGAACCCAGTAGGGGTGCAGTGTCGGTGTGTGCAGACGAATTTCGTACAAAAGATAGCGCGCCTGAGTGAAGGCTGCGCGGCTCTGCATAAACGCCCCGATAAAACCGGCCTGATCGCTCCGTACAAAAATTCCGCAGGCCGTATCCAACAATCCGACGGCCTCAAGCCAGGTCTGGTGGAATTCCTGTCGCTCTGGCGGTGGCTTAAGTCCGTTCAATTCAGACCGGAGGCGAACAAACATTTCGCCAACCGTTTGGCTGAGGTCGGTCTGGAGTTGCGTGAATTTTGCCGGGTGGAGCTGTTCCTGGACATGCTCAAAGGCCTGCAGGAAGCGGAGTACATCTCTCTCCTGACGCGCAATGACGGACTGGTAGTCATCTTGTACCGGCTCTGCTGCTATTGGCAGCGGCATGAATATGACACAGGGGCAGACGAGCAGGCAGGAGAGGAGGGTGGTCAGCCGAGGGTGAAGCATCTTCAGTTTCGGGGGCCTGCGGTATGATGAAGCTGCCCCTAATGCTTGGCTTTTTTCTTCTTTTTCTGTTTTCGTTTGGCCGGGGTGAGGAGAGAAACGTAGCTGATCCCGTCTCTGTTATCGGCCGTGACCGGCAGGTCGGCGGCTTTCCAACCGGCATGACCAGCTTCCATTAAGTGTATGTTTTCATAGCCGGCGGCAGCGAGTCGCTCGACCGCCTGCTTTGCCCGCGGGCCTTTCTCACAACCGACAATCAACGGAGTCTCTTTAGGGCACACCTCTTCCATGACCAGATCAAAGCTTTCGTTCTGGAAGACTGCCTTCGTGGTTGGATGAAAGAAGACAATCGGGACGTTGATGATTTTGCCTTTTGGATGACCGGTGGCGAATTCGGCCACCGTGCGGACATCAACATACGTCGTAGCGTCGTCGTTCTTCAGGCGCTCAAACGCTTCTTGGGGGGTGAGAGTCGTGCTACTCATGAACGGGACTCCTGTGGAGTCGGAAATTCCGGTGGGTCGAATTCCCGCACAAAGGGCGGGATTATGCGGCAGCGTTCTCGGCCGGCCGCCGGCAGTGCGCCGGTCAGGATGTACTCGATCTCGCCGTCTGTTTCTCCACCGCTCTCACTGGTGCTGACCTCCTCAAGATGGTGATGCGCAAATCTCCCAGTGGGGGAGAGGGCGAAGACACATTCCAACACCTTTCGGGCCGGCAGGCGGCCCAGCGTGGGGTGAATCAGGGTCTCACGCTTTTTCATGCTGCTTCCTTCCAGGATGGACTCTCCAGCGCGTGCTGGTCGTATTTATTTACGGGGTTTTGGCTTGACAGGCAAACCGCATCCGGCATAGCATACGGCCTTAATTAAGGAGGGCGCGTATCCCTATGCAGGAAACCAGACAAAAAGAACTCGTCAACGGGGAGGTATGGTACTCGCCCGGAGACGATGTCCCCAACGTCCCAACCAAGCTCTTTGCGCTCCAAAACTTGTGTACTGACTGCAAAATGTGCGAGGTGGCGTGCTCGCTGATCCACTCACCGGAAGGCGAGCTGAACCCGGTCTGGACACGCATTAAAATCGACCATGCGCCCCAGGTCTCGCGCGTCTCAAAGGACGGCTTCGGGTTTATGCCGGCCATCTGTCATCACTGCGCCAATCCGCCCCCGTGTGCTGAAGTCTGTCCGACGGATGCGTTCTATTATGATCCCAAGACCCAGGCGGCGGTGATTGACCAGGACAAGTGCATTCAGTGCATGGAATGCGTTCCCGGTTGTCCGTTTGACACAGTCTTTGTTGCGCCGACCGGTGAGCTGCTCAAATGTGACTTGTGCGGCGGGGACCCGGCCTGTGTAAAAGCCTGTTCCACGCGACCCGAGATGCTCAACGCGGGCAAACAATACTCCCGCATGCCGGTTCTCTTTTATGAAGAGAAGGCGGCCTTCGGTCAAATTTTACGCCAAAAGCCCGAAGCGAAAGATGAAGTCGGGATCATGCAGGCCATGTTGTCAAAAGGAAAAGTGAGCAGTGCGGCGTAAGCCGAATGGCGTTATCGCAATTGGAGTGGAGCACAGGACGGAAGACAAAAGGAGTCAGCATCATGGAAAGTGGCTTATTACGAGTCGATCTCACAACAGGGGAAATTAAACGCGAAATACTCCCGCATTCCATGTTTGAACGCTGGGTCGGCGGCTCGGGGATTAACGATTGGCTTTTGTGGGAGCATTTTCTGAAGCATGACATCATGTGCGATGCGCGGAGCCCGGAAAATGTCCTTATCTTTGGTGTGGGTCCACTGGCCGGTGTCGGGTCGGGTATTGGGGTGAAAGGCCGGCTGACGTTCAAAAGCCCATGTTATGGGTCTTTCGGTGATTCGACCGGTGGGGGTAAATTTCCTTACGTCGTGCGCTTCAGCGGCTATGACTATATCGTGGTGACCGGGAAAGCGCCCAAGCCGGTGTATATCCATATTTGTAACGGAGAAGTCACCATCTGCGACGCGACCCACTTATGGGGGAAAGACAGTGCGGAAACGCATCAGATGCTCAGAAAAGAGCTAGGCGACTATCCCTCTGAAGCCTACACCCTGTCTATTGGTCAGGCGGGTGAAAACCAGGTTGGCATTGCTGGTGTGATTGCTGATGGCTGGCGGATTCACGCGCGCTGTGGTGGTGGCGGAGTCATGGGTTCAAAGAATCTCAAGGCCATTGTGACCCAAGGTACTCAGGGCATTAAGATTGATGACCCATCTAGTCTGCTCGAATGGTCGGATGGATTTCGCCAAAAGCTCGACGCCAACGAAGCCGCCTATGGCTTTAAGCGCCGTGGCACCCTGGGTGCTGTCGAGATGTACCAAAAGATTGGCGGCAATTTTTGGCGTAATAACCAAGGGGCGATGTTTCGTGGTGAGGAAGTGCGCTCCGACAACTGGGTCAAGAAATATCATAAGTACTCGGAAGTCTGCTCCTCGGACTGTTATATTGCCTGCGATGGCCGTTATAAGATCGAAGGGCACGAATCCGACGCAGCTCAAAAGTATGTCGGCGAGTCTTTTCGCCACCCGGAATATCTGACGACGGGGAGTAGCGCAGGCGCCCTGGATGTCCGGGATTGGGCCGAGGTCGCCCACTGGGGCAAGATCACCAACGACTACGGCATCGACAATCAAGATTTGTCCTGCTCGATTAGTTTCCTCATGGAGCTCAAACAGCGTGAGATTATTTCCGATCGTGACGTGGAAGAGCTCTTTGGCAGACCCCAAAGTCTGGAATGGGGCAAGATGGAAGACATCGAAGCCTTGGTTGAAGATGTCGTCTACCAGAGAAATCCTTTTGGCTGGCTGTTCCGGGATGGGGCCTATCATGGCGCCCTGCGCTACTCGGAACAACAAGGCCAGAATTTTATGAAGTATGCCATGTATGGCAAGGGCGGGGCGAGTTTCACCGAAGAGATGCGACCCTTTCCCACCTGGATGAACAACATGGCCGTGGCTTCGCGCGGGGCCGACCACCTCAAAGGCATTGGCCTGATCGAGAAATTCCAACGCAGAGACTTGTCGAAGGTCTATTTCAACGGCAGGACCGAAGCCGGAGACCCGACGATTCCGGATCTCAAGGGAGCGAGTACCGCCCTCATTGAGAATCAGGTTGCCCTCATTAATTCGTACGGTGTGTGCATGTTCCACTGGATGCTTGATCCCCTCGGATATGCACCTGAGAGTTATTACGGCGAGGTGTATACGGCAGTGACCGGTATTGATCGGACCAAAGAGGAGCGAATGCTTGATGGGGAGCGCATTTGCAATCTCGAAAAGGCCTTCAACTCCCGCCTCGGCATGCGGCGTGAGCACGATACGATCTGCGAGCGCTGGATGCATGAACCGTGTCCCGAAGGACCCAACAAAGGCCGTGTGGCCGGCGACATGTTTGAGCAGGTGCTTGAGGAATATTATGAGTGGCGTGGTTGGGACAAGGAAACCGGACTCCAAACACGTCAAAAGATGGAGGAATTGGGATTGGAAGATGTCGCCGATGTGCTGGCTGCGGACAACGCCATGGCTGGCGAACGTCGCGCCGACCGCGCGGTCCACGTGGATGTAAAGATCGCGGATGACCCCGGCATTCCGGACTGATTGAAAAGAGGACACGTTTACTCTTTTGTGGAAAGGAACAGGACGTGATTACGGTTCAGGCAGAGTATACCGCTCGTTTTAAGGAAATTACACAAACCACGAGTGAGACCATTCAGCTCGAACAGGCCAATATGGCAGAGTTGGCGCAGATGCTGACCACCAAATACGGGCCGCAAATGCAGGCGCTGCTGATTGATCCCAATACGCAGGACCTGAATACGAACGGAACGCTGTTCATTGACTCCAGTGGACGTCGACTCTTTATCGACGATACCCTGGCGGATGGGGAAACCGTCTCCTTTATGGTCGGTATTGCCGGAGGCTAGACGACTCCTGAGGATCAGACCCGTGATTGAGGATGAATAGGGGCGCAGCATGCTGCGCCCCTACGTTTCTGTGCGACCTGTCAAGAAAAATAAAAGCATATGTCCGAATCTATCCCTGAAATCGATTGTGACGTCGTGGTTATCGGGGGCGGTATTGCCGGTCTTTCAGCAGCTATTAGCGCGCTGAACGAAGGTGCTGAAGTCATCCTGCTCGAAAAGGCTCCCAAGCTGCAACGGGGTGGGAACTCCGCCATTGCCGATGCCCAAATCCGCTATCCTCACGAACCGGATGAGTACTGTCCCACCCGACAGACCAAAGAGGATTTCTTTGACGCTTTTATGCAGGTTTCGCGTGGACGGGCGAACAAAGAGTTGGTGCAGGTCGTGGTGGATAACGCGGCCGACGTCGTCGATTGGCTGACCGGGATGGGGATCGAATGGGAAAAGGGCTATCCCAACGTCGCAGGCTATCGACGCCAGCCCGTGGGCGGCGGCTGGCAACTAGTTGATACTCTCTATAAGCATCTGGAACGGGGTGGGGTACATGTTGCGTATGAGACTGCGGCGGAAACACTCCTTACCAACCGGAGTGGCCGTGTGGTTGGTGTGCGTGCGCTCGAACCCGAGGGCTATACCGATATTAAAGCTCGTGGCGGGGTCGTTGTTGCCTGCGGCGGTTTCGAGGCCAACCCGGAAATGCGGGTCCGATATTTAGGCCGGCATATGGATGGGCTCATTCTACGCGGCAGCCGCTACAACACTGGCGATGGGCTGCGGATGGCCCTGGCAATCGGGGCGATGCCGGCCGGCCAATGGGGAGATTTCCACTCTGCCGTACTTGATGCGCGTTCCACGCCCTTTGAGTGTGGAGTAACGGCAATCTACATCTTTCAACTTGGCCTCTTCATTGATGAAGATGGCGAGCGCTTTCTCGATGAAGGGGAAGACTTCCGCGATCAGACCTATGTGAAATTCAGTAAGGCTATTATGGCGCATAAAAACGGGGTGGCCTTTAACGTCTTTGACAACAAACCGCGGGCTGAAGACCCGGAAGCCTGGAATCGGGCGATCCGGACGGACGAGGAGGCGTTTGAAGCACCGAGTATTCAGGAGTTAGCCGCCCGCATCGAGGTGCCAGCCGACCGACTGGAGCGCACCACTGAGGAATACAACGCCGCCTGCCAAGCCGGGACGTTTGATCCGCTCACACTCGACGGCCTGGCGACGCAGGGCTTGGTCGTTAACAAGACCAACTGGGCCCGTCCGCTCGACACGCCGCCCTATCTAGCCTATCCCGTGACTGGGGGCATTACTTTCACCTTCGGCGGCCTCAAATCCAACCCGCAAGCCGAAGTCATCCACTCTACGGGCCGCGCCATCCCCGGCCTGTACGTCGCCGGCGAGCCTATGGGCGAGCTGTATTACTACAACTATATGGGCGCAACCTCGGTTTTACGCGGTGCCGTGTTTGGGCGCGTTGCGGGACGGGAAGCCGCTCGACAGGCTTACTGATAATCTCCGCTCGGATCAAATCCGGCGTCTTTGGCTAATACGCCCTTACCCGGAACATAATTCACCTCGACCCGGATGCCGTCCGGGTCCTCAAATAAGACCGAGTAGTAGCCCGGTGCCCACGGGCCTTCCTGGGGCGGGGTGACGATGGTCGCGTTGAGTTCTTTCAACAGGTCATAGACCTGATCGACATCCTGCGTGGAACGGGCGCGAAAACAGAAATGGTGCAGCCCGGTGCGTGTTTGGACGAAACGCTCGTCTTGATGCTCAGGGTCGCAGCGCTGGATACCAACCCCCGTCCGGGCACCCACGTGGTAGCACATGTCCTCGCCGTCAAAGACGAGTCGGAGGCCAAGAAACGGCAGCAGTTTTTTATAGAATGTCCGGCATTCTTCGAACCGACTGACCGTCAGAATAATATGTGCAATCCCGTTTACTTCAATCATGACGAGGTCCTATTTCCTCGCTATGGAGGACAAATGTCAAAGGCTTCGGACACGGATAGCCGCCCCGGATGTGAAGACTGGTTGTTTGTCACGACCGAGATAAAAGCGCTACGGGGTTTGGACCCGAGCCACTCTTTCGGCACCGACTTCCCCTCGTTTTTTCCAGACTTTCTGGTCGAGTGAGGTAAGCGGGTGCCGAATGCGTAACAACTATGCAGGTTGGGGTGGGATGTCTCCTGTGGAACGGAGAGCTTCAAATTGACGAAGGGCGCGCTGGAACTCTCGCGTAGTGACCCGAAAGCGTTGGAACAATCGACGTGCATCGACGAGGTCATGTGGCTGGCGTAATAGATGTTGAACTAACCGTTCGGTCGGGCCTTCCTGCGTGCCCGAAGCTGATAAGGGTTTGTCAGGATCTGACATATTCTCCTCCTTCTGTGTGCATTTTCTCCTATATGTGCTGATTTCATAAGAATCGGCAAGACCCCCTGAAATGCGCAGCATCCATATGCAATATCTCAGGGGGAATACAATTATTTTTCAGAGCGCTTGGTGCTGAATACTTCATCCGTATGCTCCCCTAGCTGTGGAGCACGAGACCGAAAATCGGGCCGCTGGCCGTCGATCGAAAAGGGTAAACTCATGGCCTCAAGAGCAGTGCCGGGCACCTGGCGAATTATATCCATCGCCTGGGTTTGGGGTTGAGCAATGACTTCAGGAATAGTCAGAATCGGGGCGCACGGAACGCCTATCGCTTCCAGACGCTCCATCCAGGTTTCTTTGGTCTCTTGAGCCATATGCGCAGCGATTTCTTGTATCAGATAATCCCGATGCTCCATGCGGCTCGCATTCGTTTGATAGCGGGAATCGGTTACCCACTCGTCGCGGCCAAGGGCTTTGGCGAGTTTGAAGAACAGCCGACTATTGGCGACGCCCAGGACTAGGGGGCCGTTCTGCGTTTCAAAGGCGCCGAAGGCAACCTGACGAGGACTGCCGGTTGCATGGCGAGCAGGCGCTTTGCCGGTCTTCTTATATTGGATCAGCGCCGTGCTGACATAGAAGACAGCCGTCTCAAAGAGTGATGTCGCAATCACGCAGCCGCGACCGGTCCGGTCTCGTTTGCGCAGGGCGGCCAGCGCAGCAATGGTTGTCCACATGCCGGTGCCATAATCGACGACCGAGGTGCCCATACGCACCGGTGGACCATTTTCCTGGCCGGTCATACTCATCAGCCCGCCAAAGGCTTGCAGCAGCACTTCGTAGCCGGGCTTATCCTTGAGCGGTCCGGTATGCCCAAAGGCAGTTACTCCACAATAGACGAGTGTAGGGTTGCGAGACAGGAGGAGGTCTGCTTCCAGTCCAACTTGATCGGCGACCCCAGGGCGGAGATTATGGAGAAACACGTCGGCTTGTTCGATGAGTTGATACAGTCGTTCCATGTCTGCCGCGTCTTTGAAGTCGATCACGACTGAGCGTTTGTTGCGGTTCATATTATGAAAGGGCAGGGAGGTGTCATCGACAAACGGCGGCCCCCACGCCCTGGCGTCGTCGCCGGTTTCAGGCCGCTCGACTTTAATCACGTCCGCACCGAGGTCGGCCATAATGGCTCCGGCTAAAGGGCCGGCTAGGTTCATGCCAACCTCAACAATTTTTACTCCCGAGAGCGGCATCGGCTTCTCCGTTTCACTGCCTGCGCAGTCCGTGCGGGCTACTGCCGGCGCTGTTTTTGCATGAGCCTGGGTATAGGTGCTTTCTACCGTCCCCGAAAATGGGGCGGCCGCTTGGCCAGGAAGGCCGCCACGCCCTCACGAAAATCCTCACTCATATAGGCGCGGACAACCAGATCTTCTCCTAAAATATCCTCGCCGACCGCACGCCTATAGTGTTGTAAGCGCCGAATAGCTTCTTTGGTGACCTGGAGGGTCAGGGGAGCGTTCTGAGATATTTCCTCGGCTATCTGACGAACCTGATGGTCAAGCTGGTCAGCCTCGAAAATCTCATTGACCAGACCGAGTTGCAGGGCCTCCTGGGCCCCGACCAGTCTGGCCCGAAACATCAGCTCCTTCGTTCTCGCCGGGCCTATGGCATCAATAATACGGGAGTGGATGGCCACGCTCAGGCAGTTTCCCAAGGTGCGGGCAATGGGAAACCCTATCCGGCTCTCCGGGGTACAATAGCGCAGGTCACTCACCAGAGCCAAAGCCGCACCGGCCCCGACGGCAACGCCTTGAATAGCGGCAATAACCGGCTTTTTGACGCTTTCGAGGCGGCTGATAATCCCTTCGAGTTTGTGCTCGTATTCAATCGCGTCAGAGTCTTCCTTGAACGAGGTAAACTGGCTGATGTCCGTACCGGAGACAAAGGCTTTGTCGCTAGCTCCCTGCAGGATAAGCACTTTGATGGTGTCATCCCGGTCAACGATATCGCAGGCTTCCTCCAGCGCGGCGTACATATTCCAGGTGAGGGCGTTCCGCGCCTCGGGCCGGTTAAAGGTCACCGTCGCTATGGAGCCATCCGAGCCAGTGTGATCGAAAAGGAGCTCGCTCATAGGGGCGTATCTTTCCTGTGCTACCGCTCGTGGGAGAGGGGCGCGGCGTGCATCATGCCGGTGATTGAATGGACAACTGTTCGCCTTCACTCTTGGCCATTACGGTTGTGATCGCCAAATCTCCGGTGACATTTACTGCGGTCCGAAACATATCGAGAATCCGATCGACGCCGAGGATCAATGCCAGCCCCACAGTCGGAATCCCGGTCGAAGTCAGGACGAGGGCCAAGGTAATCATCCCGGCTCCAGGAACACCCGCCGCACCAATCGAGGCCATGGTTGCGGCCAGCACAATGCTGAGTTGACTGCCGAACGACAGGTCGGTTTGGAATACCTGGGCAATAAAAATTGCCGCAACGCCTTGGTAGAGCGCTGTCCCGTCCATATTCACGGTAGAGCCGAGGGGGAGAACAAAACTCGCCACGGGATTACTCACGCCGATATTCTTCTCGGCGCACTCTATGGAAACGGGCAGGGTGGCTGACGAAGAAGAGGTAGAAAAAGCGATGAGTTGAGCCGGGCGGGCGGCACGCATAAACGCCGTCCAGGGTAAGCGACCGATCAGGTGGACCAGGCCACCATACACAATGCCGCCATGAATGGCTAAGCCAAGAACGACCGTACAGCCATACACGAGTAGGGCTGTCAGTACGCTAATACCACTCGTCCCGATCACTTCTGCGACAAGGGCGGCAACGCCATACGGAGCCAAGGCCATCACCCAGCCTATGATGACGATCATCGCGTTCTGAAGCTTCTCAAAGAGCGAGACCACACTGGCGCTCTCCTCAGGACCCAGAGCGGTAATCGCGACACCCAGGACAATAGCGAAGAAAATAATTTGGAGCATATTGCCGCTGGTGAGCGAGTCGATGGGATTCGTCGGGATAATGTCGAGCAGGGTATCGACCATGGAGGGGGAAACGGCTGCGGCGGACATCCGGTCGCCCGCCGCGGCTCCGAACTGGGCGAGTAGTACGGTGCGGTCGGCTGGGTCAATAAACTGGCCGGGTTGGACGACGTATGCACAGACGAGTCCGATGGAGACCGCGACGGCGGTTGTTCCCAGGTAGAGGCCCAGCGTTCGACTCCCCAGGCGGCCAAGTTTGCGAATATCGCCCAGGCTAGCCACACCTACAAGAAGTGAAGCGAAAACCAGGGGGACGACGACCATCTTGATCAGGCGCATAAACAACTGCCCTATGGGGCGTACGCCGTCGATCACCTGCTCACCCAGCCGGCTGATAGGCCGCGGGGAAAAAGCAAAGCCGCCTCCCTCCAATGGGGTCCTGGAAATTTTCAGCCAGCCTTCCACAGAGCCGCCCGGAGAGAGCACTCCGAGTTGTTGGCGGATGTAGCCGGACTGGTCTGCCAGTGCCAGCCGTTGACTGAAAGGAAACCGGACTTTCGCCCAAATGGGGACTTCTCTATCTGCTCCAAGAAGATCGGGATGCTGCTCGAATTTGGTTTCGAGCAACCTCATCTGGATCGGGACACCAGCTGGCATCTGAACGCGAGAGGACGCATCAGCCGGATTTTGCTGAAAGACGACCTGCGAGGCGTCGCGAATGGCATAGACATCGTGCGTCAGCAAGAGCGAATTGGGACCGAGCAAAAGGCCCACCACCGCGCCAACCGCCATCCCGATGAGAATCTTTGTATAGAGCTGCATGCAGCCCCCTACGACTCGTTCGCGTCGTCCCAGGTGCCACGCACGGTTGTCTCCGTTTGTTGTTCGAGGGCTTTGATCGTCGCCAAGACGTCTTCCTGAGCAAACCCACCCGACTGATAGGCTTTGAGCAGTCCTTGTGCGGCTGAGGCCATGGTCAGGGGCACGTCCAATTCCGCACCAAGATCGGTGGCGAGACCCATATCTTTGCAGGCGAGATCAATCGTAAACGTTGGCGCGAGCCGGTCGCGTAAAATGGCCCTGGTCCCGGACTCCCAGATAAAACTGTTGCCGCTGCTGGCTTTGACGATTTTCCACAGCGCATTCGGATCGACACCGGCTTTAGCTCCGAGAATGAGGGCTTCGGCGCCACCCATCATATGAATAAAGGCCAGCATATTGTTCACCAGCTTGGCGACATTACCCGCACCAATAGCCCCAACATGAAACACATTGCTGCCCATGCATTGAAGTACGGACTCACACGAATGGTACACCGCCTTATCTCCGCCAACCATGATGGCCAGCGTGCCTTTGCGTGCACCGCGCACCCCGCCGCTGACTGGTGCGTCAAGAAAATGCACACCCTGGGCATTCACCTGTTCCGCCAGTCTTTGAACGACGGTTGGTGAATTTGTGCTCATATCGATAATGGTTTTTCCTTTGGTAATACCAGCCAAGGCCCCGTTGTCAGCCAGGACGACTTCTTCGACATGGGCGGGCATGGGTAAGGAGAGACAGATCACTTCCACACCGGTGGCTGCAGCCTTGGGACTCTCGACCCAGGTCGCGCCATCTTCGATCAGATTGCCGGCTGCCTCTTGTTTGATGTCATACACCTGAAGGGAATGGCCGGCCTTCAGAAGATTGAGTGCCATAGGGTTACCCATATTGCCAACACCAATAAATCCCAGCTTCATGCGGTCCTCCTTTAATTATGCGAAACGAAGAGTAAACATGTCCTCCAATAGAGATGAGATGCTGGACACGTTTACTCTTTGGATGCTGTGAGGTCTATATGAATACGTAAGTCATCTGCAATACGGTCGAGTTGGTCTCTCAGGGTCGTCTCAGCAACGTCGCTCGGAACAGCCAGAGAGATTCGCATATGATAGATGACTGTGCCGTGGCCCGGCTCTGGCTGAGTAGAGGTCTGCATGTGCACAATATTTGCCCCCTGCTCGGCCAGGCAGCGGGCCACACGAGCGACAATGCCAGCTTTGTCCACGCCGGTTGCCACAAGTTCATAACCGCGCGTTTCGTCGTTGGCACCATAGGGGAGGGGTTCTTCTTCAAGTGGACGAAAAAAGACGGTCAGACGTTTTTCCCATTCGAGCCGTTTGCAAGCCGCTGAGAGCCGTTGCTGACAGTCCGGGCTCCGACCCGAGAGGAGGAGGAGCACGGCAAACTCACCCCCCAGAAGGGTCATGCTGGAGTCTTCGAGGTTGCAATCGCACTCGAAAATCAATTCTGCCAAATCGGCGACTATGCCAGGCCGATCCCGACCAATGGCGGATAATGCGAACCATTGTTTCACGAGCAATTCCTTGGCGTCTGTGCGCGGTAAAGATTATGCGCGTTGCGCCTTTACGGCTTCAACCAACTGACTGAGGAGGGAAGCTGACGTTCCGCGCAGACTCAGCGTGCATAGGGGAGTTAATTCGCTTTCGTATAAATTTACCTCGATCAGCGTACCGCCTTTCTGGCTGACAGCAATGGGAAAGCCGGCGGCCGGATACACGGTAGCCGAAGTGCCGGCGACGATCATGCAGTCGCACAACTGCGCTTCGCTATAACATCGCTCAATCGCATCCTGTGGAATGGGTTCACCAAACGAGACGGTGTCGCTTTTGAGAATACCGGAACAGTTGGGACATTCCGGTGGCAGCTGGTGCAGGGGCACCTCGGCGCCTGGAAAGCGAGAGTTGCAGGCAATGCAGCGCACCAGAGTATAATTGCCATGGATTTCGATGAGGTGCTGGCTGCCGGCTCGCCGGTGCAGGTTGTCGACGTTCTGCGTAATCATGCTGCGCAATACACCCATGTTTTCCAGCTCAACCAACGCAGTGTGCCCGGCATTCGGCTCCGCCGTGCCCAGGGTCTGCCATATCTCCTTGCTTGGTCCTGAGGGTGATAAGCGCTCTTCCCAGGCTTTCTTTGGGTCTTGGAGAAACAGCTCGTAGCCATTCATGGGCGGCTCTCCATACTTTGTCCACAAACCGCCCGGCCCACGAAAGGGTGGAATCCCGCTCTCAACAGAGATGCCGGCCCCGGTCATGGCCATGACATATTTAGCCGAAAGAAGGTGCCGCGCGGCTTCCTGAATTATTTCGGGCTCTGCCATATCTCACCTCTGTCTTGTTCAGCGCTACGGGCCTCGTCTCCGCTCACTTGCCCTGCCAATCTGGCGCCCGTTTTTCAGCAAAGGCGAGGGCGCCTTCGCGGGCATCCTCGGTCGCTTGCAACTCATTATAGAGCGCTCGTTCCAATTTCAGTCCTTCCTCAAGGGGCACATCCAGGCCGCGTAAGGAGGCTTGCTTGATATGTTGCACGGCTAGCGGCGCGCTCTTGCAAATCTCCTCGGCGATCTCTTCACACTTGCTCATAAGCTGGTTCATGGGGACGAGGTGGTCAACCAGACCGAGACGGTAGGCTTCTTCCGCGGAAATGCGCGCGCCGGTATACAGCAACTCTAAGGCCCGTCCCAGAGGAATGATTCTGGGTAAGCGTTGCGTCCCTCCGCCGCCCGGCAGCCAGCCCAGGCGGACTTCACCAAACCCGAATTGGGCATGTTCCGCAGCCACGCGGATATCGCACGCCAGGGCCTGCTCCAGGCCGCCACCATTGGCGTGGCCGTTGATCGCAGCGATGATGGGTTTATACAGGTCGAACAGGGTCGGGAAGAGATTGGTATTTTCGTTTTTCGGACGATTGACATAATTGGACTTTATGTCACTCCCGGCACTAAACGCCCGCTCCCCGGTTCCGGTCATAATAGCGACCCGCAAGTTCGGATCGTCCCGAAATTCGGTCCAGATATCGGCCAGCATATTATAGGTTTCAAAGTCACAGGCGTTGAGGCGTTCCGGGCGGTTAATGGTCACATAGGCAATGTGGCCTTTTTTCTCAAAAAGCACTTTTGACATAACTCCCTCCTCACCATCGTCAGCTATCAGGTGAGAGGTTGGAGAGGCAAGGGGAAGAGGGGGATGGATACCGCGAATCAGACTTACCAGACGGTAGGTATTATCGCTGAGTGAATGAGGTTATCGTCGGCGGTGACGAGTTTTGCGCCTGTAAGTATTGTGGTGGCGGCGATGATTCTATCCGCTGGGTCGCTGTTGATTTCTCGTCCAAAGCTAACGGAAAGTTCAGCTATTTCCGAAGAAATCGGCTGTACTGTAATCGTTCTATATTGAAGATACAGATTGATGAAAGAGGAGACGGTCTCCTCGATTTCCAGTCTTTTCCTTGCAACGAGCATTGCGATTTCCCAAATGGATATATCGGAAATCATAAGCTCGCGGTCTGCTTCGGCGGCTCTCATCGTTTGTTTGGCTTTTGTGGTAAGCCGGTCTGCATTGAGGGCGTCCCAAATGATAGCGCAGGTATCTAAAACGATCACTTCATCTCATCCCATTGAACGCCTGTTGGCGAGATGACATCGTGAATCTTCGTGGTCTTCGCTAGTCTTTTGAGCTTGGTTTCCGCCTGCCGTTTTTGGTCAATTGGCGCGACAATGGTAGCGAGTTGTTGACCGTTCGAGGTCACCGTTATGTGTGTACCCTGTTGAGCCTTATTTAAATATTTCAAGAGATTCGCTCTTAATTCGGTAATATTGACATTTATCATTACTCAGTACCATTGTCTGTACAAAGATATTGTACATAATAGGGGAAGTAAGGCTATGCGTCAATCAAGACTCCGGCTCGCTCTGGAGTGTTTCGGCTTGCTGCTCCTGCCTGACTTGCTTCTCGGACTTGACCTGAATGGCCGCTGCCTCGGCTACCCGCCTGGCGACTATAATAAATCCCGTGTGTGCGACCATACGGTGTTCCGGGCGTATGGAGCGGTCCTTGACATGCCAGAACCGCAGCATGTTTTCCATGACCTCTACGCAGGCAAACCTGGGGTCCGCGTGGAGCGCATCTACCAGCTCCTTGACTTGCAGCACCGTGGGGAGATAGCCCACGAGCACCCCGCCAGGCCGGACGACTTCTCGTGCATGGGGCAGGACCTGCCACGGCTCCGGGAGGTCGATCAGGACGCGATCAACCTCCCGAATCGGCAGACCCTGATAGGCATCAGTTTGGGCTAGTATCCAGTTTGGCGTAGCGCCAATAAAACGTCTGACGTTGTTGCGTGCCATCTTGCAATGGTCAGTCCGAATATCAACCGTGAGTAAACGTCCCTCCGGCCCTATGGCCCGGAGCAAGGCGATACTCAGAGCGCCCGGACCCGACCCAACCTCAAGCACCCGGGCACCAGGGAAGACATCTCCCCAGAGCAGGATAAGGCCAATATCTTTAGGATAGATTACCTGGGCCTGGCGAGGCAGGTTGGGAATCAAGCGCGCATAGGTTGGTCGCAATATGCGGAATCTTTCGCCTTGACCAATTTGGACTACGCTCCCTTCTACAAGCCCAATAAATTGCTCAGCAGGAATATTCCCGCCACGCAGCGCAATAATACTACCGGGATGCAGGATACGGATATATTCGCGCTCTTTCTGGTCAATGAAGAGAACGCTGTCGCCTGGCTGCAGGATCGCCCGATCTGATACGGACGGCGGTGTCATCCTCCCCCCTGCTGAGTTAGCATACCCCTTCCGATAAAAAATATAAGTATTTGATTTTGAAGGATAATTTTGCTATTCATATGGCGACGGTACCACGCGTGTCACAGACTGACAAGAACCCTTCACCCTTGACAGTCAGGCAAGCTATCGCCTATCCTGGCGGAACAATAGCGGAGGAAAGAACATGGCAGAGAGAGCGAAAACCGCCCAAAAAGACAAAAAATCCGGCTCACAACAAATATGTCCAACGTGTGGAGCGACCAGTCGGGTCGTGCAGTTTGCCGGATTCGGGAAAAAAGGGTTCTACTGGGTGTGTGAAAAGAACGTAGAACACGCAGTCACAACAAGCTCGGTCCGGAGTCTGTAAATGCCGCGGGCTAAGCAAGCTCAGAAGACGCGTGCACCAGGGCTCTTTGACGAAGAAGAGCACGGGGAGGACCTCGATGAAGAGGAACTTCCAAAAGACGAAGCTGGACGACGCAAGATAAAAAAGCGCTATGAAGAACTCCTCGGGATTCGGGTCTCCAAGCTGCGTGGACGCGTGTTGAATCGGGAGCGGATCAATAAGACTATCGAGGGGATCTATTTTATCTGTGCGCGCTGCTCTCAGATATGCCATAGTCTGGATGAAGGCATTGTTGAAGATCCCGATAATGTTGAAAATCTGTGTGAAGCGTGCGCGACGAGTAGGGCGGACTGAACAATCGTAGAGCGTCTTGCCGTTCTTCCTGCCATTGTCTGACTGTTTATCCCTTGCACATTCCCGTGCAATATACTAGCAAGAATGCAGCGACGACAGGTAGCGCACCGGGCGCCGCCAGCGTCGTGTTTCCCGTGTACACATTCATGAGGCCCCCTCTGAATTCCAAGAGGTCGTATGCGACAGCACCAGACCCATACTTCCTTCCCGCTCCGGCTCCACTCGTCTCGTCGTGGCCTGCTCGTTGGGCTGTCCATGTCTGCTCTCCTCATGCTCCTGCCCGGCCGTGCTCCTGCGGTGTCTACCGTCCCTGTCCAGGTCCATCATGTCGGATTTGATCGGCACGCGCAGGCGCCGGTGGTGATTCTTGCCGACGCCGAGAGTTCGCGATTCCTCCCGATTTGGGTCGGTCCATTTGAAGCCCGGGCCATTGCGCTGGCGCTGGCCGGGACACCCGCTCCCCGTCCTCTGACGCATGACTTGATGAAAAACGTCCTGGAACATATGGGTGTTGAGTTTCAAAAGATCGTGGTGAGTGCGCTTAAAGATAATACGTATTTTGCACAGATTCATTTACTCTTCACCGACCGGTCGGTCGAGATTGACAGTCGCCCGAGTGATGCTATTGCACTTGCTCTCAGGTTCGATCGGCCTATTTTCGTCGCGGAGGATGTCTTTGCGGAAAGCAGTCAGCGTTTGCCCGCACCCCTCCGGACCATCAGCGCGACGGTCATGGGTATTGAGGTGCAGAATCTGACCGCTGAACTGGCAGAATATTTTCAGCTGCCGACTGCAGAGGGGGTGCTCGTGACAAATGCTGCTCAGGATCGGGGAACACTGCAACGCGGCGATGTCATTCTGGCCCTGGAGGGCGAACTCATCCGGAATATCTCAGACTTTCAGCAGAAAACCTTGCAGGAAAATCAGTCCGTCCGTCTTCTCGTCCGACGTTCCGGACAGAATATCGATGTCATCCTTATACGGCGATGAATAACAGTCAAAGAGTGAATAAAAAAGGAGTGATCGTCATGAACGCTTTAGAGGACAAAGAGGCTATTCGTGATTTAATGACGCGGTACTGCCTCTCGATTGATGCCGGACGTTATGAGGACTGGGTTCAATGTTTTACCGAGGATGGTATTTTTAACAGTCCGATTCTCGGTACATGGCAAGGGCCGGAAAAGCTGCTGGCATTTACCGGACGCTATAAAGAATGGACTGGAGACGCGCAGCCCCGTCACTGCGTCATGAATATTCTGATTGACCTCGACGGTGACACGGCTACCGCAGAGAGCTATCTGCTCATGACGCACGCGGCGCAAGGAAAGACTGAACTCGTGATTTCCGGGCGTTATGAGGATGAGATTGAGAAAGTTGCCGGGCAGTGGCGTTTTAAGGAACGCAAGGTTTGCCCCGATACCTCGCCGGCAGGCTGAAGAGGGTCGGTGCCCAAGCCTCTGTGACGCCTCTCCCATACCCCCTTTCAAAGTCGAAGAAAGCCGGATAAGACCGGCCCGTGGAGGGATGGCCGAGCGGTTGAAGGCGCCGGTCTTGAAAATCGGTAGAGTCCAAAAGGCTCTCGTGGGTTCGAATCCCACTCCCTCCGCTTTTTTAG
Source organism: Desulfurellaceae bacterium bin18 (assembly GCA_002238415.1). Taxonomy (GTDB): domain Bacteria; phylum Desulfobacterota; class Binatia; order Bin18; family Bin18; genus Bin18. Next base: position 70,224 of record MPMI01000002.1, on the reverse strand, counting down.
GGCTATAACTATCTTAAATATATAAAGTTTTTCAGTCTCACAAATATACCTCCCCCTATTTCCCCCCTTATCTACCAGAAAACCTCAGGTTGGGCAGAAGGAGCATTGACCCGAAAATTTTAAGGTGGGGTGTAGCCAGAACGCCGGCTATAATGTAGCTACATAAATATAGTTACGTGAGGATGGGTCGTTGCGCTGGACATGGGATGAAGACAAGAACCGCATTAACACGCAAAAGCATGGCCTGAGCTTTGAGACGGCGCAGCTCGTGTTCGACGATCCGCTCATGGCACATCGACCCGACCCGCATACGGACGAAGAGCGGTGGCACACGATTGGCATGATCGGGGGTGTAGTCGTGATTGTGGCGCACACCTGGCCTACACCAGAACCCGCAACCGGTGTTGTAGTGGGGCGTATCATCAGCGCTCGAAAAGCAACGGCGCACGAAAGGAGAGACTATGAAGAAGGGGGCTTCTAGGAAACTCACCAAGGCGCAGAAGACAGAGATCCAAGCACTGGCGGCTCTGCCCGACGAGCAGATTGATACGAGCGACATCCCCGAGATTACGGATTGGTCCGGCGCGCGGCGCAATCTCTTATATCGACCGGTGAAGCAGCAGATCACCCTGCGGCTGGACGCCGACGTGGTGGAATGGTTCAAAGCAAGCGTTCCCGACGGTCGGGGTTACCAGACCGAGATCAACCGGGTGCTGCGCGCGCACGCGCGGCGGTCTTTGGAGCACCCGTAGGTCTAATGGTGTCGCCTGCCCGATCCGGCTTCGCGGCGCTGCCCTGGTCACCGACATGCCTCATAATATTCGGGTGGCCGTTTTCGCCCAATCCGCCCGCCGCGACCAGGTGAGAGCGGCCCGTACCAGAAAACCCCACGTTAGGCAGAAGGAGCATTGACCCGAAAATTTTAAGGTGGGGTGCAGCCAGGACGCCGGCAGGCCGGCCCCGACCCGGCCCGACCAGGCCCCGCGGGGGAGTTCCGGACACCGCGCCGCCTCCATCACCGCCCGAGGCGCGTTCGTACATTCCTACGCCCAATCCCGAAAGCTGGAACGGAAGCCATGCGGCACCGCCGGAATCTTCAGGTCCTTGAGCAACTTCGAGAGCGTTATAAGTGTAATATAGCGGACACTCTCTCCGCTTCGTTTCAATGAGCATACAAGCATACTCATGGAGCATCGGCTCACAACTCCTGAGAACCATGACTTCCTGTAGCTCTTCCGGCTCTGAGTCCGTATTCGATGTGTTTCGCCGGATTTGGCGGTATTAAGTTGACATGCCTTGGGGGACTGTATAACAATGTCCCTGCGGGATAGTCTGCCAAGGAAATTAGGTTCACCTGAACTCAGTCCGGCAGCCTCATGGCTCCCGGATGCCCACACCTAACGCCGGCCCTAGAGCCGCCCTGCTTATAGCAGCCACCCAGATAACCACCTGGGGACCCCTGTCCGACATCGAAAATTAACCTCCAAATCGCGGGAGAGGTACGAACGCTACAAATCCGGCCACGCTGCCGGAGTATCTGGGCGCGCTCTTCCCCTGGGAGCGGTGCTTTCTGCGCGGCACATTCGGCCGGGAGTTCGTCCAGGGTGACGCTGCCCTTAAGGAATAAAGCGAGAAGTTGAAGGAGTGAGGAAGAATGCCCGACAATCAAACGCTGGCCTATCATGAAATTGAAGAACAGGCTCAGACTCTCCGGGAGAACATCCGCAGGGTTCAGAGTGAAATCGGATCCCTGCGGTCTCGTGGCCGCAGGCGAGGGGGGAGCGGCCTGCCGCAACAGAGTCTTATGGCGGAGCCGCGCAGAATCCCTCCCCACGACCTCGCCGCCGAACGGGCCGTCCTGGGCGGGATATTGATCGATAATACCGCGCTTGATCGGGTGAACCTGGCGCCAGAGGACTTTTTCTATGGCGAGCACAAGCTGATTTTCCGGGCCATGCAGCACATAGCCGCGCTGGGTACCTCCATTGACCGCCTCACCCTGTACGACGCATTCAAAGAAGAGCCAGAGCACCCGCCGGCTGAGTACCTGGCTGTGCTGGCGGATGCCACCCCCAGCGCAGCCAACATTGTGGAACCTGCCGGGATCGTCAGGGAGCATGCCGACCGACGGAGTCTGATCGACCTGATGCAGGACGGCCTGCAACGGGCGCATACCGGGGGGGCGGTCGCTCCGTTACGTGAGAGCTTGCTTCAAGGTGTGGTCAACTTGGCCGACCAGCGCCCGGAGGGATTCAAGAGCACGCCTTGGGCGGAGCTCAAGCACACCTCCCAGGAGCAAGTGGGGTGGGTGGTAGACGGACTGCTACGGCGGGGCGGGCTCTCCTTTCTCTTTGCCGCTCCCAAAGTGGGGAAATCCTCGACCGCCCGGACAATGACGCGGGCAGTGGCGCTCGGGTTGCCGTGTCTCGGTCGAGACGTACAGCAGGGTGGCGTCGTCTATTTGGCACTGGAAGAAATGCCGGTGGATGTACAAGAGCATTTTCATCAGATGGACCTGCCGGAAACGGCCCCTGTGGAAATCGTGTTCGAGCGGGAACCAAGGGAGACATTCAAGAAGCTAGAGCAGCTTATCGACAAGTTACAACCCAGCCTGGTCATTGTGGACACGTTGATTCAACTCGTCCAAATCGGGGACCTCAACGACTACGCGGGCACCGCCCGGGCGCTGCAACCGCTCCTCGCACTGACCCGACGGAGCAACGCGCATGTCCTCTGTCTGCACCATGCCCGAAAGAGCGGTGGTTCACACGGGGCGGAGGGACTGGGAAGTCAGGCGCTGAGTGGGACCGTTGACGTGATTCTCTCTCTCAAGCGGGAGGAGCACGATCGGATCATTTCCTCCACCCAGCGACGGGGCCGCCCACTGGAAGACTCCGTGCTGCGCCTGAACGAGGACACCGGCCTGGTCGAGTTGGCGGGCACGAAAAAGGCCATGGATACCGAGCTCCAGGGGGAAGAGATCCTTGCCTTCCTGGAGGAGCAGGAAGAGCCGGTGAGAATGGCGACCATTCAGGCGGCACTGAGGAGCAAACGAAAACCGCTGAACGACACGCTCCGGGCGCTGGTCGAGCAGGGTAAAATCTGGTGCGCCGGAAGCGGAAAGAGAGGCGATCCGTACCTCTATTGTGCTGTTCCCGAGGGTCCCGAAAACGCGGCAGTTTCGGCAGCATGCCGGGAACAGCAACTGTCCAGCGATTCCAAAGGGTTAGCCCTTGAAAAAGAAGCTGTTCCGCTGTTCCCGACCTCTAACGGGGAACAGAAAGAACAGAAAATATGACCATACGCTGACAATGGACGAGGCGGTACTATGCTGGCGCAAGAGGGTGAGATGTGATGAATGAAAGAATCTCACCATGCAGAAGACCCGCCTCAGCGAAAGTGATGTCCGCGCCAAGTATATTACGCCGGCCCTGCATCAGGCCGGCTGGGGCGAGGCGCAGATTCGGCGCGAGGTCAGCTTCACCAAAGGCCGCATTATCGTGCGCGGCAAGCTGGTCAGCCGGGGTGAGGGCAAGCAGGCCGATTACGTCCTGCACTACAAACCCAATCTCCCCATTGCGGTAATTGAAGCCAAGGACAACATTCACGCGGTGGGCGACGGCATGCAGCAGGCTCTGGACTATGCCGAGACGCTGCATATCCCCTTTGTGTTTTCCTCCAACGGCGAGGGCTTTGTGTTCCACGACCGGACCGGCCTGAATCCTGAGCGGGAAACCAACCTCAGCCTGACCGCCTTTCCCGCGCCGGCCGAGCTGTGGGAGCGCTCTCGTGCCTGGAAGGACCTGACACCAGAAGACGAGGCCGTTGTTTCGCAGGACTATTTCAGCGACGGCGGCGGGAAGACCCCGCGCTATTATCAGGTCAACGCCATCAACGCCGCCATCGAGGCTATTGCCAAGGGCCGCGAGCGCCTTCTGCTGGTCATGGCCACCGGGACGGGCAAGACCTATACCGCCTTTCAGATTATCTGGCGGTTGTGGAAGGCGGGCCGCAAGAAGCGCATTCTGTTTCTGGCCGACCGCAACGTGCTGATTGACCAGACGATGGTCAACGACTTCCGGCCTTTCGGGCCGGCCATGGCCAAGCTGTCGCCCAGGGCCGGGACCATAGAACGCACGGACGGTACCTCTGAGGACCTGAGCGCCGCGATTGACCGCAGGCGGCGGATTGACACCTCGTATGAAATCTATCTCGGCCTGTACCAGGCCCTGACCGGACCGGAGGACCGTCAGAAAGTCTTTCGGCAGTTTTCGCCCGGTTTCTTCGACCTGATTGTGATTGACGAGTGCCACCGCGGCAGCGCGGCAGAGGATTCGGCCTGGCGGGAAATCCTGGACTATTTCTCGGCGGCCACCCACATCGGTCTGACGGCCACGCCCAAGGAAACGGCCTATGTGTCCAACATCGAATACTTTGGCGAGCCGGTCTATACCTACTCGCTGAAACAGGGCATCCACGACGGGTTTCTGGCCCCCTACAAAGTCATCAAAGTGCATATCGACCGCGACGTAGAGGGCTACCGGCCCGAATCCGGCCAGTTGGACCGGGATGGGAACGAGATTGAGGATCGCCTCTACAACACCAAGGATTTTGACCGTAATCTGGTATTGGACGAACGGACCAAGCTGGTGGCCCGCAAGATCACCCAGTTTCTGAAGGAAAGCGGCGACCGCTTCCAGAAGACGATTGTCTTCTGCGTTGACCGGGAGCACGCGGCCCGGATGCGCCAGGCCCTCATCAACGAGAACGCCGACCTGGTAGGCGAGAATCACCGCTATGTCATGCGGATCACCGGCGGCGACACCGAGGGACAGGCCCAACTGGACAACTTCATTGACCCGGAATCCCGATACCCAGTGCTCGTTACCACTTCGCGCCTGCTCTCGACCGGGGTGGATGTCCAGACCTGCCGGCTCATCGTGCTTGACCGGGAGGTGGGCTCCATGACCGAGTTCAAGCAGATTGTCGGCCGTGGCACTCGCGTACACGAAGACACACGCAAGTTCTACTTTACCCTGATGGATTTTCGGGGCGCGACCGGTCATTTTGCCGACCCGGACTTTGACGGCGAGCCGGTGCAGATATACGAACCCGGCGAGGACGATCCCATTACGCCGCCCGACGACGAAACAACTCCCCCGCAACCGGGCGAGGATGAGACGATTGTGGATGGTCTGCCACCCGATAGGCAGAAACCACGCAAGATATATGTGGATAGTGTGAGCGCCGGCGTCGTTGCCGAGCGGGTTGAGTATCTGGACCAATACGGCAAACTGGTCACCGAGTCCCTACGTGACTTTACCCGAAAGGCGCTGAAAAAGCGCTTTGCCAGCCTGGACGATTTTCTCCGGCGTTGGAAGGCCGCCGAACGCAAGCAGGCCATTCTTGAGGAATTGGCTGCCGAGGGGCTGGCGCTTGACACGATTGCCCAGGAACTCGGCAAGGACCTCGACCCTTTTGACCTGATTTGCCATGTAGCTTTTGACGCCAAGCCGCTGACCCGGCGCGAACGCGCCGAAAACGTCAAGAAGCGCGATGTGTTCGCCAAGTACGGAGACCAGGCCCGCACCGTGCTCGACGCCCTGCTGGCCAAGTATGCCGACGAAGGCGTGCTGAATCTGGACGATACCAACGTGCTGCGCATCCCGCCCTTGAGCAACCTGGGCACTCCGCTGCAGCTTCTTAAAGCCTTTGGTGGCAAGGGAGGGTTCGTCCAGGCCGTTCACGATCTGCAAGCCGCGTTATATAGGGAGAGCGCGTAATTCATGTCCGTTCGCACTCTGGTCAAATCCATTCAGGACATCATGCGCCAGGACACGGGCGTAGACGGTGACGCCCAGCGTATCAGTCAGTTGTGCTGGATGTTCTTTCTCAAGATCATTGACGATCAGGACCAGGAAATGGAAGTGATGGGAGACGACTACACGTCCCCTATACCCGAGCAGTTTCAATGGCGAACCTGGGCGGCCGACCCCGAGGGCATGACCGGTGAGGAACTGTTGAACTTTCTCAACGCCGACTTGTTTCCGTCTCTGAAGAACCTGGAAATTGACCGGGCAGGAGCCCGTGGCCGCGTGGTGCGCGATGTCTTTGAGGATGCCTACAACTACATGAAGTCCGGCCAGTTGGTGCGTCAGGTGGTCAACAAGATCAACGATATTGACTTTAATGACCTGACCGAGCGCCAGCATTTCGGCGACATCTACGAGCAGATTCTCAACGACCTGCAATCCGCGGGCAATGCCGGCGAGTATTATACGCCCCGCGCCGTAACCGCCTTTATGGTTGATCGTATCGACCCCAAGCCGGACGAGACCGTATTCGACCCGGCCTGCGGGACTGGGGGTTTTTTGACCTGTGCGCTGCGTCACATGCGTGAGCGTTATGCCAAACGGCCCGAAGACGAACCGACCATACAAGCTGCCCTGCGTGCAGTCGAAAAGAAGCAGCTCCCCCACATGCTGTGCGTGACCAATATGCTGCTGCACGGCGTTGAAGACCCGAGCTTTGTGCGCCACGACAACACCCTGGCGCGGCCCTATATTAGCTGGGAGCAAAAGCACCGGGTGGACATCGTACTGACCAACCCGCCCTTTGGCGGCAGGGAGGAAGACGGTATTGAGGCCAACTTCCCGAAAGAGTTTCGGACCAAGGAAACGGCAGACCTGTTCCTGGCTCTTATCATCCGCCTGCTGAAACCGGGTGGGCGCGCCGCCGTGGTGCTGCCCGACGGCTCGCTGTTTGGCGAGGGTGTCAAAACGCGGCTCAAGGAACATTTGATGGAAGAGTGCAACCTGCACACCATCGTGCGCCTGCCCAATTCCGTGTTCCGGCCGTATGCCTCCATCGGCACCAATCTGCTGTTCTTTGAGAAGGGCGCACCAACCACGGACATCTGGTTCTACGAGCATCGCGTACCCGAGGGGCAGAAAGCCTATTCCATGACCAGGCCGATCCGGCTGGACCATTTACAGCCCTGCATCGACTGGTGGGGTGGGGCGGACCGCACGGACCGCACGGAAACGGAACGCGCCTGGAAGGTGACTGCGGAAGACGTTAAGGCGCGCGGCTACAACCTGGACATCAAGAACCCGCATACCCAGGAAGACGATCTCGGCGACCCACAAGAACTGCTGGCCAAGCTCGGCGCAACCGAGGCCGAGGTCTCGGACTTGCGGGACCAGTTAAAGGCGATATTGACGGAAGCGCTGCTGCGATGAAGGCCGCTAGGACAATTTACGATTCCGTATAGTCAACCGATTTCTTTCGTCATTTCGGCGAGTATGTTTGACGTATACAGCGATTTCCCCTAAATTTGACCAATCTAGTCAGAAGGAGGCGCGCTCGTGAATAAATCTCGTCAAATCAGGCAGCCCAGCCCGGCGCCGAAGCCTGTCTGGAAGCTGGGAGAGGCCAAGGCAAAGTTCAGTAAACTCGTGCGCCTTGCCACGGCCGGGCAGCCGCAACGGGTCACGGTTCACGGGAAAGACGCCGTAGTCATCGTTGCGGCAGACACCTTCGAAGCTCTCCAGGCACGGGAGCACTCCGGCAGCTTGCACGAACTCCTGTCCCAATCTCCGCTGAGCCGTCTCACGTTCGGTGGAGCCGGTGTGCGGAGCCCGGTCCGTGAGGTTGAGTTGTGACGGGATGGTTGCTCGATACCAATGTTGTCTCCGAACTCCGCAAGCAGCGACCTGACAGTCACGTCAAAGCGTGGGCGGACGCGCAATCCGCGGACAGCCTCTTCCTCAGCAGCGTCACGCTGGCCGAAATCCGGTATGGCATCGAAAGACAGGCTGACCCAAAATTCCGGAATGAGCTGACAGTCTGGCTCGACCACCGGCTGCGACCGTGGTTTGCTGGGCGTATCCTGCCTGTGGATGAGGAGGTGATTCTGGAATGGCGTCGAATGGTGGCCCGGGGTCGAGAAAGTTCGATCACCTTCAGTCAGCCTGACCTCTTCATTGCCGCCACCGCGCAGGTGCACGCTCTCGTTGTGTGCACCCGAAACGAGGACGACTTTCGTCAAACAGGCGTCCCGATCTTCAATCCGTGGATGGGATGATGACCAATTGGCTCCGTCGAACGATCACTGTCCGCCCCACCGTATCGCCGCCTCTCCAATGAACGCCGAACACCTGCTCACCCACTTCGACCGCCTCGCTGACGCGCCGGACGCCATTCCGCGTTTGCGGCGGTTTATTCTTGACCTGACGGTACGCGGGAAGTTGGTGGAGCAGGACCCGGAGGATGAGCTGGCGGGGGAGTTGTTGAAGAAGATTGCGCCTGAGAAGCAACGACTTGTAGCTGAGGGGAAATTCAAATCGCTAGATACTACAGAACTCGATAATGAGGCAGAGCATGTTCCATTCACAATCCCTGCTAATTGGGTGTGGTGTCGCCTGGATGATATCGCGGCAATTGCCAGAGGCGGGTCACCACGCCCTATCAAAGCTTATCTCACGGATGACAAGGATGGCATCAACTGGATAAAAATCGGCGATTCGGACAGAGGCAGTATCTATATAAACGAGACGAAAGAAAAAATTCGGCCCGACGGCCTAAAGAAATCAAGAATGGTCTTCCCCAACGATCTGATTCTATCGAACTCTATGAGTTTTGGTTATCCATACATCTTGAATATTCAAGGATGCATACACGATGGATGGTTAGTCATACGAACTCCAGATGGTTTGTTGGATAAACTGTTCCTCTACAATTTGCTCCTTTCAAGCCATTCCAGGAACACGTTTTCAAATGCTGCGGCAGGGGCAGTAGTACAAAATCTAAATGCGGATAAGGTGCGGCAACTTCCCGTTCCCCTCCCACCCCTCGCCGAACAACACCGCATTGTCGCCAAAGTCGATGAACTGATGGCGGTGTGTGACCGGTTGGAAACAGCGCGGAAAGAGCGGGAAGCCACACGCGACCGGTTGGTAACGGCAAGCCTCGCCCGCCTCAACGCATCCGACCCCGGCCCGGCGGTATTTCAGAACCACGCGGCTTTTGCCCTCAACAACCTCACCCCACTCACCACCCGCCCCGACCAGATTAAGGCGCTACGGCAGACCATCCTCAACTTGGCGGTGCGGGGGAAGCTGGTGGAGCAGGACCCGGAGGATGAGCCGGCGGGGGAGTTGTTGAGGCGAGTTGCGGCGGAGAAGAAGCGGCTGGTGGAGGCGGGGGAGATTAGGAAACTGAGGATGCTATCTTTAACGGACGAAGCGCCGTTCGATATTCCCCCATCATGGGAATGGAGAGCCTTGGGAGAAATCGTGCATCTGGAGAACGGAGATAGAAGTAAAAACTATCCTAGTGGCGGCGACATAAAGACGATGGGAATACCATTTTTCAATACAAAAAATGTTTCGGATTATGCCGTGAAGTTCGACCAACTAGATTTTATTACAGAGGAAAAGTTCAAATCGCTTCGAAGCGGTAAAATGAAGGACCTAGATATTTTAATCACGTTACGGGGGTCTGTGGGCAAGCTTGGTCTCTTTCAAGCGACCGAGCAATTTACAACAGGCTTTATCAACGCTCAGCTTCTCATAGTTAGAAATATTGAGTGCAGTCTTGTACGTTTTTGCCTCACGTTTATGAAGTCACAGGTCTTTCTCAATCAAATCTTCGCCAGGTCGAGTGGTAGTACCACGCCGCAATTGTCGGCGAGTCAGCTTGCTGAGGTCCTAATCCCCCTTCCACCTCTCGCGGAACAGCGCCGCATCGTCGCCCAAGTCGATGAACTGATGGTGGTGTGTGACCGGCTGGAGGCGGGTCTTGCTGCGGGTGAGAAGACGCGGGGGCGGTTGGTGGAGGCGGTGTTGCATGAAACATTGGCCACGGGCAGACCAGAGGTATAGGCTAGTGGTAGGTCGGATTAGCGAAGCGTAATCCGACATTTTTTGTCCTTGCCGAACCTGATGCACCATCATCCGTGCTGGTCTCGGATTGATATCGTAGTCCAGCGCTTGGATGCTTTTCGTATGAAAACGACCTTCGACATAGACGAAACGGTGATGAAAGAGTTGCGAGAAGAAGCAACGCGACGCGGGGTCCCTGTGTCCGCCCTCGTCGAATCAGGACTTAGGCACCTCCTTATCGAGGAGAAGTCCACTGATGGTCAGGCGAGACATGGGGACACACTCCTGTTCATAAGCGTCGATTCAATGCTGCAAGCACCATAACACCATACCGACAATCTACATGTCCTACTCTTCGAAAGGAACTCTGCCGCTCGCTAGTCTCGGGGATGTCGGATTCTGCCGCCGGCTATCCGACCTACGGAACTTCCTTGAAGCCGTTGACAACATGTCCCATATCCGGGACACTATTCCTCTGTGGAGCCTGCCTTCTTTCATCCCAAAGCGAGAGGCATCATACGGACTTTTCCAGATAAAGGAGATGCTCCATGAACTCAGCTAAACCTGTCGTTGCAGGGGACGCGACTGCGCTGGCGGAAATTTTAGGACTGACTCCCATTGATGGAGCGGAAATCCAGCTTCGGAGTGACTTGAATGACAAAATTATTGAGGTTGTGGAGAAAAGCAGACTCACCCATGCTCAGGTGGCCAAACTGGCTCGGACTTCCCGATCCCGTATGACGGCGATTCTCAACCGCAATACACAAGATGTCTCTACTGACCTGATGCTCCGCATCATGGCCAGCTTGGGCTATCGGGCCAAGCTGACCTTCTCACGAGTGGCGTAGCCAACTTCTTCAGAATAATTACCTTTCGATAGGCTCATCACAATCGGGCGCGGCACAGAACGTGAAATCCAGACTAGAGCAATTTACGCTTCCGTATAGCCCGCCGTTCCCTGCCGTAGGGTGCATCCCATGCACCAGTCTCCTGGTGCGCAGGGCGCACCCTACGCAAGCCCGAGCCGAGAGCGGACTGGCACGGCGACAACTTATCGTAAACCGGACTAGGGTAAACTGTCCTCCCGCCTCCAGTTTAACAGAAGTGATCTTATCAGACGTAATCTGCCTCGGCGTAGTGAGAGACGCCCTGTCCGGCACTACAGCACGCCGAGGGGCGGCATGAGGTGAAGCTCGTCGGTATGAATACCGGCGGGCTGGGCAAGAACGCTCAGCATGGCATCTGCCACATCGTCCGGAGACAACATTTTTGTCCGGTCCAGGTCTCCACCGCTTTTATCCCACAGGGGAGTATCGACCGCGCCAGGAATAACCGCGGTGACCTTTATCCCTTCTGAACGGACTTCAGCCGCCAGGACTTTTGTCAGACCGAGGGCGCCGAATTTGGAGGCGGTATAGGCGGTTGAGCCGGGTAAGATCATGTGGCTGGCAATGGACAAGACATTGAGGATATGGCCACTTTTTCGGGACAGCATGTGTTTGAGGGCACTTTTACAGCAGAGATATGTCCCACGCAGATTGACGTTCATGAGCATGTCCCAGTCCTCGGTGCGGGACTCCATGATGGGACCAAAGGCTGCGCCACCGGCGCTCGTCACCAGAATATCAAGCTGTCCGAACTCTTGGACGGCTCTATCCATCAGGCTTGCGATTGCTCGTTCGTCGGTGACATCAGTGGGAACCGCGACGGCTCGGGCGCCGGCCTGCGCACACTCTTGGGCAACTCCATCCAGCGTCGCCTGGGTCCGGGCAGCGAGCACGACCCGTACGCCAGCCCGAGCGAGGGCGAGGGCGGTGGCGCGACCTAGGCCGGAACTCGCGCCGGTAACAACGGCAACCTGTCCGTGAAGCTTGGGGGATGACATGCTGGATTCCTTACGCGGGGCTCTTACGCGTTCTCTCCGTGATATTCAAAGAAATTCTTCGGGGTTTCCCATAAACCAATACGCACCAGGTGTGCGTCCAGACGCGGTTTCAGCAGGTTCCAAATAACGTGGACAATGTTTTCTCCCGTGGGGTTCAGATTGCGAAATTCTTCTGTGTCACGATTGAGATGTTTATGATCAAAACGCTCGAGTACTTCTTCTTGCACAACCTGCATAAGCTCGACCAGGTCAAAAACCATACCGGTCTGCGGATCGATAGAGCCGGTGACGGTCACTTCCAGTTCGTAATTATGGCCATGGCCATGCAGATTATTACACTTGCCAAAAATCTCTCTGTTCTGCTCGTCGGATAAGTGCGGACTATGGAGACGGTGGGCTGCGCTAAAGCTGAACGATTTTGTGAGTGCGGCCATAGTCTTTCCCTCTCCGCCCGACACATCGGACCAGAGTGTTGGTTCTTCATACAGGCGAACGCGCAAGAGCTGTGCTGCAATCTGCTCCGCACGTAACCGGTCTTCAAGATAATCTCGCATATAGGCTGCGAGGTTTTCCGTCGTAGGAATGCGACGGCTAAAGGCCGGATGATCGAGATTAATGAATTTATGGTCAAACTGGCCGGTGACCTCTTTGAGCAAGCGGTCGAGTTCCTTGATATTAATCACCATCCCGGTTTGCGGGTCGCTCTCTCCGTGAACGGTCACACGCAAGACGTAATTATGCCCGTGGCCGTACGGACTGACGCATTTACCAAAGGTCCGCCAATTTTCTTCCTCTGAAAAATCGGGATTCCAATAGCGGTGAGACGCCTCAAATTCAACAAAGCGGGTGAGATGATACATTGCATCACCAGTAGGGTTACCCCCTGAGGATGCAGTAATGGGTGCAGGGGGTCAAGTAGGACAACCGCGGCGTTTGACGTGGCAAAATCCGGCGGAGCGGGTGGTGCGCTCAGAGCGCTCCGGCCTGTGGCTAGGCTCGACAGGTCAGGAGAGCGATCTCGCGTGGAGTGAAAAGACGGATGCGCTGGCCCGTGACACCCAAGCCTCGATTTACATACAGAAAACAATCCTTGAGGCTATACTGACCGCGCGGAAAGCGGGTAATAAAGCGGGCCAAATTGAACTGATGCGGCTGAAAGGGCAGGGCAAATTGACCGCCATGGGTATGGCCCGACAGGGTGAGATCAATACCAAGACTGGATGCCGCAGGAAAAATGTCGGGACGGTGCGACAATAAAATAGTGGGCTCACGGCTCGGAATGCCTGCTCTGAGGTGGGTGAGGGTAGTATCCGTATCGAGCCCGCGGGCCCAATCCTTCCCGCGGTCGTCCAGACCGATGAGGTGGAGCGTTGTGTCGGCAATGGCAAGATGGCTGACCTGATCCTGCAGAAGCGTAATATGGGTGTAGTCTGCCAGGCCAGCCGCAACCGCTTGCGCTCCCGCATATCGATCATGATTGCCAAGACAGGCAAAGACCCCGTGCCGGGCGTGGAGCGCGTTCAGATACGGGAAGAAGTCCGGGATATACGCAGGATTGGAATCAAGTATATCGCCGGTCAGGAGAATGAGGTCTGGCCGGAGTTCATTGACCCGCTGTACATAGGTTTTGAGTTCCTGGGCGGTGAGATTCGTCCCGATATGGAGATCACTGATATGGGCGATTGTGAGGTGAGGGCTTGTGGCCGGCCAATGGGCAAGGGGGAGTTCGATCTCGGATACGTGGAGCTGGCGCTGACCGCCAAGGTAGCCATAGATGAAAAGACCGGTAATGAGCATGAGACTCACACCCGCAAAGAGTTGAAAGCCCCGTGTCAGCACGGGCTGAACCGACAGGTGGAGTTCGGTAAAGGGGAGGAGGAAGCCGCATATGGCGACGAGGAAAGAGAGGAGTGCCCATACCACGCCACATAATATGAGAAAAACGAAGCAAAAGGCGGCGATAAAAGCCGAGGCAAAATAAATCCGGAGAGGTAAACGGAGGACTGTGGGCAGGGTGGGCAGACGCCGAGAGAAGCGAAGGAGAAAGAGATTCAGACAAAAAAGGATCGGTGTGAGCGTAAGGGCAGTGGCTGCGGAAGGTAGGGAGTGAATCGGAAAAAAGACGTTCAAAAACCAAACCGGTACGATCCATTGAGACAAGCTGATCGTGATTAAAAGGAGTATGAAGAAGTTCGCAAAGAAAACGCTCGAAATCCAATGGAAAGCTCTCGACGCGAGTTGGTATGATGGAGTTTTAGTCTGAGCAGTTGACACAGTCATGCTCCGTCGGATTTGGGAGACTGAAATGCAATACCAGAAGCTAGAGTGGAGTGGAGCTAAAGTAAAGCCGGGCTGGCCCAGCGGAGTTGGTCGTCTGATTAGGCAATAGGGTCGGCCAAGGCTTGCAAGATGCGCATCAGACGTTGGATCTCCTCAGGTTTGATATCTTCAGGCAACTCAACGACTGCCCGACGACCCGTGCCGAGTGGGATCTCCTGTCTACACAGGGAAACGTCGGCCATCGCCTGAAAAGGGGGAGGGGGTGGCTGAGAGGGGAGGGGGGGGGCGAGAGTCAATGCCTCTTCCGGGGGCGTACGAGTGGATTGAGGCGGGAGAGGTGAGAGAGCTGTTTGAGGACGAAGAAGACCCAGGCCGGCGAAACGCGATGAATCCAAGAATGCACGAGAAACGACTTCCGCGTTCTTTTTGGTAAATCTGTGTTTTATTATAAGCTGGTTTGTCAGATTGATATCCGAAGGCAGGCCAGTCTGTTCATACTGGGACAGCAGTCGTTGAAAAACCGTCGGTCGGCCGAGCGCTTCACGCAAGGCCCGACAACGTTCTGTCTCGCCCGTGGCGTGTTCTATTCTGATGAAAAGATCGCCGACCCGGAGATCTTTACCAATGGCTTCGAGGAGGCCGTACTGGCGTAAGCTGCTGAGTTTTCTGTTAAAAGGTCCAGATTGAGGGGCAAGCGCAATGTGTTCCGCAATAGATTCCCGACTTGTTGCGACCTGATTTTCAATACGAAATACCTTCCGCGTATCCTCAAGGCATTCTTGGAGGCTATATGAGGGAGCATTCGGACTTTTCGCCCGAGTGGTTTTCGCCCCAAGTGGCAGACTCTCCATCCTTTACCTCCTACGAAGTAGTTATCCACAGGAAACGGAAGATGTGGATACAGTAATCTATTATCCGTCAAGTAATATTCAACTATAAATAGTAAGTAAATATTACTAAATTGGGTGTGACAATTCAACGTCCAATCCTCGAATAGTGAGGGGAAATGGTTAAAGAGATTTCACACCTGAGTAATTCCAGCGGTATTACGGGACCTGACCGGGAAGGTCGATCAGTGTAGAGCAAAAGAATACATAATATATCAGTAATTATTTCTTATAATAAAATATTAAAGCTCTTCATATTTGAATATAATAGCTAAAAATTATTATAGTAATTAAATTACTCTATTTCTATATTATAAATTTTATAAATATCTAATTATTACTAATTAAATCAGATGGTAGGTTGAAAACGTCAAAGCTATACGAGGGACAATTGTTTCTTGACCCTCTGGGCGAGAGTTCCTATGCTTCAGGCGGGGGTAATATGTCGAGCCAAAGTCTCAGCAAGGGCGTGAAAAAGAAGCGGCAGCCCAAGCCGGCGGAACGTTCTGGTGGAAAGATTTCCATTATTCTCGTTGATGATCACCCGATTTTTCTGTCCGGTCTTCAGCAGTTATTTCGAAAACAGCCTGACTTTGAACTCCTTGGTGTAGCCGAGAGTGTCGCTGATCTTGAGAATCTCCTCGAAAAGGCAAAGCCTCAGGTCATTCTTATGGATTTCGAGCTGCCCGAGGGGGATGGGATTAGTGCGACCGCCTTTGTTCGCAAGCAGTCACCGGAAACGAAGGTTGTCATGCTCACCGGCTATGACAATCCGCCGCTTATCTTTCGTGCCCTGAAGGTTGGGGCAGTCGGATACCTGCTCAAAAATACCCGCTCTAAAGAGATTCTCGAAACACTCCGAAAAGTCGCGGACGGAGAAGTGTTTTTGAATCCTGACCTGGCCCGTAAGTTCTTGCACGAGTTTCAGCGCGATCAAGAGGTCGAAGAGCTGAGACGCTTGGTCCAAACACTCACGAATCGAGAGGAAGAAGTGTTGCGTCTGGTAGCAACCGGCGCCTCGAATAAAGAAATCAGTCAGCAACTCTTTATTAGCGAACTCACGGTCAAGATGCATCTTGCGAGTATTTTCCGAAAGTTGCAGGTGAATGACCGGACGAAAGCGGCGGTGCTGGCGCTGAAAGCCGGTTTGGGGGACGAATGACGCAGCTGGTCCCGGTGATGCTGTACACGCTCTGTCTGGTGTTGTGTATACCAAGAGGGGCAGGTGCCGAAACGGCGGAGACGCGAGTGCAGGAGCTCCTGGCCGAGTGTCAATCTGCGTATCACCGCCTTGTCGATTATCGCGGTATATTACGGCACGAGATATGGGAAAAAGGGGGCGTCCACAGGCAGCATGAAATTGCGGTCACCTTTCGCAAGCCCTCTTCTCTGCTCATGCAGTGGCAGTCGGGCTTATACCGCGGAACAACCCTGCTCACCAGGCCAACCCGGGCTCTGGGAACAATTTTCATCAGACTCGGTGGCTGGTTCGATTACGTCCGGGTCAATATTCCGTCCACGGAAATCAACGACCCTTTTGCGCCAGCCCTCAAAGATGTGAACGCGTGGCTCTATGCACTGAGAGCTCTCTCTCAAAGGCCCAGCGCCGATCGTAGCCTCCAACTCGTCGCTCTTCAGCCGGGAGACCCACAATTGGCCGAAGGGCGGGTGATTCTGTCAGTGCCGGCTTTCCTCATTCCATTTCGTGACAATACGGTGACTACGTATGAGTTCGTGATCGAGCGGGGAACCGGCCTGCCGCTCGAACTCATACTGCGCGGGGCATCCGGAGAAGTTCGCCAACGCTTGTCGTATACGGATCTCCAGATCAATACCGGGATTTTACAACAAGTCTTCGAGCGCGAATCTCCTGCATCCGGGGACCCGAGCCTGTTTCGACCTGGGACCGACCTGGATGTCCGCGGATTTGCCCAGAATTGGCTGCGCCGTGCAGGTGAAA
Organism: Desulfurellaceae bacterium bin18; assembly: GCA_002238415.1. Classification (GTDB taxonomy): domain Bacteria; phylum Desulfobacterota; class Binatia; order Bin18; family Bin18; genus Bin18. Next base: position 53,328 of record MPMI01000002.1, on the reverse strand, counting down.
TACAAGATTATACCGGGGTATGGGTGACTGAAGCACGTCGTGGAGGTCAATTGAGCCGACAGATGGCGAGCTTCAAGTTTCGGAAACCGTTCGATGTGTATATCGCGTGGGAACAAGAGAGCGGCCGACTCAAGGAAGCCCTCTTTCGGACGGGGTGGAATAGAGAACGGGTCCGGGTTCGAACCTCGCTGTTCGGTATCCCGATCATTGGTGACCTCGTACCGGACGGCTCATGGATGCGAAGAGAATTGCACTCTTCTCTCACAGAGTTCGGGTTTGGTCAGGTTGTCGAACGGCTACAGAGGCAACTCTTACAAGGATGGCTCCAGAGCGAGTTGGAAGTGCAATTCCGTGGTATTCAGGAACATGACGGCCGTCCCTGCTACGTCTTGGAGTTTGTCTTCCCGAATAGTCAATGGCGCACCCATCCATATTATCGTATCGTGCTGCACTGGGACATTGTGTATCGTGTGCCGGTCAAACAAGAAGCCTATGACTGGAACAATCAGTTGGATACACGCTACGGGTTTCAGGATCTCCGTTTCAACGTCTCTCTGAATGAATACGACTTTAACTCCGCAAACCCGGAATACGGTTTTCTCTTATTCCGGCGGGTCCCGTGGCTTGATTGGTTTCTGACGGGACGGGAGTGATGGGCGACGAGAGGGGACTCAGCACTCTTCAAGCTGGAACCGCTGGGGGTCTGCTCGGTCTCCTGTTGGCGGTGAGTGGTTTCGCCGCGTTTAACCTTGGCTATCTTGATCTCTATCAGGCGTTCGTGCCCCTGCTGTGTATAGGGGTATTGTTGCGGGTTGAGGTGGGACAGGACTGGTTCCTGTCACTCTTACTCTTTGCGGTGACGAGCTCCTTGCTGTACACGGTTGGGCTGTTTGCCTTACCCTTACTCCTCGGATCAATACTCCTCAGTCTGCCTTTCGCCTTTGTGGTGAGATGGTGGGGCGTGGATACCGTGCCACAAACCGTCCGCGAGGATGCCTACCCGGTCCGACGGATTCTCGAATTGTGCGCGCTGCTGCAAGTAGCGCTCTTTTGCCGCTATATTATCTATCGTTCAAGCGGCGGCCGCATTCCTATTCATATTGGAGAATTTGAAGAACTGGCACGATTCATACTGAGTGAAGCCGGTGGCTGGGCTGTTTTTGCCTTGGGCTATGGATTACAGCACCGGGCGCGGTATGGGACATTGTATACGTCCGGGCTCGATTTTGCGGGCAATTTCCCGACGTTAATGCTTACGGGATTGCTGCTGGTCACGCCGTATAGTGCGATCATGATCCTTGGGGTCAATACCTTTGGGGGGGCGGGGCTCTACTTGAGCGCTATTCCAGTTGGGGCAGCCCATGTACTTATGCGAACACTCACGCTCCGCAAAAAAGAAATTGAGCGTCAAAATACGCAGTTGCAATTAATGAATGTAGACATGGCCAGAAGCGAACGCATGGCGGCAATCGGACATATGTCGTCTACTATCTCGCATCAACTCCTCCAAAAAATTGGCCTCCTGGGTCTGCAGTGTGACCTGTTACGCGACACGCTGGACGAGACGCAGCCGCCCAGCCACGAGAGGTTGGACGAGGCATCCCAACGGGTCGAACAGCTCGACGCGGCCATTACGGACTTGAACACCACCCTGTCTGATCTGCTGGTCTTTTCCCGTGACTTTGCCGTCCATCGTGAGCCTGGGTTGTTGAGCAAACTCCTGCAAGAGGCGGGGCGAGAAATTCACGAGGCCGCTCGGACACGCGGGGTGACCCTCCGCTATGAGCTGGAAATGCAGGGCGAAGGACCGCTCGTGCCCTTTGATCGTATCAAGCTCAAGCAGGCCATTTTGAATCTCTTGACGAACGCGCTGGAAGCCTCATCTGGCGATGGGCAGATTACAATTGGTGCGCGACAGGTACACGATCAGATGCGGGTCACAATCCGGGATACGGGCACTGGTATTCCGGAAGGAGTGGGCGAACAGCTCTTTGCCCCCTTTGTCTCCACCAAGAAAACCGGCTCCGGCCTGGGCCTCGCCTTTACGCAAAAAATCATCGAACTTCATAATGGGACGATCACGGCACACAACAATCGAGAGGGCGGGGCGACCTTTACCTTTGCCATTCCGCTCACCGTGCAGGAACACAAAGGATAGCGAAGCGTATGCAGTTACGGAATGCACTCGCACTGGTGACGGGCGCGGGCCGCCGCCTCGGACGAGAAATTGCTGTTGCTTTGTCTCAAGGAGGAGCAGATGTGGTCCTGCACACCTATACGTCATCAGGAGAGGAGACACAGCAGGCGGTGCAACAATATGGCCGCCGCGCCTGGATTATACGTGGCGATTTGGCAGACCGCCGCGACGTCCAACGAGTAGCCCGTGAAGCCCTGGAAAAAACAGGAAAAATCGACATTCTCATCAATAATGCCGCTGTTTTCTTTCCTACTCCCATCGCTACCCTGACTGCGCAGGAGTGGCGCGCCTTCCGTCAGACGAATATATCAGCGCCCTTTTTCCTCTCCTTGCTCATCGGAAGACAAATGTATCAACACAGGCAGGGGAAAATCGTTTTTCTTGGCGATTGGAGCGGCCAGCGACCAAGTCGGAATTTTCTTCCCTACTGCGTGTCTAAGGCAGGGGTATCTGCACTGACGCAAGCGCTGGCAAAGGCATTTGCTCCACATGTTCAGGTCAACGCGGTCGCTCCTGGACCGGTCTTACTCCCGGCAGACTATGGCCCAGGCCGGCAAGAAGAGCTGCGTACCCGTACACCGCTGCAACGCTTCGGGAGCCCGCACGACATTGCGCGCACGGTCCGCTTTCTTCTGGAATCGGGGGATTTTGTGACCGGTGCCAGCTACGTGGTTGACGGCGGTTGGCTGGCTCAGGGGCCTGATGGCAGCGAGACCTCACTATAATCGGTCTGACACGGCGCGCCAGGGGCAAAATGATAGATAAATCGGCGCTGTCGTGAAGAATACGCAAGTAATGTTGAAGAGCAGGTGCCATAGCCGTCGAGGTGGATACACAGGCCGTTGCGCGGGTCTTCGGTTCGTGGGTCGAGCGGTGTGGTGTGGTCGGCAAGTCGCTCATGGAGGAGGCGAAAAAGCTCTGTTAGGGAAAAAGATGCCTGGGGTGCTGTGGTCATTTTTTCTGCCACGGTCTGAAAATACTGAAAAGAGTGCGCAATCTTGGGACATTCGGGATCGTTGAGGTTCATATTGGTCAACAGATGGACCCCAGGTTCGAGCTGCTGGACACGAATGGTCCGCTCAATGGGGTAGACGACATACGCTGCCTGGCTGTCAACCAGGAGGAGGTTGAAAGGGTTATAACGATCGGCAGGTTGGTGCTGAACGGACGTAGAGGCCTGGTGGGCGGACGGCGCCTGAAGGGCGTCCAGGCTCAACAATCCACGCGACCGCCGGCGCGGGTCAGCCGGTTGAGGCGTATGCCGGTTTAACATGCCAGCGACAAGACCATGCGCGTTGACACCCAGCCAGGTTCCTCCGGCAATAAGATCCTTCCCGCCGAAAATCCAGGGTGTGGGCTGGAGCACGACGGGTGCGGTAGAGGGGCGATTCAAGTATTCATCCCGGTTTGCCGCTACTACGACAGGATAATCCGGAAAAATTTGAAAGTACAAGGCGAGCGTACACATGCCGCGCGGCAGTATAAGATGGGGAGCGAGGCGTCGCAAGAGGGAAGGGGCTTCACGTTGTGTTTCAGCTACCTCTATGATAAGGTCCGCCGGCATGCCTGCACCGAGGAGGAAGAATGTTCGAATCTGTTGATGACGTTGTTTCAAAGCTCTCAGACCAAAAATATATTTGTAATCGACAAATCGCGACCGTTGTCTATTTGGCTAGCCAACTGCGTAAACCGATCCTCGTCGAAGGGCCCGCTGGTGTCGGGAAGACGGAACTGGCCAAGGTGGTGGCCGGGGCGCTGGACTGTGAATTGTTGCGCCTGCAGTGCTACGAAGGTCTGGATGAGGCGAAAGCCCTCTACGAGTGGGAGTATGCCAAACAACTGCTCTATACCCAGATCCTCAAGGACAAAATCAGTGAAGTGCTGGAAGGCACGAGCACATTGAAGGAAGCGGTCGAGCGCATCGGCAAGCAGGACAGTGTTTTCTTCTCGGAACGCTTTATTCTGCCCCGGCCCTTGTTGCAGGCCATATCGGCCGACCATCCGCTGGTTCTCCTCATCGACGAGATCGATAAATCGGACAGTGAGTTCGAAGCCTTTTTGCTTGAGGTCTTGAGTGACTTTCAGGTGAGCGTGCCGGAGCTGGGAACGATTCAAGCCCAACATCTGCCGGTTGTGGTCTTGACCAGTAATAATGTGCGCGAGATGTCAGACGCGCTCAAGCGGCGCTGCCTCCACCTCTTCATAGATTTCCCGAACCAGGAGCAAGAGCTCGAAATTGTGAAGCTCAAGGTACCGGGGATTGCCACGCAGTTAGCCAATCAGGTAGTTGAAGTCGTCCAGTCAATCCGCAAACTCGACCTGAAAAAAATTCCCAGCATTAGCGAGACCCTGGACTGGGCGAAAGCGCTCACCCTGCTCAATGTGCACCGGCTTGAAGAATCTCAGGTGAATGAGACCCTGAACACGATCCTGAAATACGAAGGGGACGTGCGCAAGGCAGAGGCGGAGTTAAAGGAATATATCAGCCGTCAGAAGGCAAAGGTCGAGACACAGGCGGCGAGCCAGGAACAAGACGACAAAGATCTCCTGCACTAGATAGGCCCGCGTGAGGCTGTATGGACGACAAGATTATTGAATTCGCCCACTTGCTGCGGGAGAACGGCCTGAAAGTCTCAGCCGCAGAAAATATGGATACCTTTGCCGCTCTTGGGCTGGTTGGGATCCAGAATAAACAATTACTGAAAGATACGTTGCGCGCGACCTTTGTCAAACGGCAGGTAGACATCTCGGTGTATGACGAACTCTTCGACATGTTCTTCACTGGCCTCGGTGAAGTGATCAAGGCTGCGGCCGCGTCCACCATGCAGGCGATGGAGATGACCGAGGAAGAATTTCAAGAATTCCTCGAACAGCTAGAAGACGCCTTGCAGAACATGGACCAAGAAATGTCAGACTTGGCGCGTGCTTTGCTGACCAATAATACGGGGCAACTTGAAAAAATGCTTCAAGAGGCGGCTCAGCAGGCGAATCTCCAGGATATTCAGCGCTCTTTTCAGGAAGGACAGTTCGCGAATGCGCTCGCCCAGATGATGGGTTTCGGCAACATCCAGCAGGAACTGCAAAACCTCAAGGATGCCTTACAGCAGGCCGGTTTAAGTCCAGAACAAATAGAACAATTGTCTCAATATATTGACCAGCGCCTCCAAGACCTCGCGCATATGATCCGCAGCTATGTCCGGGCCGAGTTAGAGAAAAAAGACTCGGAACTGCGCGACCAGCAAAAAATGAGGAGCCTGGCGGACAAGAGTTTCTACTACTTGTCTGAGGACGAAATTCGGAAAATGAAGGAGGCGGTCACCAAGCTGGCCCAGCGGCTGAAACATATTATTGCGATTCGGCGCAAACGGGGCAAACGAGGACGGTTGGATTTGCAGCGAACACTCCGAAAGAATCTGCAATACGGCGGCGTGCCCTTTCACATTATTCTTGATGTGAAAAAGAAAGAAAAACCGCAGGTTGTTATTCTGTGTGACGTGTCCGACTCGGTGCGGAACGTCTCGCGCTTTATGTTGCAATTTGTCTACTCCGTGCAGGACCTCTATTCCAAGGTGCGCAGCTTTATTTTTGTAGCGGACATTGGCGACGTAACAAAACTGTTCGAGGATAATGAAGTCCACCAGGCCATAGATTTAGCCTTACGGGGCAATTTTATTAATATCTACGCGCACTCGGATTTTGGCCGGGCGTTCAAGACGTTTCATCGGGATTATCTCTCTATCATCAATAAGCGGACCACGGTGTTGGTGCTGGGCGACGCGCGCAATAACTATAATCTGCCGCACGACTGGGTTATTCGGGACTTGCAACAAAAAGCCAAACAGGTGATTTGGCTGAACCCTGAAAGCCGGCTGACGTGGGGATTTGGAGATAGCGAGATGGACCGCTATGCGCCGTATTGTGATCTGGTTGAAGAGTGTCGTAATCTCAACCAGCTCTACCGCGTTATTGATCACTTGGTGACCGCCTAGAAGAGTAAAAGCGTCCTCCACTAGACATAATATGCTGGACACGTTTACTCTTTGCGGTAGGCATGCCCCCTTGAAGGTGATATCCTTTCTGTGATCCCGCGCAAATGGAGGAGGAATGGACCGCGAGGGTTTTATTGAAATGAAAGTCGGTGGGTTGACGCTTGACCCGGTGACCAAGACCCCAATCGTCATCCTGAAAGATGCTGAGAACAAGCTGAACCTGCCGATCTGGATTGGCTTGATGGAAGCGACTTCAATGGCGACCGAGTTGGAAGGGATCAAAATGGCGCGGCCCATGACCCATGACCTTCTCGATAACATGATCAAGGAAGTCGGTGGCAAGGTCGAGGCTATTGAGGTGACGAATCTCCAGGACAATACGTATTATGCCGCCATTTGCCTCAAGGTTGGAGAACGGGATATTGTGATTGATTCCCGGCCGAGTGATGCTATCTCGCTTGCGCTTCGGACGAAAAGTCCCATCTTTGTGGCGGCCCAGGTGCTTGAATCGTCGAGCGTGCTCCAACAGAAGGAAGACGGTGAGGAAGAAGCGGATTTGTCGAGCGTCTCTCGGGATAAGTGGGCAGAGATCCTGGAGAAGATGTCTCCGGACGACTTTAAGTACAAAATGTAGTCTCTTTCGTAGACTACTCCATACGGTCCATGGCACGTACTCGTAAGCAAGAACTCTCCCCATCTTCATATCCTTCAGCACGACTGGTCGAGTGGCTCCGGAAGCAGTCGGACGTCATCACGCGCTATAAACAGCAGATTGTTCTGGGGAGTGCCGTTGTCGTCGTATGTGCCATATCCGGCATTTCCTGGGCAGCCTGGGCACAGTATCGCCAGAGTCAGGGGCTGGAACATTTTCGAGTCGGGCTCCTCGCGATAGAATCAAAAGAGTACGATATGGCTGTTGCCGAATTAACCCAGGCCGAAGCGGCGCTTTACGGTGAGAGTAGGGGGGTCGCCGCCTTGCACTTAGGGGAAGCATTTGAGAAGAGCAATCAGCTGTTGGAGGCGAAGGATGCCTACGAGCGAGTAGCCACGTCTCATGATGCTGGACCGTATGTGAAACAGATTGCGCTCTTACGTTTGGGCCACGGTGCGGAAGAAGCCGAAGAGTTCGATGCTGCGGCACAGTGGTACCGTGAGGCTTCCGGACTGGATGGACCAAGTAAGAGTGAGGCACTGCTGGCCCTGGGAGAAGCCTTAGAGAGACAGGATGGGGCAAGTGTTCCTCAAGCATATTTTGATTTGCTAGAGCAATTCCCCGACTCTCCACTTGCTGACATGGTTCGCACCAAGACGGGCAAGTGAGTTTTTATAATATATATTTTATGTCTGATAATATATATTTTGTAAAATTATATCCATAGTGAAGACTAGCCCGATTAGGCCGTTGGCAAGGAGGACAGAAAGAACAGCGGCCATCCGATGCGCATCTTCAAGGCTTTCTGCCTGATTTTCCAGAAGTCATAGCGTGTTCTCGCGCGACCGTCAGACTCTGCCCGTATTTGGGCCTACGCCCCCAGCTGTGTTGGCTATAGTGACTGGCCACGCCTCCTGGCACCGATCAGGGGCTACTGCTTGGTCTCGCTGACGTATTGAGGCGAGTATTGTGACGGGCTTGGTTTTATCGCCGGCGCTCGGAATGAGGATGTTTGGAAAAAGCAAAGGTATGTTCAACGACACGAGCCTCGCTGTGGAATCGCTGGTACTTCGCTGCAAAATGGTTATTTGCGCCGTTTAGGCGATGGCCTCCAGACTACAGCCCTCTTTGTGAGGTACTGCTTCAGGTGATATAAGATGAATTATATGACTATAGTCAAAAATATTAATTCCACGACAAAGTCGCTAGTGCTTACCTCTCTATTGGTCAAGAAATAAGGATTCGCTTGTCCCGTAAATCTTGGAATATACGATTTAGACTATAGTCAATATATTCTTCTTGTGGCACTCATATAGATAATCACAACATTCTAAACATAAAAAAGGAGCCCCAATTGGGGCTCCTTTTTTACTCTGGAATTCGACTCGCTCAGGACTGCGATAGCTCTACCGCAAGACTCGCATCACTACCGGCTTCCACCGTAACCTTCTGCATGGTTTCACCCAAGGTCTCATGCCAGATCTTCACTTCGTATTCACCAGCTGGCACATCGCTCAGGCTAAACTTCCCCTCCCCGTCAGTCACCGCGTAATAAGGGTGATCCATGACAACGATCCAACCCTTCATCCAGCCATGAGCGTCACACTCGACCCGAACGACCTCGGGCTTCTCAAACTTCTTTTTCAGCTTTTTCTTAAATTTGGGCTGGGCCTGATTAAAAGCCGGATTCGCTTCGCTATAGGTATGAATGTTGTGCAGGATACCATCGTTATTGAGAATCTCGAGTTCCGACCCGGCCGGCGTGAAAACGATATGCGGCGTGTAGACACATTCTTTTTGGTCTAAAGCCATTGCATCACCAAAATCTTTCCCGCTGGAAATATTCGAGATCGAGACCACGGCATTTTTTATGCCCTTGTTCCCGCCAACCACGAGACTCTCATCATACTTCTGCGTTTGCGCGCATACTTTTGTGTCTTTGGTTACCTCGATGGGTGCGGCTTCAGGCGCATCACCAGCAAACGTAATGCTGCCGCTAATGCTCCCGCCGTTACTGACCGCGCCAGCGTCGTATCCAAGGGCCACAGAAGCGAGAGACAGACTTGCTCCTACGACCAGGGAAATAACCGTTTTGATATTCATACTACGCATGCTTCCTCCTCTACATATTTGTTTCGGTCGCTTCAGTATGTTCGGCCTCTCTTGCTTCGTCAGCAGGTTGGGCCGACTCCTCCACCAGCGTTGCTGTATCATCCGCTTCCTGAACTGTCGCCGCCGCCGTTCCACTCGCCCCATTCCCATTCATACTGGCAAACGGATCGTCGATGCCGAGCAGCATAATATAGTCACGCATGGCAACCATTTGTTTGTCCTCGTCACCCGCAAAGATGTCATCTGGGCCACCTGGGTAAAAGGCCGGCATATTCGTCCCTGGCATGAGAGCCTGGGGATCTTGAATCCACTCGACAATCCACTCTGGATTCAGGCGTTCTTTTGCCAGGGCCAAGTCCGGTGCCCAGCCGGCTGGCGGGCCCTCCGGCTTGCGGTCGCCCTGCTGATGGCAGGAGAAACACGCAAAATAGTCCTCTGACATGAGCACCTCGCCCGCATGAACCATTTCTGGCGAGGTACGGGCGAGGTCAAAATAGGTGTACGGAATCTCCAGCTTACTCAAAGCGTTAAAATAATCCACGATACCACTGGCCTCGTCATTAGCAAAATGAAAGGTCGGCATCCGCAGATCAAGCCAGGGACGGATGGGAATCGGCTGTTGGAGAAAGCCGTAGAACCACTCAGGCTGCACCTTTTTCCCCTGGCCCGTCAGAATGGGCGGGGCAAAGGATGGATTATCCAAATAGAGCGCGCGCACATCTCCGCCGCCACCTTCGATGACATGACAACCGGTACAATTGTAGTACTGGACCAGCCGCTGTCCTTTGACAATGGCGTCGGTCCAGTCACCGTGCGCGGTGAATTTCTCAGGCACATGATGGCCGGTCTGACTCTTCAAAAAGACGCGGACAGAGAGAATATCCTCGTCCGAGAGATTGAACGACGGCATGAGCTGCTCAATCCGCTCCGTGGCGTAGCCCCGCGGGGCATTGACCTTCTCATACGTCCAATCTTCCCAGGTATGCGGGACATCGGTCCGGTTCCCAAAGAAGAGTTCTTCCAGGCTCTTCTCCCCAAATGAGGTCAGCTCCACCCCAATCCGCGCCTCTTTTTCCATGCCGGGGATGTCGTGGCAGCCGTGGCAGCCATATTGTCGGACCAAGCCCTCCCCTTCGAGCACCAAGTCCGGGTCCTCCAACTCGGCTCGAATGTCCGGCCGTTCAATGTCCGTCTTGAGGGTCAAAAGATAGGACACGATGGCCTGCGCCTCCTCGTCACTCAGACGCAGGTCCGGCATGGCCGTATCTGGTGAGTAATCACGCGGATTTTTGATCCAGTGGTATAACCAGCGCGCATTCGTCTTCTCTGCAACACGGGCCAGATTCGGCGCATGACTTTTGTTCTGCCCGACCATGGTGGCGGTCTGTTCCTCGTTGAATCCGTGGCAGGCCCGGCAGCCGAGGGAATTGACGAGGCGCTCGCCTGTTTGGACGAGTTCCGCGTTATTCGGATCAATACCTTCCGGCTCAGCGTGAGATTCCAGCCACGCCTGACCTTCTTCCATGCTGGCCTTCATCAGATAGGCCGTCACTGCTCGACCTTGGTCCTCGGTAAAGAAAAAGTGCGGCATCCGGGTATGCGGGCGAAACTCGTGTGGGTTGGTGACCCATTCAACCATCCAGGCCGGGTCGGACTTGACGGCGACCCGCCGCAGGTAGGGACCTATTTTCTTGGTCTCGCCATACCCTTCAACCAAATGACAGCCGGTACAGCCGAGCTGCATAAAGAGCTTTTCACCGCGAGCGATATGCTGACCAACTGTGGTATTCTGCGTGGCCACCGTCTGCATATCGGTGTGACAGCTCAGGCAGTTAGCTTCCATTTTGGGACCGAGCAGCAGCGGATGCTCCCAGAATTGCACGTAGCCGTGGGCAATATCCACGCTGCTGGTGGCGACCCCCTGGCCATTATGACATGAGGTACAGCCGAACGATTCCGGTGGATGGTTCGTCATCAAGACGTCATACTGCGGATGCGTTTTGTGCGGGTTCGGCTGATCTTCAAAGCCACGCTTGTCGATACCGACATGGCAGGACTGGCAGCGGTCAACACGCGCCAGGGGCGTATCAAAATTGCTCCGGTCGAATTCCGGCACGACCACCTGCGTAATGGCTGGAATCGCAGGCAGGACGAGCCCCGGTACCGGCCGTATCACATAATTGCCGATGCGCTGTTCCAGGAAATCCTTTTGCTGGTTCATTGTGCGCAACATTTCCTGAGCTTCGAGAACACGCGCGTTGATCTCATTGATTTCGTTTTCAATCCGGTCACGCTCGGATTGCTCGGCCAGAAAGACTTTCTCACGCTCGGCCGCCTCGGCCTGGAGCGCATCAAGATGGGCTTTCTCGTCTTTTGTCGAGTGTTCCAACTGAATGGCGTGGTCGTATTCGTACCAAGCAGCCTCAATTTCGCTCCGGACGATACGTAAGGCATTCTCCGCGTCACTCGTCCGCATTTCGGCGGCCGCCAGTTCGGTTTGCAGCGTGGCGAGACGCTGCCCCCCTTCCCCGCCCCCAATATCGGTCTGGGCCGACTCTAAGGAAGCCAAGACCTCCTGGTAAGCCGGCTCGGCGGCAAGACGCTCTTCTTCGGCCTGAATCTCCGCCAGCGTTTGGTTGTAGGCAAGCATCGAGAATTCAGCCTGATATTTCTTCCAGGGCCGACGCGACACCGCATCGTCCCAGACCGACCAGACCGACCCGATCAGCAGCAGCCCCACTGCGAAGAGAAATACTCCACTATACGATCTCTTTTCGTCGTCAACTTCTCTACGTGCCATAACAATCCATTATGAGCCGGTTGCTCGCGTCTCAAGAAAGCGACCGAGGTAGAATACCACTACCCCAATCCCAAGCAGCCATAATTCCTTACCCATACTCTTTTCTTCAGTCAGACCAACGAAGAGCGCGTAGCCAACATCTGCAATCCCAAGTGCCTGAAGAATTTTTGCCAGATAGAACATCATAAAGAGTAAATGTGTCCTCCATAGATACTAGATGCTGGATACGTTTACTCTTTTCAAACATTAATCCACGGCGTCACTAAAATATATTTTACATTCAGTATGTGGCGCAGCAGCATCTTAATCACTACGGCAATCATATTTAGCGTAAGAAAGGACGTTAAGAAAAAGCGGGCCGCGCCCCAGCGCTGCATGAATTCACGGCCCTTGAGCCACACTACCCACCAATACATGGCCGCGGTTCCGACCACAAAGAAACCAATGATGAGTGACAGGCCAAAGGCGGCCGCGGTCCAGTAGTCCCGGATGCCGACAAGATACGGCAGATCCTGGTTGGTCAAGGCTTCAACCAAGTGCGCATCCCACACCTCCCAGGGCCAGAACCAGTTCCAACCCGGTCCTCTGACAAAAGTGCCAATAACAATGGTCGAAATCCACAGCACGTGGAAGCCAAAGATAAAGGTCAGGATTTCGTACTTCCGTTCCTTAAAGGTGTAATAGCCGTTTCCCTTGGGATTAATATCAATAAAGGGAATAACCATCAGCCCCATAATAATAAAGGTCGGCGCCACCACTCCGGCGTGCCAGGGGTCGAAGAAGACCAGTATTTCTTGTAGTCCCAGGAAATACCAGGGCGCTTTGGACGGGTTGGGCGTACGCCCAGGGTCGGCTGGCTCTTCAAGCGGCGCGTCGACCAGCAGCGACCATAAGAGCAGGAAGATAATCGTAAACAGAGTGCACAGGAATTCCGCTCGAACCAGATTCGGCCAGGTATGGACCTTATCGTCTCCGGGGCCGCCCGCTTTTTTGAGCGTGACTTCGACCCGCGTGGCAGCTGAGCCCATTTCCGCCATAACAGCTCCCTTTTCTTACCGGTCTTCAGAAGAAGACGCTTTTGGTTTTGCCACTATGTACAGCAGCCAGCACACGACTCCCATTAAAATAGGAATGACAAGCACGCGCATAATACACCTCTGCTAGAGGGCGGGTCCTGAGAATCCGTCGCGCCGGATACGCCAAAAATGAACCGCCAGAAATAAACTCGTCACCAGCGGAATAAAGATACAGTGCAGAATATAGAAACGGAGTAAAGTATGTGCCCCAATCTCCCCACCGCCAAAGAGAAAGGCGCGGGCATCGTAAATCGGGTTCACCCCGAGCACCTCGTTGAAAGGCCCTTCATATCCCAACAGCGGGGTTGCCCGTCCCATGTTCGATCCGACCGAAACGGCCCAGATAGCGAGCTGATCCCACGGCAACAGATATCCCGTGAAGGAGAGGAGTAAGGTCAACACTAAGAGCAGGACACCAACGACCCAATTAAACTCGCGCGGTGGTTTATACGAACCCGTCATAAAGACGCGAAACATATGCAGCCAGACGGCAATCACCATGCCGTGAGCGGCCCAGCGATGCATATTGCGCATCAACATGCCAAACGGCATATCGAATTCGAGATATTTAATATCGGCGTAGGCATATTCCGCCACCGGCCGGTAGTAAAACATGAGATACACGCCGGTGACTACGGTGACCAAATACATCAGAAAGGTGATGCCGCCCATACACCAGGTGAAACGTAAGCGCGTGGCATGTTTGCGAACTTTCGAGGGGTGCAGATGGAGCCAGACATTGCCTGAGACCATCAGAATGCGGTTGCGCGGCGTATCTTCGTAGCCGTGGCGGAAAATCGACTGCCAGGCCTGCGACTCCATAACCTGGCGTTTGAGTTCGTCAAATTGGCTGCTCATACTCTTTCCTTGCCTTTACACTCGCCCTGCCACTGGCGGCTAGATGCGCAAGATGCTGTCGGGATGTTGTTTATTGGGGTCAACGCCGGGCTGCATTTTAAAAATTGTGCTCTTATCAACTATAAGCTGCCCATCGTCAGCCAACGATAATTTAAAGCGATCCATTGGTCTCGGCGCCGGACCTTCAAAATTGTATCCAGTCCGGTAGTACCCACTGCCATGACAGGGACATTTGTATTTATTCTCCGACGACGACCAGCGTGGAGTACAGCCTAGGTGCGTACAATTGGCAAAGATCGCGTAGAATCCCTGCGGTTCTCGGACGATCCAGGTGCGTTGGTCTGAGCGGTATTTCTCGCTCACCTCGCCAACCGGGTAGTCTCCTGGGAAGCCAGCCTTGAAGGTTGACGGTGGAACGAAGAGCACCCGCGGAAAGGCGGAACGGACAAAGGCCAGCAGGCTCACGAGCGAAATCAGCCCGAAACCACCCCAGCTGAGCCGGCCAAAAAAATCACGCCGTGACCACAGGCCACCTCTTTGCGCGCGTTCACGGAGCCGTTTCTCGCGCTCCGCCCTTTGCTCGACACGGCGACGCTCTTCGTATGCCTGGATTTCTTCAGGAGAAGTTGGTTTTTTTGCCATGGAGCTTACTCCTTAGTGATAGTGATTATACCTTGTTCTCTTATTTCCTTCTGAACATGAGAGCCAGCCAGCCCCCTACCCCCATGATCACAGCCAACAACAGCAGCATCAACCCTACCGGGGCAAAGAGCGGCAAGAGAATGATACCAATAAGGAGAAATGGAATGCTCAAAGCAACTGGGCTAAAAGAAGAAGCAGGCTGAGCCGAGTCTTCCTCCACTGGCTCTTCCGTTTGTGTTGTTTCCGTTTCGCCCTGCAGCAGGCTTACTGCGTAGTCGCGCAGTTCTTCACGCCCGTCCGTCCCGGCTTCGTTGATTAAGCGGGACAGCTCTTTCGTCAGGTCCTCGATGGTATTTTCGACATCCTGACCGGGCGCTGGTTTGTGCGCGTCTTCTGCCACAGAGTTTCGCCGTTTTCTTGGGCAATTTAGTAACGGGCTACCCCTCAGTCGTCAACTCCCCCTCCTTGTTCGAGGAGCGGGTCATTGCGCCATATCGATTATCTCCTGTCCTCCCATATAGGGACGGAGTACATCTGGTATCACAACGCTCCCATCCTCTTGCTGGTAGGTTTCAAGAATGGCGATGACAACTCGTGGGAGAGCCAGTCCGGAGCCGTTCAGGGTGTGCACGAATTCGGGTTTTGCACCAGGTTCGGGTCGGTAACGTATTTTCGCCCGACGGGCCTGGAAATCACGAAAGTTGGAGCATGAACTCACTTCGAGCCATTCTTCACAGCCCGGCGCCCACATTTCAACGTCATATTTACAGGCCGCGACAAAGCTCAGATCTCCGGTACACATCTGAACGACCCGATGCGGGATCTCGAGTTTTCGGCACACATCCTCCGCATTGTCGACCAGAGCCAGCAGCTCCGTATCCGAGTGCGACGGCTCAACAAATTTCACCATTTCCACCTTGTCGAACTGATGGCCGCGTTTAATGCCGCGAACGTCGCGGCCCGCAGACATTTTTTCGCGACGGAAGCAGGGCGTATACGCCACATGGTACACCGGGAGCTGTCCAGGTTCGATCACTTCCTCTCTATAGAGGTTGGTCACCGGCACTTCTGCGGTGGGAATAAACCAAAAGTCTTCTTCAATATCCCGGTAGAGATTCTCCCCGAATTTTGGGAGGTTACCGGTCCCAACCAAACAATCCTGTTTAACCATGACCGGTGGGTATACTTCGGTATAACCGTGTTCATTGACATGCAGGTCCAGCATCCAATTAATCAGTGCGCGCTGAAGTCGCGCGCCCAGCCCTTTGAGTATGTAAAAGCGGCTACCCGAAATTTTCACCCCACGCTCAAAATCAATAATGCCCAGGGTTTCGCCCAGTTCCCAATGCGGACGAGGAGAAAACGCAAAAGTCGGCGGTTTCCCCTCCGTTCGGATAACGACGTTTTCATCTTCGTCTTTCCCAACTGGAACGTCTGGATGAGGCAGGTTGGGAAGCTCTAAGAGCCGCTGCTGGAAGTCTTCTTCCTCCTGAGCGAGCTGTTTCTCCAGTTGGCTCACGCGCTCTCCGAGCGCTCGCATAGACCGAACGGTAGTATCGCGTTCGGTGGGGTCCGAAATTTTTCGGATCTCTTTTGAACGTGTCGTTCGTTCAGCACGCAGCGTCTCGACTTCGCGTATACGCGTGCGCCGGGCTCGATCACTATCGAGTAGGGCGTCAACCTCACCCCCTGGAACGCCGACTGTTGCCAGGCGCTCTTTCACCCCGTCTGGGTTGTCTCGGATCAGTTTAATATCAAGCATACGGTTTCTTCACTCTTCATCTTGCAGTTGGAAATTCAAAGGCCGCTTTGACATGGGTCAATTGCGCCGTGTCCCCTTCTCCCATAATCCCAATGACGTCAAATCGAGCAGCGTGGTCGTGGAGTTGGAAACGCGAAAGATAATGCAGGGCAGTCATGGCGATTTGACGCTGCTTGCGCTTATTGACTGAGGCCAGAGGGTTTCCGAACTCCCGAGAACGATGCGTCCGGACCTCAACGAAGACAAGCGTTTCTTTATCTTGGGCAACGAGATCAATTTCCCCGCGAGGGCATCGATAATTTCGCTCAACTATCACATAGCCGAGGTTGCGTAAAAACTGCGCGGCGCGCTGCTCGCCATGTTGGCCGAACAGGCGTCGCCGGTCACCGATCGCCATAGAATATAAGGTAGCTGACACGGCTTGCGTGGATCAAGAGCGTCCTCCGGCGGAGGGCCTATTCCGTTGAATTGCAAGGTGTGGTGTGACACACTGACCTTCGCAGAAAGAAGAACACATATGCGCATTACACCGGATGAAGTTCGCCAAGTTGCCACGCTGGCTCGTCTCTCATTTAGCGCAGAAGAGCTGGACGAACTGACGCAGCACTTTGATACGATATTGACCTATGTCGATAAATTGGGTGAGTTGCAGACCGACAGTGTTGAGCCGACCGCCCATGCAGTGGCAGTGTCCGCTCCGCTGCGAGACGATGTTGTCACCAATACACCGAGTGCCGCCCAAACGGATGCCCTGCTGGCGAATGCCCCGAGTCGGAAGACCTATTTTTTTCGCGTTCCCAAGATTATTGAGTAACCATGTCACACCACGCCCTGACCATTCATCAAGCCCGACAGAAACTACGCACCCGAGAGGTCAGTGCCGTCGAGTTGGCACAGTCTGTTCTGGCCCGCGTTCGGCAAACAGATGAACGCTTGCATTCATATCTGACCGTGTGTGCCGAAGAAGCGCTCGCCCAAGCAGAAGCCGCAGACCGGATGCTTGCAAACGGAGCGACTCCCCCTCCACTGTGCGGTATTCCGGTTGCGCTCAAGGACGTTATCCTCGCCCAGGGGGTGCGCTCAACCGCGGGTTCAAAAATCCTCGAACAATTTATTGCACCATATGATGCCACCGTGACGCAACGCCTCAAGGAGGCCGGCGCCGTGATTATCGGCAAGGTCAACTGTGACGAATTTGCAATGGGCTCGTCGAATGAGAATTCGGCTTTCACTCCCTGTCGCAATCCATGGGATACGGACCGGGTGCCGGGTGGCTCCTCCGGCGGGTCGGCGGTCTCCGTCGCGGCCGACCTGGCATGTGCGGCCTTGGGAACGGATACGGGAGGTTCCATTCGCCTTCCGGCTGCATTCTGCGGTATTGTTGGCCTGAAACCAACCTACGGGCGGGTGAGCCGGTTTGGCGTTGTAGCCTATGCCTCGTCCCTGGACCAAGTCGGCCCGTGTACCAAGGACGTCCGGGACTGCGCAATTCTTCTGGATGTAATTGCCGGCCATGACCCCCGTGATTCGACTTCCGTCAACAGACCTACACCCAGCTATACCGCTCACCTGGAGCGAGGCGTCAGTGGTCTGCGTATCGGTATACCGCAAGAATACTTTATTGAGGGGATGCAGCCGGAAGTAGAAACAGCGGTCAGAGAGGCGATTGCCCATTTACAGTCATTAGGTGCAGAGGTCGTCCCGATCTCTCTGCCGCATACCGAATACGCGGTTGCCACCTATTATATTATTGCCATGGCTGAGGCGAGTTCCAATCTGGCCCGCTACGATGGGGTTCGCTATGGCTACCGTGCATCTGAGGTCGAAGACCTGGGAGCGCTATATCAGACGACCCGCGCTCAGGGGTTTGGCAGCGAGGTCAAACGGCGGATTGCGCTCGGCACCTATGTCTTATCTGCCGGATATTACGACGCCTATTATTTGAAGGCGCAGAAGGTTCGGACTCTTATTCGGCAGGATTTCCTGAACGCCTTTGAAGCCTGCGATACTATTGCGACTCCGGTCGCTCCGACAACCGCGTTTCGGCTGGGAGAGAAGCTGGCCGACCCCCTCACCATGTATCTCTCGGATATTTTTACCATAGCGGTTAATTTGGCGGGCTTACCAGGGCTGTCCGTGCCGTGTGGCTTTGATCAGCACGGGTTACCTATTGGGCTCCAGCTGATAGGGCCTCCCTTTGAGGAAGAGGTATTGCTTCGGGCCGGTTACGCTTACGAGCAGGATCATGACTGGCGGACCCGGAAGCCGCCTCTCTAACAGCAGAAATTTCACAGAGTAGCAGTATGACCTACGAATCCGTCATTGGCCTGGAAGTGCACGCGCAGTTACTGACTGAGTCAAAAATTTTTTGTGGCTGTTCTACCCGCTTTGGCGCGGCCCCCAACCAGCATACCTGCCCGGTCTGCCTGGGCCTGCCCGGGGTCTTACCCGTACTCAATAAGAAGGTTGTCGATTTCGCCCTCCGGGCCGCACTGGCAACCCACTGCACCATTACAACCACGAGCCGCTGGGCGCGGAAAAACTATTTTTATCCGGACCTGCCCAAGGGCTACCAGATCAGTATGTACGAACTGCCTCTTGCCGAACACGGCTATGTTGAGGTCACCGCCGAAGAACAGGCAAAAAAGGTGCGCTTAACCCGAATTCATATGGAGGAAGACGCCGGCAAGAGCATCCATGATGCTGAGGCAGGCGCGAGTCTTGTTGACCTGAATCGTACCGGTGTTCCCCTATTAGAGATTGTCAGCGAACCGGATATCCGGTCTGCCGCGGAAGCCGGCAGTTATCTGCGCAGCTTGCGCGCCCTGCTCCAATATATCGAGGTCTGTGACGGCAATATGGAAGAGGGCAGCCTGCGCTGCGACGCCAACGTGTCCATACGTCCGCGGGGGAGCACTGAGTTCGGCACCCGGACAGAGACCAAGAATCTCAATTCCTTTCGTGCTGTCGAAAAGGCAATTGAGCATGAAATTCAGCGCCAGACCGAGGTCGTCGAAGCCGGCGGCCGCGTCGTCCAGGAAACCCGCTTGTGGGATGCGGACCGAGAGGTCACCCGACCCATGCGCAGCAAGGAGTTCGCCCACGATTACCGTTATTTCCCCGACCCGGATTTATTACCCTTGGTCGTGGATCAGGCCTGGGTCGAACACGTTCGGACCGACCTGCCCGAGCTCCCGGCCGCGCGGCGAGCCCGCTTCGTGCACGACTACGACCTGCCGGCCTACGATGCCGAGGTGCTAACGGCTCGCAAGGATGTGGCTGACTATTTCGAGGCCAGCCTGCGCGCCTGTCCCGCAGCACCCAAAGTCGTCAGCAACTGGGTCATGGACAGCGTACTGCGCTTCGTTAAGGAAGAAAAACTGGACGCGGCGCTGAAGATCGAGACCTGGCCCTGCCCGCCCGAGCGCCTGGGCGCATTAATCGGGTTGATACAGAACGGTACCATCAGCACGACTATCGCCAAGACGGTCTACGAAGACATGCGCCGAACCGGACATTCCCCGGAGGAAATCATTGAGTCCAAGGGCCTGCGTCAGGTCAGTGATACCGACACCTTACAGGCCGCCATTGCCGAGGTGTTGACAGCCAACCCGGACAAAGTGGAGGCATATCGTGGCGGCAAGGAAAAGCTGCTCGGCTTCTTTGTCGGGCAGGTCATGCGCGCCACCCAGGGCAAGGCCAATCCCCAGATGGTCAATACACTCTTACGGCAAAAGCTCTCCCAATAGCGTTGCCAGCGATTCGACCAGTTCAGTACAGGAGCCCAGCATGGATTTTCATTTTACCCCAGCGCAGGACGCTTTTCGGCAGGAACTCCGCACCTGGCTCGCGGCCAACGTTCCACAAGACCATGGCCCGCTCCGTCACCTTCAGCCGCAGGCCTCAGCCGCGGACCTCACCTTCCTGAAAGACTGGCAGCGCACAGTCTTTGAAGGCGGCTGGACCGGGATTTCCTGGCCCGAAGAGTACGGCGGCCGCGGCGCTTCTCTGATCGAACGGATGATTTTCGATGAAGAAATGGCCAGCCATAAAGCGCCTGGGCTGCTGAATGTCTTGGGTTTGGAGATAGTCGGTCCGACGATTATTGTCTACGGAACCGAAGCGCAGAAAAAAAAGCATTTAGCCCCTATCTTGAGTGGTGCGGATATCTGGAGCCAGGGCTATTCCGAGCCGAACTCGGGCTCGGACCTGGGCTCACTCCAGACGCGCGCAGTTGACCAGGGCGATCATTTTTTGGTGAACGGCCAAAAAGTATGGACGAGTTTAGCCCGCTATGCCAATTGGTGCTTACTCCTGGTGCGGACCGACCCGGACGCGCCCAAACATAATGGCCTGTCAGCTCTCCTGGTTGATATGCAGAGTCCAGGCATTACGATTAAACCGCTTCGGACCATGACCGGCGAGAGCGAGTTTAACGAGGTCTTTTTCGAGAACGTCCAGGTCCCCAAGGCCAATCTTCTGGGGGAGATAAACCAGGGCTGGAAGGTCATTATCACCTCGCTCATGTTTGAGCGGCAGGGGCTGGGCTTCTATTTTACCTTCGCCCAAAAACGGACCTACGAAGACCTGCGTGCCTGGCTGTGTGATTCCGACCCGGCCTCAGGCCGGACGGACCGTCGGCTGCGCCAGAAAATGGCCCAGGCGTATATCGATTGCGAAGTATTGAAGTTGAATAATTATCGCGCCTTGACGCGGTTGCTGCGCGGCAACCCGGCCGGACCGGAAGGCTCGATTGCCAAGCTGCACTGGGCCGAAACCAACCAGCGCATGCAAGACCTCGCCGTCGCTATGCAGGGAGCCTCTGGGCAGCTCTATGACGAAGCCGGAGCGGGGAATTATTGGCAGTACGGCTTTCTCCGAGCCCGAGCCAATACCATTGAGGGCGGCACGTCCGAAATACTGCGCAACATCATCGCCGAACGCGTCCTCCAACTGCCCAAGGGCCGCTAACTAGGTCGTATAGGCCGAGTTGAAATGGACATAGCCGGTGGACAGGTCGGAGGTAACGACATGGGCACGGCCTCGACCCATATGCAAATGGATGTCTATGGAGAACTCGTCCTGCTGCATGATCCGGGCGGCCCGGTGCTCGTTGCGTGACCCGGTGCTCATACCGTTGCGGCCAATGGGAATATCGCCGACACTGATGGCCAGCCGGTCTTGATCCAATCGCGCGCCAGCATAGCCCACCGCGCAAGCAATGCGACCCCAGTTTGGATCGCCCCCGAAAAAAGCGGTTTTCACCAGGGGTGAATAGGCGATGCTGCGGGCAACTTTTTCCGCGTCCGCAGTATTCTTTGCACCGTTAACATAAATATCGACCACCTTGGTCGCCCCCTCCCCGTCTTTAACGCACATCCGGGCCAGGCTGCACAGGACCTCCCGCACTGCGTCTCGAAAGGCTGCGTACCCGCGGCCGCGCGGCGTGATCTCGCGGTTGTCGGACTGACCGTTGGCGAGCAGGACCAGGGTGTCGTTTGTACTGGTATCGCCATCGACGGAGATCGCATTGAAGGAGTCGGGCAGGGTCTGGTCGAGCACCTGCTGGAGCGCGGCCCGGCTCACGGCCGCGTCGGTGCATACATAACACAGCATAGTCGCCATGTTCGGGTTAATCATGCCGGCGCCCTTGGCCATGCCGGCAACGGTCAGAGTCCGTCCGTTCAGTGTCACCTGTCGGGTTGCGACTTTGGGAAAGGCGTCGGTCGTCATGATACCGGCCGTCGCGTTCCAGAAACCGCGTGGCGACAGGGCCGCGGCGGCGGCGGGAATGCCGACCCGCATTTTCCGCCAGGCGGGCAGTACGCCGATCACCCCGGTAGACGACGGCAGCACTAGGTGCGCATCAATGGCGAGTTCGCGGCCGACCAGCGCGCAGGTGTCCCGGGCCAGCTTGAGTCCCGGTCGGGCAGTCGAAGCGTTGGCATTTCCGCTGTTGACGACAATGGCTTGCAAACGTCCGGCCCGGAGGCGCTCTTCACCTATGAGGACCGGCGCGGCCTTCACCTGGTTGGTCGTAAACGCGGCGACGGCCGTCGCAGGCACATCCGATACCAGGAGCGACAGATCTTTTTTGCCGCTCGGTTTGAGCCCGCAGGCTACCCCGGAAAATCGAAAACCGGGGATAACGATCGGAGATTTTTTAACTGTGATTTTCATAACTTGGCTCTGCTTCTATGCGCCATGACACTTCTTGTATTTCTTTCCGCTGCCGCACGGACAGGGTTCGTTGCGGCCAACCTTGGGCGTATCCCGTATGGCTTGGACGGGTCTTGCCGCGGGCGGCTGCCCGCCTGGTCTCCCGGGTGTGGGTTGCGTGGCCGGCTGTGGTTGGAGCGCGGCCTGTCCGCCGTGCAACATCTGCATGGGTCGCTGTGCGGCCTGACCCTCCTCCATCCGCTGGACATCTTCCTGGCGAGCCACCTGGACGCTATAGAGCTTTTCAACAACATCTTCCTGCATCCGACGGGAGAGGTCATCAAACAGACTAAACGCCTCTTTCTTATACTCTTGCAGGGGATTTTTCTGGCCGTAGCCGCGCAGACCAATCCCTTCTTTGAGGTGGTCCATGGCAAACAGGTGATCTTTCCACAGACTGTCCATGGTTTGCAGCATGATCACCTTTTCGAGATAACGCATAACAGGCGGGGTAAAATCCTGCTCTCGCTCTTCATAGTGTTGGAGTGCCCGGTCTCGCACGAGATCCTGGAGTTCTTCCGTCGTCAACTCTTCTTGCTGTTCTTCACTCAAGCCAAGACGCATATTGAATTGGCGAAATACTGTGTCATCAAGCCCTTTCCAGTCCCACTCCATAGGGTCTATGCCTTTATCCGCATAGTTCAGCACGTTTTCTTCAGCCATCTCTTCAACAGTTTCCAGCACCTGGCCTTTCAGGTTCTCACCGCCCAGGAATCCCCGGCGCTGCTCATAGATGACTTCGCGCTGCTTGTTAATGACATCATCATATTCCAGTAGATGTTTGCGGATATCGAAGTTATGGCCTTCGACACGTCCCTGGGCGTTTTCTATCGCCTTGGTGACTAAGCCGGCCTCTATGGGTTCTCCCTCTTCCATGCCCAGCCGGTCCATTATCTTTTGGACGCGCTCTGCACCAAAAATACGCAGGAGGTCGTCTTCGAGCGAGAGGAAGAACCGGGATGAACCAGGGTCTCCCTGGCGGCCTGCACGCCCGCGGAGCTGGTTATCAATCCGCCGTGACTCGTGACGCTCCGTTCCCAGAATGTGTACTCCACCGGCAGCAACAACTTTTTCCCGCTCCTCGCTGCACGTTCTCTCGTACTTCTCAAGGATTTCACTAAAATCTTGGCTATACGCGGCAGGAGCTTTCTCCAACTGTTCTCGTACCTCTTCTATGACCTGCACGTGTTCCTTGCGCTGTTGCTCGTACTCGCGTTCTGCCTCAGCAATGGCGGCTTCATATGGTTGGCGCGCTTCTTCATAGTGTTGGTCGGCATCCTGGTAGGCGCGTTGGTTTTCTTCATATGTACGGCGGGCGGCTTCGTATTCCTCTTGGACACGTCCGTTTCCACCCAGGGCCAAGCCAGCCATCTGGATAATGGACCGATAGTAGTCTTCCAGCCAGCGCTCAAAGCGGTTTCGTGTCAGGCTCAGGCGCTCCGCCGCCTCGCCCTCCCCTATTCCATCTTCAGTCAACACCGCTATGAAATCAGCCCGTGCGGTTTCATATTCCTGTTGTTGCTCTTCATTCAGCGCTGGACCTACCACTTTGTCATATTCCGACAGTGCAGACTCATAGGCCTCTCGTGCCTGGCCATACGTTTTTAACTGGGCGGCTGAAGGGGGGTCTTTAGGGTCAAGACCCAACGACTCAACGAACACACGCGCGGCCTCTTCATAGTCGGCCCGGGCTTTCTGCAGCGTGGCGTGCAGGTAGGGACGATAGGTCTCCGCCATCCGTTTCAGGGCCGCATTACGCGCCTCCTCAAAAGGCGTCCAGGCTGGCTCATATTTCTCCTGGGCTTGGGCGATTGCGGTGTTATACTCTGCGCGGATTTCTTCCAGTCGGTCTTCGTAGCTCTTTTCTGGTGTAGCCGCTGTTTTTGCGCCCTTCTTGGTCCGAGCGGCACTGGCTTTATTGATCCATTTTTTTTCAATCTCGGAGCGGGCCAGGAATTCCGGGTTCCCGCCGAGCAAAATATCAGTCCCCCGGCCAGCCATATTCGTGGCAATAGTCACAGCACCGAGGCGACCCGCCTGCGCAATAATATTTGCCTCAGCCTCATGGTTGACCGCATTCAAGACGTTGTGCTTGATCTTTTTTCGCTTGAGGAGTCTCCCCAGATGCTCGGACTTTTCGACCGAAACCGTGCCCACTAACACCGGTTGCCCCCGTTCGTGACAATCCAGGATATCGTCGATCACTGCCTCGAATTTCTCACGCTCGGTCTTGTATACCACGTCGGGGTGATCCACCCGGACCATGGGGCGGTTGGGTGGAATGACCACGACATCAAGGTCGTAGATTTTCTTGAATTCAACCGCCTCTGTATCCGCCGTCCCGGTCATACCCCCCAATTTACGGTACATGCGGAAGTAGTTCTGAATCGTGATGGTCGCAAGAGTTTGATTTTCCTCACGAATTCGGACGCCCTCCTTGGCTTCGACAGCCTGGTGCAGCCCATCCGACCAGCGTCGGCCGGGCATCAGACGGCCGGTAAATTCATCCACAATGACGACTTCGCCATCCTTGATAACGTAGTCAACATCGCGCTTAAAAATGGCATGGGCTTTCAGCGCCTGGTTGACATGGTGCAAGGTCCCGATCTCAGCCGGGTCGTACAGGTTACGCACACCGAGAATACGCTCAACTTTCGCCACCCCCTCTTCGGTGAGTGTGGCGGTTTTGAGTTTTTCGTCGATGGCGTAATCGACCTCGCGCTGGAGACGTGGAATGACTCGATTGAGCGAGTAATATTTCTGGGTGGATTCTTCTGCCGGACCGGAAATAATAAGCGGCGTCCGGGCTTCGTCAATCAAGATGTTATCTACTTCATCAACAATGGAAAAATGCAACTCGCGCTGGACATAATCTTCAAGATTGAACTTCATGTTGTCGCGTAAATAGTCGAAGCCGTATTCGTTATTCGTTCCATAGGTGATATCCGCCGCGTAGGCTTCTTTGCGGCTGACCGGACGCAGATTCATATACCGATAATCCTTGACCACATGGGTCGGGTCAAAGATAAAGCTCGTGTCATGGACGACAGAAGCAACGGACAGTCCAAGGGCATGATAAATAGGCCCCATCCACTGCACGTCGCGTCGGGCCAGATAGTCGTTGACCGTTACCAGATGCGAGCCGCGCCCGAGCAGGGCGTTGAGGTAGAGCGGCAGGGTTGCAACCAGCGTCTTGCCCTCGCCGGTTTTCATCTCAGCGATGCGCCCCTGATGGAGGACAATCCCGCCAAGGAGCTGGCTGTCAAAATGGCGCATGCCGGTGACCCGACGCGAGACTTCACGGACGGTCGCATAGGCTTCGGGCAGGATGTCGTCAATCACGTCGGCTTCAGCCTCATGGAGTTCTTTCTCCAGGCTGGTTCGTTCTTCTTGGAAGTAGTCCAGCTTCTCCAGCACCTCTTCGTCAGGGATACCTTCCGGAGCAGTCTCGGCCGCCTGCTGGGCAAGCTCATCCAACTGCGCACGCGTGGCCGCGGTGGCTTCCTGGATCCGGCTGCGGAAGATATCCGTTTTCGCCCGCAGTTCATCCATGCTGAGCGGTTGCAGTTCGGGTTCAAGCAGGCCGATCTCTTCCACCAATGGACGCATCCGCTTGAGCTCGCGCTCGTTTTTGCTCCCAAAAATCTTCTGTACCAAACGTGCTAACATGATGGTGTTACCTTTAGATATTAACGTTCCAGACGTACCGCTGATTCAACCACATCCCCGAGAAAGCGAGCGCCGACTTTAATGAACTGGTCTGGGCTGTCTGTTACGAAAAAGCTGCCTCGACCCGGTCCATTCGACTGGGTCCGGTGGTTGTCGGGTAAGGTTTCCACCACCACCTTGGCTGTTTCCTCGGCAGAATCAATCAGCTCGACATGGTCGCCGAGATACACCGCGATCGTCTTTTTTAATAAGGGATAATGCGTACAGCCTAAAATCAACGTATCTATCCCACTCTGTTTGAGACTACTGAGATACGTCGCCACTGTCGAGCGGGCTACGTCGTTCTCCACCCAACCCTCCTCCACTAAGGGAACAAGCAATGGACACGCACGCGTATAAATCTCAAGAGACGGGTCCAAGGCGCGCAGCGCTTTTGTATAGGCGCCACTCGCTATGGTTGCTTCAGTCCCTATCACCCCTATTTTCCTGTTTTGACTGGACCGAACGGCGGCCAAAGCACCGGGCCGTATCACACCAATAACGGGTATCGTATAGCGTTCCTGTAAAGCCATGAGCGCCACTGCCGAGGCGGTATTACACGCCACCACCAGCATCTTGATATTTCGTTCAGCAAGAAAGTCACTATTCTCACACGCATACTGCGTCACGACATCGTGCGACTTTGTCCCATACGGACAGCGCGCAGTATCTCCGAGATATATCAGGTTCTCAGCAGGCAAGAGCGCTGCAATTTGCTGATAGACCGTGAGTCCGCCTATACCGGAGTCAAAAATTCCGATGGCCGCGTCTCCACTCACATCATTCCCCTTGATCGTTTTTCCCTCATCGACAGCGGTACATCGAAATATATCAAAAAGTGATGTTACACCTCGGAGTATTTTTCATCTCCCTATCTAACTGCTTGATATATTTTCCATTTACCAATCAGAGAAAATCCTTGAAAAACCTGAATATCTCACCTAATACCTTAGCTGTTTCACACGAAACATTTTCCTCCGGTGACACCAGCCCTTCTTTTTCAGGAGGCATTACTGACCAAACGTCTCAACAATGAGCCTGTGGTTCTCTCGCACCCGATCAGCTTTTACCCCGGCCGTCGGTGTATACAGAATAGGCAGGTCTACAACATCCTTCCATTTCTCAATCTGCTCACGACATTCTTCGGGCGTACCCGCAATCGCAATCTGTTCGACCATATCATCCGTCACGGCAGCAGCCATCTTCGGCAGGTTAAAGGTTTTGAAATGTTCCCATATGGTCCGCTTTTGTTCCTCCCAACCATGCAGATTCAGAATGCCCTCGTAGGATTTCACCGAGGCATAAAAGGCGATCTGATTTTTCGCGTCGCGTAGGGCTTGCTCACGGTCATGGCTGACAGCGGTGATCAGCAATGTTGTCAGGTCAATATCCTCGGGGTTCCGACCCGCCCGCTTCGCTCCGACCTCTATATTCGGTCGAATAAATTCAGCGATATATTTGCGGCTGTAGAGGGGGTGGCCGACTAAGCCATCGGCAATCTCGCCAGTCGTCCGCAACATGCCCTTTTGCACTGCGGCCAGATAGAGAGGAATACGATCACGGGCGATATGCGGACGCACGTACGCCGGGATGTTCAACCTGTAGTAATCGCCCTCAAACTTCATACCGCCGCCCGCGTGCGATGCCCAGAGTTTCCTGATCAACGCGACACACTCTTTCATTTTCAGAGCGGAGCGGGGCTCAAACTTCTCTCCGTACCACATTTCATTCATGGAACGGGTCCCACTCCCCAAGCCAAGAATCAGACGGCCGTTCGAGAGTTCGTCAATATCCATTGCCCCGGTCGCATTCAGCACCGGGTTCCGCATATATGCATAGGCGATGCCGGTAGCAATTTTGGCGCGTTGGGTACACGTGGCAACTGCGGCTAAGGTGACCAGACCGTTGCGATTAAAAAACTCACCATTCCAAAGAGAATCAAAGCCGGCCTCATCGGCGAGTTGAGCGATTTCCATCATATCGCGGATTGTCGGCGTAAAAAGAGCGATTCCACGTCGCTGCATACGTACTCCTTATTTATAGAAGAGATTATTTGACAGAAGAAACATTATCAGTCTCAATTTATCGAACGAGAAATGTTCCAGCCTACTCCAACACCAGTCCACCGCACACTGGCAGGTAGTGGCCGGTGACGAAGCTGCTCAACTCGGACGCGAAAAACAGCGCTGCGTTTGCCGTATCCTCAACTGTTCCTGTTCTACGCAACGGCACTTTACTTTCATGCTTCGCCTGGGTTTCCGGTGTCAGCATGTTTTTGACTTCCTGAGTTAGGGTCAAACCGGGAGAGACGATATTGACGGTAATATTATATTGACCAAACTCAACTGCCAGATTCCGCGAGAAGCCCAACATGGCTGTTTTTGCTGAGGTATAGGCGTGGTAGTTTGGATTTGGTTGATGAATGCCAATCGTGTTGATGCTGATGATCCGCCCCCACCGGCGCGTCTTCATTCCAGGCAAAACCGCTTGCGCACACAAAAAGGCGGCTTTGACCGTCGTATCGAGTTGATACTGCCAGTCCGTCCAGGTAGTGTCCTGAAACAGCTTCTGCGGTATACTGCCAGCATAATTGTTAACGAGGATATCAACCTGGCCAAATCGATCTTCGGTTTGACGAACCATATCAGCAACTTGGGCTTCATCGGTAATGTCTGCCTTGACAAACAGCACTTGCTGGCCGGCCGACTCGATTTCTTCAAGCACCTGTTGGGGATTCCCTTCCTCTTTGACTTGGTTAATGACAACCCTGGATCCCTCACTGGCGAAAACACGGGCAATGCCAGCTCCGGTACCTCGGACGGATCCAGTAATAAGCGCAACTTTATTTTCCAGAAGCATAGATATTCCCTCAGTCGGGGCCGACTGGCCCACCTCACAAACCGAAGATGATCGAGCTTTGTCCCCGGTCTTACACAGCCCCTACCCCGGCTGTAGACCGAGGCCACGGATCGCAATGATATTGCGCAGAATATTGCTCGTTCCACCCTGGATCGTATAGGCCGGAGCGTACAGATATTCTCGGGCCGCTCGGCCGGCTAAACGGGCATGGGGCGAGCCCGGCAGGAGGACCGCATAATCACCCAGCAGTTCGCTCACCGCTTTGGCGATACGCTGTTCCACTTCGGTGCAAAAGCACTTTGCCATGGCGGCTTCATAGTTCGGCACGATCTTCTGTGTCAGATACCACGCGACCTTGTAGACCATGGAGCGGCCCAAATCGAGTTCGATCTGAAGCTGAGACAAGGTATCCCGGACAAGCGGGTCTTTCGTCAGGCCCCGTTCCTTGGCATATCGAACCGCATCCTGAAAGAGGGGATAATTACTCAGCAGCCGCTCAATACCGCTGCGTTCGTAGTCAAGCTGAGAGGCAATCTGATACCAGCCTCGATTTTTTTCACCAATCAGCCGGTTTTTCGGTACCTCAACATTGTCAAAAAAGACCTCATTAAAATGATGTTCTCCGGTTGCATCGATGAGGGGCCGCACATCGACGCCCGGTGTATCCATAGCAACCAGGAATTCACTGATCCCTCTATGCTTCGGGGCATCCGGATCCGTGCGAGCAACCAGATAGGCATAATCGGCAACGTGGGCGAAGCTGGTCCAGATCTTTTGGCCGTTCAAGGTATAGTGATCGCCCTCCTCGTTTGCCCGGGTCTGGAGCGAGGCCAAGTCGGAGCCGGACCCAGGTTCACTCATACCCAGACAAAAGACGACCTCACCTTTACAGACTTGCGGAAGTATCTCCTGTTTTTGCTCCTCACTACCATACGCGAGAAGCGCCGGACCAACCTGACGGTCCCCCAGCCAGTGGGCCGCGACTGGAGCTCCGGCACGCAGCAGTTCTTCGGTCAGGATCAAGCGGTCAAGATACGACTTTTCCTGACCGCCGTATTTCTTGGGCCAGGTCAACCCGATCCAGCCTTGCTGGCCAAGTTTCTGAGAAAATTCGCGCGAGTAGCCGCTAATCCAGCCGTCTTCAACCCGCTCCTCGGCCAGTACCTCGCTCGACAGGAATTCCCGGATTTCTGCACGAAACGCTTCTTGTTCCCCGGTGAGAGCAAAATCCATACTGTCTCCTTGACTGAGATTGGGTCTGTTGGGTCTCAAGGACTCAATCGACTCAATCGACTCACATAGTCCCTACCCTTCCCCCAGCGCCTCATATTCGCCCACTGGGGCAATCAAAACCTCCGAGTCGCGTGAGCAACTCAGGTGCAGGGCAAGGGAGCTGGTGTCATCAAACTGCTGAGCAATAATCCACATCTGTTCAATTTCAGGACTGACCTGGGGCAACATTTCCAGAGTCTTTCGGGTACGCTGGGCGTCAAAAAAGGCGAACGGCTCATCAAGGATAAGGCACTCAACACCACACAGTGATGAGCTAATCAAGGCTTGCGACAGGGCCAGACGGATAGCCAGCATGACCTGATTATAGGTTCCTCCCGAAATTTCGTTCAGACCAACAAAATGACCCTTTTCACTCGACCATACCCGGACATCGAGGTCATTATCGATTTGCATGGTCTCGTAGCGCCCCTCAGTGAGCTTCGGCATGATTTTACTCACAACGTGCCGCATCTCCAGGTTAAACCGGCTCAGTAAACGCCGGTGCGAGCCAGAGAGGAGATTTTGAGCGATTCGCCGTACTTCAATACTGCGGGTTTTGCTCTCAATATCCCTTTCGAACGCGGCGGTCTCCTGGTCCAGTTGTGCCGCTTTATTGAGGCGACGCTCTTCTTCCGCGATGGCCTGACCCAGACGGTCCAGGTCTTGGCGTATGGCAACCAAGCTCGTCTCAACAGACTGTATTTCTTCAGTTATCCGTCTAGTGATGGCGTCAGCATCCTCCTGGCAGGTGAGGCTCGCGGCCTCCAGCGGAGCAAGAAACGCTGCGAGCGCCTCTGCATCGAGCAGCGCTACGCCAGGGCCACTGACAAACTGGGTCAGAGCCTCTTTCAATGGCGGATCATCACAGATATCAAGAGTCGCCACCTCGGTGACCAGGGACTGCTGGGGAAGATCGTCTAGGCTTTGGAGTTGGGCTTTGATTGCTTCTTGGTCGGCTTGGAGGCGGGCGGCCTTCTGCCGTGCGGTCAGAATCTGCTCCGTAAGAATAAAAACCATAACGAGCAATATCAGGCTCAGCCCACTGGAGACCGCGGCGACAAGGAAAAGCACGGTATTGTACGTCACCAATTGCAGACCATTTCCGAGCCACTGTCCGACGGCGTGATTTGGCGCATAGTTCAGAAACCAGAGCACGCTCCAACTTAGAATCATAAGCAGAAACGTGACGAAAAAGCCGATCATAGGACCGGTCCGCTTCCCGCGTATGCCTTCCCCCTGACTGAGGAGAAGCGCCTGCTGGTCGGGTAAAGAGCGTACGCGCGCATCAACCTCAGCCGGCCGCTCTCCCTGGCCGATGAGCCAGGCCAGACGTTGGCGATACACGGCGGCCGCGTTCCGCACAGGGGTAAAAGCCTGGAGACGCTTACGCAGATCATCACTCCAGGACTGGAGCGCCCCAGTCAGCCGCGGACCCGAACCGGATTCTGCACCTTGACTCGCCGCGTCCACGGCTTTTGTGGCGGTATCGATGTGATCCGCATAGTGCAGCCACTGCTCCAGGCTGGTATCGAGATTGGCTTGTGTCGTCTTTTCCACCTGATCGGCGATCTCTGCGGTTGCCGCGCGCAGGCGGTCGAGCCTTAGGCCACGTGCCGTATTTTCCTTTTTTCGCTCAGCAATGGCCGTGGTTTGGCCATTCTGTTCTGCCTTCAAATTGGGCAACGCATCAGCCTGGATATTGAGTTCAGTGCGCTGCCGACGAGCCTCGGCAAGGCCGCCATGCAGAAGGGCAAGTTCTTCCTGGAAGGTCTGAATATCGGACGCACATTCAGTCGCCACGTGCTCAAAGGTTTCGACACCGGCCAGCGCCTTAGCGGTCTGCAGGAGAATAGACGGAGAAGCAATATTCCGCTGAGCTAGATAAAAGGAATCGATAAAGCGTTGATAGGTAAACCCGCACAGCTGGGCCACATTCTCGTTCACCGCGGCAGATCCACGAACAAAAGGCTCCGCTTCCCCTTCCCTGCGAAGCTGGGCTAAATGATTCCCGTCTGCGTCAAAAGAGCGGGTAATCAGATAGCTGTGTTTATCCTTGGCAAAGAAGCCAACAGTGACGGAAGCGCCAAACTCGCCCCATTTAATATTTTTTTGGAATTCGTCCTCAGGGTGAGAGAATGTCCGGCCAAACAGCGCCAGACACAGAATTTCGGCAATAGTCGTTTTGCCGGATTCATTGGCGCCGCTTATTCCAATCACTCCCCGCCGGGGAAGATTTGTCAGCTTCAGTTCCGAATAACGCAGCACATTTTTCGCGTGAACACTCGTAATGATCATGGAAGCTTCCTTGACTGGCTGAGTTTCCGCAGGACGAGGGAGACGGCTTCGTGGTAGAGTGGCTCGTCAAAATCAGGATTTTCACTGCCTAAACGCTCGATTTCTGCTTGGCTATGCTGCTCAAATTCCGCTGCCAGACTCGTGAGCCGAAACTTTTCTATCAGAGCGGGCTCCTTTGCGGTTGCCTGTTCTTCGGCTGGATTACTGGACCGCAGTCCTCTTACCAGGACGATATCCTTTTTTGTTGCCATTCACTCCTCCCTTGCCACGTCGGTATGCCCATATCCAGTTTATATGCACGGGCGGGTTGATTACAACGACACCCCCAGTTCTGGAACCGTTGGATCCTTCCGTCCGACTTGGCAATTGTCGAGTCCTCAGCTACGCTAGAGCCTTAAAATGGCGGCTGAAGGAGGCACGCATATGAGTGGCTACACGATCATTGACGTTGATACCCACGTAACAGAGACGCCGGACCTGTGGACCAGTCGGGTCCCCGACAAATTAAAAGACGCGGTTCCCCGATTGGACCTCGACGCCAGGGGACGCCTGTGGTGGTTCCTGGGCGACCGGCGTATAGCCAATCCGGGTCTGACCGCCACCGCCGGGGTCGGCGATATGACCAACTGGCCCAAGTCGTATGACGAGATGCACCCCGGCGCGTTCGACGCCAAGGAGCGCCTCAAATACATGGACGAAATGGGCATCTGGGCGATGGTCATGTATCCCAACGTCGGGGGATTCGGCAGCCAGGAGTTTCTGCGCCTCGAAGACGCCGAGCTCAAGCTGACCTGCGTCAAGGTGTATAACGATTGGCAGACCGAGTGGGCATCAGCCGATTCGCGCCGCCTGCTCCCGATCACCTCAACGCCGTTCTGGGATGTTGACGCCTCGGTTGAAGAAGTCCGACGCTGTCACGCCATGGGCCATAAAGGCATTCTCTTCACCGGCGACCCACAATCGCTCGGCCAACCACTCCTGGGCGACCCGCACTGGAATCCGTTATGGGAAGTTGCCTGCGAGCTCGACCAGCCGATCAGCTTTCATATTGGCTCCGGCAATATGGACGGCGGACTGCGGCGCGACAAGGTGAAGGCCTACGGCAAAATGGCGGCGTTTGCCGAGCTCTCGGTTGATATCTTCATGCGCAACGGCATTCAGTTAAGCGATCTGATCATTTCTGGTGTCCTGGCGCGCTATCCCAGTATTAAATTTGTTTCGGTTGAGAGCGGGATCGGCTGGATTCCGTTTGCTCTCGAAGCCCTGGATTATCAGTTCCTCGGCAACCGTGTTCCAGAAGAGCGGCCCGACCTGGACATGTTACCGTCCGAATATTTTGCGCGGAACATCTACGCCTGCTACTGGTTCGAGCAGATCGCCCCACGCCGTCTGATCGACAAGGTCGGGGTGGACCGGATCATGTTTGAAACCGACTTTCCCCATCCGACTTCGCTCTATGGTGATGAAGTCCACGACCGTATCAAGGAAGGCTTAGAGGATTGTGACGAAGAGGTCCGGCGTAAAATCCTGTGGGCCAACGGACAAAAACTGTATAGAGTCGAAGGTCCGACCGCAGCGGACGAAGCCAGGTTGAACGCCTGAAATTTCAGTGCACCGTGCTCAAAAGGAACGGCCAAGGGCATCCGCCCTTGGCCGTTTTGACTGGAGTCGGCAGCCACCCCCGCTCTGGACCACCCTACTCAGAGGATACGAATGTCTTTGTGATACACGCACCGATAGCGGACCGGAAACGTGCCGCTCTCTTCTTCAAGAATCTTTCGACCTGTCCGTTCCTCAAACACCGAGACCCACCTCACAATATGTTCCGGTTGTAAGCAGAATCCAGCGACACCCAGCTCCTGTAGAATATGCCGAACAATGCTGCCGGCCGTCAGCCCGCGGTCGGGCCGGCCACGATATGCCTTGACCACATAGTGTGCAACATTTTCTTCAATCAGGTGATAGGCCGAACCATGTCCGACGCCAATATCGAAACTCGGCATCCCAATCACCCGCTCCCATAGACACATGCAGTGCTCCTGGCGCGCTCCTCTCTGGCGTGACTATACTGACCCGCGGTCTTTCACGTCAATGCTGTCGGCAACCATACGGCGCTTGACTGCGAACAGGATTCATGACGATATCCGTACTTTGGGTCGTGTCTGACTGTGGAGGTTATCATGGCGAGTTTAGTCAGCGTTGGTCGGCCGGCGGGTCATGTCGAAGGACCGTCCAAAGTCACCGGACAGGCCCGCTATACCGCGGATATTCGGCTGCCCGGTTTGCTGTACGGCAAGTGCCTGCGCAGCCCGTTTCCCCACGCCCGGATTGTCTCGATTGATACCGCGCAGGCAAAAGCGCTAGCCGGCGTCCACGCGGTCATTACCGGAGCGGAGCTGCCGGACCGCCGCATTGGTCGTTTCTTCTTGGATAAGCCCGTGCTCGCGCGGGACGTGGTTCGTTTTGCAGGCGAGAAGGTGGTCGCGGTTGCGGCTGAGTCCATGGATATTGCCGAGGAAGCGCTCACCCGCATAGCAGTTGAGTATGAAGCCCTGCCCGCAGTCTTTGATCCCGTCGAGGCCATGCAGGGAAACGCGCCACGCGTCCATACCGACACCAGCGCCTACACCCATCCTCCCGTGCCCGATTTCGTTCATCCGGGCGATGACCGCCTGTACCCGGACATTCCCAATGTGGTATCCCAGGTCTTCTACACCCACGGCGATGTTGAAGCCGGATTTTCTCAAGCTACCCGCGAGTTTACCCATACGTTTACCATTCCCCCGGTTCATCAGGGTTATATTGAGCCGCATGCCAGTGTCGTCCAGATTGAGCCAGACGGTAAAGTCAATCTGTGGATCTCGAATAAGACCCCCTTTGTGGCTCGGTCTCAATTTGCGGCTGCGCTGGATGTGACCGAGGACCGAGTCTGCGTCAACACTGCACCCATTGGCGGTGATTTTGGGGGTAAAGGCTCATTGATGGATAGCGTCGTGTGCTATCACCTGGCCGCGGCCGCGGGTCGGCCGGTCAAAATGGTCATGACCTATACCGAAGAGCTGTCAGCCGGCAATCCGCGTCATCCGGCAGTCATTACGCTGCGGACTGGCGTAGACGCCAGTGGGCGCATTGTTGCACGTAAGGCCAAGCTGGTTTTCAGTTGTGGCGCTTATAGCGCCTTCACGCCACTGCATACCGTACACGGTAGTGTCCACGCCGCCGGTCCGTACCGGATGCCCAATGTCGAAATCGAGGTCTTTCGCGTCTACACCAACACCGTTCCCGCCGGACATATGCGTGCGCCCGGCGCGCCCCAGATCGTTTTTGGGGTTGAAAGCCATATGGACCTCATTGCCCAAGAGCTGGGGCTCGATCCCTTGGAGTTTCGGCTTCGCAATACGCTGGTCGAAGGCGATGCCGCCCCGCTGGGTGAAAAGTGGAAGAAGATTCGCTGTAAAGAGACCTTGGAGGCCGCGGCCAGGGAAGCCGAGTGGGACACGGAAAAGGCAGCCCATATTGGCCGCGGCATTGGCATGTATGACCGCGAGCCCGGGGCGTTTGGTCCATCGAGCGCAACCTTGAGTATTGCTGCCGATGCTACGCTGACCCTCATGACGGGCGCGGCAGATACGGGCACGGGTTCGTATACGGTGCTGCAGCAGGTCGTGGCTGAAGAATTACAGATCCCTTTGGAATCCGTCAGGGTCGTACAGGGCAGTACCGACTCCGCACAGTGGGAAGTGGGCGCTGGGGGGAGCCGTCTGACGCATATGGCCGGTCAGGCGACCCTTGCCGCCGTTCAAAAATTAAAGGCAGGACTCACCGCATTTGCCGCCCGGCATATGGAAAGTCCGCCGGAGCAGGTCGCATATCGGGCGGGTGAGTTTGTGAATACGAACGGGCAGCGTCTTGCGCTCCCCAGGCTGATGGCGGCACTCGCCGACCGGGAAGAGCTGCCCTTACGCTACACCGGAGAATATGTGGCCGAAGACCCGGTGGAGGTGACCTCATTCTGCGCCCAGATAGCCGAAGTCGCTGTTGATCCGGCAACCGGCCAGGTGACGCTCAAGAAGCTCACGACCGCGCACGATGTCGGCACCATCCTCAATCCGCTCACCCACCAGGGGCAAGTTGAAGGCGGGGCGATCCAAGGGGTCGGCCACGCGCTGACCGAACATCTGATCGTGCAGGACGGAGCCGTGACGAATGTCCATTTGGGTGACTATAAGCTGCCGACCAGCATGGATATTCCGGAGCTGAAAACCGTTCTGGGCGAAAGCAACGCCGGCCCTGCGCCCTATGCAGGCAAGGCCATTGGCGAGCACAGTAATGTGGCTGTACCGGCGGCGGTGGCAAACGCCGTCTTTGATGCGGTGGGAGTCCGGCTGATGGATTTGCCGGTGACCGCAGAGAAAGTGTATGCGGCCCTGCGAGAAAAGAACAGCGCCACCCGGAATGATTGATAAACGTGGCAGAGAGAAAGCAGTCAGGTATGAAATCCATTCGACTCCGAGTAAACGGCCAAGCTGTTGAGCGGGACATTCCGGACAACGCCTTGCTCATCGATTTATTACGCAACGGTCTTGATCTCACCGGGACCAAAGAAGGCTGTAGCGTGGGCGTATGTGGGGCGTGTACCGTCCTGCTGGACGGTCAGCCCGTCAGTTCCTGCTTGACTTTAGCGGTCACGGCGGACGGCTGTGCGGTCACCACTATTGAAGGACTGTCCGAAGGCGACAGGCTGCACCCGCTCCAAAAAGCGTTTATCGACTATGGCGGCTTTCAGTGCGGTATTTGTACGCCGGGTCAGATCATGTCGGCTAAAGCGCTGTTGGACGAAAACCCGCATCCGTCAAAAGACGAGATTCAAAACTGGATGATGGGCAATCTGTGCCGCTGTACCGGCTATTATAAAATAATCGAGTCGATCCAGGCGGTGGCGGACGGAAGGGTCACACCATGATTGCCTTTGAATATATTGAGCCGGAAAGCCTCGAAGAGGCTTTAGCCCTGCTTGAACAGCACGGCGAGGACGCCAAGGTCCTGGCCGGTGGAACCGGGCTGGTCAACCTGATGAAACAACGCCTGGTTCAGCCTACGTATCTGATCGGTCTCCGCCGCCTGGCACACAGCCCGGAACTCGCCGAGATTCGGCCCAACGGTGGTCTCACTATTGGGGCGCTGTGTTCGCATCGTACCGTAGAAACCTCAGCCCTGATTCAACACCGCCTTCCCCTTTTGGCTACGACCTTTCAGCATGTGGCCAGTGTTCGTATTCGGACGGCTGCGACCATTGGCGGCTCACTGGCGCATGCCGACCCAAACCAGGACCCGCCGCCCGCGTTGCTCGTCCTGGACGCGCGGCTTCGGGTCCAATCAACCCACGGCGAGCGGGAAATTGATCTGAACGATTTTTTTGTTGATTATTATGAAACCGCGCTCGAACCCGAAGAACTCATCACCACCGTTGTCATCCCGCCCCAACCCACCGGCGCGGGGACTGCTTTCTCTAAATTCCTGCCCCAGACGCACGATGATTACGCAACCGTTGCCGTCGCCGCACGGATATCCTTGGACGGCGACACCATTGCCCACGCCCGCATCGCCTTGGGTGCGGCCGCAGCCACCCCACTCCGGGCAAAAGCGGTTGAAACCGCCCTCCAGGGCCAGACCCCGACTCCCAAGCTTATGCGTGACGCGGCCGCTCTTGTTGCCGAAGAGGTTGATCCGCTCGCAGACTTTCGCGGCTCGGCGGAATACAAGCGCGACATGGCCGTCGTATTTACCCAGCGGACCATCGGACAGGCAGTGACACGGGCCAGGGAAGCGAGCGGGAACGGATGAACTTCGAGCATCACTGTACGGTCCCGGTTGCGCGCGAAACCCTGTGGGATTTTCTCATGGATGTGCCGCGGATGGCGGCCTGTATACCGGGGGTGAGCGATGTTGTCGCCACCGGTGAGGATCAATACGTGGGCCGGATGAAAGTGGCATTCGGGCCTATTCGCCTTACCCTACGGGGCGAGCTCCGCATCCAGGAGTTCGATCAAACGAATTGGCGTGCGGTTGGTCGGGCGGAAGCCCACGATCGACGCGTTGGTGGCGGCGTCCATATCAGCGCCGCGCTGGCCTTAGTCGAACAGGAAGAGGCGCAAACCCAACTGTCCATCCAGACCGAAGCCCGGCTCATGGGCAAACTTGGTGAGTTCGGCCAGCCTGTCATTCGGAAAAGGGCTGATAAAATAGTGGCCGAGTTCGCCCGGAATGTTGCAAAACATTTCAAAGAGTAGACGTGTCCAGCATCTGCCTGTCTATCGGAGGACATGTTTACTCTTTTCGGCGTAGGGAGCCTTCTCGTCCCTGGGGGAGGGGGAAATTATTCCTACATCTTTATCCGTTCGTTCTCCGGGTCGTAGAAAGGACGCAACGAAGCCCGAGCCGGAATACGCCTGCCCGCGACCTCTATTTCGTAGTGGCCGGACTGAATGTATTCGGGTGTGACACCATCCGCATGATTGACGTACCCCAGGCCAATGGCTGCGCCCAGGGTATGGCCGAACATACCGGAGGTAATAAAACCGACAATTTCATTATCCCGCCAAATCGGTTCATTGTGGTAGAGCAATACCTCCGGGTCTTCTAATGCAAACTGGACGATCCGCTTTTTGACGCCGTTATGGTGTTGCTTCAGCAGGACTTCTCGGCCTAAGAAAGAGTCCTTATTCAGCCGAACGGCAAACCCGAGCCCGGCTTCGAACGGTGTGTCTTCATCGGCCACGTCGTGCCCCCAGTGACGGTAGCCTTTTTCTATACGCAAGGAATTGAGGGCGTGATAGCCGCAGTGTTGAAGTGATACGGCTTTGCCGGCTTGCGTGATGGCGTCGTAGACTGAAAGAGCGAATTCGGTCGGTATGTGCAGCTCCCAGCCCAGCTCACCCACATAGGTAATACGGATAGCGCGGAGCCGAGCATCGGCAAAGTCGATTTCCTGCGAGCTGGCAAACGGGAAGGCGGGGTTGGAGAGGTCCGCATCGGTCAAGCTGCTCAAGAGCGTCCGAGCATTCGGACCCATCACGCCCAGCACGGCGTAGGCTGAGGTCACGTCGGTGAGAAAAGCATATTCGTCCGCAGCAATATGCGACTGTATATAGGAAAACGTTTTTGTCTGCGTGGCCGCGGCATCCACGATATAGAAGCAGTCCGGAGCAACGCGAGTGATAGTCACATCGGCCTCGACCCCACCCCGCTCATTCAACATTTGGGTATAGACCACCTTCCCTGGCACAACGTCAATCTGGT
Source organism: Desulfurellaceae bacterium bin18 (assembly GCA_002238415.1). Lineage (GTDB taxonomy): Bacteria > Desulfobacterota > Binatia > Bin18 > Bin18 > Bin18. The sequence continues at coordinate 13,588 of MPMI01000002.1, read as the reverse complement.
TCCCGCACAGACGATTGAGCACGCTCACCGCATCCTTTCCCTGGAGGAGAAACTTGCTGAAAGAGGTTTGGTCGAACAGACCGACATTCTCACGTACGGCCCGATGCTCAGCCGCCGAATAGGCAAACCAGTTTTGTTTGCCGTACGAATATTGGTATGTGGGTTCCACGCCCGGAGGAGCAAACCAATTGGCGCGCTCCCAGCCGGCGACTTCTCCGAAACACGCCCCCTGGCTCACCAACCGGTCGTGCAGCGGCGACAGGCGCACGTTGCGGCTGGTTTCATACTGCCGGAACGGCCAGTGCATATCATAGAGGAGGCCCAGGGTTTCCGAGACCCGTTTTTCCAAATAGTGTCGATTGTTCTGAAAGGGTCGATTGCGCCGAATATCAACGTCCCACAGGTCTAGCGGCGGATGTCCGTGCGCAATCCATTCTGCCAGGACTTTCCCGGCCCCACCGGAAGACTGAATACCGATGGAGTTAAAGCCCGCGGCGACATAGAAATTCTTGAGCTCGGGCGCTTCGCCCAAATGGTAGCGGTCGTCCGGAGTGAAACTTTCGGGTCCGTTGAGGAAGAGTTTGATCCCCGCGGTCTCCAACGCCGGCAAACGGTGCATCGCCTTGTTGAATACACCCTCCAGATGCTCCCAGTCTTCACCAAAAGTGCCAAATGCAAAATCTTCAGGAATGGCCTCGCCTCCCCTTCCCCACGGCTTGGCCTGGAGTTCAAAGAAACCCGCCAGGACACAGCCGACTTCTTCCTTGAAATACGTTGCACTCCCAGGGTCGCGTAGCGTCGGTAAACCAGAGGCCAGCCCGGCAATCGGCTCGGTCACAACATAAAAATGTTCCGCCGCGTGGAGGGGAATACTGACCCCGGCCAGGCGACCGACCTGCCGCGCCCACATACCGGCACAGTTGACCACATATTCAGACTGGATGTCGCCGTATTCGGTGGCAACTCCGCTGACCCTACCGTCTTTCTGGTGAATGCCGGTCGCCTTCACATTCTCGAATATCTGGGCGCCACGCATCTTGGCACCCTTGGCATAGGCCTGGGTCGTATCGGTCGGGTTCGTCTGCCCGTCGCCAGGTAAATACACCGCCCCCACCAAGTCTGAGGCATTCATGAGTGGCCACAGGTCGGCCGCTTCCCTGGGGGTAATGACTTCAACCCCTAGCCCAAAGCATTTTGCCATGGACGCGCCGCGCTTGAGTTCCTCAAAACGCTCGGCGTTATTGGCAATAGCCAGGGAGCCGGTTTGCTTAAAGCCGGTTGCTTGTCCGGTTTCGGCTTCGAGTTCCTGCAAGAGCGTAGTCGTATATTGGGCGAGTCGGGTCAGATTGTGCGTCGCTCGCAATTGTCCCACCAGGCCAGCAGCGTGCCAGGTGGTGCCGCTGGTGAGGCTTTTACGTTCGAGCAGGACCACATCGCTGAGGCCGAGTTTGCAGAGATGATAGGCCACGCTACAACCGATTATGCCACCGCCAATAATGACGACCTGCGCATGCGAAGGAAGGTTCACGCTGACACGCTCCGTTTCTGTCCTCGTCCACTACAACTGATTGCCATACTCAGTCTAATTCCGGTACTCATCTCCACAATCGCCAATGGATTGAAAGAGGTTGTTCGAGTGGCTCAGGAGGCTATGCACCTGATCAAGCTCCCCTGCGTCGAGCGTTATATCAAAAATGCGCGCGTTGTCGGCCCGGTGCTCAGAAACACCCAGTCGGGTACCAAGAATAACGCCAGCCACGCAAGGTTTGGTAAGGATGTAATAGGTGGCGATATTAGCGATACTCACGGCATGCCTCTCGGCGATATCCTTGAGACAGCCCAACAGTTCTTGGAAGAGTTGCCACCCGCCCCAAGCATCGATCATCTGTTTATATTTCTGAAGGCTGGCTGTCTTCAGCGACCATTGGCCCGGCTCACGCCGGCCAAGAAACTGTTCAGACAGCAGCCCGCCGCACACGGTCCCATAGGTCAGCAACTGGATATCATGCGCTTGGCAAAACGGGATCATCTCGATCTCCGGTCGGCGGTCAATCAGGGAGAACTGGACTTGATTGGAAACGATTGTGATGTCGTGCTCGGTAATGATTCTGAGATGCTCGGTATCGAAGTTGGTCAAGGCAAGATGGTGAATCTTACCTTCTTCTTTGAGATCGGAGAGGTGTTTGAGTGCATCCAAATAGCGTTTGTCGCTGTAGTCCCACCAGTGAAACTGCAAGAGATCAAGCGTCTCCACATCCATGCGACGTAAAGAGATGTCGATATTGTGCTCTACTACCTCGCGTGTCATGCGACCGGGACGCGGGACCCATTTGGTAAAGGCTTGGATGCTAGGAAGTGCTTCGGTACCGCGCGACTTCGCGAGCTGACGCCGGAAATCGCCGATAAAATCTTCGGCCGGGCCATAGTGATCCGCAAGATCCCACGAGGTGAAGCCAGTCTCATGATAGTCAAACATCTCCCGGACCGCGGCTTGGGGATTAATGCGCCCGTGCCCTCCAGACACCTGCCATAAGCCGTTAAGAATACGACAGATGGTGAGATCCTGAGTAAATTGCAAACGACTCGATTGTGGCAGGCCCACGGCAAAGCCTCCTCATACGAAGTTGGCAGACTTAATCGTATGCCACAATGTGGCAGCCGTCCAGAAAAATATTCCGGACGAAATGTTCGAGAGGGAATGCATCGGAAAACATTGGAGACCCACAGTAGTAAATCCTGGAGCGGTGTATACATTCACCCCAGCAGAATCATGGCTATCCCGCTCACGACAAGGACGACACCCGGGATTTGACGCCAGACTTCTTTTTCACGCCACAGAACGAGCGCCAGTCCAATAGCCACGACAGCTTCGATTTGAGCAACTGCCTTGGCGTACACCACCAGGGTCAGCGAGTAAGACCAAAAGGCACAGATACTGCCACAGAAACTCGCTGCCCCAATGAGCGACATCCGGCGCCAGTGGGTTGTAATAGCCTGCAATTCCTCGCGTTTCAGCCACCACAGGTAGGCCGTCAGCATCACAACCTCCATCCAGGTGGTATGAAACACGGCGTGAACAGCGGCCTCGAAGCGACTTGTTCCAAATTGAGGGTTTAAGGCGGCAAACTCCGTGGTAGCCTCTTTCAATAGAAAACTGGCAAACACCAGAAAGATGGCACACGTACCAGCGAGTAAGGCTCCCAGGTCAAAATGCAGGGCTCGACGCCAGCCCGCAGGCCCGCCCTCTTTGCCGAGGTTCATCAGCATCACACCCAGGCTGGAAGCGATGATACCGACCCAGCCGAAGGCCGACGGATACTCTGCAAAAAACATGAGGCCACACAAGGCGGTGAAGAGCACTTCCAGTTTGTGCAAGACAATGGCCTGCGCAAAATTGGTATGCCGAAAGGCAGAAACTAGGGCGATATTGGCAAGAATCTGGGTAACCCCTGTCAAAAAGCAATACCCATAGAATGCGAACGACAACTGCGGTACGCCGCTCGCGGCTATCAGCATGAGCACTGCGGGGCCTGAGAACGGCAGATTAAACGTAAAACGCGCCCAACTGATGAGGACGGGAGAAACCCTGCCAGACAAGGTCCGCGCCAGCGCGTTCCGCAGGGTCAGGAAAACGCCGGCGGCAATGGAAATTTCAACCCAGGTCAATGAGGCGTCCGTTGGGTCCGTTGGGTCCGTTGGGCCAAGACTCAACCGACTCAATAACTCAATGACTCAACCGACTCGATCCGCGGCTGCTGAGGCATTGTTCCTGCATTATTCCCGTGACGGATCTTCCGTTGCAGGCGGGGTAGCACTCTTCGTAGGCATTGCCTCGGGAGAGGTTTGGGCTTCTTCAGTCACCTCCTCTTTATCTACGATGGCCGTTACCGGCGCGATGATATCCACGGTTTCAAACAAGTTCATGAGGTGGCGGGTATTGGCCCCTAAATCCGACTTGCCGACGCGTGAGGCAGAACGCGCGAAAAGCGTACTCCGCTCCTCTCCATCAGCCTCGACCCAGATGGTGACATCATCCTTGAATTTAATGACTCTCGTCGTCACCACGGCTTCTATTTTCCGCTCTTCCGGCTCAACCGTACTTAACTCCCAGTGGAGGGCCTCGGCTGCCCGGCGAGCAACATCAAACATCAAGGCTGCGGGAGCCGCATAGGTACGTGGCCGGAGTTCGGGAAAGGCCGTGTCTGGTGTTGTTTCCGCAACATTTGTTGACAGATAGGTCAGCAGCCGGGTTCCCATCCCTGGGGAATCACTCCACGGCAGATCGTTGGAAATAAGCCCGGCAGCCAGGAGAGACGCCCACACCACAGCCAGAAAAAAAACAACCTGCAAGAGCCCACTCATAAATCGCATAACCCCCTCCCATCAGGCATGTCTCATCACACAAATCACAGTCCATCCTGCATAAGTGGTCGTAACTCTTCCCAACTTGTGACCGGTAAAGAACAGGCAAAATTATGACAGACATAGGCAGTCAGCTTGTCATCAACCCGCGTCTTGCCTGCGAGGAATCCGGGGACACCGCGCTGCGGCGGCTGCACCGGGTCGAAACACAACAGCGTCTTATTGGGAATAAAGCTCGCATGGATGTTTTTCAGCAGCGCTGTGGTTTCAGGGACGGCCGGGTCTCCCAGGAGCACGATTTCCTTGGGCCGGCGCAGGTAAAAATCCAGGCCACACAGCATATTGCTGAAACCAAAGGGGTTTTGCTCCAGGGCGTCGTAGAACAGTCGGAAGATCGTTTCCGCTTTGGTCAGATAGTCCTGCTGCTCGGTAGCATAATACAGGCGCAGCAAGACGGAAGCGGCCACAGAGTTCCCCGACGGCACAGATCCATCGAAAGCGGACTTTGAGCGGCTGATCAGCGCTTCGTGGTCGGAGCTGGTAAAAAAGAACCCGCCCTCCTGTGCGTCCCAAAAGCGCTCCAGCAGCACGTCGGCCACAGCCACTGCTTCGTCCAGATATGCTGGCTCAAAGGTCGCCTCATACACGTCGAGTAAGGCTGCGCCGAAGCAGGCGTAGTCGTCAAGATAGGCGTTGAATTTGGCTTGCCCGTTCGTATAACTGCGCAGCAAGCGGCCTTCATGACACAGGGAAGTCTGAACAAAACGGATACCGCGCCGGGCGACCTCGAGATAGTCGGGATTGCCCAACACCTTATACGCCTCGGCAAATGCCGAAATCATGAGACCGTTCCAACTGGTCAGAATTTTCTCATCGCGACCGGGTTTCACCCGCTGTTCACGGACGGCAAAGAGGCGGCCTTTGGCCTGGCCGATCAACTGCTGCATATCGTCCACATCACGCCGAAAGAGCCGAGCCAGTTGTTCCAGCTCCAGCGTAGGATGCAGGATGTTCTTCTGCTCGAAATTTCCGACATCCGTCACATCGTAATAGCGACAGAATATCTCCCCCACCTCGTCACCCAATATCCGCATCACTTCGTCCTGGTCCCAGACAAAGAATTTGCCCTCTTTGCCTTCCGAGTCGGCATCCTGGGTTGAATAAAATCCTCCCTCCGGACTGACCATCTCACGCCTGACATAGGCCAGGATGTCCTCCACACCCTGCTGAAAGAAGGGCTCTCCGCTGGCCTGGTAGCCTTCAAGATAGAGCCGGGCCAGGAGGGCGTTATCGTACAACATCTTCTCAAAATGGGGCACCAGCCAGCGCTCGTCGACCGAATAGCGATGGAAGCCTCCCCCGAGATGGTCGTACATACCGCCTTGGGCCATTTTGCGCAGCGTGTGAATGGTCATGTCCCGGTAATGCCGATTACCGGTTGCGTGGGCGTGACGCAGAAAAAGCGAAAAAACGGAGGTGTTCGGGAATTTGGGAGCCTGACCTAGCCCGCCGTGGGTCTCGTCGTAATGTTGGGCCAGCCCTTCGACCGCTTTCTCCAGCACCGAGACCTCAAGTGGTCGCGTCGTTTGTTCACGCCGGGCCAGTTGCTCGAGCCGGGACAGAATCTCGGCGGTTGATTGGGAGACGTCCGCGGGTTTTTCCCGATAGGCTTGGGCGATACCCGCCAGGACGCGCGGAAACGCGGGGATATTATGACGATCCTCAGGCGGGAAATAGGTTCCGCCATAGAACGGCTTGCCCTCCGGGGTGAGAAACACCGTCATCGGCCAGCCGCCGCGGCCGGTCAGTATCTGGACCGCATTCATATAGATTTCATCAACATCCGGCCGTTCTTCCCGGTCAACCTTGATATTGACGAACAGCGTATTCATCAGTGTCGCAATGCGTTCGTTCTCAAAGGATTCGTGGGCCATGACATGACACCAGTGACACGCCGAATAGCCGACGCTCAGCAGAATCGGTTTGTCTTCAGATTTGGCTTTGGCAAAAGCTTCTTCGCCCCACGGGTACCAGTCTACCGGGTTGTGGGCATGTTGGAGCAAATAGGGACTCGTCTCTGTCGATAAACGGTTAGTGAATTTCATGATTTCACGAGGCCAACGACCGGGCCGGGCAACCACAGGGGGTTGCCCCTACATTTTTTGCCCTCTCCCTCCCTTCTTCTCCCTCTCCCCTTGGGGAAGAGGGTCGGGGTGAGGGGTCTCAGATATGATAAATGCGTTCGGCTTCCCGTCTGAGGTCCGGCTGAAAATCGGGATGGGCAATCTCCAGGAGGGCGGCGGCGCGCTGTTTGAGGGACTTGCCCTTGAGTTCGGCAATCCCGAATTCGGTCACCACATAGTCAACAAAGGTCCGCTGCGCAGTCACCACGCTACCAGGTTCAAGCATGGGCACGATTCGCGAGACCCGGCGGTCGTTAATCACGGCGCTCGACGGTGTGACGATCACCGACCGGCCCGGGTTACAGTAGGCCGCGGTAATGGTAAAAATGGTCTGGCCACCCGTTCCGGTATACATGAACGGGCCGAACGACTCGGAGCAGCCCTGCCCGCCCAGGTCTACGGCCAGGGCGTTATTGACGGCAACATAGTGCTCTTGATTGACCAGCAGGCGCAAATCATCCGTGTAGGTAAAGTCATAAAACTCGAATTTCGGGTTGCCATCAATAATCGCCAGCTCGTCCGGGAACACCCCGATCCCGGCACTGGCAACGACCTTGCCGGGGTTCACGGTCTTGTACTTCCCGGTAATAACGCCCTCCTGCACCAGGCGGGCAATGCCAGCGGGAATCACCTCAGTGTGAATACCCAGGTCGTTCTTGTTGCCTAGATACATGCCGAGCGGAGAGGAAACGCTACCCAAACCGATTTGGACGGTGTCGCCGTCGTGAATGAGTTCGTTGGCCACCAGGGTGCAGATGACCTCCGTCAGCGCGACTTCTTCTTCGTTGCGTTGCGTTGTCGGGAGTTCGGCCGCGGGCCGCGTCGGTTCCACAAAATAATCGATCTCGGACACATGGATATAATTCTCCCCGCCGGTTCGGATAAGGCCATCCTGGACCTCGGCCACGACCGTCCGTGCCGCGGCAGCCATGGTTTTGGACATGAACAGGCCATGCCCAAAACTGCAATAACCGTGCTTGTCGGGCGCGGAAACCGGGGTCATATACACGTCGCAGACGATGCCTGGCGGGAGTTCACCCCGGCGGTAATACATCACCGGAATGAAGTCCATATTCTTTTTTCCCATGAGCGGGCGGGTGGTCACGCCCAAGTAGGGCGTCTGAATGGTGAAGGCCTGGTCCACGCCCGGCTGGTCCCAGTCAAAGAGTGGACCTATGGTTCCAATTTTCACATCGCGCAGTTCTTCTGTACGCGCGAGCAGGGCGTCGCACAGCGAGAGGGGGGTTGCGTGCAGCCAGTTGAACTGCACGGAGTCGCCGTTCCGCACACACCGGACCGCCTCTTGCGCAGAGACCAGCTTGTCACCGCATTGATCGCGCCAATTCATAGAACCCTCCTCAACAAAAGGAATTTGCAATTCTTTGGCCGGAGCATAAACCACACCGGTCAAGAAAGCAAAGTCAGTCCGCATCGCGTCGCGCATTTCGCTGAGCACGATTTCCCGGTATGGTAGGGATCACAGGTGAGGAGGCAGTTATGGATATTCGGATTGAATATTGCGCAGCGTGAAGTTATGAGCCGGAAGCCGTCAGTTTGGCGGAATATGTATTGACCCACAATAAACAACAGGTTCAGGGTCTGACCCTGGTTCCGTATGACGACGGTCGGTTCGAGGTCATTGTCAATGGGACAAAGATTTACTCCAAGCTCGAAACCGGCGTCTTTCCCGACAGTGAGGCAGTCCAGGCCGCACTGAAGAAGCAAGCCGCGTAATCGGCCGTTTCGTAGGGTCTGAGCGACGCCGTGAAACGCCCGGCATGGAGGAATCCGACTATTGCATGGTATGTACTCACCGACCTACAGTAGGAGGAGGTTTGCAAAGTTATCCCTTAGCGCAAGGGGGAACGTCCCTCTTTGCGCCCGACCGTGAATGTTTCGAGGACACCCTTTGGATTCCGCACGCCTCCGTACTTTACATATAGTCGTCTATATGTAAAGTACGAATATGTTTAAGCGCTCTCTGTGGCTAGGCCGGGTTCAGCAGGCATGGTCCCGCCGGTCGGTCGTCTGGCTCTCCGGCGTTCGTCGGGTGGGTAAGACAAGCCTAGCTCGGATGCTGCCGGACGCAGTGTATATGAACTGCGATCTGCCTTCCAGCCTGCGGGCGCTGGATGACCCGGAACTGTTTCTCGACGGCCAGACACCGGGAACGGTAGTGGTATTCGATGAGGTACACCGTCTGGAAGACCCCAGCCGCTTGCTGAAGATTGCCGCCGACGAGTATCCGCAGCTCAAGATTCTGGCTACCGGCTCCTCAACCTTAACCGCCACTCGCAAGTTCCGAGATTCGCTCACCGGACGTAAGCAGGCGGTTCACCTCTGTCCGGTGCTGTGGGAGGAGTGCGCCGATCCCTTCGGCACACCGCTTCTTGATCACCGTCTGTTACACGGTGGGCTTCCCGAGCCGCTACTGGCGGAACGCAAAGACAGCGCGTTTTTCAGCGAATGGATCGATAGCTTCTATGCACGGGATATCCTGGAACTGTTCGGCATCCGCAACCGCCAGGGATTCTTATCGCTGTTCCGGCTGTTGTTACGCCAGAGCGGTGGACAGCTCGATTACAGCCAACTGGCGAATCTGAGCCAACTGAGCCGTCCGACGGTTAAGGCGCATATCGAGGCCATGCAGATTGCTCATGCGGTGTACCTGCTGCGGCCCTTTCATAGCGGCGGAAAACGCGAGATCGTCAGCCGTCCCAAGTGTTATGCTTTCGATACCGGATTTGTCACCTTCGAGAAGGGCTGGGACAGCATCAGAGACGAGGACCGCGGCGTGTTGTGGGAACATCTGGTGCTGGACGCCCTGCGCTGTCATTACGCGGACGAGGACATTTTCTATTGGCAAGACAAGTCCGGTCGTGAAGTAGATTTCGTCATCCGTCGCGAGCGAAATCGTGTCGATCTGGCCGAGTGCAAGATCAATCCCGATAAACTGAATATCTCCGCTATCGCGGCCTTCCGTGGTCTATATCCACAGGGTGACAACTACATCGTCAGTCCTGTAGCGAAGAAGCCGTACCGTATTCGTCGAGGCGACCGGGTGTTTACAATCTGTACGACAAAGGATCTGCCATATGGCTTGTGAGGAAATCTTCTTTACACGAAGATAGTGTACACTTAACCCCTAACCACAAGGAAGACCTATGGAAATCGGCATATATGCGACCACACACGGTCTGGCCTATCGGGACGACCAGAACGTATTGGCCCGTTCCCTTCCCGCGGATCAGCTCCGGCCCGTAGAAACCGCACAACTCGCGGAACGCCTGGGCTTTCACTCCATGTGGTTTCCGGACCATGTGTGCATGCCCATGGACTCGGAAAGCGAGCATGTCGCCAACGCGTCAGGCAGTCGCGCCTATGAACCGCGCCATACCATGTTCGATGCCGCCGTGGTAATGGGCGCCGTTGCTCACACGACGACCAGCCTCAAGCTCGGCACGAGCGTCCTCATTTCCCCCTATCGCAATCCTCTTAGCGACGCCCGCCAGTTTGCGACCATCGATCAGCTCTCGAATGGACGGCTGCTGTACGGCGTTGGCGCCGGCTGGATGCAGGAGGAGTTTGCCGCAATCGGTATTCCCTATGCCGAACGCGGTCCGCGGACGGACGAGTGTATTGAGATCTATAAACGCTCGTGGACGGACGATGTCGTCAGCTACCAGGGGCGGTTCTATCAGTTTGCCGCTCTGTCCATGGACCCCAAGCCGCGCCAACAGCCGCCCCCGATCATCTATGGCGGTGTCACCCCTGGCGGTGCCCGGCGGGCAGCACGTTCATGTGACGGCTTTTATCCGATTTTTCTCGATCCGTTTGCGAAGCCGGACCGTTATGCCAAAGAACAGGAAATAATCCGAACGGAGCTGGACGCAATCGGTCGCCCGCACGATGGATTTATCATGATGGGCGTGAGTTCCGCCCGCATGACCTCGCCCGCTGATCCTCTCAGTCAAGAGCGCCCCCCCCGCCCGCCCCCGCCCGCTGCCCCTCACAGTCAAGAGCCGCCCCGCCGCATCTGTACGGGCACGGCGGAACAAATCCTCGAAGACCTGCACGGTTTTGCCAAAGCAGGCTATGGGCTGGTGGTGTGTTTCTTTGACTGTCCGTCCGGACAATTGTCCGAGCTTGAAGACCAGATGCAACAGTTCAGCACCAGCGTTATCCCTGAAGCCAGGAACATCCGGCCCCAGGGAGGCTGGAAAACAGCCATCTGACTCGAAGAGGAAACCTGTCCTCCAATAGCGCTGAGATGCTGGACACGCTTCCTCTTTGCTCGCTATCAGGTCTCTTTCTGCTTGAGTTTTGCGCCTAGGGCCTTGGCCGTCTCAGGCGGCAAGCCGGTCGGGTCCAATAGGACGCCGTACTGCTCCAGCCAGTGAGTATGGGCAAGTTGATGCAAGGCAAAAGACGTTTGCATGGATTGGACCCGACCCTGCGCATCTTCCGCCACGTTGACCGCCTCTTTGGTCAGCTTCAGGGCAAACAGAGATTTTTTTGCAATCTTTTGGGCCATGGCCAGTACGGTTTCGTCGAGTTTCTCCCGAGGGACGATTTGATTCACCATACCGAGTTGCTTCGCCTCCTCGACCGATAGCCAGTCCGAGGTGAAGAGCATCTCTTTAGCCTTACGCGCACCGACTTCCCAGGGGTGGGCGAAGAACTCTACCCCGCCAATACCAAAGTTCGCTACCGGGTCGCAGAATTGCGCATCTTCGCTGGCGATGATGATATCGCAGGGCCAGATCAACATCAGTCCTCCGGCAATGACCTTGCCTTGTACCGCGGCCAGCGTTGGCTTGGGAATATTACGCCAGCGTTCACAAAAGCCGACGTAGATTTCTTTCTCACGCGCCATCTGCCTTTCGGCACCCGCACAGGTAAATCCGCACCACGTTCCCACCGTGTCGAATTCAGACATTTTCTCGTACACGTTGGGCTCTCGTAGATCATGGCCGGACGAAAAATGAGGCCCGTTTGCAGCCAGGATAATGACCTTAACTGCATCATCTTGTGCCGCACGGTCAAAGGCCGCGTTCAATTCATACAGCAGCTTGGTATCCTGAGCGTTTCGTGTCTCCGGCCGGTTTAACACAATACGTGCTATGTGCTCCGCAGGGATCTCATACAAGACAGATTCAAAATCGGACATCGTACCCTCCTTCTTCTGATATGCTTCCCACTGTACCCCGCCCAGCTCTTATCGTGAAGTTCGTGCAGAGAGTTCATTGGGAAATGTCCATTTTAGCCGAATGGATAACCCCGAAATCTTGGAATATTCATTTTTGACTATAGTCTACTATTCGCCTGTTATACTTTCTACAACCCACCTGCTCGATCATTATTTCGTTTGACAGATTTTGCCAGTAGTTCTATGCCTAAAGTCTGCTTTCGGTACGAGTTTGCCATGATCTCAGCCAACCGGTATCTCAACGGACTCAACAGAGAAGGAGGGGACGCATGATCGTTATTGCAGGGACAATCCCAGTCAAGGCCGAACGCTGGAATGACGCCAAGGCTCTTGCCGCCAAGATGGTGGAGGAGACACTCAAAGAGCCGGGCTGCATCAGTTATCAATTCCACACTGCGGCAACCGCTGAACATACCTTCTTCCTCTTCGAGGAATGGGAGTCGGAAGAGGCTCTTGCCGCCCACTTTCAGACCGAGCATCTGCAAAATTTTCTCAAAGAAGCTCCCAGCCTACTGGCCGGAGCCCTGGACGCAAAAAAATATACGGTAGAGAAGTCCGAAGTCTTATCGGTCTGAGGGCTCTCCTACTCAGAATACATGTATGGGTCTGGCCCTGCCCGAGCCTGCATGTATCTGCTTGAAAGAGTAAACGTGTCCTCCAATCACCCAAAAAAGTTAGACACGTTTACTCTTTTTCGTAGTTCTTGTGGCAGCCAGTTAATCGAGACAGGATTGGAGGCGAGCATGAACAGAAGCAGAGATGGACGAGGGAGGTCTGGTCGGAGTGTCGCGAGAACAGGAGCGTTGCTAGTGGCTTTCAGCCTCCTATTACAGGCTGATGCTGCGCAGGCGGCCGTGGATGAAGAGTCACAGTTTGTTCTGAACACATTCTCCTTTCTCATCTGGGGAGCCCTGGTAATGTGGATGTGCGCGGGCTTCACCATGCTGGAGTCCGGTTCGGTGCGTACAAAGAACGCCTCGGTGATCTGTCTCAAGAACATCGGGCTGTACTCGGTCGCCGGGCTGGCCTATTACTTCATCGGCTACAATCTGATGTACGTCGATGTCGGCTCCTGGGTCGGCTCGGTAACCTTTCTCTACGGTCCTTCCGCCGATGAGTTGGCCCTGTTGTCCGACCAGACAGAAGCCCTGGCCGCTGTCGTCGCAAACGGCTATGCCACGATGTCGGACTGGTTCTTCCAGATGGTCTTCGTCGCGACGGCTGCCTCGATTGTGTCCGGCACTCTGGCCGAACGGGTCAAGCTCTGGTCGTTTCTTGCCTTCACGACCGTTTTGACGGCCATTATCTATCCTATTGTTGGAGCCTGGACGTGGGGTGGGGGTTGGCTCAATGAAATGGGCTTCCAGGACTTCGCCGGTTCCACCATTGTGCATTCGACCGGCGGCTGGGCTGCACTGGCCGGCGCCATAGTCGTCGGGCCAAGAATAGGAAAGTTTCGGCCAGACGGCAGTGTCAAGCCCACGCCACCCTCGAACGTCCCGTTCGTTACCTTAGGGGTTCTTATTCTGTGGTTTGGGTGGCTTGGCTTTAACGGTGGCTCACAGCTCGCTTTGGCTGGCGCGGTGGACGCTGTGGCCATGAGTAATGTGCTCGCGAACACGAACCTGGCGGCGGCGGCGGGGGTCGTGGCCGCCTTATGCGTCTCACGACCCTTACTCGGACGGGTCGACCTCCTTGCCGTTCTGAACGGTGCGATTGCCGGCTTGGTCTCGATTACCGCAGGGCCGGATATTGTGAAGCCGTATTGGGCGGTCATCATCGGAGCGATTGGCGGGGTGGTGTGTCTAGGCGGTATGAGGCTGCTGGAGAATAT